>JAGLBA010000029.1 GCA_018260475.1 Chryseobacterium sp. | reverse complement strand
CTACCAGAAGTTCCGCCAACAGCTTATTTAGCTGTTGGCTTTATCAATGGTCTGCCGAAAGAGACAAGTGCACTGAGTCAATCCGGACTTGGAGATCAGGTATCGGGGCAGGTAGAGCGTATTGAATGGAATGAAAAATATAGAAGGGGTTTTTATTTGGTTTTTATTATTTTAATTAACGCCTTTAATCTTATTGATGGTATCGACGGTCTCGCAGGGTCTTATTCTGTAATTTGCAGTATTTTGTTTGGCATCAGTTACTATCGCTTAGGTGCTTATAATTACCCGCTGGTAATTCTTTCTGCCGTAATCGCAGGGGCGGTCTTAGGATTTTTGTATTACAATCTATCGAATTATAGGCATAAGAAGATTTTTATGGGTGATACAGGATCAATGGTTCTGGGATTTCTACTTGCTTTTACTGCATTTTGTTTTGTTGATATCTTTATAAAACACAACCAGCAGGGAATCCCTCACTATCATCTACAGTCCGCACCGGTGATTGCCGTGGCTATTTTAATTCTCCCTATAGTGGATACCCTGAGTGTAATTATGATACGAATTTATTATGGACAATCACCTATGACGGCGGATAAAAACCATATACATCACAGGCTTCTGGAATTAAATCTTACACACCGCCGCTCTACTTTTTATATCTTGATATACTATTTGTTTATCGTCTTGGTGGCGTATTACTTCCGGCATGTGAATGTAAATTTGCTTTTATCGATAGTCCTGCTTTTAGGATTAGCGGGGTCTGCACTACCAACTTTGATTTTGAAAGTGAGAAATACTAAATAAGTGCTATTTTTGCATATTAACTAAAATGATGAAAAAGAATGTTTTTTTAATGCTGATGCCGGTGTTGCTTTTTGTATCCTGCGTCACTACAAAAGAGGTCCGCTATAACCAGCCGAGTGAGTCGTTGGTAATCAATGAAGAAGGACTCGTCCCATACAATATACCTGTATATAGAATTACGAGGAATGATATGTTAAATTTGAATATCGTAACCACGCCAAAAGGTGATGCTGCGCAATTTTATTCCTCTTTGAATGCTCCAGGAGGCGCTGCATCTTCTGGCTCTTCGGGAGGAGCGCAAAGTGCCGGAGGAGGTGGAGGGAATTCAAATTTCTATTTTAATGGTTTAAAAGTAGATTCCAAAGGAGACATACATGTGATGGGGATTGGTTTCGTAAAAGCTGAAGGCCGTACTATAGAGGAAGTAGCCGAGGAAATCCAGAACCGTGTAAATGAAAATTTCCTAGTCGGTAAATCTGAAGTACGCCTAAATACGGATGGCATCACCTACTATATCCTCGGTGATGTGGAGGGTACCGGTCTAACGGGCGAAAAGGTTGCGCATAAAAACACGATGAACCTGCATGAAGCACTCGCCATCAATGGTGGTTTGAACCGTACTGTGGATCGTACCAACATTGAAATCCATAGAAAACTACCGGAAGGGATCAAAATCGCAAAAATTGATATTACAAGGCAAGATGCCATGAACTCACCGTATTATTGGGTGCAGAATGGGGATGAGATTTTTTTAAATACAAGGTCTAAAAATCTAAACGGTTTCGGAAAGGACCCTATTCAAACTCTCTCGACGGGCGTGTCCCTGTTGACAACCGTTATGTCGATCTATTTAATTTTTTCAAAGTTCTAATATGATTCCTGGAAAACAAAATGCCGATGGGGCTGCAACCGCCGAGGTACCTAAAGAAAATACAGGAGGATTTTCATTGTTCGATCCTGCTCATTTTATTAGAAAAGCTATCAAAAATTGGTTTTGGTTTGTCTTCATGGGCCTGTTAGGCTATGCACTTTCCTATGTCTATAGTAGATACTATGCGCAGAGGATATATGCCTCTACATTATCACTCAGTATATCCAGCAATACCGCCAGCTATTTTACACCTAACCAATCCATAAACTTCATCTGGGGACAAAGTGGGAATCAAGATGGTGTTTTTCTTAAAAAAATGTTGCTCTCTAGGAGCCATAATGAATATCTTGTTAAGGAGTTGGGGCTATATACAAATTACTCCACAAAAGGTTTGATAAAAGCAACTTATCTAGATAAGGGTGATTCACCTGTTTTATTGGAAATAGATACGAACCACCCCCAGCAGGTCAATTATCCCATTACTTTGATACCCAAAGGTGGGTCTTCATATGAAGTGCAACTTCCCGAAGAAGGACATTCTACTAGACTATACCGTTATAATTCAGAGGACTTTGTAAATATTCCTGCTTTCGCGCCTGAAAAAAATAAAATTATTTCTGTCGGACAGTGGTATAGCACGCCCAACCTAAAGTTTCGACTAGTGAAAAACCCAATTCCAAGCGGACTTAAACTGGAAAATATTATTGTTACTCTGACTCCTGTAAACGACGCGGTAGACCAGATTATTAGCACTATCGAAGTTACTTTCGATAAGGAACTCAATACAGTGATGATGATCACCAAAAAAGGCTACAATTTAAATGGAACCGTCAATTTTCTTAATACATCAGTTGCAAAACTTATTGAGAAAAGGACAGTGGACCAAGGAATGGTGGATAAGAATACTGAAAAGTATATTACAGAAAACTTAGAAAAAGTAAGAAAACGGCTAGATTCTGCCGGCACGGTCCTAAATAATATCAAGGTTAAAGAAAAACTTTATGACATAGAGAATAAAGATGTAAAGACCTTGGAGACAATAAGTAAGCTGGACGCTAAAAAAGCAGATGTAATCGCCAAGATAAACTCATTAAAAAATGTCAACCAAAATGTTGCTTCAGGCAATTTGGATAAACTTATTGGAGGGGAAGCTACCGGTGTTAAAGACGGGGAATTTGACGCCTCTGTAGCTGATCTGAAAACACTTTACGCCAGAAAACGCGAATTAGCAACCATATATACGCCTAATTCCGAGCCTATGCGTGAGATAAACCGCCTTATTAACGAGGCTCGTAGCAAATCACAAAACGGCTTAAGGAATTATTACGTAGAATACTATTCAGAAATAGAGAGTATCAACAGAAAGATCGCAGAGGCAGAAGGGTCGCTAAGCTCTTTCCCGGAAAAACAGCGCCGCTTTTTAGATGCAGAACGGGGTTACAAAATGATAGAAGCTACTTACAATACTCTACTATCGAAGCAAGGAGACTTGCAGATGCGTATTGTGGGGAACAAAACCGACCTCACCATTATTGACCCTGCTAAAAATCTTAATCAAGGTCCTATTGCACCCAACATTAAGCAAACGCAGTATCTAATTATGGGTGGTTTACTCCTCCTTCCACTTCTTTTCTTAGTAATAGGAGAAGTTCTGGATAATAAAATCCGTAATATCAAAGAACTGCTTCATGCAACCAAAATTCCATTACTTGGAGTTATTGGCAGAAATAACCATGAAAACAATCTCACTGTAATAGAACAGCCGAAATCCTCAGTTTCAGAAGCGTTTAGAGGTATGCGTGCGAATCTTAGATTTCTATACAAAGAAGATGGGAACAACAAGGTTATTCTCGTCACATCTTCAGTAGGTGGCGAAGGAAAAACGTATACTTCCATCAATTTAGCCTCGGTGCTAGCACTTAGCGGTAAGAAAACAATTCTTTTAGGAATGGACTTAAGGAAACCGAAAATTTTTGGAGATTTCCAAATTAATAATAAATTGGGGATATCCAACTATTTAACTGGTGAAGTAGGAATGGAGCAGATTATAAATACAACAAATATTCCCTCGCTCCATGTCGCAACATCAGGACCCATACCGCCGAATCCATCGGAGCTTCTAATGAGCCAAGCGAATGTTGATTTTATAGAACATCTTCGAACTATTTATGATTTTGTTATCATAGATTCTCCGCCAGTAGGTCTGGTGGCGGATTCCTTCGAGCTAATGAAGCATACCGACGCAAATGTATATGTGGTAAGGCATGAATATACTGAGAAGTACATGATGAAAATGATTATTGAAAAGTACCATAAACATGAAATAGAGCACCTTGGATTATTATATAATGATTATGATGTGGCTCAAGGTTATGGTTACGGCTATGGTTACGGCTACGGCTACGGCTATGGCTACGGTTATTTTGATGAAGACAAGAATTACAAAGAGCCACTACTTATCCGTGTTCGTAATAGGTTACAATCTATCTTTAGCCGAGATTAATAATATCTCCCTGAATGCAGGGAGATTTTTTTTCTCATCGAAAAGCACTAAAAATAGAAAAAATCCCGTTGTAAGCATATTTTGGCTTTAATTATTGTTATTTAACTAGTTGTTAAGAATTTCCTTAAACTAAAAATGTTTTATATTTGCACTATCTTATGATAAATCTAACCAGTACCCCAGCATTTAATAAGTCCACAATAGTGGGGCTGTTGATTTTGCTTGCTACTTTCGCATCTGCGCAACGCCACGAAATAGGTTTGCAGGGTGGTCTTACAAGCATGGTTGGAGATGTAGGACGTACAGGATATATCTTACAAAAACCTTTCGGAGATATAGGGACTTTCGGTTTGCCGACATATACAGGCCTTATATATAGAATGAATTTTAATCCCCATCAAACACTTAGGTTTGATCTCGGCGCCGGAAATGTGCAGTTTAGCGATGCTTATGCAAAGGAGGCATACAGAAAGCAGAGAAATTTAAATAATCGTAATATAAAGTATTTTCAGGGAACAAATACGATTTATAACGCTGATGCACAATTTGAGTATAATTTCTTTCCTGTTAATAATGAGCAGAGAAGTATGCTTAGCCCATATATATTTGGTGGACTGGGTGGTATGGCGTTCTCTAATCAAAAAATAATAGTTCAACTTACGGATTCTGATAATAATGGAGTGATAGATCAGTTGGAAGGTTTTTTTCCTTATGGTAGTGTAAAAAGCCAACTTATCAGTGATTACAAAATTTCCATACCGTTTGGTGCCGGATTAAAGTATAAATTTAAGTACAACTGGGCAATTTTTGGAGAATTTAAATTCCGATATACTAACACGGATAATATTGATTACAGTAAAATCTCTGCTAAAAATATTATTGTTAAAGGAAATATTTCTGAACGAAAATTGACCAAAGAAGAGCTAAATACCCTTCGTACCACTTATATTAGCGCAGCACAGTTCGGAAATATTAATTCCAAAGACTGGGTGAATGCCATAACTCTTGGTATATCCTATTCATTCGGCCGACCACCATGTTATTGTAATTAGATGATGAATTCTTATAAAGAACAGATCAATGTGGATAAGCTTCCGCAGCATGTTGCAATTATTATGGATGGCAACGGTCGATGGGCGAAATCCCGCGGAAAAGAGCGTACATTTGGGCACAAAAACGCCATCAAGGCTGTGCGTAGCGCTATCAACGCTTGCTATGAGGTAAATATTCCTTACCTTACCCTTTATACTTTTTCCTCAGAAAACTGGAATCGTCCGAAAGATGAGGTGAATACCCTAATGAACCTGCTTTCCGAAACCTTGCTTTTAGAGGCGGAAGATATATTTAATAAAGGCTTGCGCCTGCATGTGATTGGCGATGTACAGAAATTGCCGGATTTGGTAAAGGATCAACTGCAAAGCATGATTGAAATGACCAAAAACGGCAAACGAGGAAACCTAATCCTCGCTCTAAGTTATGGTTCGCAAAACGAAATTCTCAAGGCGGTGAAAGAAATCGCTATCGAGGCAAAAGAAGGAAAAATCAATCCTGAGGAAATAGATGCACGGATTTTTGAAAACCATCTTTATACCAAGGATTTTCCTAAAGTGGATTTAATGATTCGCACCAGCGGGGAAATTCGCATTAGCAATTTTATGCTTTGGCAGATTGCCTATGCCGAACTCCAGTTTTTGGATGTTCTCTGGCCGGATTTCACAAAAGACGAATTTTTCAAATGCATCTTGGATTATCAGGAAAAAGAAAGAAGATATGGTAAGACGAGCGAGCAGCTCGGAGATACCGATTATTAAATAGAATTACTAAATTAAAAATGAAATTAAGATTCATACCCATTATCATGTTCGTCGCGTCCGCTCATTTCTATGGACAAGCTGTGCCTCAGCAAAATACGCAGGATACTAATCCCGTATATGCGGAAAGCCAAAAAGGCACTTATATCCTGAAGGACATCGTGGTAGATGGAGTGAAAAAATATTCCGCAGCGCAGATTCTCCGCTTCACCGGGCTTACTAAAAATGAGCAGGTGGAAATTCCGGGACAAAAAATCAGTAGCGCCATCAAAAAACTTTGGGAAACCGATAATTTTTCTGAAGTTGAGGTTTATGTGCAAAGCATCGAGGGAGACCAAGTAGTGCTTCGTTTCAATCTTCAGGATTTGAAAGAATTGGGCGAAGTGAAATTCACAGGGAGGGGAATTTCTAAATCCAAGGCTGAAAAAATAGCCAAGGACAATAAACTGGTGCCGGGTACCAAAATCACCAGCAACTTGGTTTCCACCGTAAAGCATAAAATCCCGCAGGAGTACATCAACAAAGGTTTTGCCGATGCCCATGTCACGATTCAGGATAAGGTAAATGCCGCTGATCCAAATCTTGTGGATTGGACCATTAATGTAGAAAAGGGCAAAAGAATCAAAATTGCGCATATTGAATTTGAAGGAAATAATAACTTTACAGATAAAAAACTTCTTAAAAAAGGTTTCAAAGAAACAAAACAGAGAGGGTTGGATATCATGAGGATTTTCACATACTCGAAATTTGTTCCTGAAAAGTACGAAGCAGACAAGAATAACCTGATTAATTTCTACCAGTCGGAAGGATTCCGCGATGCGCAAATCGTTTCGGATTCTATATGGAGAGATCAAAACAGGCAGTATCAGATCAATGTAAAACTGGATGAGGGTAAAAAATACTACATCGGGGATATTACCTTCGCGGGTAACACGACTTACTCCACAGAAGTTTTGCAGAAAATCCTTGGCTATAAATCTGGGGATGTTTATGATGCCGTAGGTTTCGCTAAGAAGGTGGGCGAAGATGGCGGCAAGGAAGACGATTCCGATATCAAATCACTTTATTTAAACAATGGTTACCTTTTCTCGCAGGTGGTTCCGGTTGAAAAATCTGTGGAAGGAGACAAAATAAATATGGAGATTAGAATCTCCGAAGGTGAGAAAGCTACATGGAACCGTGTAACTTGGAGTGGGAATACCACTACACATGACCATGTGATCTTGCGCTCGCTTTACACGCGTCCGGGTAATCTTTTCTCAAAACAAGACATAAAAAAAACCTACTATACGCTCGCCGGGATGTCCTATTTCGATCCTCAGCAGATCGGGCAAAATGTACTACCAAACCAGCAGGATAACACGGTAGATGTACATTGGACACTCGTTGAAAAAGGTTCGTCTCAGGTTCAGCTACAGGCTGGGTATGGTGGCAATTCCTTCATCGGAACGCTTGGTCTTACCTTCAATAACTTCTCATTAAGGAATTTCTTAAGGTTTAAGAATTTCAATCCTGTACCACAGGGCGATGGGCAAACACTTTCTATACAAGCGCAAGCGGGGCAAAATTTCCAAAATTACGGTATCTCTTTTACGGAGCCGTGGTTGTTTGGAAAAAGACCCACAGCACTTTCTGTAGGTACGAATTATTCTATTCAAAACATTCCTTCACAAGATGGAACAAGGATGAAATTGGGGATTTTTTCTGCTAATGCGGGACTTACAAGTCAATTAACTTGGCCGGATAACTGGTTCTCGCTATACACAGGAATCCAATATCAGAATTACAATTTCAAAAATTATCCGTTCCAATTTGGTAATACCACGGAATACAACGGGGAGGCCAATAACCTTTCCCTAAACTTAGGATTAAGCAGAAATTCCGCAGGTTTCGACCCGATTTTCCCTACGCAGGGCTCCAACTTCGAGGTGAGTTTGAAACTTACGCCGCCTTATTCTTTGTTTAGCAAAAAAGATTACTCCACAATGTCCGCTATTGACAAATATAAGTGGATGGAGTTTTATAAGGTAAAAATTAAAGGCGAAACTTATAATACTGTAGTTGGTAAGTTGGTGTTGAGAAGTGTAGGAGAGATGGGCTTTATGGACGGGTATAATAACCAACTTGGAGCGCCGCCTTTTGAAAGATTTTATGTTGGAGGTACGGGTCTATTCGGAGGAAGGTATGATGGTCGCGAACTCATTCCTTTGAGAGGTTATGAAAACGCGACGCAGAACGGTGGTTCTTTTACAGATATCACACCATTTAGTGGTGGTACTATTTATAACAGATTTGCGTTGGAGCTTCGCTATCCAATATCTCTAAACCAAACAGCGAAGATCTATGCACTTACTTTTGCCGAAGGCGGTAATACTTGGAATTCTTGGGGAACTTACAACCCATTCCAGTTGAAAAGATCTGCCGGATTTGGAGTGCGTGTATATATGGGCGCCTTTGGTTTGATTGGGTTTGATTTCGCCTATGGTTTCGATAAACCGATTGGATCTTCTACACCGTCAGGATGGAAAACCCACTTCCTAATGAATCAACCACTCTAATATATTTAAAATGAAAATCAATAAAATCGTTTTTTTATTAGCTTTAGTTTTTGGATTTTTTGCAAATGCACAAAAAATCGGCGTTGTAGATACCAATTATATTCTATCCAAAATGCCGCAATATAAAGATGCTGAAACAAGGTTAAACAGTCAGGTTGCTGCTTGGGAAAAGGAAATTCTGGCCTTACAGAATGATTTCGATACGAAAAAAGCAGCCTTTGAAAATGAAAAGGTCCTTTTAGTTGGTGATCAATTAAAAACGCGGGAAAATGAAATTAAGGATTTGGAAAAAAAGCTAAGAATCCTTATCACGACTCGTTTCGGAACAGATGGAGAAATCAGCCGTGCTCGTGCTTCACTAACTAAGCCTTTCCAGGATCAGATTTGGAATGCTATACGAACAATGTCCGAGAAAAATAGTTTAGGCATAGTTTTAGATAAAAGCAATAACATCAGTGTAATATTTCTTGAGAAAAGATATGACTATACCGATAAAGTATTAGATTTGCTCTTGAAAAATCAAAATTCATCTAATAAATCAAAGTAATGGCTTAACTATAAATCAAAACTATAGTCTAACTAAAAATAACTAAAATTAAATTAAAAAATAAATCAATAAGAAATCATGAAAAAATTAAGTGTATTATTTGCAGCGGTGATGTTGTTTATGTCAGTAGGAATTGCAAAAGCTCAAAAAATGGCGTCCTTGGATTATCAGGAAATCCTTTCATTAATGCCGGAAACTAAAAAACTATCTGCAGATTTGGAATCTTTCAGCAAAGTGAAAGGAGACGATCTTCAAAAACAAGGACAAGCTTTCCAAGCTGAAGTTCAAAAATACCAAGCGGAAGGTGCTAAGATGACTGAAGCACAAAGACAAGCTAAAGAAGCTGAACTTCAAAAAAAACAGCAAAACCTTCAACAAATCCAAGCCACTGCTCAAACTGATCTTGCTACTAGAAGAGATACAATGTTGAAGCCAGTTTTGGATAAATTGAACAACGCAATCGCTAAAGTAGCTAAAGCAAACGGATGGGATTTCATCGTAGATGCTTCAGCACTTATCTACAAAGCAGGACCGGATGCGACTTCCGCTGTGAAAAAAGAATTGGGTATCCAATAATCTATTAAAATAAAGAATCAAAACCGCCTTTTTCTAAGGGCGGTTTTTTTATATTTGTACCTATGGAAAAAGAAATTTCAACCAAAGTAAAAGTCCGCTTTAACGATTGCGATCCCATCGGACATTTGAACAGTGTGAAATATTTGGAATACATGCTCAATGCTCGGGAAGATCATGTGGAGCAATTTTTTGGCTTCACTTATGAGGAATACACCCGTAGAACCGGATGCATCTGGATCGCTACTCAGATGGAGATCGCATTTTTGCAGGAGGTTAGATACAATACAGTAGTCCAAATCAGTAGTAAGACCATTGAAGTAAGCGACCGCATTTCAAAATTAGAAATATTAATGAAGAGCGAAGACGGCGAAACCATACATGCTGTACTGTGGATGACTATCATCTATTTCAATATGAAAACCCGACGCAGCGAATACCAGCCGGAAGATACCAAGGAGCTTTTCAAAAAACATTTAGTAGAACTAGATCAGCATGATTTCAGTTCCCGCGTCGCATTTCTAAGACGGTCAAATAAGAAATCCGCATCAAACTAATTCCTTTGCCCCAATCAAAAAATTATGTCCCAAAAAATTATCGTCATAGGTGCAAATGGCCAACTTGGAAACTGCATCCGCAAGATTGCACCGGATTTTCACTTCGACTTCCACTTTGATTTCACAGATTCCCAAACACTGGACATCACAGATAAATCCGCAGTCGAAGATTATTTTAATGAATTCAAACCCGATTTTTGTATCAATGCCTCCGCATACACTGCGGTAGATTTAGCAGAAACCGAAAAAGTGAAAGCTTTTTCCGTAAACGCAGAGGGTGTTGCTCATCTTGCCGAAGCTTGTGCGGACATAGGCGCAACACTTATTCATGTCTCCACAGACTATGTTTTTTCAGGTGATACCAATATTTCATACAGCGAAGATGATTTTACCGCACCCGTTGGAGTGTACGGTCACTCCAAAAGAGAAGGAGAGGAGCTTGCAATGGAGCTTAATCCAAAGACAATTATCCTCCGCACTTCTTGGCTATATTCGGAATTCAACAAAAATTTTGTAAAAACCATGCTAAATCTTTTCAACATTAAAGAAGAATTAAGCATCGTTGCAGATCAATATGGTCAACCTACCAATGCAAATGATTTGGCAGAAGCCATCATGGCCATCATCAAATCGGATAAAAAGACCTACGGAATTTTCCATTTTTCCAATTATCCGGAGACCACTTGGTTTCACTTTGCGGAAAAAATTGCCGAATTTTCAAATTCAAGAATCAAACTCAAGCCTATTACCACAGAAGAATATCCAACTCCTGCGAAGCGGCCGGCAAGAAGCACCATGGCTTTGGACAAAATTGAAACCACTTATGGCATCGAACCGAAACATTGGGAACACTCTTTGGAAGACTGCGTCACCATTCTGAAAGCACAATAAAAAGATCCAAAACCTGCCGAAGCAGTTACAGATGGCCAAAAAGCAGTTTTCACCACTTCAGTCTGGGCTTCTGCAGATTTTATGCGGCTTTCTGCGGCTTTTATCTGTGGCTGGTTGTCGTACGCCTTATCGAGAACATTTTCTGATGCCAGATATTTGGAGACCAAAACGCTTTCCACCGGCACATCTTCCACGTCAAAATCGTGATAATCGGCAAGTGCAGCAACTGCGCCAACTGGAAGAGATTACGGCTGATGTTTACTTCAGCGTTTTTTACATTCTGACTTTCGCGTGCAAGCGTAGCTTTAGCTTCTGCAAGGATCGTCTGAGGGGTGGTGCCAACCTCCGTAGTGATCTTTGACCTTTTATACATCTTCAAAGCGTCTTCGTAAGCACTTTGATTAATTTTTTATAATTTCCTTGGATAATAGTACTGAAAGATACTGTTGGGCAATCTGTAGTGAAATATTATTTTTGATTACTTCCGTATCATATTGGCTGGCCTGAACGTTAAATTCAGTCTTTCTTACCGCCTTCTTAAGTCTTCCGTAATTATAAAGCAGGATGTTGCCGCTTATGTTAGCATTATTATTAAAGTTATCGTTTCTGCGGATATTCCCAAAAATGTCCTGTCCTTGCCCGAGGCTTAGAGAATTCCCGATAGATCCGGATATGAATGGGAGTTTCTCCGTTTTGCAATCTCTAGGCTTTTCATCTGCAGCTTTTGTTTATAATAGTTCTGAATCACCTGCAGGTTGTGCTGCACTGCCTAATTAACTGCTTCCTGCAGTGTCCATTTCTTTTGTGCTGAGAGATTCAGGAAAGCCATTCCCAAAAGTAAAGCTGCAATTTTTTATGGTAAATTCTAATAGACAGAAATAATATTGTTTAGCTACTAAACTTAGTAACTGTCTAAATTTTTCATTTTATTCTATTTAGCATTAGTTTAATCATCGCGATTTGAACCATTGCCTCTGCTG
>JAGLBA010000299.1 GCA_018260475.1 Chryseobacterium sp. | reverse complement strand
AACGTCACACGGTATTCTCACTTCTTGCCGGAAAATACTACAGTCAAAAACACTTTGAACAAATCAAAAATCTATAAAAATCAAAAATAAAAAACAACTCAACTAAAAAAAAAGGGACATTTAACATTCGATCGCGAAAAAATTCTGAACCAGAGCAAATATCTCAAATGCGAATGATTGATTGATTGATTGAAAGAAGAAGAAAAAAATCAAATCGAAAGTTCCATTTATAAATGCAATAAATTAAAAGGTAAAAATCAAAAGTATCAAAAAAAAAAAAATCAGATCGAAGGTTCTATTCATAAATGCTGTACATTATAAAGTAAAAAAAATTAAAAGTAATTACCAAGAGGAATAAAAATCAAATGGAAGGTTCCATTTAAAAAAAAAAGACGATTAAAAAATAAAAATTAAAAAATTAAAAATTTTTTTTTTGACACCGCAGAAACCGATCGAAGAACCGTTCGTGGCGACAATCGAACAACCACTGAACTGCACCAACAACAACCACCGAAGAACCAAATCCAATTGTCCAAAAAAGAATAAAAG
>JAGLBA010000298.1 GCA_018260475.1 Chryseobacterium sp. | reverse complement strand
ATGACTTATTAAAATAACGATTTTCGCGATCGAAATTCAAATAATTTTCAGAATTTAAGCCATTTATCTAAGCTGCATTCTTTCTCTAGCGCTCACTTTATTTTTAAAATTTTACATTTAATTAAAATTTTACATTAAAATAAATAACTCTCAAGTATTAGAAATGAATAGAGCTAAAATAAGAACGGATCAGATGGAACAGAAATAAAATTAGAAGAAAAAAACTAAATTTATTTATCATTATTATATTATATGGTTGTTTTTTGGTATTTTTTAATTTTAATTTATTTTAATTGATTTTTTTTGCATAATTTATTTTAATGTTTTTGTTTTGTTTTTTTTTCTTCTTTCCGGTGTCAAAATTTGTAAATATAATTTCTGTTTTTTTTTTCATTTTTTTAAAGCTATTTTTTTTACTTTATTTTTTATTTTTTGGTATGCCATTTGGTTTTGTTTTCCTTCATCCGTTTCGCGTTTTTCATCCGGAAGAGGTTCGGGGGCTCGAGTGCGGTTTGGTGTGAAATGCCAGATTTTTTCGTCTCTTTTGTGC
>JAGLBA010000297.1 GCA_018260475.1 Chryseobacterium sp. | reverse complement strand
CCTTCTTCGAGTGACGTCACGCCGAGCTCTCCGATTGGTCGGTTTCGAGCGCCCGGACACGTGAGCCCGATTCCACGCCAGGTGTTTTCTCCTCGTTGTGAAAAAATCTTCTTTTTTTTTTATTTAGTTTATTTTTTATTTTTTTTAATTTTGTGCGGGCGCGTTTTTGTTTTTTTTTTTTTAGGGATATTTCAAATCGATTGGAAATCTTAATTTCTCCCCTTTCTTTCCTTCTTCACCGCGTGAAGTCTTGCAGATTTTCCTTCTTTCTTTCTTGCGTCCACCAATCGGGAACGAGGATTTCGAATGACGTAGCGCGACGTCACTTTTCGCGGTCTCCGATTGGCTGGCTGGCGACGGCATGACTTCAACCCGGGTCGTTATTTAGCTCACGTAGACGTGGATTTATTTTTTATTTTTTATTTTTGTTTTGTTTTCTATCTCTCTCTCACTCACTCTCACCCACCATCTCTCTTTCATTCTTTCTTTCTCTCTCTGTCTCTCTCCTTGTCCTCCTCCCGCCGTCATCGCTCGCGCCCCTCTCTCATTT
>JAGLBA010000296.1:272-550 GCA_018260475.1 Chryseobacterium sp. | reverse complement strand
CGAAAATTTATTAGGAATTTTAAAACAGCGTTACTTTCTCAATGACCTTAAATTTAGTTGTAGTCGAACAAAAATTCGTTAGAAATTTATAAATTTTTTTTCTCTGTGATCTTTATGATTATCCCTCACTATTCAATGATCTCTTTCTCTATGACCTTAAATCTAATTTCGGTCGAGGTCACGAACGAAAATTCGTCAGGAATTGGAAAATGGAGTTTCTTTCTCTATGAACTTAAGTCAAGATGGAGTCGAACAAAAATTCGTTAAGAATTTAACAA
>JAGLBA010000296.1:0-262 GCA_018260475.1 Chryseobacterium sp. | reverse complement strand
GCCTCACCACGATTCAATGATTCTTTCTCTGTGGTTTTCAATCTAGGTTTTAAGTTTAACGAAAATTCGTTAAGAATTTACAAATTTTCTTTCTCTGCGATCTTCATGATTATTCCTCACGATTCAATGATCTCTTTCTCTATGACCTTAAATCTAATTGCGGTCGACGTCACAAACGAAAATTCGTCAGGAATTTGAAATTTATTTGAATTTGGAATTTGAAATTGATAATTTATTTGAAATTATTTGAAAATTCGTCAGG
>JAGLBA010000295.1 GCA_018260475.1 Chryseobacterium sp. | reverse complement strand
CTCTTTTTTTTAATCCCATCTACTTACTTTTGAAAAATAAGAAGAAGAAGAAAAAGAAAAAAAAAGTTTCTTTTTCTCTCCCATTATCAACTACTCGAGTTTGATTTTTGTTGTTCTTTATCTTTTTTTTTTCTTTTTTCTTTTTCTTTTCAATCTCTGCTAATCCCGTTTTATTTTCGGTTCTTTATTCTGGAAATTTTAATTTAGAATTTCTTCTTTTGTGTCTAATTTTATTTCATCTTCATCTTCTTCTCCTTCTCCTTCTTTCTCTTCTTCTCTCTTCATCTACTCTTTTCCATCTTCTTTTTCTTCGCCGCAAAAGGAAAAGCAATAAAAATGGAAAATAATTTTTTTTTTAATAACTAAATTATCGCTTTGAATGTTTTAAATTGAAATTGCATGAGAAATGTAGAGGGGAAAAAAGCCCAAAATAATTTTTTTTCTTCTTCTAAAATCTAAAATTTTCGTTCTAAAAAAATCGTTATTATTATTTTTTTTTAGATCGATCGGAATGAAACGATCCTGACTGACCGACGCGGGTGCTTGCCTG
>JAGLBA010000294.1 GCA_018260475.1 Chryseobacterium sp. | reverse complement strand
AGAATTTAGTAGACCATTATCGCTTGAGAGCTCACTTACCCGAATTAGTTAATTCAAACCCGCGTGTATACACGCCGTTGTCTTTCTCCTCGAGAGACCCGAAAAAAAAATTTTTCTTTTTTCCAAAAATACATTTTTATGAATTTTTCAAAAAATTTATTGGCGAAACGCTTTTACGTCGAACAGAGAAACTAATAGAAATCAAAAGAAAAGAATGAAGATTTGTTCAAATTTTGAGTTGCAGAAAGTTTAAAAGAGATGAAATCGAGTCAAACATCAGTAACATAATCATACATCTCTGAAAAAAAGAAAAATTCTGAGAAAACTCATGGGTCCTATAAAAAAAAGAACAATGAATGCATGAAGTGTCACAAAAATGTGACATGTGAATAAAGTCGCACTATGTGCCCTAATTCCAAAACTAACGGATGTCACACGCAAAAGATGACTTCTCTTTTGTGGACAAATAACCCGAACGAATCCAGACAGGTTGACCAAGAGGATCTTTACATTCTTTCTTCAAAAGAAAACCAAATTGGTTCTCCGGAATT
>JAGLBA010000293.1 GCA_018260475.1 Chryseobacterium sp. | reverse complement strand
AACAAAGCCCTTTACAGCAAGGCGAAAAAATTCATCAGTGATGTACATTATGAAGACCTGAAAAACAATGAAAACTTCAATTGGGAAGCCTACGAAAACATTAAAACTAAACTCCGTGAGGAAATTTTAAACCATAAAAAAGAGGCCATCCGAATAGCAGACGAAGCCAATAAACTCATTAAAGACCAGGGCTTAGAAATTTCGGATTTTTCAGGCGGCAGTGTGAACAGTATTGCCAAATTTTTTATTGAATTTAAAAACTTTTCTATCGGAAAGCGTGACGAGTTTCCATTTCCCGGAAGTGAAGAAACTGCATTAAAAACATTTCAGAAAGGCCCATCCGGAGCAGGAAAAAAACATACGGACACCATCTTTGCCATTTTACCAAATTTAATGGAGGCGCGAGAGGAAATCATCCGACACTACATCCTCGCGGAGAAGAAAACTAAAATTTTAGGTGAACTTTTACCGCTAAAGATCAACAAAGAAATACAAGACCAGCTGGCTTTAATAGAAGAAGAAAACGATTTGGTTTTGCTTTCAAAATTCAA
>JAGLBA010000292.1 GCA_018260475.1 Chryseobacterium sp. | reverse complement strand
GTAATACAAGTACTTATTTACAAGATGTGGAATTCATTCTCAAGAGAGAGAGGGAGAGGGAGAGAGAAAGAGAGAAAGAAAAAGAAAGAGAGAGAAAGAGAGAAAGAAAAAGAAAGAGAGATAAAGAGGCAAAACAAAGGAAGAAAGAAACAGTGATAGAGAGAAACAAACTCAAAAAAATAAATAACAATATAAATAATACTAAAATAAATAATATAAAAATTGAAAATAATAATTATAAAAAATAATGAATTCTATTTTTACGTGCATGCACGTGTGTATGAAAGACCAGACAGAGTGGGTAAAATCATTTTTTGGGACGGAAACCATTCGCGAATCCTCTTACTTCGTTACCGTTGTCGGTTGATCGAAGATGCATTTAGGAAAGGCGATCGATTCGGAGAAAGAAGAGTGAAAAGATGGAATTTTCATTTTTCATTTTTCATTTTTTTTTGTTCGGTTAACTTCTTCGAATTCTAAGGTCAGAATCGGGTCGATTCACAGCGGGGAGAAAGAAAAAAAGGAAGGAAGCCCGAAGAAGAAAACGTTTTG
>JAGLBA010000291.1 GCA_018260475.1 Chryseobacterium sp. | reverse complement strand
CTCATTATCAATTTAAATTTTTTTTGAAGTTTATTCAGAATTTCAAACGATGAATCTCGGTTGTTATTAATTTATTAATTATTAATAATCATTATATTATATTCTTATTATTGTATTTATTATTATTAATATTAATTAATTATTAATTTCAATTCTTTTTCAATGGTTAATGCAGAATTTCAAACAATGAATCTCGCTGGTTATTAATTTATTAATTAATAATGCATGTCAATTAATTTCTATTTATTTATTCTAAATATTCTAAATTTATTTTTAAACACACAGTTTCCATTTATTTCTTATTCGTTCTATTATTTTATTTATTTATTCTAAATTTATTTATTTTTCCTGGTCAATTTATTTTCAGTGTTGATTTTCATACGACATAATGCCACTTTTGTAAAAAAATTATTTAATTCATATTATTTTATTTTCTTCTTCGGCCATTTTTTAATTAAATTATTTTTTTTTTGAACGGAGTCTTTAAAGATGCGAGTTTTAATAAGAGACTTGAATTGAAAATCACAGTGCTAATTTTATTTCGGTAATAAT
>JAGLBA010000290.1 GCA_018260475.1 Chryseobacterium sp. | reverse complement strand
TTTAGGTTTGAAGTTAAAAAATTGGCAAAACATAAGAAAAAAGAAAAATAAGGAAAGGAAAGAGAAAGAAAAGACAAAAAAAAGAAAAAAGAAAAGAAAAAGAGAAGAAAAAAGAAAAGAGAAAGAAAAGAAAAAAGAAAAAAAAAGAGAAGAAAAAAGAAAAGAGAAAGAAAAGAAAAAGGAAAGAGAAAGAAAAGAAAAAAAGAAAAAGAAAAAAGAGAAAGAAAAGAAAAAAAGAAAAAGAAAAAAGAGAAAGGTGGAAAAATGAGAAAAGGAAAGAAAAAGGAAAGGAAAAGGAAAGAAAAAAGAGAAAGAACAGGAAAAAGAAAAGAGGAAAAAAAAAGAAAGAAAAGAAAGAAAAGAAAAAAGAAAAAAAAGACAAAGGAAAAAAAGAGAAAAGAGATTGAAAAATAAATGAAAAAAGAAAATCAAAGAAAAGACATTTCATCTCATCTTTCCATTTCATCTTTTCTTTCTCTCTCTCCAATAGCGATCGATTAAAGAGAATTAAGTTCGAATTCCTCCGATTAATCGGTGACGGGAGCCGAACGTGG
>JAGLBA010000028.1 GCA_018260475.1 Chryseobacterium sp. | reverse complement strand
GTGTGAAGCTTGATATTCCTTACTTCCATACAGCGCAGTCCGCAACCGTAAATCAGCCCGATGAGCAGTTTATGTTTCAGGAGTTCAGCACTTTGAAGCATTCGCCAGATTTCTTCACGGCTTAAAATAGTGGGAAGTTTTTTCACTTTTGGAATCGCGGGAAGATGGAGGTGGCTGTAAGGCAAGCCTTCGGTTTTCAGCAAAAACCGCAGTCCGTAAACGGTATGTTTAAAATACGACTGTGATGGGGTTTGGCTTCGCTGCTGGGGTTCAAAAAGGTAATCTTTGATGTCTTCCGGGTCTAATTCGGTAGGGACTTTACCGAAATGAAGCGCTAAGGCTGCAACGTGACGGGAATAATTGTCGAAGGTTCGCTTGCTTCTGCCCAGGATGGAGATATTTCTTTCGAAGCGTTGCAGAAGTTCGGCAAAACCGTTAACTTCGCTCGAGGCACGGTTCAGGAATTTGTTTGTCCTTAAATCCTCCGGAGATTTTTTTTGTAGCCATTTCATGAGTTTTAAAAGGTTAATAAAAACAAAGTTACTAAAACGGTGAATCGGAAAAGCTACCGGAGGTTTAGTTCAATACACGCGCAGCAAAACCGGGGAAACTTATCTCGCATCCCCGGCTGAATTTTTGGCCACCGCAAAACAACTTTGGGAACTACGCCCCTACGATAAACCTGTGCGGTTGCTTGGTTTATCGCTATCTGGACTGAACACGCAAGAGAAAAACCAAGTCTCGGTACAGTTGAAGATTCCGTTTGAGGAGGGATATTAAAATTAATCCACCTCGTACTCCAATTTTATGGTGATGCTCGCCTCCTTTTCCTTGGATTCTGTGTTGAAGGTACCGCCATATGAATAATCTTCGTTAGAGTTCGGCGCGGTAATTTGGATCACGCCCATGGATGCTTTTTTCAAATTCCCCAGACTGGCATCAGCATTTTCAGCTATTTTTTCGGCGCGTTGTTTGGCATCTTTAGTAGCATCGGCGATCATCTGCTGCTTCACATCCGCAAGTTTGGTGTAAAAATAGTTTGGCGGCGAGGAAGTAAATTCTATACCGAGGTTGATGATTTCCGTAATGTCGCGGGAGAGGTTTTCGATTTTCGCTACCTCCTTGCTTTGCAGGCTTACAGTTTGTGAGAGTTCATATCCGGCAAAAGTCTGGTGATTATTGCCCGCGGGATCCGTAGAGGATTCAAATCTTTTCTGAATATCCACCGCCGAAAAAACAATCTCTCTTTTCGCAACACCTTTGGATACCAAATAATTTTCTATCACGCGGCGGTCGTTTGCCAGCTCATCGTAGGCCGTTTTCAGTTCGTAACTATTTCTGGAAAAACGCCCGTTCCAGGAAATCAAGTCCGAAACGAATTTCTTGCTACCAAGTCCCGTGACGGAAATGGTGTTTTCAAACTTATTACGATTCTTAATGGCACTTCCCAACAATGCCAGACCAATGATGAAACCGAGGGCGGCAATCGCAATTGCCCAAAGATTTTTGTTCATAAAATTATCAAATGTGTTAATGTAAAATTTTATAAGCAAAACTCATTCCAAAAATTTAAGAAATTTTTAACTTTATTTAACAAACATTAAGAGTGAGATATAGAATCTTTTTTTGTCATCAAAAATTCTTTCAACGCTTGTTTTAGATGCCCATCGATTACTTTTATATTAAAATTATTTCTGTAGTTTTTAGCCAAATCAAAATTTTTGTCGGCATACACCATCAGTTGTTCAAAAGCATATTCATCCAAACCAAATTTCTCATAATCCGCAAGATTGACCGACTGTTTTACTTTGGCATAAAACGCTTGTGTTTCGCTGTAGTTTGGAGTTGTTTTTTCAGGGCCTGCCGCTTTTTTTATCAGCCCTATTGCCGCTACCGCCAGTTTGAGTACATCTACTTGGCCCGCGGAGAAATCACGCGGTGCAAATGCAGATGGCGGCTTATTCGTGGTAGGCAATTCGTTTGGCACTTGTTTCATTACGCTTCGCAGTTCGGTGTTTAGCGCAACTACTTTTGCCGGCTTATCCAGCGCTACCACATCCTTTTTCAGGTTTCCTGTCGCCCGGAAGCCAAGTTTTACTTCTTCAATATCTGCTGGGGCCAACTGTAATTGGACTTCCAAGCCTTTATCAAAATGTTCCGGTTTCAATTTTGTAGAAATCCGCTCATACCGCTGGCGCACGAAACGCAACTCATCCGACACCTCCGCGCGGATTATAAATTGTCCGTCGCCATCCGTCCATACCTTTTCGTCGGTACGAGTGTTTAGTACCAGAACATCGGATAGTTTAGAAGATGCATCGTTCACGACTTTACCTATCACATATTTTTGAGAAAACGCATAGGTTGACGCGAGTAGGAATAGAAAAAAAGTAATATTTTTTAACATAGGGGGACTACGGTTTATTTCTGGTAAAATTAAATCTAAAAACAAGGATTAAATTTAAAAAGACCCTGATTTCCAAAACTTTAACTGATTTTAACAAATGTGGCTCTTAATTTTGATTTTTTAGTTTTTTTTGAGTTAAAAAATACAGGGAGTCTTTATTAAGTAAAAAGAATTTGGAGCATTCGCATTCCAACAGGCAGCTCGTAAACTTACGAAGGCACAAGCGTTATAGTTTTCGGCCCATTTACGAGGATTACCGGATACAGCAGAAGCTCGTTCTCATCGCTCTGCTAAAGAATAATATGGAAGGATCTGTAGCACAGGCGTCACACATAATCCTCGGCGCTGCCATCATCATGGCTCCGCAGGTGAAAAAACTCGTGTTGAGTTCGGTCCTCGGGCGCTTCGATAAGAAAATTAGCCAAAAGACAACTGAAGAAGAACCGCTTGGCTTAAGATAATCTCAATTCAATAACAACAGCTGAACTGATAATGACAGTGCCGAGCATTCTAAAGATAAATCGACTTTTTTTAGGCTTAAATAAACAAAATCAATATCTTTACTTTAAATTAAATTTTATTTCAATGAAAAAAAATATTTCATCCATACTGCTAATGTCCGGACTGGTGTTCGGCGTTACTTCTTGTACGACTATGAAAAATACACAAAATACACCGGCGGCAGAAACGCCTGCGCCGATCCCGGATCCTGCAGCCCTTGCGGGGAATCCCTTCATGACGAAAAGCAAACTGCAATACGAGGCACCAGAATTTGATAAAATCCGCGACGAGCATTTCGAACCTGCTTTTGAATATGGTCTAAAACAGCACCTTTCAGAAATCAACAAAATCGCCAACAATCCTGCTACGCCAACCTTTGAAAATACGCTGGTGGCTCTTGAAAAAAGTGGCGAGGTTCTAAAGCGTGCACAGATTGTATTCTTCAACCTTACGGGATCCAACACCAACCCTACACTACAGGCTTTGGAAGAAAAATATTCTCCAATTTTCGCATCGCATTCAGATAAAATTTACCTTAATGAAAATCTTTATAAAAGAATCCTAGCGATAAAGCCTACAGGGCTGGATAGCGAAAGCCAGAGGTTATTGGAATACTACAAACAGAATTTCGAAATCGCGGGTGCCAACCTATCACCAGCGCAAAAAGAGCAACTAAAAACCCTGAACCAGGAACTTGCTACGCTTGCCACACAGTTTTCCAACAAACTTTTGGAAGCACGCAAGCAAGGCGGTGTGCTCTTTGATAATGCCAAAGATTTAGAAGGACTTTCTTCCGACGAAATCGCGGCCGCCGCGGCCGCTGCAAAGACCGCCGGACAAACTGGAAAATATCTTTTGGTTCTACAAAATACCACGCAGCAACCGCTTCTTCAAAACCTTCACAACCGGGAGTCCAGAGAAAGACTCTTTAAGGCCTCTTGGCTGCGCGCTGAAAAAGGCGACGCAAACGATACCAGAGAAGTAGTGGAAAGACTGGCAAAACTGAGACTTCAAAAAGCACAAATCCTTGGCAAAAAAAGTTACGCCGATTGGAAATTACAAGACCAAATGGCAAAAACGCCTGACGCTGCCAAAAACCTGATGCGCCAACTTGCCACACCGGCTATAGAAACCGCACAGCGCGAATTAAAAGATATTCAAGACCTTATCGATTCTCAAAAAGGAGGCTTCGAAGCTGCACCATGGGACTGGAACTACTACGCCGAGCAGGTGAGGAAGGCGAAATTTGATCTTGATGAAAATGAAATCAAACCTTATTTTGAAGTCACCACGGTTTTGGAAAAAGGCGTTTTCTATGCAGCGGAAAAATTCTACGGCATCACCTTTAAGAAAAGAAATGACCTGCCGGTGTATCACCCGGATGTGGTAGCGTATGAAGTTTTCGACAGAGATGGAAAATCCCTTGCGATTTACTACCTCGATTTCTACACGCGCGATAGTAAAAATGGCGGCGCTTGGATGAGCAACTTTGTAGAACAATCCCACCTGCTGGGTACAAAACCGGTGATTGTAAACTGCTTCAACTACCAAAAACCCGCACCGGGGAAACCGTCTTTGATCAGCTATGATGATGTTTCTACGATGTTCCATGAGTTTGGCCACAGCATCCACGGGATGTTTGCTGACCAAAAATACAGTTCCCTATCCGGGACGAATGTACCGAGAGATTTTGTAGAATTCCCTTCGCAAATCAATGAGCATTTTGCACTGGAACCTGAAATCTTGAAGAATTATGCCCTTCATTACGAAACCAAAAAGCCTATCCCGCAAATTTTGGTGGATAAAATTCGTAAGGCGGCCACCTTCAACCAAGGTTACATGACTTCCGAGTTGGTTTCTGCCGCTATGAACGATATGGAATGGCATTCTATCACAGATGAAAGTCAACTGAAACCGGTTTTGGATTTTGAGAAAGACGCATTGGTTAAAAATGGCTTCATCCTGTCCGCGGTGCCACCGAGATACCACACGCCATACTTTGCCCACATTTGGGGTGGCGGCTATTCGGCCGGATACTATGCCTATATTTGGTCCGAAACTTTAGATTCCGACGCGTGGGAATGGATAAAAGCACACGGCGGCGTAACGCGTGCCAATGGTGACCGTTTCCGTAAAGAAATCCTTTCCGTAGGAAACTCGAAAGACCTCAACCAAGCCTACCGCGATTTCACCGGCCGCAACCCGGACATCAAACCGCTACTGAGGAACAGAGGGTTTATTAAATAAATGATAGATGATGAGTGAGTGAAAGCATTCACTTATAAATGATAATTAAAAAGCTGCGCCTCCGAGAAAATCCCGGAGGCGCAGCTTTAATATATAATTGCTCAGCACGATAAAATGATAGAGTGAGAAAATGGAAAGTTCCATTTTCTTTCGAGAAATCAGGAGCTTACTTTTTCTTATCATAAATCACACCCGAAAAAACATCGTTGCCTTTTTTGGCTTTCCAGCGGTATTGGTGGGTCCAGTAGGCAATCTTGGTACTGAGGATTCCAACGGCGGCGCCTACCAATACATCGCTGACATAATGTTTGTTATGTGCCACGCGAAGCGCGCCTACACCAGCTGCAACACCATAAGCCGCATAGGGAATCCAAGGATTGTCCTTGCCATACTCTATCGTCATAGAGGTGGCGCCGGCAAACGCAGTCGCCGTGTGACCGGATGGAAAGCTGTATCGGGAGCTACCATCGGGACGCGTTTTTTTTGTTAAAGTCTTTAAACTGGCGATGGTGGCAAAGTTAATAATGGAGCTCTTCAAGCCAATGGCCAGCTTATTCACACGATCCGTGCGGGAGCGCATACCGGCCAGATCAAAAGCGGCGTTTGCGGCAAGCGGAGCAAACTGAATATAGTCCTCGGCATAACTGCCTAAACCCAGTTTTTTTTGGTTTGTCAAAAATTCGGTTTTTCTTTTTTCGGTAAAATTGATAATGGTTCCAGAGGCCACAAGCGCCGCTGGGGCAATGAGCTGGCCATACGAGAATTTGCGCGGGTCATTGATCTGCCAAAGGCTGTCTTTCTTTTGCGCGGTTATACTGAAAAAGAACAACAACGATAGCAGGAAACTAAAGGATCTTTTCATGTGACTTATGTTTTGGTAAAACTAAAAATTAAAATTAAGACTTGGGAAATAAACAAATTATTTAAGCTGAATATTAGCGGCCCGGCCTGAGCGGAGCTCGTTTTGCGAGGAGGAACGACGAGCAAAACAGCGGGAGCGGAGGACGGAAATAGCCGCCCGAAAAATTACTCCTCCAGTTGTGCGCCCAGACTCTCCCACTCGGCGAAGACCTCATCCAACTCTTCTTTCAGGCTTTTGTATTTTTCTAAATCGGCGTCGGATGGATTGGTTTTGGTAAAATAATCCTCCAAAACGGCAATTTCTTTCTCGTAATCCGCTATTTTTTCTTCGGCTTTCTTCAGTTTGTTTTGAAGGTTTTTTTGTTCTTTGCTGATGATTTGTGGCTTCGGATCTGGTGCCTTTTCTACTTTCGCGGGCTTCGGATCGTTCTTGGCCTCGGCGATTTTGGATTTTTCCAAAGACACTTCGCGGAGGTTTTCTTTTTGGCGGAACTCCAAATATTCATTGATTTCGCCCAAAAACTCCTTCATCTTCCCATCTCGAAACTCGAAAATCTTGTCGCTGAGGCCTTGCAGAAATTCCCTGTCGTGGGAAATGAGGATTAGTGTGCCTTCAAATTTTTGGAGTGCCATTTTGATAATTTCCTTGGACTGGATATCCAAGTGGTTGGTAGGCTCATCCATAATTAGCGTGTTGAAAGGCCTTAGCAGCAGTTTACAAAGTGCTAGGCGGTTTCTTTCGCCTCCGGAAAGCACCTTGGTTTTCTTCTGAACATCTTCTCCAGAAAACAGGAAACTTCCCAGCAAATCGCGGACCCGAGGGCGGGTTTCCTCGGTGGCAGCGTCCTCGGCTTCCTCCAAGACGGTTTTGTTCGGGGTGAGAACTTCCTCCTGGTTTTGGGCAAAATACCCGATATTCACATTATGGCCCACGGTGAGGCTGCCGGTGTAATCCTTGGTTTCTCCGGAAAGTATTTTCGCCAAAGTGGTTTTCCCCTGTCCGTTTTGGCCCAAAAGTGCGATGCGGTCGCCTCGTTCCACGAAGAAATCCACATGGTCAAAGACTTGTTTTTTGCCATACGCCTTGCCTAAGTTTTTGGCTTCAAAGATTACTTTGCCCGGAACGATAGACTGCACAAAGCGGATGTTGAATTTAGAAACATCTTCATTATCAATCTCAATACGGTCGAGTTTGTCGAGTTTTTTGATGAGGGATTGTGCGAAAGACGCTTTGGTGGCACTGGCGCGGAAACGGTTGATATTGTCCTCCATCTGCTTAATTTCGGCATCCTGATTTTTCTTCGCTTGAGCCAATTTTTCCCGACGCTCACCACTGAGTTCCAAGTATTTGGTATAGTTGGCTTTGTAGTCATCCACTTTTCTGTTGTTGATGTCAAAAGTTCGGTTGCAAACTGCGGTCATAAACTGTTTATCGTGGCTCACGAGCACGATGGATCCGGGGTAATCGCGTAGGAAAGTTTCTAGCCAGATGATGGATTCCATATCCAAGTGGTTGGTAGGCTCATCCAGCAACATGAGGTCGTTTTTCTGCAAAAGGAGTTTCGCAAGTTCGATGCGCATACGCCATCCGCCGGAAAATTCGTCTGTTATTTTTTGGAAATCGTCTGCCTTGAAACCCAGTCCGAAAAGCACTTTTTCCACATCGCCTTCCAAGTTGTAGGCATCGTGGTGGTGCAGGATGTCGTTCAGTTCCGTCATCTTGTGGATGAGGTCTTCGTAGGCTTGGCTTTCGTAGTCGGTGCGCGTGGCAAGTTGCTCGTTCACTTCCTCCAGTTCGTTTTTCCAAGCATTGATTTGTTCAAAAGCCTGCAGGGTTTCTTCCCAAACAGTTCTTCCCTTCACGAAATCCAAATCCTGTTTTAGGAAGCCCATGGTCATGTTTCCTTCGGGTATCACTGTACCTTCGTAAAAGCCAACTTCCCCGGAAAGCATTTTTAGAAGTGTGGATTTTCCGGCACCATTTTTACCTACGAGGCCTATTTTGTCACCTTTTTTTATGGTGAAGTTTACATTTTGAAACAGGTAATTTCCTGAATGATGAAGGCCAAGGCCCTGAACTGAAAGCATTTATTATAAAATTGAAAGGATGAATATCTGTCTAAGTTTCCAGCGGCAAAGGTACGCTTTTGATTAGAATTATCAGCCTATTTTAGATGCTTGTGAAATTCTGCGGCGATGTGGCGGGCTTGCTCTTATCCATCAACTGATGTCTAGTTTGGGTTATTTCAGACGGATTTTCCAGCACAAAATTCTTCGTATCCAATAGTTCTGTCAGCAGCATCCGCATCTGTTCGGCGGCCACTTCCGGCAGGCGGCTGTTTTTGGCGGCTTCTATCACTTGGCGTTTTCCGTTTTGCTGGATTTTAGCCAAATCATCCTTACTGAAAAGATTGAAGAACTGCTCCTCTATATTATAATATTTGTAATCCGTTTCGGTGGAAAGAATCTCTGGCGGGGGGAAGTGCAGCAACCTCACCTTGCGGTTTTCCTCATCTACCTCCCATTGGAATTTCTCGAAATCATAACCTATTAAAACTTTCGCCTCCACGATGACAAGCGCCTTCTTTTTGGAAGGGATGAAATTCATGAGTTTGGTAGTTTCTTCGTAATTATAAATCTCGTTGAAATGTCCTTCTGCAGAAACCACCTTGAAGACTTTGCGCATACTTTCGGCGATGGTATGAGAGCTCTCCGTAATGACTACTGGAGCCGGCGTGTTCAAATTCCGCATGGCCAAAAACGCGATTACACCGCCCAATACCAAGCCCAAAATAAGCATCAAAACAATCATCATCGTATTCATATTACCAGGCTGCGACATTTGGTAAAGGAAATAACCTATGAAAACGACCGCCAAAGCACCGAGCGACCAGAGGATTATTTTTAATTTCTTCGTATCCATTATATGCAATATATGTAAAAAATTTTTGTAAAGATAAGGTTTTAAATTTCCGTAGCAGAAAATCCGTATCTTCACCACCTAATTTTAAAAACACAAATTTATGAATCAAAACCTTACTCCAAAACTTATTGCCGAACTTCTTGGCACTATGGTACTTGTCCTTATGGGCTGCGGCAGCGCCGTGATTGCTGGCGCAGATGGCACTACGGGTGTCGGACTTCTTGGGATCTCCTTCGCTTTCGGGCTTAGCGTAGTAGCGATGGCTTATGCTATCGGGCATATTTCCGGTTGCCACATCAATCCTGCCATTTCTATATCCATGGCGGTTGCCGGCAGAATGTCTTGGAAAGACGCCATCTCCTACGCCGTTGCGCAGGTGATCGGTGCGTTACTCGGTGCGGGCGTGCTTTATTTAATCGTTACCAACAATATCCACGGCCACGAGATCAAACCTTGGGCGCTAGGATCAAACGGCTGGGGCGCGGGCTACCTCGGCGAATACAACACGGTAGCGGCTTTCGTAGCAGAATTTATTTTCACATTCATCTTCCTATTGGTGATTCTCGGTTCCACCTCAACTAAAAATATCAACGGCGGATTTGCAGGATTGGCCATCGGACTTTCCTTAGTTTTGATCCACATTGTCGGCATCAAAGTGACCGGCGTATCCGTAAATCCTGCGAGATCCATCGGGCCTGCGATATTCGCTGGCGGCGAAGCCATTTCCCAACTTTGGTTGTTCATCGTGGCACCTGTATTGGGCGGCGCGGCAGCAGCGGTGGTGTACAACGCCCTCATCGAAAGACCAGAGAAACTGGCAGCTTAAAACTTTTCATTATATTAAAAATCAAAATGAGCCTCTCCGGAGGTTCATTTTTTTATTTGGGCGCCCTTTCCGGCTCTTCGCTATTACTCCTCGCGCCCACGCTTACAATCAAAACCGCAAAATTTGCCTACGCTTGCTGTGGGGTAGCCGCTGCGATCCGGGGCGCACGGGATTCGCCGCATTACCACTCTGAATATTTCCTCATCTAAAAATTTCAGATTACTCTTTTCCCAAAATCCCTATATTTGCAATTATGGAATACAATACCGATCGCACTCAACTCCTCATGCCGGAATATGGCAGAATCATACAGCAACTCGTGGAAAGATGCAAAGAACTCCCTACTAAGGAACAACGAAGCGAAATGGCGCTAGCCATCGTAGACTTCATGGGACAGAGAAATCCCCAACTCCGCGACGAAGAAAATTATAAGCACAAACTCTGGGATCATATCTTTATATTATCCAATTACGAACTGGATGCCGACTCGCCCTACCCTTTCCCTTCCCGCGAAGAACTCATGGAAAGACCGAAAAAAATGGACTACCCAAAACTACAGGGCGACTACAAATTCTATGGTAAAAGCATCCTCCAACTCATAGACCATGCTATAGCATTGGAACCAGGCGAGGAAAAAGAAGCTCTAATCCAAGTGATTGCCAACAATATGAAGAAGTCCTACAATGTTTACAATAAAGAACATGTACAGGATGATGTCATTATTCGCCACCTGAAAGAACTTGCCGACAACCGACTGGACCTCACCGGTTTGGAAAGCCTAGAAAGAAGCAAAATCTACCATAGTTCCCACAATAACCGAAACGGAAATGGAAACAACCGAAACGGCAACGGGAACAACCAGAACAGACGCAGAAATAACAACCATAATAAAAACAGAAACTAAATGAGCGGTTCCTTTCAGATTATCGGCGGGAAAAGGCTACACGGCGAAATCACGCCGCAGGGAGCCAAAAATGAGGCGCTGCAAATCCTCTGCGCAGTCTTGCTTACCGATCAAAAGGTACGCGTAACAAACATCCCGGACATACAGGATGTGAACAGACTCATCGAAATTCTCGGCGATTTTGGAGTGAAAATAACCAAAAACGGACTGGGCGATTACACCTTTCAGGCAGATGACATCAATTTCGACTATATAAAATCAGCAGAATTTAAAAAAGACGGTGCGAAACTCCGCGGCTCCGTGATGATTCTCGGCCCTATGCTTGCTCGCTTTGGCGAGGCTTATATGCCCACACCAGGCGGCGACAAAATTGGTCGCAGAAGGCTCGACACTCATTTTCAAGGTTTTGTAGAACTCGGTGCAGATTTCCATTATGACGAAAACGACAGTTTCTACACCCTAAAAGCGAAAGAACTCACAGGTAAATTCATCCTTTTGGAAGAGGCATCTGTTACCGGTACGGCAAACATCGTGATGGCGGCGGTTTTGGCCAAAGGAAGGACACAAATTTATAACGCCGCCTGCGAGCCTTATTTGCAGCAACTTTGCAAAATGCTGAACCGCATGGGTGCAAAAATAAGTGGTATAGGCTCCAATCTTTTAACGATCGACGGTGTGGAAAAACTCGGCAGTACAGACCACCGTATGCTTCCGGACATGGTAGAAATCGGCTCCTGGATTGGCCTCGCCGCGATGACGAAATCCGAAATCACCATCAAGGATGTTAATTGGAACGAACTCGGGATTATCCCAAACACTTTTCGAAAACTGGGCATCCAACTGGAACAGCGCGGAGACGACATCTACATCCCTGCGCAAGCAAATTACCGCATTCAAAAATTTATAGACGGATCCATCCTAACCGTATCGGATGCTCCCTGGCCGGGCTTTACACCTGACTTGCTATCCATTATCCTCGTAGTGGCCACGCAGGCGAAAGGGACAGTCTTAATTCATCAAAAAATGTTTGAAAGCCGCCTTTTCTTCACCGATAAACTCATTGATATGGGCGCGCAAATCATTCTTTGCGATCCGCACCGCGCCACAGTGGTAGGCCTTAACCAAGAAACTCCACTCCGAGGAACTACCATGGTATCCCCGGATATCCGTGCCGGCAATGCACTTTTGATTGCCGCACTTTCAGCAGAGGGAAAATCCATCATCCACAACATCGAACAAATCGACCGTGGTTATGAAAATATCGACGGCAGACTTCGTGCGATTGGAGCGGATATAGAGCGGATTTAGGTATTTGGCGATGGATGTTGAACGATGGGAGTATATTTTCCTTTTTTTAACTTTTCCTCATACAGCGCCGACCATTTTTGCGGCGTCATTTTGCTAGACAGTTCAGGTTGTTTGAAGACATACATAGTTAGTGACCCTATTTCAAACAACTCTGTTCCATTTATATTATTCTTTTTGTTTCCATAAAAATACATTTTTTTATGACCATTTGAATATGTGCCAAATTGAATTATAATATTGTCATTTTTGGTTGCTTCTTTTTTTAATATTGAATCAATTTTTTTCGTTGTTAGATCCTGAGAAAAACCAATAATATAGAATAAGAAAAAAAAATGCTTAAATTTTCCCATGCGAATTATTGGATACAATAGTTTTAGATATTAAATGAGCATTTGCAATGATTTCATTTGGAAAGCCGATGCTTTGAGCTAAGTTTATCGCATTAGTACTGGTATTTATTCCATGTTTCAAAAAAGTGATCGAAAAACATTTCTCCATTTTTTATATAATTTGAAAGATAATACAAATCAAAATCTTCCCTTAATAATGTTGCAATTTCAATATCGTGAGTCGTAGATATTACTATTATATTGCTTTTACTTTTCAAATATCTTAGAGTGGCTAACGCTAAAGATTGTCTTTCTATACTATTGGTACCTTTAAAAATTTCATCAATTAGAAGAAGTTTTATAGATTCATCATTACTATGAATCATCTCATTAATCAATGATAGTTCCACATAAAATAGGCTTGCTCCCCCTGCAATATTATCCTGTGTAGATATTGAAGAATAAACCTGACTAAAAGGGAGTGAAAATTCATCGGAAAAACAGGTATTTAAATTTTGTGACAGGATAACATTTAAAAGAATAGTTCTTAAAAAAGTTGACTTCCCAGACATATTTGAGCCAGTGATTAAAATACTATTACCCGTAGTGCATTATTAAATTATTGAGACTTTAATTTTGTTCATTTTTCTGCCGAAGACAAAAACATTCACAAATTGGATAAAGGTCAGTGCGGTTATCTTGCTTAAGATCCTCGTTTTAAATCCATTG
>JAGLBA010000289.1 GCA_018260475.1 Chryseobacterium sp. | reverse complement strand
TTTGACCTTCTTTCTAGGTTATTATTTCATAAAATTAATGGAGCATCATTTTAAGGGTTTAAAAAAGTTATTTTTCTTTTTACCAAAGCTCTTCTCCAAAAAACGTTTTTAATTTAATAAGCAAAAATTTATTTCGCCTTTCCTTTTTTTAACTCTTATTCTGCAATACCTGCAGCCTTGCATTTTTCATTATATTAGTTTTTAAGTAAAAAAAAAAAAAATTATAATTATTTTTAAATTAATTGACATGGAAAAAATTTTTTTTATTGGTTCTTAATTTACCGCACTTAATTAGTGCAAAATTTTGCAGTAATTAAATGAATGAATGAATGAATCAGCGTTTATAATAATAACCTCAAAGAAGCTTTAAAACCAGAAAAGAAATATTTTCGCTCAACAAGCTTTCCTAATATATTGGTGAGATGTTTTAACATTTATTTAACTGCATAAATTATATAAACTGTATAATTTTAGAATTCAAATTTTGATTTATAACTGATTTATAGCAAAATTCGTGAAATAAAACATCAACAGAAATATATCTAAAAAAGCAGG
>JAGLBA010000288.1 GCA_018260475.1 Chryseobacterium sp. | reverse complement strand
GGCGAGTCTCTGATTGTATGTTCCATCTTTAACATCACTTTCACTAATGAATCCAGCCAGAGATGGATGGATTCAGCATGATGATGTGTAGGAGAAAGAAAAAACGAATAAACTGGGTCACATAATTTTTTTTAATGGGTGAAGGCAGCTTCGATATTTAAATGAGAATCAGATAAATCATGAGTCGTGCAACTCTAATTTTAATTATTTATGACTTTTACGGTTGACAATGAAATTCGATTGCGGATAGCTACTCATAAAAAAGAGAAAAAATTAATTGCTAGTTTGGCAAAGTGAATTTAATTCGCTTACGTTCAACTAATTGAAAACGACTTTAAACTTATAATGTTAATAATTATTACTGTAATTTAGAAAACAATTTTCTCACATGTAATTTAATTTTTCCTGCGGATACATTGACGCCCGCGCATGTGCCGCAACTTCAACTTTTTAAAATAATTTTTTGTAACTTTGTTGCGGTTTTATGTATATTTCATATGCTTTTCGCACTCGTGAAGAACTAAAGATTGCAGGATTAGCGTGACAAATGCAATA
>JAGLBA010000287.1 GCA_018260475.1 Chryseobacterium sp. | reverse complement strand
CAATAATTTTCCCACCCGGAATCGTTTATAGACGGAGCTCCTTTTTGCAAAAACCGACGGTTTTCGCAGACCCCCCTTTTTCTACAGAATCGCTTCCTCTGCGTATAAAGCAAAAAAAAGAAAAAGAAAAATCATCACCTCTGAACTCATCTTGACATTTCACTTGCAGGCGAAACTTTTTGAATTCTCATCGAAGGACGGACGCCTTGAAACCGAGCTGAGATTCACGAAGTGCATTTAAAACGTATTAATAATAACTATTAAAAGTCCCATTAAATGCGTTTTTTTCTGCTTTTGACGCATAAAAAAAACCTAAAATAAAATTTTCCGAAATAGCATGGGAACCCGGTCCGGTCCGATCCGATCCGGGCCGGTTCCCATATTGATGATATCCATCAACTTTTTTTTTGGCTTGTCTAATTCACATCTATCCATTTTTAAATTGAAAAAATTCTAAATTAATTATTATTTTTTGTCTAATGCGCGTCAAATTTGTGCTCACATTTTTTTTCGCCTTCTCAAAACCCGAGCGTGTCATTCGTTCAATCACTCATTC
>JAGLBA010000286.1 GCA_018260475.1 Chryseobacterium sp. | reverse complement strand
AAGGCTTTCCTTCCGAGGACATAAAATGAACCCAGACAGGCCGACCAAACAGTACCCCTTACCTTCGTCCTTTTCGAGGCAAAACCACGCGGGACCAGTTGGTGGTCCTCCGAAATTCAAAGAAGACATACCCGATAAACATACAAAGAAGACATACCCGATAGACATACAAGAGACATACAAAGAACACATAATCGATAGACATACTAAGAAGACATACTCGGTAGACATACAAGAGACAAATAAGAAGACATATTCGCTAGACATACAAAAGACATACAAAGAAGAAGTACTCGATAGACATACAAGAGACATACCCGATAGACATACAAAGAAGACATACCCGATAGACATACAAAGAAGACGTACTCGATTGACAAACGAGAGACATACCCGATAGACATACAAAGAAGACATACCCGATAGACATACAAAGCAGGCATTCCCGATAGACATACAAAGAAGACGTACTCGATAGACATACTCGATAGACATACCCGATAGACATACAAAGAAGACGTACCCGATAGACATACAAAGCAGGCATTTCCGATAG
>JAGLBA010000285.1 GCA_018260475.1 Chryseobacterium sp. | reverse complement strand
TATGGATCGAAGCGGAACGTTTTTGTAATGATCCAAATGGATTCGCCGCCCTATAAAAAAAAAATTTTCGGCCCATCATAATTTTTATGGTTGCACGCATTTATAATATTTTCGACGGCAAATAGAGAATCCTTTTGGTGGTAAAGAAGGTGAGAAAGGTTTTCCACACGGGGGAGAGGAAAGAGTTTCGCCAGAAAGAAGCTTTCGCCAGGAGGAAGAGTTCTAAATGGCTTTATTTAATAACTAATTTTATTTATTTATTTATTAATATCAATATTAACTTATTTATTTAATATTAACATTTAGCTTCAATCTATTTTAATATGAAATTTTTTTTATTTAATAAATTTTATTTATCAAATTTTAATTATTTTTTTTGGGTTCATTTCGGCTAACTATGAACCACGTGATTTCGATAATTTTCTCTTAACTTATTATTCCTTCACTTTTATGCAATGCTATTGCTTTCGTTCTTCTGTCCACTTTGCACCAGTCTTTCTTTTTGGTAGTCTGTGAAGCAAGGGTTTCTGTTTTTCTCTTCTTGGGGTAGGTCCCGC
>JAGLBA010000284.1 GCA_018260475.1 Chryseobacterium sp. | reverse complement strand
TAATTATTATTCAGCGAGGAATTTGCCACGTGCCAAAAAAAGGATGGATATGTCCGTGGACGAGGAAGAGTGCTGTTGATGATGATGATGATGGGAAGATTGAAATTTTTGGAAATTTAAATTCTGCCGGATTTTCCGGTGAAACGACGCCAAAATCAGATTTTGGAGACTCGGCCCGGTTAGAAATAGTGCGAACTGTAACCGTACCGTAAAACGTGCCACAAGTGTTTTTGATTTCATTTATTTTTTATTTTTTATTTTTATTTTTTTTTTTTTTTTTGGATAAAATTTTCAACGCCGTCCACATTCCTGCCCGGCATGTGAGGCTGGGGAAAATTTTTGAAGGAAAGACTCCCAAAAAAAGAAAAAAAATGGCAGAACGAGGAAATCGATAATAAAAAAAAAAAATAAAAAATAAAAAATAAATAATTTAATTATGGAAAAAAAATGATTCCCTTCACTTCTTGCCTCTGCTTCGGTCGCCGGAAGAAGAAGAAGGAGGAATTGAATCCGACTTTCAGATTCGTTCTAGAAAATAACGAGGTAAGGACAAAAAA
>JAGLBA010000283.1:275-557 GCA_018260475.1 Chryseobacterium sp. | reverse complement strand
ACGAAAGCTTCGAACTAAAAGCCTCAATCAAAACAAACAAACAAACAAACATTTCAAAGCAAACCAAACCATAGAAGTGTCGAAATTGAACGGAATCCGGCCATAGAGTCAAGCCGGAATCGTGCGATTATTTTATTTTTTATTTTTTATTTTTTTTGAATTCGGGATTCAAAACTTCACTTTTTTTTTAAGTTACACATTATTATTATTATTATTATTATTGTTATTGTTATTATTATTATAATATTATTGTATGTAACTAAAAAATCACTTTGCACTTTT
>JAGLBA010000283.1:0-265 GCA_018260475.1 Chryseobacterium sp. | reverse complement strand
GATTCGGTTTTTAATCGTACGTAATTGCGAATTTAAAAATTGTTGTTTCACTCAAAACTCCTCATTCCGTTCAGATAATTTATTTATTTATTCGTTTATTAATTCATTTATTTATTTAAAACCGTTCTTTTATTTTTTATTTTTATTTCTCTTAAAATTCCGGTTTTAATGGCAAGCGATTCCTAAGACTGTTTGAGTTTGAGTTGAATTTTTTTTTTTTTTTAATCCGAAACCGACAACGACAAACGTCGCACTCGATGGGAGG
>JAGLBA010000282.1:288-557 GCA_018260475.1 Chryseobacterium sp. | reverse complement strand
CCCTTCCGAGATATCGAATTCATTGGGGAAAAAAAAAAATAAAAAAAAAAAATCACACTTGAAGACAGGAGGTGATTCGGACGGGAGGAGAGAAATCCCAAGCAGAAGACTTCTTCGAATCGAAAAAAAATAAAAAATAAATAAATAAATAAATAAATAAGGCAGAGACAACATTCCATTCCGTTTTCGTATTTCGCGATTCGAAAAACCATCTCAAAAATTCGGTGTAAAGCAATATAAAAAATACCTCGAACCTACAAAACAAAAAA
>JAGLBA010000282.1:0-278 GCA_018260475.1 Chryseobacterium sp. | reverse complement strand
ACGTGGGGGACTCAAATCTCAAATCATCCGTTTTTTCGGCCTTTTCGACTTTGCGAAAGCAACGTCACCAATGAAATCTCAAAATCGAACGTTAAACGTTAAAATTAATTCAATCCCCGAAAATTAACTTTAAAAAAATAAAAAATAAAAAACGAATGAAAATAAATCAGCGAAAGAGGTTCGTCGGCAAATTCGGGGAGACTCGGAGGGTCCAAAATCGTCTTGAGAATCGGGTCTTCTGCGTTTCTGGGTGAAAGGGGGGAAGGTCGGGAGGGGAG
>JAGLBA010000281.1 GCA_018260475.1 Chryseobacterium sp. | reverse complement strand
AGAAATTTTTGGAGAGAAGAGTAGAAGAAATTTATAAAAAAAGGAAGATTAGAAATTTATAAAGGAAAGAATAAAAGAAATTAAAAACAGTTTGATTCGAAATTTGTGGAGAGAAAGAAGAATTTGACTGGAAGAAATTAATATCAGAAAAATTAGAAATTAAAACAAGAACAATTTTTGGCGAGAAGAAAAAATAATTTTTTTTTCAAAAAATTGCGACGCTGACTGTGGAGAAAACATTCGGTTTCTGCCTTTCGGATGACAGCGTTTGTTTGTTATTCATTTGCCTCAATCAATTCGAATCGTTTAGAAAATTGTCAAATTTTGTTTTTTTTTCTTCTCTTTATTTCGACGCGTGTTTTTAGTGCAATTTTAGTTTTGTTTTTTTCCTTATTTTGGGTTTTTTTGGTTTTTTTTAAATTTTGAATTCGGTTTGATTTTTGGCCCCCCCACCACTTCCCGAAACATTTTGGCAAATGATTCTCGGACGGTGCGCGAGGCACAATTTTCACCCGCAAGGTTATTCAAATGGATTCATTTAACGCAACCAGTTAATAG
>JAGLBA010000280.1 GCA_018260475.1 Chryseobacterium sp. | reverse complement strand
ATTGAAAAATTTGCAGAAGCCAAAAGAATTCCAGAAATGAAAAAAGTTTGAAAAAAATTTTCAGAATCATGAAAAGAATTTCAGAAGTGAAAATAAAATTAAAAAAGTGAAAAAAAATTGAAAAAAATTTGCAGAAGCGAAAAGAATTCCAGAAATGAAAAAAAAAAATGAAAGAGTGAATAAAAAAAATTCCAGAAGTTGGAAAAAAAATCGAGAAGCGAAAAGAATTTCAAAAGTGAAAAAAAAAATTCTGGAAGTGAAAATAAAAGTGAAAAAGTGAAAAAAAAAATTGAAAAAAAAAATTTGCAGAAGCGAAAAGAATTTCAGAAATGAAAAAAAATGAAAAAAGTGAAAAGAAATTTTCTGGCAGTGAAAATAAAATTAAAAAAGTGAAAAAAAAATTGAATAAAATTTGCAGAAGCGAAAAGAATTCCAGAAATGAAAAAAAAATGAAAAAGTGAATAAAAAAAAAAAAATTCCAGAAGTTGGAAAAAAAATCGAGAAGCGAAAAGAATTCCAGAAGTGAAAAAATTTCATCAGTGAAAAATTTTCAGAAGT
>JAGLBA010000027.1 GCA_018260475.1 Chryseobacterium sp. | reverse complement strand
TGTAGACCCACAGGGATTCGAACCCCGACTGGCGGTACCAAAAACCGAAGTGCTACCGTTACACCATGGGTCTGTCTTTTTGAGTAGTGCAAATTTATAACAATTTTCCAAAGTATCAAACTTTTTTCCAAGAAAAGTTATATTTTTATCACATCTAATGAGAGACTAATATGCTGATAGATTTTAAAAATTTTAATATCAACGATTTACAACCAAAAACCGATTTTCAAAATAAGACCTTCGCTTTTCTCCAAGAATGGTTTTCTGACTCAGAAACCGTACAAGTGCAGACTTCAGGCTCCACCGGAGCACCTAAAATCTTCGAAGTGGAAAAAATACGAATGCGCCATTCCGCAAAGATGACCTCTGACTTCTTAGGTTTAAAAACAGGTGATAGCGCCCTGCTCTGCCTCCCGGTAGAATATATTTCAGGAAAAATGATGATTGTAAGAGCCGCCGAAACCGGACTAAAACTCCATGTTTCCGACCCATCTATTAATCCGCTCCAAGACCTTTCCGAGAATATGGATTTTTGTGCAATGACGCCCTTGCAAGTCGAAAATTCTTTAGCCAAAATTCATCTTATCCGAAAATTAATAATTGGTGGCGCAGCAGTTTCCGAGCCTTTGAAAGAGAAAATTTTTGCCGAATTGGAGAGGCGGGAAGCAGAAAACGGGAACTGGGAACCGGGAGAAAAACAATCAACAACCATTTACGAAACCTACGGCATGTCAGAAACCCTTTCGCACATCGCATTGAAAGAACTTTGGCCGTTTACACAGGAATCTTTTTCTACACTGGCTGGCATCCGGATCAGTACGGACGAGCGCGGCTGCCTTACCATTTTCGCTCCCCAACTCCTTCCCGAGCCCATACAAACAAATGATTTGGTGGAAATTACCGCCGAGGACGAGTTCAGATTTCTGGGCCGAACTGATAATGTCATCAATTCCGGCGGCGCCAAGATTTTCCCCGAAATACTAGAGGCCTTCATCAAAAAACACATTCCCCGCGAAGCATATTTTGTCGGCATCCCGGATGAAAAACTGGGGCAAAAACTAACCCTCGCGGTAGAAGGCGAAATTGATGAGGATATAATGGACTCGCTCCAAAAACTCAAATACGAAAAATCCTTCCACCGCCCGAAAGAGATTATTTTTGTGGAACAAATCCCGCGTACGCCCAATGGCAAGGTGGATCGCCGCGCTCTAACGCAATTGCTCTCCTGATGCCGCCTTTGTCCCGACAAAACAATTTCGATTTCATGCGTCTGCTCTTTGCGGTTTTCGTGATGGTGTCGCATTCATATTGGGTCACAGGCAGTTACAAATCCGAAATACTACTTTCAGCCACGGGCGGACAAATAGACCTTGGTGCGTTAGGCGTGAAGGGTTTTTTCATTGTCAGCGGCTTCCTTATTTTCCAGAGTCTAGAACGCAGCCGAAGCATTTTTGATTTTCTTCGCAAACGGTTTCTTCGCATTTTCCCTGCATTAGTCGTGATGTGTATTGTTGTAATGCTCGTGGTACCGTTCTTTTACAGTGGCGGGGGCAGTATATTTCGCCAGCGCACCTACTGGCTTTTTCCCGCAAAGGCCTTGTCCCTTTACTGGTTCAAAATCTACATCGCCGGCGTTTTCGCCACGCACCCGAACAAAGAAATTAATACGCCGCTATGGTCGCTATGCTACGAGTTCACCTGTTATCTATTGCTTGCCCTACTCTTTTTCGTTCGGAAACCGAAAGTTAGGCTCGCGCTTGTGCTGCTGGCATTTTATGCCACTTGGTATCTTGCTTCGTTCAAATATTACTGGCTAAACGGCCCATTGTTTTCACATCTGAATATGTACAGCTATTATTTCTACGATTTGGCGTGCTTTTTCCTCAGCGGGGCGGTACTTTCGTTTTTCGTATGGAAAAACATCCGCTTTCGGTATGTTCTTATTATGATTTTGGTGTGTTTGGTCTTACTTTCATTACATTATCAGGTGTTTTATTTCACCAAATATGCCTTCCTTCCCATCATCGTCATTCTCTTCGGAACCGGCTCCATTGCAGGGATTCGCGGGTTGGGGGATCGCTTTGGCGACCTATCCTACGGTGTGTATATTTACGGCTGGCTGATCCAACAGATGTTGTATGCCTTATTTAGTCCAGGCGTCCTTTCAATTTCACTTTTGGCTATACCGCTGGCATTTTTGGCGGGTTGGTTGTCTTGGAAGTTCGTCGAAAAACCTGCTCTGCGCTTTAAACAATTTAGAATTTAGTCCTTTATCTGCCTAATCATAAAAATTTAGCGAGAATTTTTTTTCTGGAAGATTATAATGATTTGGGCGCCTTTTCCGCCCTCCGTTCCCGCTGTTTTGTTCGTCGTTCCTCCTCACAAAACGAGCTTCACTCAGGTCGGGGCGCGCAGGATTCGCTGTTTCTCTTGGCGCATAATTTGCGTAAGTTTGCATTGCGATGAAAAATTTCTCCCAAGAACTCACCTACAAAACCTCCCGCAGCAGCGGCGCGGGCGGACAAAATGTGAACAAGGTAGAAACCGCCGTCACCGTGATGTGGGAAGTAGCATCGAGCACGGTTTTCAATGATTACGAAAAACAGTTGATTTCCACAAAACTCAAAAACCGAATTAACTCCGAAGGCTTTTTACAACTCACCGTTTCCGAGAGCCGCACGCAACTTCAAAACAAAAAAATTGCAACAGAGCGGATTTTAGAAATGGTAAACCAAGCCACCATCATCCCGAAAACCCGTCACAAAACCAAGCCCACGAAAGGCTCGAAAGAACGCCGCATCCAAGCTAAAAAAATTCTTGGCGAGAAAAAAGAAAACAGGAAATTTCGTTTTTAAAAGAATATCTGTTTATGCGTCTATGTGTTTTGCATTTGTATTACTGCAATAAACAAGTTAACGCATCACTTATCAATCCCTCCACAACTGCCCGAAAATAATTATCTTTGCTAAAACGAAAAGATATGAGCAAACCGATTACCGAGTTTATCGAAAAATACTATCTGCACTTCAACGCTGCAGCACTTGTAGATGCGTCCAAAGCCTATGTAGCCCACCTGAAAGATGGCGGAAAAATGATGATCACCGTGGCCGGTGCCATGTCCACCGCAGAGATGGGTAAGATTTTGGCAGAAATGATCCGCCAGGACAAAGTAGATATCATCTCCTGCACCGGCGCCAATCTGGAGGAAGACCTTATGAACCTCGTAGCACACTCCCACTACGAGCGAGTGCCGCACTACCGCGACCTTACGCCACAGGACGAGTGGGATCTTTTGGAGCGCGGACTGAACCGCGTAACCGATACCTGCATCCCGGAAGAAGAAGCTTTCCGAAGATTGCAAAAACACATCGTAGAAATCTGGAAAGACGCCGAAGCCAAAGGCGAGCGCTATTTCCCGCACGAATATATGTACAAAATGTTGCTTTCTGGCGTCCTGGAGCAGTATTACGAAATCCCGAAGGAAAACTCTTGGATGCTTGCCGCGGCAGAGAAAAACCTACCCATAGTCGTACCAGGTTGGGAAGATTCCACCATGGGAAATATCTTTGCGAGCTACTGCATAAAGGGGGAACTAAAAGCCTCCACCATGAAGTCCGGAATAGAATACATGATGTATCTGGCAGACTGGTATCCTAAAAATTCCGGCGGAAAAGGCGTTGGCTTCTTCCAAATCGGGGGCGGTATCGCGGGTGATTTCCCTATCTGCGTGGTGCCAATGCTGTATCAGGATATGGAAATGACAGACATCCCATTCTGGTCTTACTTCTGCCAGATCTCCGATTCCACCACCTCATACGGATCGTATTCCGGTGCCGTACCGAACGAGAAAATCACATGGGGAAAACTTGACATCACCACCCCGAAATTCATCGTGGAAAGTGATGCCACCATCTGCGCACCACTGATGTTCTCCTACATTTTGGAAAATTCTTAATCAACTTTTTCAAAGTCTATAATCATAACAAAACCACCAGCAAAGGTGGTTTTTTTCTTATCTATTTTATCCGCCCCTTTTTCAAACTTTCATTCGCAAATGCTTTTCAACTAATATTTTTTCAACAAAAAGGCATTTGCTTTGGTTGGTGGGAATTAAACTATCTGTTGAAAATGGCCTGTCCTTTGCACATCCTTTTACTGTTAGCAAAAATATTAAAATTGAACCTCTAATAAAAAATTATGAAAATAAAATTAATTATTTTTTTTGCGTTATTGCTTTTGGTTTCTTGTGATAGAGATGAAGAACGTAATATTAATAACCAAATTTTGGGAAAATGGGAACTGGTTTCAACAAGACAATTAAAGAATGGAAGCTGGACAAACGTTCAGAACAACAATTCTTCATTTGTATTTAGTAAAACTAAAGTGCTAATTGAGTCCAATACGTTTCTTGATAATGCTGGAGAGTACCTTTATACAATTTCAAAAAAAAATTATTTTAACGATAATATATCTGAACCTAAAAGTGATTTGTTGGAATTTAATAATAAAAGATATGTAATAGAAATAGGAACCAGTAATTCCACACAAGTTCTAACTTTAATGAATTATAGTGATGGTAAAATCTATTTCAGATTAGAACGCTAATAAAATAGATTTGCTAACATTGTACCTCTGTACGCGGGGGGTAAATGAAAGCAATATTCTAATTTGTTGTATTAAGCCCAAAAGTTTTTGGCTTCCACTTTTTTAGTAATTGTGGTAGTAAAAAACTTTTTTTTCACAAGGTTCTAATTTTAATGAGGTGTCAATAATAGCCATAGATATAGATTATCTTCTATTCTAGGCAAACACGCCGGTTCATAAAAGGCAAACTTAACGGATTTAGCAGTTTCCCACGCTGGGCGAGCATCTTGCTCGCGCCAATGATTTTTATTATAAATTTATCGAAGTTTGTATTCGAACGATACATTCTTACTAGCGGCGGGGCTACCCGAACCATTCCCGGCATGTGTGCGAGGCGATGGGCGGCGGCCCGAAAAATCCAGCGCATCGCGTGATAGGCGCGAGCGGCAAACTTTTCGTTTCGGAATTTCAGGAAAGGCTAAAAAAGAAGGCGTGATGGTGGAAAATTCTAAAATCAAAAACTTCCGCAAATTTTTTTGGGATCCGATGGCAGAATATAAACGCGTTCTTCTAAACTTATAAAAAAAGCAGATAGAATTTCTATCTGCTTTGGGACTGGGTATTCCTCAAATTATTCCGTTGTTTTTCCGTCAAAATCTTCTTCATTAGCTTCGGCTTCCTCTTTGGTGCTTCTCACGATCCCGTCTTTGTGGTGTGGTGGAGAGTACAATGTGTAGAGTTTAAGTGACTCGCTGTCAGATGCATTCATCACATTATGTTTAGCGCCGGCCGGCACAATTACGCAATCACCGTCCTCCACTTCATATTTCGCATCATCAATTATCACATGACCTTTACCGCCTTCAAAACGCAAGAATTGGTCGTTCTCGTTGTGCGTTTCCAATCCAATTTCGCTTCCCGGAGCGATGCTCATCAGCACAAGCTGAGCATGCTTTCCAGTGTATAGTACTTTTCGGAAATTCTCGTTATTCAGAGTTTCATTCTCGATGTTTGTTTTAAATCCTTTCATAATAAAAAATTTTTTAATATTTAACAATTAGTGTAGTAGGTTAAAATTGAATCAAAATCGATACCAAGCAAGCCCTAAAATGTTATATTTAAATAAGAAAAAAAACTCGTAAAAGCTCTTCAAGAGGGGGTTCATATTCTAATCTTAATGCGAAATTAAGATTTGTTTTTCAGGATTTGTTCCTTTATTTTATTTTCAACTCTCCTCTGCTCGCGCGATCCTCTGGCTAGTGTGCAACATAATCGAATTAAACACGATAGGCATCCAAATCCCCAGAATAAAGCATTAAAAAAAACTTATTCTGGAATCCTATTGGAGAACAATAAATGAAATTACTGCAAAACTTCATTTAAAAACATAACAAGGTGTTTCCAGGCTCGTTTCGCCATTACGGCATTATATTCCGGCGATTCCGGATTAGTAAAGGTATGGCCACTGTTAGCGTAAGTGATTAGTTGCCAGTCGGCTTTTCCGGCTGTTAGTTCATTCTGAAGATTTGTAAGGTCTTCTTGTGTTATAGTTTGATCTTCTGCAGGATGTTCAATAAGCACTATTTGGGAAATAGGACCGCTGGCACGTGTGGAATCTTTCGCTAAACCACCATGAATGCTGGCGATTGCTTTAACCGATAAATTACCGCGCATAGCTTCAAGAGCACCGGTTCCGCCAAAACAATACCCAATGACGGCAATTCGATTAGGATCGGCTCCGTTTTTTTGAAGTTGCTGAAGTGCGAGCGAAATACGTTTTTGATATTCCGCATAGTTGGTTTTATAATATCCGGATATTTTTGCAGCCGCTGCATTGTCCGCCGGAATATTACCATCCCCGTAGATATCGGCAATAAATACATTGTAACCCAATTTAGCAAATTCTGTAGCTGAAGTTTTGGCTTCATTGTCGATGCCTTTCCAAGCCGGTAGAATAAGCACTCCCGGTTTATTTTTAGCTGAAGTAATGGTCGCCATGCCGTTGAGCTTCTGATTGCCGTCTTTATAGGCTACGGTTTTCAGTTTTTGCGAAAATGCGAAGCAACTAAAAATGGATAAGAATAGACTCAAATATTTTGCCTTCATAACAGTTTCATTTGATAGTGATTAAGATACAAAAATCGGCTTATTGAATTGCTTCAAATTAATAGAATTTTATTATTTCTGAGCTATGTGTTGTTTAACTTTGGCTTCAAGCTCTTCAGCGAGTTCCGGGTTGTCACGTAGGACATCCTTCACCGCGTCGCGCCCTTGGCCGAGTTTCGTGTCTTCGTAGGAAAACCAAGAGCCGCTCTTCTTCACGATTCCCAAATCTACCCCCGTGTCTAGTATCTCTCCGGCCTTAGAAATACCTTCGCCGTACATAATGTCGAATTCCGCCATTTTGAACGGTGGCGCCACTTTGTTTTTCACGATTTTTACTTTCACACGGCTTCCCACGGCTTCGTCGCCATTCTTGATGGGTGCGCTCGCCTTACGGATGTCAATTCTAACGGAAGCGTAGAATTTCAGTGCGTTACCACCGGTTGTGGTTTCGGGATTTCCGAACATCACGCCGATTTTTTCACGAAGTTGGTTGATGAAAATGACGGTACACTTGGTACGGGAGATAGAACCCGTCAATTTCCTGAGTGCCTGCGACATAAGCCTCGCATGAAGACCCATTTTAGAATCGCCCATCTCACCTTCGATTTCCGCTTTGGGTGTCAGTGCTGCTACGGAGTCGATCACTACAATGTCGATAGCGCCGGAGCGGATTAGGTTGTCGGCAATTTCCAATGCCTGCTCACCATTGTCCGGCTGAGAAATAATTAGATCATCCAGATTAATGCCCAGTTTGGACGCGTAATGTCTGTCGAAAGCGTGTTCTGCATCTATAAACGCTGCGATACCGCCCTGTTTTTGTGCCTCCGCGATGGCGTGCAGCGTGAGAGTGGTTTTACCGGAAGATTCCGGCCCGTAGATTTCGATGACACGGCCTTTCGGGTAGCCGCCCACGCCGAGAGCGATGTCCAGACCTAAAGATCCTGAAGGAATTACCTCAATAGACTCATCTATAGAGGCGTCGCCCAAGGACATTACCGTGCCTTTTCCGTAGGTTTTATCTAATTTTTCTAGCACCAATGCGAGTGCTTTTTTTTTATCTTCTGATGTTGCCATTAAGTTTTAAATTTAAACAAAAATAAGGAAATATTTTGGGATTTTGGTTGGTTAAAAACCTGCTAAACGCAAATATCTGATAAAGTTCTTGTTTTCTTCGTGGTAAGTTTTAAACGCAAAGTTCGCAAAGATTTATATTCAAATAGCATTTTTTTATTCATTTTTAAGAACGCAAAGACATCTCACTCTAAGACAACAGTCACGGGTTTTGCGCCATAGTGAATTTTTCTGTTGTCCGTGGTTAAATAAAGCCAAAGTTACCAGTGGCTTTATTAAAAATTAGTGGAAGTTCGAGTTTTCTGTGACTTTATTGTAATCGTCCAGCACTTTCATTTGCAGCGTATGACCACTTTTCACGATGTTTTTTCTGTTGATGAGTTTTCTTTCAATCAGTTTATCAATCGCTTTATTGGTAATCACACGGGATTTTGGGAACCATTGCGCAGCCATCGGTTCGGGAATTTCCAAGCGTTTTGCCACTTCCCTATCCAACAGGAAAATAGACGCGGAAAGATGCAGATAACGCAACGCACGGCGGGAGGTCTTTAACTTTAATGAAGGATTATCCAGTGATTCATCCAGTAGCGCACACGCCAAGTTTTTGGATGCTTCATCGGCCGGCGGCTGTACGGAAGTCCACACATAAAAGTGTTCTACCATTTTTTTAGGATTATCACTAAGGAGATCTACTGGAATGCCCAGCAGGTAGGAAACATATTTCCAAAGGTGCAGGACGCAGCGCAGATCCTGATCCGAAATCTGGATGCCCAATTTGCGAAGACCGTCCATAAACATCAAGCTAAAGCCTACATTGGTCGCCATCATATCCCAGAGATTAATCGGCGTTCCCCAAGTGGCGGCGTCCCAATCCGGGACATGTTTCGTGATGGAATGGCGTGCGTAGCAATGAATCATCCGGGTTTTTATGGCGTATTCATACCCTTTGGCGTGGACATCCAAGGCATTCGGACGGGTTACATTTACCCAGAAATCCAGCGTTTCGCCAAGGCGTTTTACCGCTCCTTTTTTCAATGCTCCTGTGGCGGCGAGTGGCTTGCTCAAGTAGGCGTAATCGTAGCCGGTCATAAGGCTGTAATCACGAAGGGCAATAAGGGCATCTGCGCCTGAGAATGCGCAAAATTCTGCACCGCGGTTGATTAAATTTTTATCTACCCAATCGGGAACTGTTTCTAGCTCGGCGAAGAGTTTTTTTGCAGATTCCGGAGCGTCTTCCGATATGCCATTTCGAATCCATCCTTGCATTTGAGCGGTGGCGTCTTTGTATGATTTTGTGAGATAAATATCTTGCAAGACGGCGTCACCAAATTCATCTTTTTGGTAATAATAAGGTACGAATTGTTCAAAATTTTCCAGACTAACCTGGGCGCCACTCCATTCTATGAGGGCTTTTCCGTTGCCGTGTTCCCAGTAATTTTTGAAATGCGGGGCGTCTTTATATCTTGGGGTTAAATTATGAGGGGTCATTCGTGTATTTTTTCGTGAGTGCTTCAATTTTATTGCCAGATTAATTGCAAAATCCGGTGGCTGCTATGGTGGACATTGATATAATACCTGATTTTTGTAATCGCAATGATAAACAAAGTTATATTAAATTTAACTTTCTTTTTAATTAAAGCAAAGTCACTCCTTTTATTTTAGATATATAATGAAATCATTGTAAAAACTTTTGTGGTCAGAGTTTCTCGCAGATTTTTTAATTTTTACAGGTACTTTGGTGCGTGCGTGCGATAGGGATGGAAGCGGTTACCCCGCAGTGAGGCTGGCTTTCAGGCGCGGGCTTTGCCCGCGCCTGAAAGCCAGCCTAAACGAGGAGTATGAGCGGACAGCCCGGCCCGGAGGGATCGCCAAAAAAAATAATCGGTAAATCACACTTTTAAAACTTTTCGTTTTCTAAAAAATTAAGATTGGGGCATAAAAAAACCTCCCGTTTCCGGAAGGTTTTCTATTATCGATAGTTCACAAACTACAAAGAAGCGGCGTGAACCAGCATGTCTGCTAACTTGTTGGAGTAACCGGTTTCGTTGTCATACCAAGAAACAAGTTTCACGAAGTTCGGGGAAAGCATGATGCCTGCGCCTTTGTCGAAGATGGAAGTACGCTTGTCGCCAACGAAATCCTGCGAAACCACTTGGTCTTCTGTGTAACCCATAATGCCTTTCAGTTCGCCTTCAGAGGCTGCTTTCATGGCTGCACAAATCTCGTCGTAGGTAGTTGCTTTCTCTATTCTTACTGTCAAATCCACCACGGAAACATCGGCAGTAGGTACTCGGAAGGACATTCCTGTCAGTTTCCCGTTAAGTTCTGGAATTACTTTTCCTACTGCTTTTGCAGCACCTGTGGAAGACGGGATAATATTGATCATTGCGGAACGACCGCCTCTCCAATCCTTCATGGATGGGCCATCTACTGTTCTTTGCGTTGCAGTGGTAGCGTGTACAGTAGTCATCAAACCTTCTACAATACCGAAATTGTCGTGAACTACTTTTGCTAGCGGCGCAAGGCAGTTGGTGGTACAAGATGCGTTAGAAAGAATTTTGATATCGTCGGTCAATTCTTTGTGGTTAACACCCATTACGAACATCGGCGTATCGTCCTTGGAAGGAGCGGAAAGCACAACTTTTTTCGCACCAGCGTTTAGGTGGGCGCTTGCAGTGTCTTTAGAAAGGAAAAGGCCGGTAGATTCTACGATATAATCAGCACCTACCTCGTTCCATTTCAAGTTGTTAGGGTCTTTTTCAGCTGTTACACGGATTCTTTTTCCGTTTACCACAAGATCGTTCCCTTCTACGGAAATTTCACCGTTGAATTTGCCGTGAACCGAGTCGTATTTCAGGACATAAGCCATATATTCTGCGTTGATAAGGTCATTGATCCCCACGATTTCGATGTTCTCGCGCTGAACCATTGCATTGAAAACCAATTTCCCGATTCTCCCGAATCCGTTGATTCCTACTTTGATTGTTGACATAATAATTGTTTATTAAAAATTAAAATTATTGAATACTAAATTATATTAAATCGCCAAAATTTCTGAGATTTTCAGCAAATCTTGGTCTATTTCATTGTGTTTTTTAATGGCCTCCTCTATAGGCGTATAAATCAATTGATTACTTTGAAGTCCTGCCATTACTTTGTTTTGGCCTTCCATAAGACCTACCACGGCGCCATAGCCTAGGCGGCTTGCCAAAACGCGGTCTGCACAACTTGGCGATCCGCCACGCTGAATATGCCCCAAAACCGTAACGCGGATGTCGTAATCCGGGAATTTTTCTTTGGTTGCTTTGGAAATATCGTATATATTGCCCAATTTTTCGCCTTCTGCAACAACTACGACACTCGAAGTTTTCCCAGCGTTTTGCGCCTTGATAAACGCGCCAAACAAATCTTCCAAAGAATCTTTGCGCTCCGGAATTAGGATTTCTACGGCTCCCGTGGCGATTCCACTGTTCAAAGCGATGAATCCTGCGTCGCGCCCCATCACTTCTACGAAAAATACACGGTTGTGCGAGGTTGCGGTATCACGAATTTTATCGATGGCTTCCATAGCCGTATTCAGTGCGGTATCGTAGCCGATAGTGTTATCGGTTCCAAAAATATCATTATCAATAGTGCCGGGTACGCCGATTACTTTGATTCCAAATTCTTCGTTGAAAATTTTTGCTCCTGTGAAAGTACCATCGCCACCGATGCAAACAAGCGCATCTATCCCGTGTTTCACGCAATTGTCATAGGCGGTTTTGCGGCCTTCCGGAGTTTTAAACTCTAAAGAGCGTGCAGATCTTAAGATGGTTCCCCCTTGGTTGATGATGTTTTTCACCGAACGAGGTCCCATTTTGATGAAATCATCGTGAATAAGACCATTATAGCCCTCACGAATTCCGTAACAGGTTAGATTATAATAACTTGCGGTTCTTACCACCGCTCTCAGGGCGGCATTCATCCCCGGGGCATCTCCTCCGGATGTAAATACGCCAATTGTTTTCACCGCACTTTCTTTCATCTTAAAATTTATCATTACAAATTTACAAAATTTGCTTCAGAATAAAGAAGATTTAAGGTTAAAGATGGTTAATATATGAAGTATGAATTAAAACATCAAAGTCATACTTACCTTAAAAAAATGCGCCGCAAAATTTGCAGCGCACTTTAAATTACATCCGTTCCACCGTACTGATGCCCAACAACATAAGGCATTTTTTAATGATATTCGCCGAGTGGGCAGATAGTTCCAAACGAAATTGTTTAACCTCTTGATCCTCTAGAATATTAATAGGATTGTTCTGATAAAAAGAATTGTAATTTTTTACCAAATCATAAACATAATTGGCCACCAACGCCGGGCTAAGCCCTTCTGAGGCGCGCGCAACGGTCTCCTTGTAATTTGCCAAAGTTGCTATCAATTCCTTTTCAAACTCGTTGATTTTGATTTCTTTCGAGAATTCTTTATGAGAATAATTGGCTCTGGACAACAACGACTGAATTCTTGCGTAGGCGTATTGGATGAAAGGCCCAGTATTTCCATTGAAATCAATACTTTCTGCCGGATTGAAAAGCATTTTCTTCTTCGGATCTACTTTCAGCATGAAATATTTCAAAGCACCGATCCCTATTTTTTCGTAAGAACTTTCTTTCTCCTCTTCCGATAACTGATCCATCTTGCCCATTTCCTCCGCTTTTTCCTTTGCGGTGAGGTACATTTCCTGCATCAAATCATCGGCATCTACAACCGTGCCTTCGCGAGATTTCATCTTACCCTCGGGTAATTCCACCATCCCATAGGACAAATGGTACAACTGATCTGCCCACGCGAATCCCAACTTTTTCAAAATTTTGAACAATACTTCAAAATGATAATCTTGCTCATTACCAACGGTATATATTAGCTTTTGAATGTCATTTTCCTTAAAACGCTGCACAGCAGTTCCCAGATCTTGGGTGATGTAAACCGAAGTGCCATCGCCACGAAGTAGCAATTTGTGATCCAAGCCCTCATCAGTAAGGTCGCACCACACCGAGCCATCTTCTTTTTGATACAATACACCTTTTAACAATCCTTGCTGGATTAAATCTTTCCCAAGGAGATAGGTGTTGCTTTCATATTGTACTTGGTCGAAATCCACCCCGAGGCGACTGTAGGTTTGCGCAAAACCGGCGTACACCCAACCGTTCATCATTTCCCAAAGTTGGCGCGTCTTCTCATCTCCTTTCTCCCACTTTAGGAGCATTTCTTGAGCTGATTTTATGGACGGTGCTTGCTTTTTGGCAACCTCTTCATCTATTCCATTTGCAACTTGCTCGGTGATTTCTTTTTTGTAAATTTTGTCGAACTCAACATAATAATTCCCAACCAGTTTGTCACCTTTCAGCTGCGTAGTTTCTGGTGTTTCATTTTTCCCAGAATTTTGCCACGCCAACATGGATTTGCATATGTGGATACCACGATCATTGATGATTTGGGTTTTGATAACATCATATCCGTCTTCCTTTAGAATGTTTGCTACCGAAAAGCCCAATAGATTGTTTCGGATGTGACCCAAATGTAGTGGCTTGTTGGTATTTGGGGAGGAGTACTCCACCATCACCGTTTGATTTTTCTTCTCTACATTATCTATATCCTTCTGAAGGAAGTTGAAATTGTCAATAAAAAACTGATCTTTTATTTTAAGATTTAGAAAACCTTTTACCACATTGAAACTCTCTATAGCATCGGACTGTGTTTGTAAAGCGGTACCTATTTCCATACCGAGGTCATCGGGGCTTTTTTTCAAAGCCTTTACCAATGGAAAAATTACAACTGTGAAATCGCCATCGAAGCCAGATTTGTTATCCTGAACTTCCGGAACTACATCTGTGATTTGATAATTTGACGCAACAATCTCCTTTATTTTCTGCTGAATTGTATCTTTAATGTTCATGCTCTTATTTTAAAAAACAAATATACGGAAATAAAAAAACCGCTCCGGTAAAGGGAGCGGTTTTGAAAATCAAATTAAAGATTATTGATTCCAGAATGGCGTGTATTGATTTTTCACAAATACATCTGCACTGGTTACATTCGGTACATTTGCAGAGTTAGCTACATATTCAGACAAAGGATAAACCAATCTTAAAGGTTTATTTGTTTTCGAAGTTGTAGTCGGCATCGGTGTATAAGGATAACCTGTTCTGTTATAATTAATGAAGGATTCCGTTGGATTAATACTTGTATTTGCAATCCAAGCCTGAGTCATGATCGCTTCAATTTTCTGTTCAGTAGTTCCTGTCCATCCAAGACCTGGTCTTTTATTAGCCTCTGCAATGTATGCAGCAGCACCAGTTGCACCAAGATAGTTGAAAGAAGCAGTAATACCAGCTTCGAAGTGAGCTTGCGCATTAGAAACAACACTAGGATATCTTAGGGCAGCTTCCGCAAGTAGAAACTCAGTTTCTGCCAAAGACATAATAACACCTGAGCGAGAAGATCCCGCGCTAATGTTCGCAGAGTTATT
>JAGLBA010000279.1 GCA_018260475.1 Chryseobacterium sp. | reverse complement strand
TCTGAACAATTTTGATTAAAACAAAAAAATAAAGTAAAAAAAATTGAAAAAGTTTGAAAGACAAATAATAAAATAAAAAACTTGCTGAGTCTGCTGGCACCCCTCGATGTCACTTCTTGTTTTCTAATTAAAATTTTTTTCATATTTATTATTTTTTTCAATTGGTGTTGATTGAATCGCAAATTCGAAGATCGCCTTTTTTCATTGATTATTAAATTAAATTTATTTATTTTTTTGTCTTTAGAGTCAAGTTCTACTTCTTAAAAAGAGCCTAGTAATGCTTAAGCAGGAATGACCCCTGAAAACTTCTTCGCCTGTTTCCACAATTCCAAGTATAACAAAGTCCTCAAAATCATGAGAATCATTGAATTTTTCAACAACAACGCTGTAGTGTTCTATTATATTAATTGGCTACATTTTTCATAAATTATGAATATAAAACTTTTTGTTATCTTTATTTGTAACAAAATTAGAAAATTAATTAATTTAAATATGAAAAAAAATTACGGTATTTAAGAAATATTCTTAAATTTTGAATTTTTAAGAATATTTATAATAT
>JAGLBA010000278.1 GCA_018260475.1 Chryseobacterium sp. | reverse complement strand
AAATGAGATTTTCATCCGTTAAAAATGTTCATCTTCTACGGTTGAAATTGGAAAAATGTTAAGGTATTAATATTTAAAGGTAGTATTTTAATACTGCAAGTAGTTAAAGTAATAATTGTAATTGAAGAAGAAATAAAACGTTCCTGCCTAAATATTTTTATATAAGGTGTTTTTTATAATGGGGTTTATATAATTTTTAATTTAAATAAAGTGTTTAATATAATTTTTATAAAAAAATAATAATATTTTTTATTAATGTTTAAAGGTAATGTATAAGGTACTAAAAGTAATAATTGTGGTTGAAGAAGAAATAAAACGTTCCTGCCTAAATATTTTTAAATAAGGTATTTTTTATAATGGGGTATTAATGTTTAAAGGTAATGTAAAAGGTATTAAAAGTAATAATTGTAGTTGAAGAAGAAATAAAACGTGCGTGCCGGGATTTTTTTTTTTTTTTTTTTTTAGTTTCTAGGTTTTCGCTGTAATGTCGAAGAAGCGGGCGTAAACAAGCAGAAGGCACTAAAAAAATTTGCATCAATTTTATATTTAAATAATGAA
>JAGLBA010000277.1 GCA_018260475.1 Chryseobacterium sp. | reverse complement strand
TCCCCCCCCCCCCGATGATTATCACTGAATAAAACCCAATTGGAGGAATTAAAAGAGAAGAGAAAAAAATCGATTCCAACTTCTTTTTTCCGACATTGAAAAATTAAAAAATTTTATTTAAAATAAAATAAGATCTTTGTCTTCCTACTTCAAAAGAAAACCAGATGGGCTTGGTTCTTTGAAATTGAGAAAGATGCCCGAGAACTGGGAATAAACCAAGAAGATTTAAAGAGAGAAACTTTAAAGATGAGAAAACAGAAATTCTTGTTTCACAGACAAATCAAAACAGACAGTTGTAAAGTGGGCAGAAGAACGAAAGCTACAACATAGCACAAAGATGAAGGAATATTCTGGGTCAGGAGAAAATTGTCGGAATCACGTGGTCCTCAGACGGCCGAAACGAACACAAAAAAAAATAAAAAATAAAATTGATGGTAAAACGATAAAGTCGAAAAACTCAATTTCTCAAAACACGAATTCGATATTGATAATGAATGGTTTTGACCCCGTTCGAAATGTTTGCCACCATCAATTTTATTTTTTATTTTTTTTTGTGT
>JAGLBA010000276.1:281-560 GCA_018260475.1 Chryseobacterium sp. | reverse complement strand
AAAAAGAATTTCTGGAAAAATTTTCCGGCTGGAATTTTTTTTTGGGGGGGGGGACGGGGCAGAAAGAGATGAAAAACTCAATTTTGAATTTTTTTTCACCTTCCACCCCCTCAACGAAATCGAAAATGTTTTTTTTTATTTTTTATTTTTTTATTTTTTAATTGAGGTCGCCGCAATGAAAACTTTGAAAATTTTTAATTCGGAATTTTATTTTCTCATCGCCTTCATCCCCCCCTCCCATTCGCCCTGCTCCCCCATTTAAGGGTCGTAAAAGAGGGC
>JAGLBA010000276.1:0-271 GCA_018260475.1 Chryseobacterium sp. | reverse complement strand
ATTTTCTTTAAGGGGTGCCCAAAACATTTTCCTTCTAGGAAATGGACAGAAAAGAAAATCGGGGTTTTCAAAACTTCCAATAACGGATTGAGGAATTTGAAAAATGATGGCTGATTAATTTTATTTTTTATTTTTTATTTTTACATGCATTACATGCAGGATTACATCAGGGTATGCGTGTGTTTTCTTTTGTATTCGTTTCGCCCATCTCCTGGATCACATGACTTCGACAATTTTCTCCAGACCCAGTATTCCTACATCTTTATGCTAT
>JAGLBA010000275.1 GCA_018260475.1 Chryseobacterium sp. | reverse complement strand
GATAGAGAAAGAAAGATAGAGAGAGAGAGAGTGTGTGTGTGTGAAAGAGGTAGAGAAAGAAAAAGAGACAGAGAGAGACAAAGAGAGAAACAAAGAGAGAGAGAGAGAGAGAGAAAAAGAAATAAAGAAAGAAAATGAAAAAAAGAGAGAGAGAAAAAAATAAATAATGAAAAAAAACAAAGAGAAAGAGAAATATTGAAAAAGAGTTTAAATGAGAGAGAAAGAAATAAAGAGGAAAACAAAGAGAAAAATGAAGAGAAGAAAGATTGGTATAGAGGTAGAGAGAGACAGTCTCCAGAGGACAAGAGACAATATAGAGAGAGAGAGAGAGAGAGTGTGTATGTGTGTAAGAGAGAGAAAAGGAAATAAATAGAGAGAAAGACAAAGAGAGAAACGAACAGAAAAAGAAAAAAAAGAAATAAAGAAAGAAAATGAAAAAGAGAGTGAGAAAAAAATAAATAAAGAGAAAAAGAAAGAAACAAAGAGAAAGAGAAATATTGAAAAAGAGTTTAAATGAGAGGGAAAGAAATAGAGATGATGACAAAGAGAAAAACGGAGAGA
>JAGLBA010000274.1 GCA_018260475.1 Chryseobacterium sp. | reverse complement strand
AAATTGTAAATCCAGAACGAATCTTCAAGGCCAAAGATTGCAATAACCCGCGATCGGTCGGTTTTGACTGCCATTTCGAATTATATCGAGTCAGTTAAGGAAAGAAGAAGAGAAAGAAGAAAAGGTGTCAAATTTTAAATTAAAATAACGAGGACAAATCTATGCGACCTAGTTTCGAGTGCGATTCCATTTAGAACGTGAAAAAGACATTTAAACGGAGAATTCAACAATAACAATAACAACAACAACAACAAAATTGATTTTTTCGGCTTTAAAATTTGAAGAAGATCATCAAATGGAAACCGGCCGACTCCTCGTCTATTATTATTATTTCTTTCTTCTTTTTCTTTTCGCCGAGGGTCAAAGGAATTCGTAACGGTCACTCGAGATTAGGATTTCGTTTCCTGTAATAACTTTTGCCTTTAAGCCTTTTTCTGGTTGGAGTTTTTGAAGGAAACAATTAAAAAAGAAAAAAGAAAAAAAAGCCAAAATTCGTGGCGATAACTGTTTCGGATAAAAAAAAAGAATCCGTCGTCACGGTCCAAGCGAATTCGACTGATGA
>JAGLBA010000273.1:282-562 GCA_018260475.1 Chryseobacterium sp. | reverse complement strand
TTTTTAACAGATTGATAAAATTAATTCTTTTCAAGGCCTCGTCGGGCACCGCGGGGGGAGAGAGAAACCAAGAGGCCATATTAAAGATAAGGCACTTCAGAAAAGAAAATGAGAAATGATAATTTTTTTTTTTTTTTTTATTTTTTTTGGGGGGTGAAGACAAACGCAAGCAGGAGAGAAATTCAATAGTGGAAGAGACTATTGTTGTGAATCGCAAAATCGGTCTTACCGCATTCCAAAACGTCAGAAATATGAATTTCCCACCGAATCTGGAACCGTT
>JAGLBA010000273.1:0-272 GCA_018260475.1 Chryseobacterium sp. | reverse complement strand
AATTATAGTCGTAATAGACGCTATAGGAAAACTGCAAGGCTCCAATTAAATGCACCAACATTCTCAGCATTTTTATCGATTTTGCAAAGTGAATAACTGCCGGCGAATAATAATAAATTTTATTTTTTATTTTTTTATTTTTTATTTTTTAACGCGCAAAATTATCTTGAAAGTCACATTAGAAAAAAAAAATCAAATAAACGAATGTTGCTTCTTTCCTTTTCTCTTTTTGTTATTAAACATAATTTGACACGAATTAATTTGAAAGAACC
>JAGLBA010000272.1 GCA_018260475.1 Chryseobacterium sp. | reverse complement strand
CGATTAATTTATTGATTAATTTTTTTCAATGGATTCTCCAACTCACAGATTATTATCGCGGCGTCGAAAGGGTTTGCTTTTGTCGTACAGGTTGATTCCCACGGCAAGAGTAATAAAAATGTCAATTAATTATTATTAACTATTAATTGATTCATTAATAATAAAGTTAATAACTTAGTTAAAATTAATGTTAATTAGTTAATTGACTAAGTCGTTGCATTGCAGCTTGGATTTTTGACCTGATTTTGATTTTTAAAAAATAAATAAATAAAAACTCAGTTTTATTTCAGCCATTTACTGGTTTCAATTTTTTTAGTTACGTTTCCGGTTGTATTGATCTAAAAGCAGCTAATAATGACTGAGAGATGCCTTTTATAATTGGAAATTATTGATCTTGAGAATCATCTCTGAGAGGCAATAAAAATTATATTAAATCAATTTAAAAAAAATTATTTCATTTAATTTATTAAATTTTTTTTTAGATTTTCTGGCCCTGGTTTTTAAAAATGAGAAAAGACTTTTCTCACTCTTTTACAATTTTTTCAATCTTCAATTTTTTTTTT
>JAGLBA010000271.1 GCA_018260475.1 Chryseobacterium sp. | reverse complement strand
AACGCAAAAAAAAAATGTTAGAAATTGTTGGGGAGACGGCTGCGGTACTTTACCGCACTTTCCTCCAGAAAGAATATCCCATTTTGTTTATTTAATTATAAATCATCGAGTTCAAAATTTTATTGATAATTTAAAGGAAAATTTTTACCTCGGACCGAGAGCCTTCTTCGGTGGGGTCTTCTTGCCGGTGGACGCCATTTTAGATCTTTTTATTTCCAAACCGGAAATCATCGATGCAAATTTCCGTTGTTGATTTATTTATTTAATTTTTTCTTTCATTCGGTACCCCAAAACAAAAATAATTATTTTTCAATAAAGTTTTTATGAGGATAAAACCGGATTTGAAAAAATTAATTTTCATTAATGTTTTGTATCTTCAGAAAATCTATTGTTTTTTAATTTTTGTTTTTTTAAAATCTTTGTTTTTTAATTTTTTTTCTTGAGGTGGAAAAGAAAAGAAATTTAAATCAAACTTTAGGCTCATTGAATGCTTTGCGTTTAATTGAAAGTAATTGACCGATTACGAGGCTGGCCCTTTTGATTTATGTACGCAATAATAAATTA
>JAGLBA010000270.1 GCA_018260475.1 Chryseobacterium sp. | reverse complement strand
TCAATCATTCTTCCACATTTAAGAATTAAATTTGAATGATTTTGCAATACCGACATGAAGAAATGCCGAAGGCGTTGTAATTTAAACCCTCGTAATATGTACATTTTTACACATAAACAAATTACTATTTAAAAAAATTTTAATGTAATATCGCATGGCAGCTCTTTTATTTAGACGAAAATATAATTTTAAATAACACTGTTATTAGTTCAGTTGTAGTACGTGCCTCACGAAAGAGAAAAAAAATTAAATTTAAGAAGTGAAAAAAAAAGAAATAAATTAAATTTGATTTCGAAAGCTACATTTGGTGAATTTAAATGATAATTTTTTTTCACTGCCGCAGTAACGCTATCGTAACAGTTAAGAAAAAAAAACTTATTCGAGAAACATTATTCTTTTCTGCAAGTTTTAAATGTAATTGAAAAATTTTTTTAATCAAATTTTTTCCTGACAATGTTTTCTCTCTCTAAAACTCTCCTTTTTGCAATATTTTGCTGTCACTCTCTATCTTTCTCTCTCTCTCTCTTTAAAACTCCCTCTTTTGCAATACCCCTCACTCACTCT
>JAGLBA010000026.1 GCA_018260475.1 Chryseobacterium sp. | reverse complement strand
ATGGCAAAAGGTCTCGGAGCTTCTCTTGGCTTTAGTTTTCAGGGGGATAGAACCTCATGGAACTGGAATAACGATAGCAATGTAAAAAAAATGGACGATTACAAAAAATGGGATGCCGGCGTCTTCTGGGGTAACAAAAAAGTGAAAATCGTTCTAAATGTTTTCAACCTTATGAATACCTATATATACAGTGGCTCACCGTATCTCAACTATTTTTACTATCAGGCGGAAGCACCAAGAAACTACAGACTTTCCGTTAATTATAAATTTTAACTACAGACCTGAATGCCTTACATTCGACATTCAGCAATTTAAATATGAATAAAAAATACAACCCATCTAAAAAGAAAAATCTATTTAAAAAATGGATTTCGCGCTTGCACTTGTGGTTTGGCCTTATTATCGGCGCAATTATTTTCATTGTAAGCATTACGGGAGCTTTATTTGTTTTTAAAGATGAAATTCAAAACCAGCTCAGAAAAAATGAAATATACCATCATGAAAAAGATATTGCCCACAAAAAAACATTGCCTATAAAAATTTTGGAGAAAAGAATTGCAGATTTCAACAAGGAAAAGTATCCGCTGCACTGGGTAGATATTCCTTTGAATAAAGAAAAATCATATTTATTCTACTATTATGAACACAATCCGAAAGCATGGAATTATTTTGATGAATACCCCATTTATAAAAGTGTTTACATCAATCCATTTTCAGGGAAAATACTGGCTGTTCATGACGAGAAAATGAATTTTTTCACCATAGTAAAAACATCCACTGGAGTTTACTTTTTAAAACAGAATGGGGAACTTATATCGTGGGGATTCCGGTATTAATTTTTTTGTTCATGCTCATTTCCGGGATTATCCTTTGGTGGCCTAAAAACCAAAAAGCACTTCAACAGAGGATCTCTTTCAAGTGGAAAAATATTAAAAGCTGGCGAAGGAAAAACTACGACTTACACAGTATTCTTGGATTTTATGCTTCGGGGTTTGCAATGGTATTCACGATCAGTGGGTTATTTTATGCATTTATTTTTATGAAAATGATTTTATATTTTTTGTTTTCTGGCGGAGAAACCCAATATCCCGATTTTTCAAAATACAAAACTCAAGACCCTGTAGAATTGAAAACCACAACAACTTTAGACATAATTGCAACGCAGGTAGAAAAGCATTATCCCTATGCCAACAATTATTCCTTAGACCTCGGGAATCCACATCTGGATGATCACAAGCATGATAACCTTTCGGTTATGATTAAACATTACGAAGGCGTTTATTATAAAAGTAGTGAAATGATTTTTGATGAAAATTCCGGGAAACTATTACTCAACCGTCCATATTCTGAGAAGAATTTTGGAGAGAAATATGTTTATGCCAATTACGATATCCATGTAGGAGCCATTTTGGGAATCGTAGGAAAAATCATCGCGTTTGTCGTGAGTTTAATCTGCGCTTCGCTGCCCATTACCGGTTTCCTGATTTGGTGGGGCCGCAGAAATAAAAAAAGCAAAAAGCCTGAAATTAAAAAAATCCATCACCATCGCACAGAAATTCACCATGAAAACCTCTAAACTCAACTTATTATTCCTGTTATTTTCAACTATCGCTTTTTCACAAAGCAACTTGAGTGAAATTCATTCTAAAATATTGATCCCAATAACAAAGGAAAAACTTTGTTTTCGGACAGTGGTGGCGCTGAAGCCTTTTCCCGGTTTTTAAATGAAGAATTGAAACTGCTTATCAGCAAAACTTACAGAACCGAAAATTTTTCTGTTCTGGTGGGGCACTATTTCGGCGGACTTCTGGCAATAAACACCATGCTTACGCACCCGCATTATTTTGAGGCTTTTGTAGCCAATTATCCAAGCTTGTGTTGGGACAATGCATATATCCTGAAACTGGCAACAACCAACCGTTTTCCTGCGAAGCAAAAACCATTTCTGTTTAATTCTAAAGCGGAAGTAAAGAAGAACGGAAATGGTTTTGACAGCGAACATCCGAATGTCATTTCGCATTTTGAAGCCTGGTTGAAACAGAAGCAATTGCCGTATAAATTGATTTCTTATCCCGATGAAAGCCACGGCACAGTATCTTATAAAGCAAATATTGATGCGCTGAGAATATTAAATGGTTACTTTAATCGTCCGCAAAAAAAGCACTGATTTAGTTCAAAAATAAGATAGTGTTTTCGTAGTAAACTGAACAAAAAATAATGAGATCTGAAAAAGTCTTCAAAAATGAGGATTCAGCGATTATATTTCAGTTCTAAATGACTGTATTAAACGTTTTTTCTTTTTATCTCACCACGAAAATACTTTGTTAGTTAACTATGAAAACTCTGTCTAATTCTAAGCCACTTACTATTTTTCTATATTTCAAAAATTCTGATGGGTTTCATATGCTCATCAATAGCGACTAAAGTAAAGTCGCCTGAAACAACTTCAATACGAGAATTCTGATACATTTCTTCTACAAAAATACTGACATTAACTTTCAGGCTAGTATTTCCAACATATTTCACTCTTCCAACAAGCTCTACCAAAGTATCTGCAGGAATAGGTTTTCGGAAATCTATCCTGTCGCAACTCACCGTTACAAAAGATTTTCTGGCAAAGCGTGTTGCTGTCATAAAGGCAACTTCGTCCATCATTTCCATAACTTTGCCGCCGAACATAGTATTGTGATGATTAGTAGTATTTGGGAAAACTACCTTAAAGACATGAGTTTCAGATTCTTGAATCTGTTTTTCATAATTCATTTTTCTAAATTTTTAATTAATAAAATGAAATGAATAGAAAATAATTCCTACTTCAAATCGCGAAAGTTTTTGGGGATCCGACTTTATTTCCTTAAAAAATATTACGGTTGCGCGACAGTACGTGATTTTCACACGATTCACCCGACTTAATAAAAACAAATGTATAAAAAATAAGATTATTTTGTATGCTGCACCCCAAGAACCTTACAACTTTCCAGAGGATTTAAGATATAATTATTAATCATAAATCAAACATGAAAATTATGCAGTTATAATGAAAGTGGAATTCCCGCATAAAAATCTAAAAGCTTAATACTAAAAAGATAATTGTACTTGGCCTGGGCAAGACTTCCCTGGGCGTTGGCGTAATTGTTTCTTGCAATTGTGAGGTCATAAATAGTAGTGCGTCCGGCCTCGAAGCTTTTCTGTGCGTAATCCAGTGCCAGTCGGGTGCTTTTTTCTGCCTCAACGGCGGCAAGATAAGTCTCGTAATTGGATTCTACATCGAACTGTGCCTTCTGAATGTTTTGTTTTATTTCCTGTCGGGACTGTTCGAGAGTATTTTTGGCAGCTTCCTCATTAATTTTCGCTTGTTCTAGCTGTACTTTTGTAATGCCTTTGTTGAAAATAGGGATGTTGGCATTCAGTCCAAGTTGCTGTCCAAAATTGTTTTTATATTGTTTAAAGAAATTCGATTCTCGAATGGGAATTCCGTTTGCATCAATACCAACCTTATCGGTAACGAGGGAATTGAAGTAGAACGATCCAAAGCTTGCGGACGCTGTTACAGTCGGCCAAAAGGCGGTTTTTACCACTTCGGTCTGGGCTTGGGCCGCCTTTATGCGGCTTTCAGCTGCCTTTATCTGCGGCTGGATTTCATAAGCGTTGTCCAATACGCTATCGTGGAGATATTTAGAAACCAAAATACTCTCAGCAGGAATGTCTTCCACATCAAAATCGTGGTAGTCCGGTAACTGGAGTAGTTGGGCAAGCTGAAAAAGATTGCGTTTGATGTTCACTTCCGCATTTTTTAGGTTCTGATTCTCCCTTGCTAAAGAAGCCTCGGCTTCCGCAAGCACTGTTTTAGGCGTCGTGCCGACCTCGGTGGTAATTTTTGCGCGATTATACATTTTTTGAGCACTGTCATAAGCGCTTTGATTGATTTTATGAATCTCCTTGCTCAGCAACGCCGAAAGATATTGCTGGGCAATCTGCAGCGAGATGTTATTTTTAATTGTTTCGGTATCGTACAGGCTGGCCTGTAAATCAAATTCTGTTTTTTGTACTGTTTTTTGCAGCCTGCCGTTATTATAAACCAGGATGTTGCTGTTTATATTGGCACTGTTGTTAAAATTATCATTTCGGCGAATATTACCGAAAACGTCCTGTCCCTGTCCGAAACTTGCAGAATTGCCTATAGAACCGGAAACGAAAGGAAGTTTTTCACGCTTTGCAATCTCAAGGTTTTTAGATTGAAGCTGGTAGTTATAGGTATTTTGGATAACTTGAAGATTGTGCTGCACGGCAAAATTTACCGCCTCCTGAAGTGTCCATTTCTTTTGTGCCGAAAAACTAAGACATATCATTCCAAAAAATAGGACTGCAATTTTTTTCATGTGAAAACTTTTCGTAATTAGACGAAAAATTCATCATTCTGTTACAACTTTTTGTAACATTTTCGGATTAATTAATACCAATTAGCAAAACCTAGCCATGCTCGAAATAAAAAATCTTCAAAAATCCTATGATACAGGAAAAAGCAAAGTGCATGTGCTAAAGGGTATCAATCTCAATATCAGCGAGGGCGAGTTTGTTTCTATTATGGGAAGTTCGGGTTCCGGGAAGTCTACTTTGCTGAACATCATCGGTATCCTAGATGAAAAGGATAGCGGCATCTACAAACTCGACGGCATCCCGATTGAAGACCTTACTGAAGTGAAAGCCGCCGAATACCGCAGCAAATTTCTGGGATTTGTGTTTCAGTCTTTTAATCTAATCAATTATAAATCGGCATTGGAAAATGTAGCATTGCCACTATATTACCAAGATGTTTCGCGTAAAGAACGCAATGCAAGAGCCTTGGAATATCTCGACAAAGTAGGGCTTGTCGATCGTGCCGACCATTTACCGAGCGAACTTTCGGGCGGTCAAAAGCAGCGTGTAGCTATTGCCCGTGCCCTGATTACCAATCCAAAAATTATCCTTGCCGATGAGCCCACGGGTGCGCTCGATACCAAGACCACTTATGATATTATGAAGCTTTTGCAGGAAATCAATAATGAAGGAAAAACAGTCATCGTTGTAACGCACGAGCCAGATGTGGCTGCACAAACGAAACGAAATATCCACCTGCGCGACGGGCTGATAGAAAGCGATGAATTTATTCTTCAGAAGATATTGGATTAAAAAATTATAAAAAATGTTTGATATCGACCGGTGGCAAGAAATTTTCAGTTCTATCCGCAGCAATGTGCTGCGGACGGTACTTTCCGGCTTCACGGTAGCCTTGGGACTCTACATTTTCATTGTTCTTTTTGGTATCGGTAAAGGTCTTCAGAATTCATTTTCACAATCGTTCAACGGAGACGCCTCCAATCTTATCCGGATTTTTACTGGGAAAACGTCTATAGCGTTTAACGGATTGCAGAGTGATCGTCAGATTGTTCTTCTCAATGAGGATTTTAATGCCATTGAAAAATCAAGCAAACACAAACTTGAATATGCCACAGGCCGTGCTGATATGCCTGTAACTATTAAATACGGCCGTGAAAACGGCAGTTACCAGGTTACAGGTGCCAATCCGGACGAGCAGTTTATTGAAGAACGCCAACTGGTGGACGGTCGCTATCTTTCACCTCTGGACTTTCAGAATAGTCAAAAAGTCGCTGTTATTGGCAGAATGGTGCAGCGCGACCTGATAAAAGACGGCAGTGCAGTAGGCAAGTATCTGGACATTAACGGCATTATGTTTCGAGTGGTTGGTGTTTTCTCGGATGCAGGCGGCGACCGCGATGAACGCATGATTTCGGTTCCGTTGAATGTTCTGCAGCAGCTTAAGAAAAATTCTGATACACTAAGCAACATTACGCTGGCTTACGATAAAAATCTATCGCCCGAAGAAGCCGAAAAACTAGGTGAGAGGATAAAGGGTGAACTAAAGAAGAAGAAATCCGTATCGCCGGACGACGAAAATGCAGTAAGCGTGTGGAACGATGCCTCTAACAAAAAAGACCAATTTCAATTTATGTTTGTGCTTACTATGATCGTTGGGATTGTCGGTTTGGGCACGCTCATCGCAGGTATTATCGGCATTAGCAACATCATGGTGTATATCGTGAAGGAGCGAACCAAGGAAATTGGCGTAAGGAAAGCCATTGGCGCCAAGCCGCGGTCTATTATATCCTTAATTCTTCAGGAAAGTATTGTAATTACGGTAATTTCAGGGCTTATTGGGGTCGGTCTGGGTGTTTTAACATTAAAATTAATGGGCGATAATCTTGAGAAATATTTTATCATCAACCCGTCGGTTGGCTGGGGATTGATAAGTTTTGCATTTTTAGGCCTTGTGTTTTCCGGTGCCGTTGCAGGATTTGTTCCGGCTTACCGCGCAAGTAAGATCAAACCGGTGGAAGCACTCAAAAGTGATTGATATTAATGACAATAATAAATCAATTAGAAAATTAAAACTGTAACAAAGTTCATTTAAACCATCCATGAATTTCATATTTAAAAGAGACACTTGGCAGGAGATTTACCATTCCCTTCGGAATAACAAGCTCCGCACTTTCCTCACTATGATTGGGGTTGGATGGGGCATGTTTCTTTATGTGTCGCTCCTTGGTGCGGCGAAAGGCATGGAAAACGGTTTTGATAAGGCCTTCAAAGGTTTTGCCACGAACTCCATTTTCATGTGGGCGCAAAACACGACTATTCCGTTTGACGGTTTCGCAAAAAATAGGAAGATTGAACTTCATATACAGGATATTGATTTGCTAAAGACGAAAATTCCGGAGATAGATTACATTTCGCCACAAAGTACGCGCGGAAATTTCGGAACGCCAGGCGAAACAATTACCCGGAACGGAAAAAAGGCAACCTATTCCATCACCGGGGATTTCCCGATCGGGAATAAGATTACCGAAAAAAAACTGATGTACGGTCGTTACTTGAACGACGCCGATATTGCCGCAAACAAAAATGTGATTGTTATTGGCGAGGATATTTATAAAAACCTTTTTGATGCAAATAAAAATGAAAATCCAATCGGGAAATCGGTGAATTTAAAAGGGATTTTCTTTAATGTGATAGGGGTTTTTAGGGTTAAAAATGCAGGTCTTAGCAACAATCAGACAGCATTTATACCGTTTTCTACATTTACAAAAATGTATCATACAGGAAGTGTGGTCGATTTTTTTGCTATTGTGAGCAAACCCAACGCCGATCTGGAAGCCGTAGAAAACAATGTAAAAGATTTACTTAAAGATAACTATCATGTTTCTCCGGAAGATACCAATGCATTCGGCAGCTTTAACTTAGGGAAAGAGTTTAAAAAGCTTACAGGTTTTCTTACCGGAATGCAGTTCCTGACCATTGCGGTGGGTACCCTCACCATATTGGCCGGGGTTATTGCTATTTCGAACATTTTACTCATTACTGTGGCCGAAAGAACAAAAGAAATTGGTATTAGACGCGCTATTGGAGCTAAGCCATCAGAGGTTCGTAATCAAATTCTCTTGGAAAGTGTGGTAATAACGCTAACCTCTGGACTTTTGGGGTTTATATTCGGGATTCTGCTCCTCATGGTGCTGAATATTCTTACAAGAAATCAAGATGAATTTCCATTTTACAATCCAACCGTGGAGTATGCGAACGTTTTCGGTGCTCTTGCTATAATGGTGGTTCTTGGACTGTTAATAGGAATGATTCCTGCTCAGCGTGCCGTAAGGATAAAACCGATTGATGCACTGCGTTCCGAATAATTTTAAATTTAAAAAAGATAAAAAACTAACGACATATGAAAAATAAATTCACTTGGAAAAAGGCACTTTACCTATTCCTTGGATTGGTGTTACTCACCGCCTTAGTTGCGGGCATCAGCTATCTTGTGAAATCCAATTCATCGGAAAGCCAGACTTTTCTGACAAGAAAGCCCGTGATTCAGGACCTGAATGACAAAGTCATGGCGACCGGAAAGATTGTTCCACGCGAGGAAGTTGAAATTAAACCCAACCTTTCTGGTATTATTGATAAAGTTTTGGTGGATGAGGGCGATCATGTTTCTATGGGGCAGCTCGTGGCGACCATCCGCATCGTTCCGAATATTTCCCAGGTGAATAGTGCGCAACAAGAAGTGGCGAATGCTAACCTGCAGATTGCGAATGCCAAGACGAATATTGCCAACCAGCAGAAACAGTTCGATATGCAGCAACGGCTTTACAGCCAGGGTGTAATTTCCAAACAGGAATTCATCAGTTCCCAGCAGCAGCTTGTTTCTGTGCAGCAGCAGCTTAAAAATGCTTACCAGCAACTCAGTACGGCACAGAAAAACCTTCAGATTGCCAGATCGGGCATTACGCCGGGACTTGAAAGTCTTGCCACTACACAGGTGAGGTCTAAAGTGGCCGGTATCGTGCTGGAAGTTCCCGTGAAAACCGGAAGCCAAGTGATTGAGGCCAATTCCTTCAACTCCGGTACTACAATTTGTTCGGTTGCGGACCTGAATTCACTTATTTTCCAGGGTACTATTGATGAAGCACAGGCCGGAAAACTCACCATAGGGATGGATATGAACATCAGCATTGGAGCACTTCAGAACAAGACTTTTCCGGGCCGCGTCACCATGATTGCACCGAAAGGGAAGGACGATGCCGGAACTATAAAATTCCCGATTGAAGGTGATGTTTTCAATCCTCAGGGCGAGTACATCCGCGCCGGTTTTTCGGCAAATGCGGAAATTGTTTTGAAGTCCCATAAAAATGCATTACTCCTGAATGAGAGCCTAGTTCAGTATGAAAAAGATGTAACCGGAAAAGACAAACCTTTTGTAGAAGTAAAGAAACCTGATGGCAATTTCAAGAAAGTATATGTAGCGCTTGGTAGCAGCGACGGTATTAATGTGCAAATTCTATCCGGTCTTACCAAAGATTCTGAGGTGAAAGTATGGAACCCGACGGATATAGATAAAGAAGAGCTTAGAAAGAAATAACATTTATTACGGTAAGAGGCACCGGAGTCAGGACTATGACTAAGATTAGTGGGGGATTCATCGCCGCATGGACTGTCAGACACAGATAAAATTATACTTAAGAAATGGATAAGCAAATAAAATTTCCAGTTAAAGTTAAGCGACATTTTTGTAAATTTTATTTTGATTCTTAAACTCTTCTATTGTCTTTTAATATTGCCGCATTTTTTTGGATAGTCTTTTGGTGGCGGACAATCCAGTTTTTAATCTTACTGACCTAAATGACGGTGACACGGCGATATTAAAGGGAGGTGTAACAGCCTTCATTTGGGAGAGCCTATACAAGTATAACTGCTTTAGATAATTCGTTTACCTCCATATTCAAATGCATTTTTGTACAGTTTTTTATTAATGTAAATTTCACTATGTGATTAATTATTTTAAATTAAATTTACATTATAAAATTCCACGATAAAAATATGTTTTTTTTCAATCGATTTTCCAATTCGTCTACACAGCTGGCCTTCATCGGTGGAGTGCTTATGGTTCTAATATCAGTAGGCTTTAGCATTCTATTTACATATTCCGAAAATTTGCAGATCGTTATAAATATAGGCGTCACAATCACCCTCTTCTGTATGCTCTTTTTGATTCGAAATCTTCAAAAAAAAAATTACAAGACCATAAAGATTAAACTTATCAATGTCAATGAAAAATATAGTAATGGCATTGTGTTAAAAATATGCGTAGCACTCCTGCTCCCTATAATTGGTTTTGCACAACAGAAAAGATGTAAAACAACATTGGAGGAATATCAATATATGGCGTGGGCAATAAATTCTCAAGATACTGCGCTTCAATCTGAATTTATAAAAAAAAGTCCTATTACAAATCATTTAAATAACAACTATTTCTTTGCATATACGCCTATTTATAGATACATTGACAACTGTCATATTGGATACTCGGTTACAATGGAAAATAAAGAGGCTGGCAGCTCAAGAACTATTGCTATTCCTTATGAAAACCCCTCTGAGTTTGAAAATTTATTTAATGAACTGATGGGCTGGCCAGCAGACGAAAGGGAGGCTTTTTTAAAATCTTATCTTATTTTCGAAAATACGGAAAGGGGGAAATGGTAACATTTTGTTAAGCTCTTCGTCACTCTTTATTCATATAAGCACTTTAATTTCGCAAAAAATTAAAATTTTATGAAAAAGCTTCTATTATTTTTAAGTTTTGTGTGTTCGTTAGTGCTCTATGGCCAGGATATTAATCCATATTTACAAGCTATTACACCTTATTCTATCTATGTTAACTGGATTTCCAGGGAAAGCAATGATATTTCCGCTGTGGAATTTGGAACAGAGGCTAACAACCTAAATGTAACTGCTACCGGATCTTACACTTATTTTTCAGGAGCGGGCGCTTATAATTACTATACAGTAAAACTTCAAGGGCTTCGGCCAAATACCAAGTATTATTACCGAGTGAAATCAGGTGATAAGCAGAGCGCCGTAAAAGTATTTAAAACTCTTCCGTTACCTGGACAGGCATCCACTCAAGATGGACATATCCGTTTTTTAGTAATGGGGGACAACCAGTTGCGGTATGCCGACCGTTACGACAGATTTGTAGCTGCCGCTAAAAAGAAAATCGCGGAAAAGTGGGGAGCAGATAAGGTCCCTGGCGATAATATTGCAATGACTGTAATGGTGGGCGACCAAGTAGATACCGGAACACTAGATCATTACGAAAATGTTCATTTTGCGAAAAACAAAGAACTTTCTGGAGATTTGGCGATCCAAACCCTTGTGGGCAACCATGAAACATATGGCACATTGGGTATAAAAGGCTATACCGACCATTTTATTTTGGATGAAATGGAGTATAGAGGTATAAAATCAGGCACAGAAAATTACTATGCAAGACAGGCAGGTAACGTTTTGTTTATAGGGTTCGACACTGAATATGTTAAAGACAATGGTAGTAACCAGTTAGCATGGCTAAAAAACATCATTGCAGAAGCACAAAAAGACGATTCCGTTGAGTGGATTGTTAGTCTCGGACACAGACCATACCAAGCAGAACAGTATGTAGGTGATATTTCTGACTGGGTCAGAAATACAGCCTTTCCTGTTTTGTTATCTACCGAAAAATTTGTGCTACATATCGGAGCACATCATCATCTTTATTCGAGGGGGCAGATAAAAGATAATAAAGTTTACAATATGATTTCTGGTGGTACTGCTTGGGATCAGTACTGGGGGATGAGCTCTGAGGCCGATTTTCCAGAGGTGCAGAAAACTTTGCCGAACTGGGTATATCAAATCATCGATGTAGATGTTATCAATAAAAAATTTAGCGTTGATGCTTATTCCATCGGTAGTCGCAACACAGTTAAAGATAATGTGTTGGTGGATAGTTTCCATAGGTATAAGAATCTTGCTAGTCCAGACAAACCAAGCATTGTTTCCAATCTATCCACGCCTATAACCCAGCCCGTAGAGATTTCAGGTTCTGCCTATACTACTACGACAGACCAAAAACTAAATACTACTCAATTTTTAATTTCCAAATCACCAGATTTTACTACCATCGACAAAGAATTTTACCGCGACTTTGAAAACCTTTTCGGAAAATTAAACGGTCGCGAAGATGAATCTGCGGATCTTAACCGAGGGATGGACATTACGAAAATAAAATTAGATAAGGATATGCTCTCCAACGGAACTTACTATATAAAGGCTCGATACCGAGATGAAAACTTAGAGTGGTCGCCATGGAGTGACGTTCAGAAGTTTACAATACAAGGAAGCAGCACTACAGGTAAACCAGAAATAAAAGCAGATAAACAAACCTATTCTCTTACTGATAATATTGTAGTATCTTATTCCAACGGCTCTTCCACAAGCACAGCGTGGGTAGGGATCTATGATCCAAGTCAAAAAATAGGCAGTTCCTCCTCCTGGGCGTGGGAAAGTACAAGCGGTAAAACTGCTGGTTCAATTACCTATAAAAATATAGGAACAGCTGCTGGTAATGTAAAATATGCTCTGAAACCAGGTCGGTATTATGCAGCTCTTTTTAAAGATGGAGGTTATACCGTAATTGCAAAAACAGATATGTTCTATGTGGGAAGTATACCTAACTATAGTACCAATAAACAAGATTATGAGGCTACAGAGAAGGTATTGCTAAGTTTCAGCAATGCACCAAAATTAACAGGAGATAAAATTACAATATTCAATGTTGGTAAAAATTATGCTAATGGATTGCCTGCAAAAGAAATCAGTATAACGTCTGATACTGGAACGCAAGAAATTATAGGACTTAACCCAGGGTATTATTATGCAGATTATTTTGTGCAAGGCTCGAATATGACGATTGGTGAAAGAATCTTCTTTAAAGTTGGAAACATTGTTACCAAACTATCCTTAAACAAACAACAATATGAACTTGGAGAGAGCATAACAGCAAAATGGACAGACGCTCCAGGTATCGCCAAGGACTGGATCGGCATCTACAAAAAAGGGGACAATCCAAATACAGACTCCACAGAAGACTCAGGCTATTCTTACACCTATTTCGGTGGCTTACCAGAAGGGGAGAAAACCATCGGAACAAACGAGTTACCAAAGAAAACAGGTGATTATTTTGCAGTAATCTTCACAAATGATTCTTATAACGAAATATCAAATCGTGTATATTTCGAAGTGGTAAACGCAACCTTAGGAGCTTCTGAAAGCAAAACTTCGGATGAAATTAAGATTTATCCTAATCCTACTCGTCAGAACGAGCCTACTTTCATAGAATCCAGATTTCCTATCAGGAATATTTCATTATTTGATATGAGTGGAAAACTTCTTTACAGAACTACAAATGTGAATAATAACAAATATTCTCTTATCAGCCAGAGTTTACCAAAAGGCGTTTATATCATAACTATTGAAGGTAGAAAATTGTTCTCCTATAAGTTGATTGTGAAATAAAAGGTGCTTTTTCACAACATACTGAAATTGCTGCTGGGAACTTAGGTCCCCGGCAGTTTTATTTCACGATCCCTTCTCCCATGGATATGGAACTCCCTTGGAATCATGGTCGGAAAAACGCAGCTACATGGCATAAAAATCAAAATAATTCAAACGGATCTCGAATTTTAATGAAAATAAAAATCCGCCTCACTTTTTGTTGTGAGACGGATTCTTTTGTTCTATCCAGCTTTAGTTATCTCGTTTTTCTCCAAGATTTGTGTAAATAGCAGTAAGAGTAAGTGTATTTTTTTTACGTGACCCTATAATGATTGTTATATCTATTCTTAATCCATCTATATCTACAGATTTGATGGGCGTTAGTAGATGAAGCGTTTCTTTGTAGTAGAGATTTTGTTTGCTGGGTTCCACATTTTCAGCTTGTTCAGCTTTGGTCGCTGTGCAGTCATATTTTTGAGCAAATGCAGCTGTGGAAAAAGCCATCGTAGCTAATAGAACAAATTTTTCATTGGGTTGTTATTTATGAAACAAAAGTGATTTAATTAAACTATTTTTTATTGGATTTTGAAAATTTATCATCTAACCGTTGTATATCCTTCCTGAGTTCTAAAAACATACTGTGAATCCCGTGGCTGGAAAACTCCTCCGGCTCATATTCTGCGGTGTTGATGCTGCACGCGAATTCCCAAATCTCGTGTATTTCGGGGAGTGGGATTTTTATAGGCTCATAAAAATTATTGTCGGACTTCACGCAGATGTGGTCCACCTCGTGGAACTGGAATCTTTTATAGACAATCCCATCGTTTGCGGTGATAAATACATAGGTTTTGTCGGTTTTCAGGTCGGTGAGGTTCTCCACATATTTCCCCACGATGTAGGTTCCGTCCTTGTAGGGCGGCATGGAATCCCCGTTGGCCGGAAAAGCACGGAACTTTCCATTTCTTAGGAACGGAAGCGAGAGCGTTTGCAGACCCTCGATGTATTCTGGGTCCTGGTAGCCGTTCAGGTAGCCCATGGACGCCTTTGTGGGGATGATCTCAATTTTATTCTCACCCTTGGAATCCACCGCCACGGGTACCAAAATCTTATTTTCGGAAAGCTTTATCATCTCCTCGAGGGGATATTTCTTGATGTCGATACTAATCAAAAGGTCGATGCTCACTTTAAAATATTTTGAAATCTTCACCAATAAATCCATTGGCGGCTCCGAACTGCCGTCCTCATATTTCACATACCTACCACGGGTAATTTTCAGGTCGTCCGCAATGGTCTGCTGCGTTAGCTTCTGGCGGTTCCTTAGATGCTTGATGTTTTCAGAGAAAATTGACATTGTTATAAATTATAACTGCAAATATAACAATTTTTGTTATAAAACATAATAATTTTGTCCACATGAAAAGGACGATTGCACATATGGATCTGGACACATTTTTCGTGTCCTGCGAACGGCTTCAGAACTCGAAGCTGAATGGAATCCCTGTAATCATAGGCGGTGGAGACCGTGGGGTAGTGGCTTCCTGCTCCTATGAAGCGCGGTTTTTCGGTGTTCGTTCCGCGATGCCCATCCGCATGGCGCTGAAACTCTGCCCCGAAGCCAAGGTGGTAAAGGGTGACCACGAACTATACTCAAAATTATCAAATCAAGTGACCGAAGTTATTCAGGAAAAAGTTCCCGTGGTGGAAAAGGCGAGCATTGATGAATTTTATCTCGACCTCACGGGTATGGATCGCTTTTTTGGGTGCTACCAATGGACGACGGAAGTGGCAGAATCCATCAAGAAAAATACAGGTTTGCCGATAAGTTTTGCTGTTTCTGCTAATAAAACAGTGGCAAAAATCGGGACGGGCGAGGCGAAACCCTTGGGCAAAATTGAAATTCCAAATCAAGAAATCCAACCGTTTTTGAATCCTTTGTCCATCAAAAAAATTCCGATGGTGGGGAATGTAACCTTCCAGCTTCTATCCAGAATCGGAATCCGGCAGATAAAAACTTTGGCTGAAATGCCGGTGGATGTATTACAACAAATGATAGGTAAAAACGGAGCCGAACTTTGGAAAAAAGCCAACGGAATTGATGAATCGCCCGTGGTACCTTATTCCGAACGGAAGTCGCTATCCACGGAGCATACCTTTGCACAGGACAGCATAGATGTGGAAAATATGCGTAGCCTGATTTCCGGAATGGTGGAGCAGTTGGCCTTCCAACTTCGACAAGAAAAATGGCTCACTTCGGTGGTTACCGTAAAAATCCGTTATGCCAATTTCGATACAGAAACAAAGCAATGCCGTGTTTCCTATACATCTGCCGACCATACGCTGTTGAAATATGCACTTGAATTGTTTGGAAAACTCTACACACGGCGGATGCGGCTCCGTCTGATAGGAATCCGCTTCTCAGGGCTTGTTCACGGCTGCCACCAGATGGATTTATTCGAAGACACGGAGGAACTCATGAACCTCTACCAAAGTATGGATCGCATGAAAAACAGGTTCGGGAAAACCGCCGTCGGTCGCGCATCAGGGCTTTTAATCTGATTATAAATGTACCTAGACCGTCTGCTTAGAAGGCTGTAATTTTTTATTTTCTCTTATTTTCCTTTATTTTGTAATTAATTGATATTTAATCGATTGTGTAATTTATTTTTTTCTTATGTTATCTATTTTTATCTTTTATTTCGTAAATTTGTGTTACCTATGTGTAACCCAAGATATGAGATTGAACTATGGCAACATCAAAATTAGTTCTTAAAGATAAAGCTCTTTCAAATGGATTGTATCCAATTTTTCTTCGAATTACTAAAGATAGAAAAAGGAAATATATTTCTACCGGATTTTCATGCGAAAAATCTCAATGGAATGATAAAACTTCAGAATTTAGAAAAAACTGTCCTGAATATCAACAAAAAAATGCATCTATTCTTAAACTTAAAAATAGATGTGAAAAAATATTTCTGGATAGTTTTTCTGATGGGAAGGATTTGTCAATAAACGAATTTGAAGAAATTTTTTATGATTTCAAAAGGAATAAAAAAATTACTGTTAATCAATTTTGGGAGAATAAAATTGAAATGCTGGTTAAATCTAAACAAACCGGAAATGCTAGAGCTTATAAAGATGCAAAAAGAAGTTTTTTCAAATTTCTTGGATCTGAAAAAAGTATTGATTTCAAATATATCACCCCATCGCTACTTAATAATTATGAAGTTTTTTTAAGATCAAATAACGGGACTGATGGAGGTATTTCTGTGA
>JAGLBA010000269.1 GCA_018260475.1 Chryseobacterium sp. | reverse complement strand
CGTCGTCGTTTCTCAACGCATCAGGATCGACCCGTGTTTTATAAGGACATCTGTCATTCACTAATCTTCAATACGGCATCATGTCTCAAAAACACAAAGAAGAAATGGAACTATAATATCAGTTATTGTTTTTAATTCTATAATAAAATGGAGATATAATTTCAATTATTGTTTGCAATTTTATGATTCTGAATTTATATGATTCTAAACAAAGCTATGAAAACCTAAAACATAAATGTTAAAAATGTAACAATAATTATTGATTATTTTAATTCATTTTATTTATTTTTTAAAAATTTAAGAGCGGGATAATTTAATAAAATTACACCTGAATAAAATCTTGTGTGTCGGTGTTCTTTTTTTTTCAAGCAATAAAAGTATGATGCTGATTTATTATATAATGACAATTTACAATTATTGAATGTAATTAGTTTAAAAACAAATTTTGTAAATAAATGTAAATAATTAATCTGGTCCTTAATTCAATTGGCCACTTTAAATCGTTTTCAATAAAGTTCCAATCATTGCGTTTTACTCCATTTATGTCTTTTACGTATTCTATTCT
>JAGLBA010000268.1 GCA_018260475.1 Chryseobacterium sp. | reverse complement strand
AAATTTCTTTTTGGTTTGTCTATGAAAGAAGATTTTCTATTTTTCTTTTTATGTACATCCTGCTTTTTGAAATCTTCTTGGTTTATCCTAAGTTCTTGGGCATCTTTTAAATTCAGAGAACCAAGCCCATTCGGTTTTTTTTTTGGAAGAGGAATGTAGGGATTTTGTTGGTCAACCTAGTGGTCTGGGTTCATCGTTCCGGAGATGACGGAGTGATTTATTTTATTAATGAAAAAAATCTGTAAAAAAAACGGCATTATTATGTGTAATAATAATGACATAATTACGAAAACCACGATTTTAGTTGAAAATTTTATTAAAAATTTTTTATTCTTATTTTTATTATTATTTTGCTTTTTTATAAATTGAATGCGTTTTCTTAAATTAATTTTTGAGGCTTGAAAAGTGCGGCCGCGTCTAACATTTCTCCAAATCAAAATTTTTGATCGTTTTCATAAGTTGGCACCACTCATTGGAATAGTAGGAAAGGGGTGTGTTGTGAGGAAGGGATGAGGAATGCAACCAACCGTAAATTTTGCACGAGTTTCAAATCTAAATGGAGTCGAC
>JAGLBA010000267.1 GCA_018260475.1 Chryseobacterium sp. | reverse complement strand
TGGGAATAACTCTTTCCGGATGTTCCATCATGTACTTGGAGGTACGAAGAACTTGATTTAAACTTTTCCGATCTCTTCCGCCGGCGAAAAACGAGAGGAAACGGGTTTTCTAGCCCCGGCCGGGTAAATTTTTGCATTATTTATTCGGGCAAAGCATCATTTCGAGCGCTGGCGGAAGGAAATTCAAAAATCTAAAAATCCAAGGGTCGGAAAATGATTTTCCAAATCATTTTTTCGGCGTTTTCTTCTTTTTTAATATTCATAAAATGGTTTTGAAATTTTCTTTTTTTCGCTTTTCATGGGGATTCGCTGAAACAACGAATAAATATAAAATACTCATTATACATATTTTATATATTTATATATAAAAAATAGAGTATGTAAATTCCATGTAATTGAAAATTTGAAAAAAAACTTGAAGAGCAAAAAATTTCAATTCACTTTTGGAATATTTTCAATATTTAATTTGTTCTCGAAAACTAACAATCAGACTAAATACTACCATTTATTATTCAGATGAACCGAATTGCTTTTACTCCCTCAAAACTGTGCTTTACAATACTTTAT
>JAGLBA010000266.1 GCA_018260475.1 Chryseobacterium sp. | reverse complement strand
TTCTAGGTGTTACTAAACATTACTTCTAGGCGTTACTTGAATAATAGTTCTAGGTTTTACAAATGCAACAAATATAGGTATTACTAAAACAATACTTCTAGGTGTTAGTAGAATAATAGTTCTAGGTTTTTTCAAATATAACAAATATAGCCATTACTAAAACAATACTTTTAGCTATTAGTAGAATAATAGTTCCAGGTTTTTTCAAATATAAAAAATATAGGCATTAATAAAACAATACTTCTAGGTGTTAGTGGAATAATAGTTCTTGGTTTTTTCAAATATAACAAATATAGGCATTAATAAAACAACACTTCTAGGTGTTAGTAGAATAATAGTTCTAGGTTTTTTCAAATAAAACAAATATAGGCATTACTAAAACAATACTTCTAGATGTTAGTGGAATAATAGTTCTTGGTTTTTTCAAATATAACAAATATAGGCATTACTAAAACAATACTTCTAGATGTTAGTGGAATAATAGTTCTTGGTTTTTTCAAATAAAACAAATATACATTAATAAAACAACACTTCTAGGTGTTAGTAGAATAATAGTTCTAGTTTTTT
>JAGLBA010000265.1 GCA_018260475.1 Chryseobacterium sp. | reverse complement strand
TCAAATTCAGATTTTAATTTCTGAATAATAGTGATGGTTCGATAAAAGTGATTTTTTTAATTCTCTCTTTGACAACCATTGAACATTAGTTGAATTATTCATTCTTTTGAAAAGAAATTTTTTAATTTCTTGATTGTGTATTCAAGCTGTTCCCAATTTGATTCACAATCCTTTTTTCTTGAGCAAAATCAATTTCTAAAATTCTCTCTTACATGTCCATGAGTTTGGTTTAATTTTTTTTTTTAATAAAAAATTTAAAATTTATAATTCAAATTTCTTATTTTTAATTTAAATCCCTTTTAAATTTAAAAAATTTTTATTTTATGCGCTTTCGATGCATTCATAAATTATCCATCGATTGCCAATTGAATTGAAATTTGATTATTTAATTCTGAATTTTCAGAAACAATTTAATTGAAAAAAAGCATTAAACCATTGAGAATTCAAATAACGTTTGAATCATACTTTGATTCTTTGCTTTTCAACTATAGGTAGGCTTCCTATAGATAGAGAGAAAAATAGAGAAAATATATATAAAACATTGAGTCAGGTGTGTGACCCATTGGAGT
>JAGLBA010000264.1 GCA_018260475.1 Chryseobacterium sp. | reverse complement strand
TAATTGACATCCGAATTGACATGCTTGTAATGGTTTTGTCACCGAACGAAGAAATACTTAATATTCAATCGCTTTTTTCAGCGCATTCAGCATTGAAAAATTTTTTTTTCTTCTTCGTTAAAAATCTCGCTTGCAACGAATTTTTTTTTGCGTGTAACTTGAAAAGAGGAAAAGAAGGAAGAATGAAATCAAATAGAAAAAGTTCTCGATTGCCGAAAAACTGCTTTTCCGATAGAAATTTTTATTTTTTTGAGCAAAAAAAATACTTTTTAGAAGAGGAAGGGGAAAAAATTGCGATTCTCATGTTTCAAATGAAAGTGTATGAGAGGAGAAACGAGAGAGAGAGAGAACCAGAGAGGTAGAAAAAGAGAGAGAATCAGAGAGGAAGAGAGAGGGGAAGGAAAAAAGAGAAGGAAGGAAGGTATGGAGAGAAACCAGGTACATTTTTTTCAAAAACAAAAACCATCACACGAATTCGTGAAATAAAAAATCCGAAAATCAATTTTCCCTTCCAATGGATTTTTCCTTTGTTTACAGCGACTTCTCTGCCATCTGTCTATCAACCCCCG
>JAGLBA010000263.1 GCA_018260475.1 Chryseobacterium sp. | reverse complement strand
GTCTGATAACCGTGCAATAACACCTCAACTTAGTCTTGATGGAAATGACTTTTTCTTGTAAAGCTCTCTGATCCTGTGATATGCCATCTCCAACTTATGTGCCCTGGCCTCTAGGGCTCGTTTCTCCGAATCGTTTTCGGTTATTTTGAATTTATTTATTTTTTTTAATAAAAAATTAAATTCTTTTTAATGTTTTTAACTTTCGCGGAACAAACTAACCCCTATTCGCAGGTTTATTTGATCGAACTCTAAATGAATAAATAAATAAGAAGCCAAACAATCGCCTTTTTGCTTTACTGTGCACAATCACCGTTGAACCGACGAAAATCGGTTTGAATTAATTTTGTTTTTTTTCGAAATTCTTCGACGGATTAATTGAGTCGTTTCAATAAAAATCTAAAAATCTTTTGAATTTTGGGCATTAATTAATTTTTTTAAAGAAAGACTTTATGATTGTGCTTAACATAAATTTCTCATTTGTAAAATCAATTACATTTCCAGTTTTAGAAAATCGGCTTTACTCTAATCCCTGAATTAAGTACAAATGAATTATTATTTTTTAAAATAATAC
>JAGLBA010000262.1 GCA_018260475.1 Chryseobacterium sp. | reverse complement strand
CATTTTTTTTGCTAGAAAATTGCTAGAGAAATTTTTAAGCCCAAAAGTTGAATTCTCAAGCCTCTGGTTTTTGATTATTTAATTTCTCAAGAATGATTTTGTTTTAAAGAGTAAAATATAATTTTTTTAAATTTTTTGCTGGACTTTTGCTTGGTCGTTGTTCCTCCTGATCTTATTTTTCACCATACTCTAACACAGTATGATCATCACATTTGATTATAAGCCACAGTAGTTTACCAGAGCGTTTTGAATTCAGTTTCAATTTTTAATTTCGATGTTGTTGAATTATTCGGGCATTTATTTATAAATATTTTTTTTACTGCTTAATTTTAATTTCAAAAAATTGTAATACAATTGTGAGACCAACAGGATCTTTACATTCCTCCTCCGAAAGAAAACTAGATGGGTCTGGTTCTCTGGAATTAAAAAGGATGCCCCAGAACTGATGATGAACCAAGATTTCAAAAAGCTGGATGCATTCAAAGAGAACAACAGAAATCCTTGTTTCACAAACACATCTAAAACTAAGACAAATTAGACAAAACAACGAAAGCAACAAGATAGCATAGAA
>JAGLBA010000261.1 GCA_018260475.1 Chryseobacterium sp. | reverse complement strand
AAATAAAAGAATATAATTCAGTTCAGATGGCGCTTTGTGCTGTGTCTTTAATGTGCCACCTCGGTCTGTATGTCCCATTATACTGTATGTTCAAACGAATTAAATTGTTATGAGCTTTCTGTAATATTAATAATAGTTTAGGCTTATTGAGTATATAGGTTATAATTATATTATTCATAATTTTAATTATTACAAGAAATGAATTTGTAATGATTTGAATATGTTTTTAAAACCCTTATCCCTACCATCCTTTAATTTACGTTTAAAAAAACATTTTAGGGGATTTGGATTTGACCCCTTGCTCTCAATATATAATGTGACTATATATATAAAAGATTCGTCATTCAATTTAAATGATTTAATGATTTCTATGGTGACATTCAAAAATTCATTGGCATGGTAAGACTGCAGATAATTGGTAAAAGAAATCTATATTTTTGCTAAATTTTTGTGCTAAGTTCAATTGTTTATTTTTAGTTTCGGGTTTTCCAGTTTGACTCCTCAAAAGAAGAAACCCAAAATTTGAAGGAAAAAAAGTAATCATTGGTAGAATGAGTGATAAATTTAAAACC
>JAGLBA010000260.1 GCA_018260475.1 Chryseobacterium sp. | reverse complement strand
CAATCTGAAGGAAAAAAATAAATAAAAATTAATTTGTTTCTACTTAATAACTTAATTTTAAGGCGGCAAAAAATTATTTTGCTTTTTTTAAACCGGTAGCATCGCGAGGTAAAATAAATTCAGAAAAATTAAAAATAAAATAATGACTTTGGAGTTTTATTATCATTGGAATGTGTAAAAATCAAAGTCAAAAAGCGAAGCCTTTAAAAATTAATTAAAATTTCAATTAAGGCTATCTATTTATTTAAAACTAATTTAAAATAATTTAATTTATTTTAAATATTTAATTTTTTTCATTTTCAATTTAATTATTATGATTCATTTACTTTAATTTTATTTTATTAAAATATTTTATTTATATTTTACATATTTTATTTAAAAAAATATTAAAATAATTAAAAAATTCAATGCAGAAAATAAGGTTTAATTATTTAATTTTTTTAATTTTAAATTCTATTATTTTAATTTAATTTTGATCATTTAGTTTTTATTTATTTTTTTAAATTATTAAATTAATTAAAAAATGCATTCCAGAAAATAAATTTTTAGCCAAAAAAAATGTTTGCTCATTTC
>JAGLBA010000025.1 GCA_018260475.1 Chryseobacterium sp. | reverse complement strand
CTTGAAAGATGTAGAAGAACCTGTGACAAGATTCGCGACGGCTGTTATGAATTTTGGAGAAAAGTTAGGCATGGTATTTCTCCAACTTCACGATAATTTTAAGCCAAAAGATTACGAGAGGTTAGAAAAATTTGTGAAGGAATGGCCGCGGGAAATTCCTGTGGCAATCGAACTCCGCAACGAGGAATGGTTTTCTGACGAGGAAATTTTCAACAAAACCATGTCCCTTTTTGAAGAGCATAATATCACGAATATATTGGTGGATACCGCCGGCCGCAGGGATATGCTGCACATGCGCCTCACCACGCAAACCGCCTTCGTGCGCTATGTGGGTGCCAACGCCGAGAGTGACTATACTCGCCTGGAAGAATGGGTGGATAGGGTAGCGGAATGGAAAGCGGCAGGTTTGGAAAATCTGTTTTTCTTTGTGCACCAAAATGTGGAGAAAGCCTCGCCGCTGTTATCTGCTTTTTTTATCGAGAAGCTTAATGAAAGATTTGGCCTGAAACTCCATGTTCCACATATGGCGGAAGTGAAGGTGAAGTTTTAGATCGTGGCTAACCACAATAGACACAAATGGTTAACCACAAAAGACACAAAGATTTAAAGGGATTTTACAAAAGAATACACAAAAAAATGAAGCCGCCTCAGTTATGAGACGGCTTTTTTGTTTTAATGTCAGTAGTGAAAAAAATTGTGTCTTTTAGGGTATTTTTAAACACAAAATATTCCATTTTTTAACCCAAAAACTCCAGTTGTTTGTCTTTAAAAGTATTCTTTTCCACCAGTTTGTGCATGGTTTTCATCATTTGGCGGCGTAGTTTTGCGATTTTTCGGATATTTTTATCTTTGCTGTAATCGAAAATACTGTCTTTAAAAGAGAAAGTATCGCCGTTTTCAAACGCGATGTCGTTCTGTTTCATTTCTTTTAGAATCATCATGTTCATCATGGTTTCTAGCAAGGCCTCCTCGGAAAACGCCATGTACTTTAGGCAGTTAAGGAGTTCCTTTTTATATTTCTTTTTGGCTTTCATTACTTATAATATTTAAAACGGTAAAGGTATTCAATTTAAACCTAAAATTAAGGGTGTGTTAAATTAACATTAATCAAATTCAAATTAAGAGGTTTTAAATTTTTCAATCTAAATCTTATTAAAAAAATTAGCTAAGAATAAATTTTGTGTAAATTTGGACTTTACAAAGACAACTCATTACCAATTTAAATAAAAAACATACAAATGCCATCAGATCCGATTTTTGACCTCATTGAAAAAGAAAGACAAAGACAAACCCAAGGCATTGAATTGATTGCTTCCGAGAATTTCGTTTCCGAGAATGTAATGAATGCCATGGGCAGCGTGCTTACCAACAAATACGCCGAGGGCTACCCGGGTAAACGCTACTATGGAGGTTGCGAGGTAGTGGATGAGGTTGAGAATCTGGCTATTGCGCGTGCAAAAGAACTTTTTGGAATCGAGTATGCCAATGTGCAGCCGCATTCTGGTTCGCAGGCGAATGCTGCAATATATTTGGCTTGCCTTAAGCCTGGCGACACCATTCTTGGTTTGGATCTTTCAATGGGCGGGCATTTGACCCACGGTAGTTTCGTGAATTTCTCCGGAATCCAATATAACGCACATTTTTATGGTGTAGATCGTGAATCTGGTTTGATCGATTATGATGCGATGCGCCAAAAAGCATTGGAGGTAAAACCAAATATGATTATCGCCGGTTTTTCGGCGTATTCCAGAGATTTGAATTATAAAAAATACCGTGAAGTAGCAGATGAAGTAGGGGCTACACTTTGGGCAGACATCGCGCACCCGGCTGGTTTGGTGGCGAAAGGATTGCTAAACTCTCCTTTCGAGCATTGCCATGTGGTGACTACCACCACTCATAAAACCCTGCGTGGACCGCGTGGCGGGATGATTATGATGGGCAAGGATTTCGAAAATACCTACGGCCACAAAACTCCAAAGGGCGAGACCAAAATGATGAGCGCAGTGCTGGATAGCGCCGTATTCCCGGGGATTCAAGGCGGGCCGCTGGAACATGTAATCGCTGCAAAAGCGGTGGCTTTCCAGGAGGCTATAGATGGTAAATTTGAAATTTATGCAAAACAAGTCATTGCCAATGCGCAGGCATTGTCCAAAGCGCTGGTGGATCTTGGTTTTGAAATCGTGAGTGGTGGAACAGATAATCACTTGATGCTTATTGATTTAAGAAATAAAAATGTAAACGGAAAAGAGACCGAAAAAGCATTAGTTAAGGCGGATATTACTTGTAACAAGAATATGGTTCCATTTGATGATAAATCAGCGTTTACGACTTCGGGTATTCGTCTGGGAACACCAGCGATTACGACAAGAGGACTTAAGGAAAATGATATGGTGGCCATCGCGGAACTCATCAACGAAGTCGTAGTGAACATTAATAATGAAAATACTATCTTGGAAGTTCGCAAAAAAGTAAACGAATTGATGGCTGGAAAGGCACTTTTTAATTATTAAGATTTTAGAATAAAGTTTAAAGAACGAAGATCGGTCTGTATTGGCCGGTCTTTTGTTAATATGAACTCTTAACTCAAAGCACTGGACTCAAAAATTTGAACGAAAAATCCTACACTTTTGAAGAAATAAAACAGAAAATGGCGGCGTACTGCAGCTATCAGGACCGGTGTCACCAAGAAGTAGAGCAGAAGATGCGGGACTTTTTATTGATTCCAGAGGCAAAAGATGAAATTTTGCTATTCCTGATGCGCGAAAACTATTTGAACGAGGAGCGTTTTACCAGAAGTTACATCCGTGGGAAATTCTATATCAAGCATTGGGGCAGGAACAAGATTCGCAATCATTTGAAATTCAAAGGAGTGCCGAAAAAACTAATCAACAGCTGTTGGAATGAAATTGATGAAAATGATTACCGAAGAACATTAAAAAAAGTCTGGAACGATTATTACGAGAAACAAAAAGGATTAAAGGATTATCAAAAAAAATCTAAAACCATAACCTATCTTATGGGAAGAGGATATGAGTATGAGGAAATATTGGGTATCTTTGAAAGTTAAGATTGAGAACATTGTATAAGGAAAGAATTTGGCTCTCACCACCACATATGAGTGGTCATGAGATGAAGTATATCCAGCAAGCATTCGAAAGTGGATGGGTCACACAAGGAGGTCCCAATGTGGATGCATTTGAAATAGAAACGCGTCGTTTTTTAGGTGGAAGTGTTAGTTGTGCTGCTGTTTCATCAGGAACTGCAGCGATTCACTTAGCATTGCGTATTTTAGGTGTTGGGACTGGTGATGTAGTAATCTGTCAGTCTTTGTCGTTTGTGGCTTCTGTTAATCCAATTTTATATCTTGGCGCTATACCTGTTTTAGTTGGAAGTGAACCAGAGACTTGGAATATTTCTCCAAAACATCTTGAAAATGCGATAATCGATTGTTTGCAAAAAGGTGAGAAGCCAAAAGCCATAGTTGCAGTATGTTTATATGGAATGCCTTACCAAATAGATGAGGTGGCGGCGATTGCGGAAAAATATAATATTCCCATAATAGAAGATAGTGCGGAGGCTTTAGGTAGTAAATATAAAGGAAAATATTGCGGAACATTCGGCGATATCTCTATTTTAAGTTATAATGGTAATAAAATAATTACCAGTTCGGGCGGCGGTATGTTAATTTCAAAAAACAAAGAGTATGTAGAAAAAGCTCGTTTTTTGGCGACTCAGGCTAGAGATCAGGCTCCGCATTATGAACATTCCCAGTTGGGTTACAACTATCGTATGAGCAATGTTTCTGCTGGTATTGGGTTGGGACAAATGGAGGTTTTAGAGGATCGGGTTGCGCAGAAACGTCAAATCCATAAGATATATAGTGATATTTTTTGTAATGACACTCAAATTCAATTATTTGAAAATCCTAATAAAGAATTCGATAGTAATTTTTGGATGAATATCGTGATTATAGAAGATGCTAACCTAAAATCGGAGATGGAGAGCGTTTTTTCATATAATAATATAGAAACCCGCCCTTTTTGGAAACCGATGCATCTGCAACCTCTGTATAAAAACTACAGTTATTTCGGAGACGAACTTTCAAATAAACTTTATGAAAAAGGACTTTGCCTGCCCAGCGGTACAGGTATGGATATTGAGGCGATACAAAGAATTAAAGATTGTTTAATTTCTTTTTTGTAAAATCATGACAGAGTTTGGTATTTTTGTGCCAGTTTTTTTTAATAAAAATTATCTATGTCATGGATAAAGAAAATTATCAATTTCATTTTTTTAAAATAGCAAAAAATTTAAATATATAACCCATAGATATGAATATAATTAATGTAATTAAAAAGAAAATCTATGGAGGCGATAATCTAATAAATTTGTCGGATGTCCGTTATTTGCCACGATGGGTCATCCTTTTAATTGATATATTTATTCTGTGTTTGTCTTTGGCCGCGGCGTATTATGTTTTCGATAGAATTGGTTTAACCGAGGTGGGTTCATTACAGACCTATCAAAAATATTTGCTAGTAATTTCAGTCAATATAGCCTTTATGTTTTTATTCAGAACATACGCAGGCATTATACGACATTCCACATTTATAGATTTGTTTAAACTATTTCTAGCTAGTGCCTGTACACTATTGGTATTATTTATAGTGAATTGGATAGCCTACGGCGTCGGGCATTTTGGCTTAATACGCTTACCGGTGCTGGTGGTTTACAGTACCATATCCTTTATGCTTCTATTTCTTTTACGCCTATTCGTAAAACAGTTTTTTTATTTAGTACGAGAAGTACGCCGAAGCAGCTTGAAAAAAAGAATTTTAGTATTGGGTATAGATGAACAATCGGTAGCTATAGCTCGTGCTGTTTTGGATAATCCCAATCTTCCGTATGAGGTTGTTGGATTTCTGTCGCAAAGGTCAGATACAAAAAGAGCGAAATTATTAGGAAAGCCCATCTTTTCTAAACAGAAGATTGAAAGCTCTACTAAGGATGAACTGGCATTGGACGGCATCATTATCGTACGCGAAATAATGTCCAGAGATGAAACCAATTCCTGGGTAAATCTGTTTCTTGAAAAAGATTTACAGGTTTTTAAAGCGCCTTCAGTAAGTAAACTGCGCGAGAGCGACCTGAAGACTTCGATTAAAAATTTACAGATTGAAGACCTATTAAACAGGCGGCCTATAAAGATAAAAAGCGATGAGATTAGGAGCCGTCACGAAGGTAAAATAGTTCTGGTGACAGGAGGAGCAGGATCTATCGGTAGCGAGATAGTGCGCCAGGTTGCTCAGTTTCATCCGGCTCAAATTGTAGTTTTAGATCAGGCAGAAACTCCATTATACGAAATTGAAATGGAGATGAAAGAGAAGTTTCCGCATATAAGCTTCAAATTCGCAATGTTGGATGTAGCTAATTATCAACGATTGGAGACCTTGTTTCAAAAATATGATTTTGCAATGGTTTATCACGCTGCCGCTTATAAGCATGTACCGCTTGTTGAAGAAAATCCGCACGAAGCTATTCTTACCAATGTTTTGGGTAGTAAGAATGTAGCGTTGCTTGCAAGTAAGTATAAAGTAAACCGCTTTGTAATGATTTCTACGGACAAGGCTGTTAATCCTACGAATGTTATGGGCGCCACTAAGCGTACTGCTGAGCTTTTTGTTCAGTCATTACAAAATATTGACGGCAATACCACTAAATTTATCACAACACGCTTTGGAAATGTATTAGGGTCAAATGGCTCAGTAATCCCTTTATTCAAAAGACAAATTGAACTAGGTGGCCCCATAACAATTACACACCCAGATATTGTAAGGTATTTTATGACCATACCAGAAGCATGCGAACTGGTTCTTCATGCCGGAACCATGGGAAATGGCGGAGAAGTTTTTGTTTTTGACATGGGTGAACCTGTGAAAATTCTTGATCTAGCAAAAAGAATGATCAAACTCTCAGGATATGAGCCGGATGGTGATATAAAAATTACATTTACAGGCCTGCGTCCAGGAGAAAAGTTGTATGAAGAACTTCTAAGTGATGATGCTAAAACATTACCTACTCATAATGAGAAGATTATGATCTCAAAAGATCCTGCAATGGACTTTCCAGATATAAATGAATTGGTTATCGCACTAGTGAGAAGTACGGAACAAAGCGATAAAGCGGAAGTCGTAAAACTTCTTAAAAAAATTGTTCCAGAATATAAGAGTAATAATTCCGTTTATGAAATGCTGGACTAGCACTTTGCTATTTAATTGTATATTTGCCAAACAAATGAAATTATGAACTTAAAAAATTTTTATCTGTTAGCTTTAATGATTTTTCTCTCCGCATGTGCGACCAAAAATGTTGAAAAGGAGGATAGCGACTTAAATTACATGCAAAACATTGAGCAGTTAGCAACTGAAGCCTCTTTGAACACAAATCTTTCTACACTACAGCCAGGAGATCAATTGGTTATTCTAGTCTCAGGTCGGGATTTGGATGTCGTGAAGCCTTTCAATCAAAATTATTCATCAGGAGAAGTGATTCAAAATTCGGTTGCAAACAGTAATGTAGTCACTTCAGCGCAAACCACTATTGCTGGCCCAACGTACATAGTCGATTCCAATGGAATTATAGATTTTCCAATTTTAGGAAAGCTGAATACCACAGGTAAAACCATCGAGGAATTTACCAGCGAATTACGCGGCAAACTTACCCGATATTTAATCTCCCCGGTTGTTGCGATGCGGTTGGCTAATTATAAAATTACGGTTTTAGGAGAAGTTAATAAACCTGGACAATATGTCATTGCTGATGGACAAACAACATTATTAAATGCGCTCGGTTTAGCAGGCGATCTCACGCTATATGGTAAAAGAAACGATATACTTGTAGTTAGAAATCAAGATGGCGTTATATCAAAACAAAGAATCGACCTTACGGATTCTTCCTTTCTATCATCCCCCTATTACTTTCTAAAGCAAGGTGATGTCATTTATGTCTCTGCAAATAAAAATAGAGAGTTAGCAGCAAAACAGAACCCAAATACGGGTCTTTATATATCTGTAGCTTCCGTAGCGATAGGAGTTATAGGTATAATTGTAAGTGTTTTGAAAAAATAATTTTTAAGAGCGATTGTATAAAATGGAGAATAATCTTCTCGTGGCCGAGCCACAATCTGAGACCAATAAAGAAATTCATATAAGTGAAATCATTCAACCCTATCTAAGGAAGTGGCCCTGGTTCTTGATAAGCGGTTTATTTGCTTTGATAGTGGCGTATTTGTATTTAAAATATACGACGCCGGTCTACGAAATAAAATCCACTGTACTAATAAAAGATGCCAAAAATAACAGCGCTTCCGGCGAGTTAGGAATGCTTCAAGATTTATCTGGCTTGGGAGGAATGAGTACAAATAGTATCGAAAATGAAATTGAGCTTTTTAAGTCAAAAAAACTCATGAGAGATGTAGTGGAAGCAAAACACCTTGAGGCTGTTCTTATAAGCGAAGGTAAACTTTCTAAGGTTGAACTGTATGGCGATACTGCACCTATATTGATTAATATAATTAATGAAAAAAAAGGAGTAAAGTTTCCTGAATCACCACTTAATGTTGAATTAAAAGGTGACAAGGTTATTCTTACTTCTGAGGATCCTCAAAAAAACATCGAGACAACATATAACACCACCGTAAGTCTGCCGTATGCCAATATTTTAATACGCCGAAACCCTTACTTTAATAAGAGAAAAGCAGGAAAGTTAGGTGAAATAAAATTATTTTTGGCCCCTAAAGAAACTAGAGTAAATCAGTTGCAAGGAGCTACGGGTGTATCACTGGTGAATAAAGATGCCACCGTTATAGCTTTGGGAATGAACTATCCACAAGTAGATAAAGCCAAGGATATCCTCAATAATCTCGTGATTGCCTATAATCGAGACGCCATTAATGATAAGGCTGAAGAATCGAAGCAAACGATGAATTTTATTGAGGAAAGAATAAATAAAGTTGCTCAAGAACTAGGCCAGGTAGAAAATCAGAAAGAACAATTTAAAACTGCTAACAGAGTTACAGATATCGAAACGGAAGCTAAAATTAACCTTGAGAGTTCTGCCTCTGCTAGGGCTAAACAATTGGAAACTGATGCTCAACTAGAACTTACAGATGCATTAATAAGCTACATGGGAAGACAGGGTACCTATCAAGTCTTACCAGGCAATGTTGGCCTTCAGAACTCTGAGGCTGCGGCAAGTATTTCGGCTTATAACCAACTTGTTTTAGAAAGAAATCGTCTTTTGGCATCAGCCACTCCAGAACATCCAGCGGTTATGGAAATAACACGCCAAATTAATAATCTCCGTAGCGGGGTAATGCAAAGCTTGCAAAAAACGCGAACTGGATTGGCATTGGCACGAAATCAATACCAAAATGAGCAGAACCAAGTAAGCGGAAAAATCTCTAAACTCCCTGCGATAGAAAAAATGTTCCGTGGAATTGAAAGACAGCAGCAAATTAAGGAAAATCTATATCTATTACTTCTTCAAAAACGAGAAGAAACAGCCATATCTTTAGCTGTAACTCAAAAAGGAAATAAGGCACGGGTTGTTGATTATGCATTTGCATCGGATCAGCCGGTCGCGCCAAAACGCAATATGATTTATCTAGCATCATTGGCGCTAGGCTTGTTCTTGCCTTTTGCATTTATATACTTGCGTGAATTGTTTAATAACAAAATTAAAACGAAACACGATCTGGAAAAACTATCAAGCGCCCCAGTGCTCGCAGAACTCCCACGAGTGCCGAAAGGTGGAGACGAACTCGTAAAAATGAATGATCTTTCGCCTATGGCAGAAGCATTCAGGATTCTTATCACGAATTTAAATTTTATTTTACCTAAAGAATCTAGAGGTAAAGTGGTATTTGTAACTTCTACTGTAAAGGGGGAAGGAAAAACATTTACATCGGTGAATCTAGCTCTTACCCTTGCAACACCGAGTAAAAAAGTGATTATTATTGGGTCTGACATCAGAAATCCTCAACTGCAGCGCTATAATGCTGCAAGAAAAGGCCTTAAAGGGCTTACAGAGTATCTTTATGATGACAGTACAGTGCTCCAAGATATCATCCATGTTACTTCTTTTAATCCCTATTGTGATGTAATTTATTCTGGAAGCATTCCCCCGAACCCAACCGAGCTCCTTAGCAATGGTAGATATAACATTTTAGTTGAACAACTTAAGTCTTCTTATGATTATATTATCCTAGATACCGCACCACTAATGCTCGTAACCGATACTTTCCTAATTGCAGATATAGCCGACGCTACTGTATATGTAACCCGTTCGGGATACACCGAAAAAGGTTTGATAGATTTCGCCAATAATAATATTAATCAGAAGAAAATTAAAAATGTTGGATTGGTTCTAAATGATGTAGATCAAGAATATTTCGGATATGGAAACAAATATGGTTATGGCTATGGAGCTAAAGAAAAAACATTTTTAGAAAAATTAAAAGATAGATTATAATGAAAATAGTAGCAGTAATAGGTCAGGGGTATGTTGGGCTTCCTTTAGCGTTGGAATTTTCGAAATTTATGCCTGTTTATGGTTTTGATATAAATGTAAACCGGGTGAATGAGCTTAACAATGGTGAAGATCATACCCTAGAGGCTGATTCTAACGAGATAAAGTCCTTGCTCAAACTAGCAGAAGATACAAATTTTCAAAAAGGGTACAGATCATCTTCCTCGATAGATGATATCAAGACCGCCCAAATTTATATCGTTACAGTTCCCACTCCTATAGATAGATTCAATTCCCCGGATTTAACTCCGCTACTTAAAGCCAGTGAAATGCTAGGCAAAATATTAAAAAAAGGAGATACGGTTATCTATGAATCTACCGTATATCCTGGATGTACCGAAGAAGACTGCGTTCCAATTTTAGAAAAATATTCTGGATTAAAGTTTAACGAGGATTTTTTTGTAGGATATTCACCTGAAAGAATTGTCCCTGGCGACAAGGTAAACACTCTTACCACTATAGTGAAAGTTACCTCTGGATCCACCCCGGAAGTAGCGGAAGAAGTTGATCAGCTTTATAAAACAATTATTAAAGCAGGTACTCACAAGGCCGCCAATATTAAAGTAGCTGAGGCATCCAAAGCGATTGAAAATGCGCAGCGCGATGTCAATATCTCATTTGTGAACGAGCTGGCTCTTATATTCGACCGTGTAGGAATCGACACTAACGATGTTTTGGAAGCTGCAGGCACAAAATTCAATTTCCTAAAATATAAGCCTGGTCTGGTTGGAGGTCATTGTATATCCGTGGATCCATATTACTTGGCGCATAAAGCGACCCAACTCGGATATCATCCGCAGGTAATCCTTAGTGGTCGCCGCGTGAATGATATGATGGCACAATTTATCGCGGGAAAAGTGGTGAAACTAATGATTCAAAAAGGTCTTAATATCAAAGGCGCAAATGCCTTGATTTTGGGAGTCACCTTCAAAGAGAATTGCCCAGATGTAAGAAATACAAAAGTGGTAGACATCCATACAGAACTAGTCCAGTTTGGGCTAAATGTAGATGTATGGGATCCGTGGGCTAATAAAGAAGAGGTTCTGGAAGAATATGGTCTAAGTATTCTTGATGATTTACCTGAAAATAAAAAGTATGATGTTCTGTTACTTGCTGTAGCGCATAATGAATTTTTAGCTCTGGACATGGAAACTCTGAAAAATCAAAACGCAGTCGTTTTTGATGTAAAAGCCATTTTGGACCGCAAACTTGTAGATTCCCGTCTGTAATGATTTACGATTACACGATAATTGGTGCAGGTCTCGTTGGATTGGCCACTGCTTACCGTCTCGCGCAGAAGGAACCCGACGCGAAAATATTGATAATTGAAAAGGAAAATAAAGTTGGGCAACATCAGTCTGGTCACAATAGTGGTGTCATTCACAGTGGTATCTACTATAAACCCGGCAGTTTGAAAGCTACCAACTGTATCCAAGGATATAGCCAACTGATTGAATTTGCCGATACACATGGTATCAACTATGATATTTGCGGGAAAATTATCGTGGCCACTAACCAAGCAGAACTTCCCTTGTTGGATAACATTTATAAAAGAGGTGTGGAGAACGGTCTGAAAGGGCTAACCTATCTATCCCGCGAGGAATTCCGAGAAATAGAACCACATTGCGAAGGTGTAAAGGCTGTGAAAGTCCCCCAAACAGGTATTATCGACTATCCTGCGATGGCTTTGAAACTTCAGGAACTAATTATCTCAAAAGGTGGAATCGTAAAGACATCGGAAAAGGCCATAGGAATAACCGAAAAAAACGGAATTACGATCCTTAAAACCGATAAAAAAGAATATCAAACCAAAAAATTAATCAGTTGCGGAGGGCTTTATTCAGATAAAATTTCAAAGTTTACAGAGAAAAATAATGACCTTTTGATTATCCCTTTTCGTGGCGAATATTATCAGCTCAAAAAAGAGAAGGAATATCTAGTAAAACATCTAATTTATCCTGTTCCAAATCCTAATTTTCCTTTTTTAGGAGTGCATTTCACCCGAATGATTGGCGGAGGTATAGAAGCTGGTCCCAATGCAGTACTTGCTTTCAAAAGGGAAGGATATAAATTTTCTGACTTTGATTTAGCAGAAACAATCGAAACCCTTGGTTGGCCAGGGTTTTGGAAAATCGTCTCTAAATTTGGAAAAGAAGGAATGGGTGAGATCTATCGCTCACTATCAAAATCAGCATTTACCAAGGCACTCCAAAAATTGATGCCAGAAATACGGGAAGAGGATCTGGCTGTAGGCGGATCTGGTGTACGCGCGCAAGCATGTAGCAAAGATGGATTACTGATAGACGATTTCGATATTTTAAAAAGAGGTAACATCATCCATGTGAGAAATGCGCCATCACCTGCGGCAACTTCGTGTTTGTCCATTGGCGAAAAAATAAGTGAATTAATCTATTAATTAAAGTTATGAAAATCCAAATGGTGGACCTAAAAGGGCAGTATGATAAAATAAAAGAAGAAGTAAACGCAGGTATTCAGGAATGCCTAGATAATACCGCTTTTATTAACGGTCCCGCAGTTAAAGAATTCCAAAAAGATTTTGAACAATACTTAGGGGTAAAGCATGTTATTCCTTGTGCAAATGGTACTGATGCTTTGCAGATTGCTATGATGGCGCTGGATTTGCAACCGGGAGATGAGGTACTTTGTCCTGCATTTACTTATGTGGCTACTGCTGAAGTAATTGGTCTTCTTGGTCTAAAGCCAGTAATGACGGATGTTACCCCGGATACATTTTGCATCGATACAAATAATCTCGAGAATTATATAACTCCAAGAACCAAAGCCATAGTACCAGTACACCTCTATGGGCAGTCCGCAGATATGGAGAAGATTATGGCATTTGCAGAAAAACACAATCTCTTTGTTATTGAAGACAATGCTCAGGCAATTGGCTCTGATTATACATTTTCTAACGGCGAAAAAAAGAAGACCGGGACAATAGGACATATAGGTTGTACCTCTTTCTTTCCTTCGAAAAATTTAGGATGTTATGGCGACGGGGGAGCTATAATGACCAATGACGATCATCTTGCTACCAAGATTCGAATGATTGCAAACCACGGTCAGGAAAAAAAATACTATCATAAGGTGCTGGGGTGCAATTCCCGTTTGGATACCATACAGGCTGCTGTTCTTCGAGTTAAGCTAAAACATTTAGACGAATATTCTGCCGCTAGGAATCTTATGGCATCATATTACGATGAGAACCTATCTGGTATTCCAGGTTTAGAGATCCCTGTTCGTGCAGCTAATTCTACGCATGTATTCCACCAATATACTTTGAAAATTGCCGGGGACAGGAGGGATGAATTGCAAAGATACTTGGCAGAAAAAGATATTCCAAGCATGATCTATTATCCGTTGCCACTTTATAAGCAAGAAGCTTTTATGCGATATGTGCCGGAAGGATTTAACTTACCTGTCACCGAAAAGCTGTGCAAGGAAGTTATTTCACTACCAGTGCATACAGAGTTTAATCAAGAGGTTCAGGATTATATTATTTCTGAAATTAAAAATTTTTTTCTGAACTAAGGTCTTGTTGACTTCCGAGCGTATAGAGAACTTAGTGCTTCTTCCGATTATTTGCGGAGTAGTATTTTACAGCATATTTTTTGGGATAGAGATGATGGACTCAGGGTTCATCATCTCTCTATCTGAAAGGCTATCCCATGGTGCAGTCATTTATAGGGATTTCGACTATGTGCGGCCTCCGCTTTCCATTATCATGTGGCATATATTTCTGTCACCTTTTTACTCAAGTCCGTATCTATTTATTGCCGCTCGTTGCATCGTTTTATTACAATTTGCCGTAGTGGCATGGAATCTGGTTTCTTCCCAAGATACGAGTGGCAAGATTCGTATAAGGCTGTGGGCTCTTTATTTTGGTCTGAGTATTAATATAAACCCTGTAATGCCATGGCATACGATAGACGGATTGTTCTTTCTCAGTTTCGCGTTGCGATGGCTTCATGGTCACAAATATGCACTAGCCATTACTGCTGCAATATTGGCGGCGCTGTGTAAGCAGTCTTTTATTTTTCCTGCACTATTTCTTAGTTTTTATTTGGTGTTTCATTATCGTAAACTCTATAAAACGCCAATATCACATTTAATACCCTTCCTTTTAATGGCACTCATTGCCTGGTATTTTAACCTTATAGATGCGGCTCAATACTATCGCTCATCTGAAAAATCAGGCTTCAATGAATTTTTTGAAGCCGGGATAATGCATTATTACAATATTATATCTTCCAAGGTATATATCATTATTTTTCTCTTATCTTTAGTAATCACAATTGCAATATTTAAAAATAATCGCATTGGTTGGCTGTACAAAAACTTTGCGATAATGATATTACTGTACATGTTCATAGCGCCTGTCGGTAAGATTATTAGCAACCAATTGCTAAATACATCATACGGTGTACAATTCAATCTATCCTTCGCAGATGTGCTGCTTCCGGTGACTCTATTTTATATGCTTATATCGGGCTCATACTCATTCAAGAATTTGTTTGTACTTGTAATTGTGTGGTCTTCATCTTTGTCGTGGGGTTATAATAATATTCTTTTTGCGCTGCCGTTTGTATTGTTATTATTTCAGTCGCAAAGTTTATACAAACCAGTCTGCATGATTCCCTTCCTTGTCACAATTGCAACCGCCCGTCTGTTTTTCACTTATGGCGAAACCGAATTTATAACTAACAGACTACACAGAATTACAAATACACCTGCAATTTCCGGTATATATACAGATGTTAATAAAATTAAATACATTAAAGAGGCCAAATTCATCGCTCATAAATATAAATACTTTATTTTTGTTGACTGTAACAACTTTGCGCCTGTTATGTATTCGGAATATCCGAATCGGGCTGTTTGGGAATATGATACAGAATCACCAAACTTTAGGAAAGATTTAGAACTTATAAAAAATAGAGAAATGTATTTTATTTTGGATAGGGCTAGGATAGGCAAGGGATCTTTTCATAAAAGCACTTTTGCAGCAGAAGTCATCAGATTAAAGAAAAAAGTACATACAACCTCACATTTTTTAATATACCATTGAAGCTATGAAAAATTTTTTCGCACATGAGACTGCTGTTATTGACGAAGGCTGTACCATCGGTGAGGGTACCAAAATATGGCATTTTTCGCATATAATGCCGGGGTGTACGCTTGGCGAGAAATGTAACATTGGGCAGAATGTCGTGGTATCTCCTGGAGTGGTGCTCGGCAAGAATGTTAAAGTCCAAAACAATGTGTCTATATACGAAGGTGTCACTTGTGATGATGATGTATTCCTGGGGCCTTCCATGGTATTTACAAATGTTATAAATCCTAGAAGTGCAGTAAACCGTAAAAACGAATATCTTAAGACCCATGTGGGACAAGGAGCTTCTATTGGCGCCAACGCGACTATTGTTTGTGGTCATGATATAGGGAAATTTGCTTTCATAGGTGCCGGTGCGGTGGTTACAAAGCATGTCCCAGATTATGCTCTCGTAGTGGGTAACCCAGCTAGGCAGGTGGGCTGGATGAGTGAGTATGGCTCGAAACTAATTTTTGATGCAAGAGGTGTCGCAAAATGTGAGGAAAGCGGGGAGGAGTACCAACTTGAGAATAATACAGTATCTAAAATAAAATAATGATGTCCGGAAAAATAAAATTTGCAGTAGTAGGCTGCGGCCATATCGGTAAAAGACATGCTGAAATGGTACACAGAAACGAGGAATGCGAGCTTGTCGCTCTGGTGGATGTAAAAGACCAATCCCAGCTCGGAATAGAGCAATATCAGGATGTTCCTTTTTTTAATTCGCTAGAAGATTTCTTAGCCTCAGGTATAGAAACCGATGTAGTGAATATTGCCACGCCAAATGGTTTCCACTTCGACCAAGCCCATAAAGTTATAGCTTCGGGAAAACATGTGGTTGTAGAAAAACCAATGGCTCTGAATAAACAAAATGCTGAAAAATTAATATTCGAAGCGCTACATAAGCATAAACATATCTTTGCAGTAATGCAAAATAGATACTCGCCACCAAGTGTTTGGTTAAAAGAGCTTCTAGAGTCTGGGAAATTAGGAAAGATATTCATGGTGCAGATCAACTGCTATTGGAATCGTGATGACCGGTATTACAAACCCGAATCCTGGCATGGTAAAGGAGATTTGGACGGTGGAACACTTTTTACACAGTTCAGCCACTTTATAGATTTAATGTACTGGTACTTCGGGGATATTACAAATATACAGGCAAAATTTGCAGACTTTAATCATAAAGACCTAACAGACTTTGAGGATTCCGGCTTCATATCTTTTGATTTTGTAGATGGTGGAATGGGTTCACTTAATTACTCCACCTCTGTATGGGACAAAAATCTTGAGAGCAGCATCACTGTCATAGCCGAAAATGGCTCCGTAAAGGTAGGCGGCCAGTATATGAACGAGGTAGAACATTGCCATATAAAAGACTATGAAATGCCAGAGCTTGCGCCTACTAATCCCGGAAATGACTATGGAGCATACAAGGGATCTGCAGCCAACCACCATTATGTAATTGAAAACATAGCAGATGTTTTGAACGGCAGAGCCCCAATTTCCACAAACGCCCTAGAAGGACTGAAGGTAGTAGATATTATTGAAAGAATATACGCTTTGAAAGAAGGCGATAAAAAATAAAAGTGAAAGAAAGGATCAAAAGGTTAGCGCAAAATCAGTTTTTGCGGAATGTATCCACATTGGCTGCCGGAACGGTAATAAGCCAGGCTATTGTAGTGGCTGTTTCCCCTATTCTGTCCCGGATATATTCTGAACAGTCTTTTGGGGCCCTTTCTGTTTTCACAAGTATCGCCGTTTTTTTTGCAGTTGTTTCCACTGGCAGGTATGAGTTGGCTTTAGGACTACCTGAGGACAAAAGAAAAGCTGCCGGTATTTTTAAGCTAATAGTGACTATCGGTTTTTTTATCTCCCTATTATATGTTTTATTGGTCTATTTTTTTAAAAATGTTATTCCAATAGCAGATAAAACAGGTTTTCTATCCAGTGGAATGGAGTACTATGCTCCTCTGTATGTTTTTTTAATATCACTTTATTCGGGTTTAGGATATTGGCAGCAGCGTGATAAGAAGTATAAAAATATTACAGTATCGAATGCTGTACAAGTTATTACTACGGCGATTTTCGGTGTATTGCTTGGATATTTGCACGTAAAGCAAGGACTGATTATTGCGCTAATCTTGGGTATAGCAGTTTCTAATGTATATCTGCTTCTCTGTGAAAAAGAACTTGTTGTTCAATTTTTTAAAATTAAAGAGATTGGTAAAATTGCTAAAGAATATCAGTCCTTTCCGCGGTATATGATATTTTCAGATTTATCCCTTACTGCCAGCCAACAGTTTATTCCTGTCCTTTTCTCGGCATTGTACAGTACTGGGGTAGTTGGGTTTTACTCGATGGCAAACAGATTAAT
>JAGLBA010000259.1 GCA_018260475.1 Chryseobacterium sp. | reverse complement strand
AAAATCAGGAATGGGAATTGAATTATTCCGCGCTGTTAAAACTGATTGGCAGAAACAAAATTGGACGGACTTTAGCCCCGTTTTCTATTATTTGTCCCCGCACTTGGCAAATTGATCCCAACTTCGACAGCAACAAAAATTAAAAATAATATCAAAACTGGAGGAGTTTCTGTGAGCGTGAAAACTTGCCTCTCAATTGATAGCCTCCGGCCTAAAGACAAAGGAAAGTATCCCGTTTGTTTCTTGTTTTTGAAACTTTTTTTTTTTGTTGAAAAATTTAATAATCCATCGCCGTCAATTAACAAACAATGTAAAACAGTATCCGACTTCTGAATAAGAAGAAAAAAAAAACTTTCACCGGTAAAATGCAACGAGGGTGAACACAAATATATTCTACCTTTTATATGTTTGTTTTATTTATTTATTTATTTATTTTTATTTTTGGTATGCGAAGCTAAATCGAATATCGATAAATTATGAGGCATCTTAGCGGGTATCCCCAAGCAATCAAACAATCATAACAAAAGGTAATTATTAAAACTAAAAAAAAAAAAAAATAGAAAAAATAGGCACC
>JAGLBA010000258.1 GCA_018260475.1 Chryseobacterium sp. | reverse complement strand
GATCCCAGTAGATTTGGCCAACTTATTCAGCTGTTGGCTCTTTCAGTGATCGGTCCGAAGACACTAACAATGCCCTTACAAAACACTTCCGGTTCGATCCTGATGCGTTGAAGAATGACGACGAAGACAAGTGAGACAAACGCCTTACAAACGCAGAGCATTAAAAAAAATTAAAGATTAATATAATGCAAAATATATAAAGGGTCAGGTATGGCGCAATGGTTAAACGCTTGCTTTCCAACTCGAAGGGTCTGGGTTCAAAACCCAAATCAAACCGGTGCCTTATTCTGGTCATAGCTCCAAGGCTCACTACTGCGGTAGAATAATGTTCAGGAACCAGACGCCTATTTGAACCCCAACATATCAATCATTGGATCACATGGTTGTTGAAACCGCGTGGTCTTTAGGCAGACGAAACAAAAAACTACAACAATAATTTTAAAAACCCATTTAATCCTACACATTTATATAAGTGTAACCTCCAAGGCCTTGGTTTCATTCCATCAAGTTTGCACGAGTCGAATTTTTGATCCCCTCTCAAGAATTCTTCAAGCACGAATGAATTTTTAAAGGCTTGCA
>JAGLBA010000257.1 GCA_018260475.1 Chryseobacterium sp. | reverse complement strand
AAACGAATGGTTTCGCATAAGCGAAATTTTTTTTTTTTTTTGCTTTACAATATTCAAAACGAAAATCGCTTCTCCCATCTCTCCTCCATCCTATGTACCCCCGTGCCGATTGCTTTTCAGTAATTTTGATTTAAAATTTTTAAATTTCAGAAATTTAAAACTAAAATTAAAACAATAAAAACAAATGAATTAACACTAAAACCTAAAAACAAGTAAAAACAAAAACAAACAAGAGAATCAAATTTATTTTCTCTTTTTCTTTTCAACTTTTACTCTTTTCATTTTTCTTCTTTTCTTTTTTCTCTACATTCTCTTGCTTTCTTTCTCTATTTAATTTATTCTTCTTTTTCAGACTTTTCTTCATTTTTTATTTTTTTTATAGAAATTTTAGAAATTCTAGAAATACTTTTATACAGCTAAAAATAATAAATGTTTTTTTCTACTCCACATACGTGGGCACGGTATGTTCACGTTCCAATAACTTGTTGACTTCTTTTTGCGGTGAGCTCTCCATTGCTTCAATTAAATTCGTTTTTCTTTTTTTCTTCTTCTTTAAATCGCTGGCGACATTAAAATAATTG
>JAGLBA010000255.1 GCA_018260475.1 Chryseobacterium sp. | reverse complement strand
TTGCAACGTCCAATCAAAGCTATAATTTGAAAGATAGTCGTTTCAAATTCTTGTGCATTTTAAATTTGGCAGTATCCACCAAAGCGGTGCAAGGAGCAAAAACAATAGGAAACTTTTTATTCTCTGCCGTGAACAAAGCCGGAGAAACCGTTTCTAAAGCCGGAGCGAAAATTAAGAAAACCGTCGAAGAAAATGTAAGTTAATTAATTTTTTTTTCTACCTTGTAATTTTTATTTTTTTGTTTCTGTGCCGTCTTCGTGAAAAGCCATGTCTTTGGTCAAGCATTCTTACCTTTGCTTTGGCATTCGGTCAAGCATTCAAAAATGCCAAGTTTTTTTCATTGGTTCAACATAATCTGCCCGCCTTTCTGCCTGTACACCTCAAAAAAGCCGAACAATTCATCTGATCGCGATTTCATTTCCAATTTCGTTTTCGCTGAAAAACCAAAAAGGAAAGGAACTAAGGCTCTTTAACCCCTTTTATTGCTTTTTTCTGTTTTTCAATTTTTTTTCTCTCTTTCAGTTTGGGGAGAAAATTTTAAAAACTCGACTTTTTAACGTTGTGGAAAGAAAATCCGATCAGA
>JAGLBA010000254.1 GCA_018260475.1 Chryseobacterium sp. | reverse complement strand
AATCCGTCCGATGAATAATAATTAACCGAGCATCCGAAGAACTGGTATCTCTATGACGGTTGAGCGTTTGAGATGAAGGCCTTGATTCAAAAAGGACAAAAATAGAATTGCCCTGGTCAGTTTTTTCTTCTATTTGTAATAAGGCATTATTTTATGCAATTCTTTTTCACTTCTGCATCAATTTGAATGTGAATGGATGATGGCGGTTACAACGACATCACCAAAATATTAATATTCCTTTTTAATATTAAAAATAAAAGAAAAAAAATTAAAAACTGGAGTAACGTTCAAATGGCGGGAACGTTACGAATTTGGCAGGAACAAATCATTTGACCGAGAAAAAAAAATCTTTTTTTGTATTTTTCAAAAACTAGCTTCCCAAAAATTTTCCGATGACGTTTCTTCGTGTAATGAAAGTTTCTCATGTGGACCTCAGAATTAAAAAAGAAATAAAAATTATTCGTTTAAGATTAAAACTTTGAAATCGGATTCAATTTACGTTCGGATTTGCATTCTAAAAGTCTGGTCTTTATTCGTCTGACATTAATCCGACGTTTAATTGACTTCTAAATGGTTTCTTTCT
>JAGLBA010000253.1 GCA_018260475.1 Chryseobacterium sp. | reverse complement strand
CATTTTTTTGATTTGAGTGATTCGGACGCTAAAAGAAAATAAAATTTGGAAATAAAGCTCATCTGCGAGTGCCATTGTCGCTCAAAGAAAATAAAACATTAGGTCGTGACGTCCTTTAATTTGTGAAATTCAATTTTTCAAAACTGAATTTTTTTTGTGCCTTTTTCGGCCGTTTGAAGTCTGTCTGAATGGATTTCCTCAAATTTTTATTTCATCGTAAACTCAAGAGCACCAACCAAACGGAAAAATTTAATTTTTAATTTTTTTTTTCATGGGATTTAATTTTCAATAAAAAAAAAGGAAAGAATCCTCACTGGCACTTTTCCCATTCCTGAATTTAAATGCGTCAAGAGGACAATTAAAAAAAATAAAATCAACCAGTTACGTTGCATGTGTGTGTGTATGTGTATGTATAACTGGTTTATTTAGTTTGGTTCACTTACACTTATACCGCTCTAAAAAATAATCTTAGTTATCGCAATAATATATTTAAATACTTGCAATTTATACCCATAAATTTTTTTCTCTCAATTTATACACTCAAATTATTAATTCGATAATTTTTTTTAAGTTAATAAAATGAT
>JAGLBA010000252.1 GCA_018260475.1 Chryseobacterium sp. | reverse complement strand
CAAAAAGACGGAATCCGACATCCATCCACGATCACGTGGCAGAAAACGTGGGAGAAGAAAACTGTCGCGTCTGGTGACACGTTTCATTCCACCAAAACAAACGAAAAAAAAAAACAATAAAAAATTTATTAATTTACCAGAAAACTGAATAATTCGAAAAGCATATGTAAACTTTTTAAAAATTAGGTCTGCTCCAGGAAGCCACAATTTCTTTGCCCTATATATATTTTTTTTGTTAAAACTTAACTTTGATTTATTTTTATTAAACAGTTTCAGCCCGTAAATTTTAAGCAAAACATTTTAGCTCATTAAGAAGAATATGAAAAAAGAAATAAAAAAAGACAAAGATGAAAATGCGAATAGCAAGAAAAAGGTTTTCTCCATCTCGAGCTATCATTCATTCATAATTAATGCGATTTTCCGGTTCTTTGAAAATCTTATCTTGCAGCCATTAAGTTTAATTCATAAATATTTTGATTAGATTTTAAATCCCTTGATTTTCTTTAATTTTTACAAAGTTCTCTCTCTGTCTCTGTCTTCTCTAAGTCAATTTTAATTTTCTGAGGGATAAAGTTAAAGAAAGAAT
>JAGLBA010000251.1 GCA_018260475.1 Chryseobacterium sp. | reverse complement strand
GACGGGTTCGGCCAGAACCCAAGGATATTACAAGATAGACGCGGTCGAGAAGATGAGGCACAAAGTGAGTGCGAAGACGACCCGAAGAAAAGCCGAAATTGAAATGATTTGAAGGAAGAACAAAATTTAATTTATTTTTTTTTCAGTTTAATTTTTGAACGAATATTAAATAAAATGTAATTAATTAACAGTTCAATTAAAAATTGAATAACGATTTTAAAAAAAAAAATCGTAAATTTTGATTCGGGACTTAATTTATTTTTATTTTTTTAATTAAATTCCGTCCAATTGAAATTTGTGAGAAAATTTTAAATTCTAATTCCACGGAAGGCTTCGATTTTTTTTTACAATTTAAAAACATTAAAAATAAATTCAGTCTAAAATTGAAAATTTTTTCTTTCCTTTTTTTAAAGATTAAAAAAATTATAGATTTAAAAATCTATAATTTTGAAATTAATTTTAAATTTTAATACGATTCGCATTCTTCGAATGAATTAAGGAAGTTTTATTTCTATTAAATTGACTTTGAATTGACCACCAAGTGATCGTTCAATCAATCAAATTCATTCCGAATTTAATTAATCAAT
>JAGLBA010000250.1 GCA_018260475.1 Chryseobacterium sp. | reverse complement strand
TGCACGCGAATCCTCTAATTGCATATTTTCAATTTCATTTTCTTTACTTCAGGGTTCGCCATTCATCTAAATCGATACTTTAGGGTTTCGTTGATTGCCTGATTTTTTTTCTTTTTGGAGAATCTGAAATAATTATTCCAACAATTATTTAATATATTATTGAATCTATTGATTCATAATATTAATACACCCTTCAATGGATAATTTTAGACTGCAAAAAATTTCTCTGCTGTTCGGATGGTCTGAAAATATATAAAAAAAAAAACAAATTAATCATGGAATTTTTGCAAATTTTTCCGCATTTAATTAATTTGCATGGGCGGTGGCACACAACAGACAAAAAAGAAAATTCACTTAATTATTTACTACCTTTATTTATTTTAAATAAATGAAAAATAATATATATAAATAAGTAGTTTTGAATTGGTGAATTGAACATCAATTTTTTTAAAAATGAAAATATGAAAAATGAAAAAATTTAAAAAATGAAAAATTTAAAAAATTTTTTAAAAATGAAAAATCTCTCGGTCGTTCAGTTTCTTCATATTCACCAACATCCATCCATTAAAAACACAGGAAAAAAAGAT
>JAGLBA010000024.1 GCA_018260475.1 Chryseobacterium sp. | reverse complement strand
GATTCAGCAGATAAGAAGGTGAAGAAATTGGCGCAGGGTCAAGTTATTCAACTAAATAGTAAAGCGCTTTCATTATATTATGGAGTGCCAACTAAGCAAGCTTTCCTGGCTAGTTCGGAAGTAAAAAGACCTTCTGATACTTTTGTAGCATTAGATGAGTCTAAAAAGAAATATGTAGTGGTTTTTGATAAAGAATGGAAAACAGCAAATCTTACTTTACATGATATGTCTGGCAAGTTAATTTTCAATAAAGTAAATATTAATACGAATACTAATTTTACTGTAGATTTGCCGAATGCTAGTGGTGTTTACATCATTACTGCTGTGTCTAATAATGGTCAAAAATTTGTTCAGAAAATTAAAAATTAAAAACTACACATTATGAAATTTACATCTAAAATAATCGTCGCACTATCAGTATTTGCTTATTCTTTGATCTTTGCTGGTCCTCCTGGAGATATTGGTCCTGGTGCTCCTCCTACCTCTCAGATTGATATGTATGCATATGGCTTGTTACTAGTAGCTTTGTCTTTTATCGTCTATATTGTAAAATCAAAGAAAATTCAAAATAAGAAGGTTTAAAATTCAATTTTTAAAATAAAACCCACTATTTATTCGGTGGGTTTTTTTATTTTTATACCATGAAAAAAGCAATTACCTCCGCATTTTTAATCTCAAGCACTTTGCTGCTTGCGCAATTCTCAGTAAAGGTTTCGGCCGACAAAGATTTTCTAGCCACCGAGGCTTATTTTTATACTTTAAATGGTTCCAAAGATGTTCTGGCCTCAAAAGTATTGCGTAAAGACAACTCGTGGATTCTAAAATATCCAAAAAACTATGTTGGAATGATGAAGGTTTATTTTCCAACAAGTAATATTTCCTTCAGTTTTATATCTGAAAATTCTGATGTAGACATTTCTGTAGCATCACAGCCAAATATGGCAAATGAGGTAAGGTATAATGACCGATCGAATAAGTTAATGGATGATATCCAGTCGCAGGAACGGAAAAAACAAGTTATTCTACCTGCCTTAGCGCAAATGAAGACTTATTATAAATCTTCTGAACCATTTTATTCAGCAATGGAGAGTGAAATTTTTGCTATTAAAAATTTCAATTCAGTAGTGGATCAGGATGCACATCCTTTTATCTCTTATTATTTAGAAAACTATAAAAAATACCTTTCAGAGGGGAGGAAATTAGATGCAGAAGAGGTAGTTAGATTTATAGCTGGCTCAAATAATATGTTGGAAACTTCTACATTATTGCAGCCTATACTTACAGCCTATATTCAGGGTTCAGGTGCAAATACAGCAGCTGCTATAGACAAACTTCTTAATGATGTTATTATTGAAAGTCCGCGCGGGCAAATTGTACTTTCGGAGATAATAGATATTCTGGATTCTTTTGGAACTACTGCGCTTAAAGATAAGTACCTTGGATTGGCTAAAAATCTAAAATGCGTTATCACCGATCGTCTCGCTAGTACTATTGCAGCAAATCAGAATACAGCGCTTGGTGCTAAATTTCCAAATCTAAGCTTTATAAGTGCTTCCAATACAAAAGCCACTTCTTTATATGATGTTAAAGCAAAAAATAAAGTGATTCTGTTTTGGGCTTCTACATGTCCTCATTGTGAAAACCAACTGCCTCTACTCATTGAACATTATGCTAAAATGAAAGAAAACGGGATAGAAGTAATAGGTTTATCTTTAGATACAGACCGAAAGTCGTATGAAGGTAGAACTAAGGACCTACCATGGATTAATGATTCAGAATTAAAAGGGTGGTATAGCAGTTATGTGGATCAATATAATATCCATGCTACGCCTACTTTTTTTATTCTAGATGCCGAGAACAAAATTGTGTCAAAGCCTGATAGTGCCAATGAGGTATTTGAGTTTCTAAAGCTAAAATAAATTTTGCTGTACTGCGAAAAATTCCTATATTTGCACCACTCAAAAATGGCGAGGTAGCTCAGTCGGTTAGAGCGCAGGATTCATAACCCTGAGGTCACGGGTTCAATTCCCGTCTTCGCTACTATAAAATCCCGATTCTACTAGGAATTGGGATTTTATTTTTTATAAATATGATGTTACACAACATAGAATAATTAGCCTCGCAATATTACAATAACTTTTTAAAATCAAGGTTCCTTGATTTAAATTACTATAAAATAAAAGTTATAAAAAATATAAATAATTTGTACATATGTGAAAATTATCGTATGTTTGCTGAGCTAAAAGAGGAACAATATGTTCTAACAGAGGCAGTAAATTTTTTTTCATCATTTGTGTTTTAGAACCGCGTTGCAAGACGCGGTTCTTTTTATTTGAGCCTGTTATAGCGGATGAGCAGCTCTGTAAAGTACGAATAAGTTATTGCTCCTTCCTGGCGGTTACTTTTCAGAAATAGGTCATTGGTGAATCCGAAAAAGGAATCTGCCAGGCCTTTGTGTCGTTTTGCAAAAGACTTTTCGTAGGCGCGGTCGCGTTTCATTTTGGGAGAATATTGTTGCAGCATCTTCTTTACAAAAATGGAATCCTGCGCATATATGCCATTCAGCAAGCTTTTCATGGCATAAAAATCTGCGCTATATCTTAGACTTAAATTATTGGACTGCTCGCAAATCAAAAATCCAACAAAATTGGCTTCTTCCTCGCGCGCAAAACCAAGTTGGTGCGCGCTTTCATGGGCTAATGTAAAAGGCTGCATAGTTGCCGGAGAATTCGGGTTATACTGCGCTTCGCCGGTGAACGGATTATAGTACCCCAAAATCCCGCTGTAGCTCATCGCTTGGCGGAATAGGCTTGGTTTAAAACAATCGATCCCGGTTCTACTTGGTTTTGCTATCAGCTGGGGAACATGGTTTTGGGATATTAAAATATCTTGTTGAATTGTATCCGCCGACTGAAAATAAAATATTCCATTTCGATCTTCTGTAGTTAACTCGCGTTCCATGCGGCACTTGTCCAAGTATATTTTCGCAAGTTGCTTGGTTTCCGCCAAAGTCGGTTCTCCGGGAGGTAGTTTTTCGGAAATCGGCATCTGGAAATACAACATTCCCCAAAAACATTGATAGATGAAATAAATAACATTTAGTCCCATCAATATTTTTATAATGGTTGATCGGCGTTTGTTTTTTTTAAACAAATCAAAAGTTAAACGGATTATTATAAGTAACAGGATGATATAAAGTAAGTCCCCAATAGAGAAGCCAATTAGAGAAAATAGTTTTTGATGCCAAAAGCTTTTCCATTTAAAAATATTAGCAAAAATCATCACCGCAGTTTGCGAGAAAGACAAAGTGTAGAACAAAACAAATTGGACAAGTAATATACCTGCCCAAATATAGTTTTTGGTTTTTAAGTTTTTAAAGTTAATGTCCTCCATCGGATTTCATTTTGTTTAGATCAATACCTTGGGCTTTCAATATTCCTGTCACACGAATGGCGTAAAAAGCCAAATACGCAAAACAAAGTACACCCATGATATAACTGAAATGAATGTTCGTCATGTCAGCCAAAAAGCCTTGTATCATGCTTATGATACCGCCGCCCATAATCATCATAATCAAATATCCGGAACCTTCATTGGTATATTTTCCCAAACCATTTATCGCTAATGCAAAAATACATGGCCAAAGTGTGGAACAGAATAACCCTACGCTGGTGAAGGCATATACGGAAATCATTCCGCTGGTCATCATCCCAATGGCCAATGCCAAAATCCCGAGGCAGGAGAAAATAAGTAGCATTCGTGCAGGATTACCTTTGCTCGCAATGTCGGCAGCAATCATTACTAAAATTACCAATCCATAAACATAGAAATGGGAAATGTCGTGCTTCGCAATAGCATTTACACCAAGGAAGACCCCGAAAGCGAGATAAGGTGCAAGGAAGCGAAGGATTTTTTTAACTCCACCGCTTACATCAAAAGCATCTACCATTCCCGTCCAGCGCCCAATCATCAGAGAAGCCCAATATAACGAAACATAAGGTGCAATATCTTTAGTGGCAAACCCAAGTGATTTCTCCATATAAGCAGGAAGATTACTCGCTGTAGAAACCTCCACGCCAACATAAACGAAAATGGCAATCATTCCCAATACCAATTGCGGATATTTCAGTGCGGAACTGCGGTGTTCGCCGGATACCACATCGCTGTTGTCTTCTTTTATAGTTGGGGTGATCTGGGGTATTGATGAGAACTTCAACAAAATTGCCACAAGTACAAAAGCTACGCCCAGAATCAAGTAAGGAATTTTTACCGATTCGATGCTTGCTTCGGAGTTACTGGCAGTTGCAGAACCGAAAATAGCAAATGAAACAATCAGCGGACCGATGGTGGTTCCAAGGTTGTTGATGCCGCCCGCCATGGTAAGGCGCTGCGAACCAGTTTCGGCGGGACCCACTTCTATCGCAAGAGGGTTTGCCACGATTTGCTGAAGAGAAAAGCCTAAACCAACGATGAACAGACCGGAAATCATTAACAAAAATGATCCCGTATTGGCAGCGGGATAAAACAAAAGTGTACCGGATGCGGAAATCAGAAGCCCAATAATGAGCCCGTTTTTATAACCAATTTTGTTGATGACATCCTGCTTCATTACCTTGGATACAAACATATAAATCAAAGAACCCACTGTGTAGGCTACATAGAAGCAGATTTGCACCATCATACTCTCGGATTGTGAGAGATTGAAGGCCTTTTTGAAAACGGGAATCAGGATGTCATTACTCGCGGCTACGAATCCCCAAAAAAAGAACACAGTGACCAATGGTATAAACTGTCCCCAATTGGTAGCCTTAATTTTATTGTCTGTCATTTGTTAATATTTAGTTAAAACAAATATACAGTAAAATACGGAATGTTATTCTCGCAAGACGCTTTTTATTTGGTTAAACGCCTTCGTCTTATTAGTTTCAAGCGGCGCCGGTTCCAAAACATCCAAGAAATGCACTATTACCCTTCCCGGGTGGCCTTTGGATTTATCGAAAGGGAACATTTCTTTCAAACCTTCAAATGCAAAAACAGCAATGGGCGCCTGGTGTTTTGTTGAGAGGGAGAACGCCCCGTCTTTAAACTGATCTAAAACAATGGAAGTGTCATCCGGCACTCTGCCCTCCGGGAAAATCACGATACTATTGCCCTCTGCCATGCGTTCGGCGCAGCGGATATAAACCTCCGCGCGGCTTTTGGGCGATTTGCGATCCACCATCACGAAAATTCTTCTATATACCATACCAAAAATCGGCACTTTCGCCAGCTCAGCTTTTCCCACATAACTCAGCGGGTGGTGTGGCATCAGGATGCAGGGCAGCATAACATCCATCATGGAGGTATGGTTGGCTATGAAGACATACTGCCGGTTTTTATCGAGTTTTTTATCCGTCCACTTTCGCAGCGTATACCGGAAGCCCATCCCGTAGAACATCCCGTAGCACCAAAGCCGAACCAATACATAGGCATGACGGTAGTTTTCCCGACGGATGGAGAGTAGCAATATCGGAGGTGCGAGGAGTAGCGTAAGTATAATGCCCAAGATAACAAACCAGCCGCGCCAGATATAATTGAGGATTTTTGTCATTTTATAATTTAAATTGAGGCTAATTTAATCTTAACCATTAAAAATCACCTTTTTTTTAATGGAATAATTAAAGATGGAAACCAACATAATCGCAGATGTCTTACTTAAAATTTCTGGGCTGAGAACAAAGAATCCGAAATCGAAATTTGTTTTAAATAAAAACTTATAAAAAAATTGAAAAACCAAGAGGCTCAAAACCGTAGTGACCAAAGAAACGCCCATAAAATAAGCAAATTCCTTACGTTTAGAATATTTCCCGCGCTGGAAGACAAACCAGATACTCAAAAAATAATTGGTAATAATCCCACAGGAAGTAGAAAGAATGTTGCTCAGCGGAAAATGCATACCATAGAGATTATTTTCCCAACTGAACAAGTTTGGAAGCACAATGCTGAAAATCTTGAAGAGCCCGATTTCTACAAAGGCGCTCAGTCCGCCGGCGAGAATGAAGGATAGGACCTGTCTTTGGCTCTGCAATATATTTTTCATTTATAAATCTATGGTGCAAAGGTAATATTTTGCTAAAAAACATTAAACATGAAAATTTTTATTTTTTGTATCGAATAAATTTATACATTTAATAAATCAAAGAATAGTTACCTGATAAAGCATTTGCACTTTTCGTCTTTTGTAAAAGATTTATCTTGATTTTTCGCCTTGCCATAATATTTAAGATAAACAAAAATGCAAATTACAAATGAACCTAATCACAAGACCTTACAGAAAATTCCTCCCTCAGCAAGAAAAAATTAAAAGCCTAAGCGAAAGCAATCCCGTTTTCAAAAGAATATATAACGAATATGAAACCATGTCTGATGAACTTTGGATTTTGGAAAGCGGCGATACCCCTGTGACCGATGACTTCATCCAGAGCGTAAAACAGCAGGCTGGATATCTCGAGGACGAAATCGAAGACTGGCTCATCGAGGAGTAGCCAAGTTATCAGCGCACATTGCGAAAATGTAAACTCTCGCAGATTTTTTATATGAGGCAGATTGATCTTATTAAATTATCGGTAACCGGAAAATTCCATGTAAATCTGTAAAATCCGTGTGCTCTTTTTCCGAAATCTGTGCGCTTTCTTTCTAAAGCAACCCAATCAAAAGTAGATATTTCCCAAGCCAATAAATTATTCTTTCCCTTTTTATTCCTATTTTAGCGGAATATTAAATTTATATTAAATGATTGCAATTGCGGACGGCGGTTCTACCAAGTGCGACTGGGTACTCCTCGGCGATAATGCCAAAGTGTCCACCAAAACCGTTACCAATGGTTTCAATCCGAACATCATCGGCGAGGAACTCATCATCCCTGAATTGGAAAAAAATACGGAACTCACCGCGCTGAGATTCAAAATCACACAACTTTTTTATTATGGTTCCGGATGCGGTACCGCGCATAATCGCGCAATTGTGGAGAAACAGTTTCAACTCTTTTTTCCAAATGCAAAACTGACAGTAAAAGAAGATCTCACGGCTGCGGCTTATGCGTCTTACAACGGGAAACCGGCTATTATCTGTATTCTAGGGACCGGCTCTAATTCTTGTTATTTTGATGGTGAAAGTATCCGTTTAGACTTGCCTTCCTTGGGCTTCCTGATTGGTGATGAAGCCAGCGGTAGCGCTTTGGGAAAACTGCTCTTGAGAAGATACTTTATGAAAAAACTTCCGGAAGATTTGCATAAAGAATTCGTAGCGGAATACCACCTTACCATAGAAGATGCGCTAAAAAACATGTACCATAGTCCTCGTGCAAATGCCTATCTGGGCGAGTTCAACAAGTTTATTGCGGCAAGAAAAAAACATCCTTATTTTCAAAATATGATTTTCGATGAAATGAAAAACTTCCTCGATTATCAGGTGTTGCCATATCCGGAAGCGCGGGAAGCAGAAATTAACTTCATAGGGTATATAGCCTATATTTATGAAGATATTTTACGCGCCGCCGCCGCCGAATTGAATTTGAATATCGGCACCATTGTCCAGAAACCAATCGAAAGCCTTGTAGATTATCACAAAAAATATATTTTGAATCTATCGTAGATTTTACCACAAAGAAATAATAATTTTGATATTATATTTAATCTCGAAGCCACCGCGATTTGACACAGAGAAAAAATATCCACAACGGCACAACAGCCTTTGCGCTCTTTTATAAGTGGAACAGCTCTGCGGCCTTAGATACAAATGCGAAACGCTATTTAAATTGATAAATCTTTGCGAACTTTGTGTTTAAATTTAACCAAATTAAAGCGTTTAAAAACCAAGAAAACTAATTGTCATTAAAATAAATAATCATGTCGAAGAAATTGAAGATAGACGAGCAGAATTTCAACCAAGCCGCTCTAGATTACCATAAAGCTGAACCAAAAGGCAAAATAGAAGTTGTCCCAAGCAAGCCGCACTCCTCACAGCGGGATTTGTCGCTCGCGTATTCCCCAGGCGTGGCCATCCCATGTATGGAAATTGCAAAAGACCCAAAAACCGTTTACGACTACACAGGGAAAGGTAACTTGGTCGCTGTAATATCAAATGGTACAGCGGTCTTAGGATTAGGAAACATCGGGGCAGAGGCATCCAAGCCCGTAATGGAAGGGAAGGGGCTTTTGTTTAAAATCTTTGCTGATATCAATGTTTTTGACATCGAAATCAACGAAACCGACCCCGATAAATTTATCGAAATCGTAAAAGGGATCGCCCCCACTTTCGGAGGGATTAATCTGGAAGACATCAAAGCGCCGGAGGCCTTTTATATAGAACAAAGGCTCAAGGAAGAACTCCCAATTCCGCTCATGCATGACGATCAGCATGGTACGGCTATTATTTCCGCCGCTGCGCTCATCAATGCGCTGGAAATTGCCGGTAAGAAAATTGAGGAAGTGAAAATGGTGGTGAATGGTGCCGGTGCCGCAGCAATTGCCTGTACGAAACTCTATGTGGAACTTGGTCTAAAAAAAGAAAATGTGATGATGTGCGACAGCAAGGGCGTCATCAACCATAAAAGAGAAAACCTAACGCCGGAAAAACTGGATTTCGTATCGCAAACCGACAAAACCACGCTGAAAGAGGCATTAGTAGGTGCAGATGTTTTCGTGGGACTTTCCAAAGGCGATGTGATGACACCAGAAATGCTCCTTAGTATGGCGCCAAATCCGATAGTTTTTGGTCTTGCAAACCCCACGCCGGAGATAGATTATAACCTCGCAATGGCGACGCGACAAGATGTGCTGATGGCTACAGGTAGGAGCGACTTACCAAACCAGGTGAACAATGTCCTCGGCTTCCCATATATCTTCCGTGGTGCGCTGGATGTTCAGGCATCCGCCATCAATGAAGCTATGAAGTTGGCAGCTGTTCGCGCTATTGCCGAATTGGCAAAAGAACCCGTTCCAGAGGCTGTAATATTGGCTTATAATCTTCAAAATCTTAATTTTAGCAGAGAATACTTTATCCCAAAACCATTCGACAACAGGCTTTTGACTAAAGTTTCTATTGCCGTGGCAAAAGCTGCGATGGAAAGTGGCATCGCGGGGAAACCTATCCACGATTTTGTGGAATATGAAAACCAATTGCTCGATAGGATGGGACGCGATGAGAAGTTGATCCGCATGATGCAAAACCGCGCCAAGGCCAACCCGAAACGCGTGACACTGGGCAACGCAGAGGAATACAATGTGCTAAAAGCCGCGCAAATCCTCTACGAAGAGGGCATCGCTCACCCGATTCTTCTGGGCGAAAAGAAATTTGTAAAAGAGCAGATGGAGAAATTCGGTATCAATCTGGATGTGCCGATTATCGATCCAGCGGACGACGACCAGTTTGAAAACCGTAAAAAATACCGCCAAACGCTTTGGAAACTTCGCCAAAGAAAAGGCATGAACGAATACAAAGCCAAAAGGTATGTGCGCCAAAGAGACTATTTCGGCCCGCTGATGCTGGCACACGGCGACACCGATGCGCTGATCGTAGGATTCTCCAAAAACTATTCCTCGGTACTGAAACCAGTGCTGGAAGTGATAGAAAGAGAAAAAGGCGTGGAGAAAATAGCATCCATGATGATGATTTTGACGAAAAAGAAACCGATATTTTTCGCCGATACCTCCATAAACCAAAACCCTTCGGCGGAAGATTTGGTGAATATAGCGCGCATGTCTGAACTTACAGTCAAGACTTTTGCCATAGAGCCGCGTATTGCGATGCTCTCCTTCGAGAATTTTGCAGCGATTTCCGAAACTTCCAAAAAAGTAGCGGCAGCCGTGAAAATTCTACACGAGAAATTCCCAAAAATGGTCGTTGATGGCGAAATTCAGCCAGATTTTGCGATGAATGCCGACCATTTGGCAGACTATCCCTTCTCAAAACTGGGAACCACGCCCGCGAATGTCTTCGTATTCCCGAACTTGGAAAGCGCAAATCTTTCCTACAAAATTATCCGTGGTATGAAGGTCGCGCAGGTAGTAGGCCCTATTTTGATGGGCTTGAAGCATCCCGTGCATGTATTGCAGATGCGCTCCAGCGTAGATGAAATCGTGAATCTCGCAACCATCGCCGTTCTGGATGCTCAGCGCAGGGAACGCAGCAAGACATAAGTGACGGCTTGTAAGTTGCTGGCTTTTGGTTGCCCGATAATCTTATTCGATTCTAAAAACTAAAATAAGTTGCCCTCGAAGGACTGTAAATCTTCGAGGGCTTTTTAATTGTAAGAAATGTTGTGGCGTGAACGACATTGATAAATAATTCAAAATTCAAAACCTAACATTCAAATTTTTCCAATTAAATTTCTAAATTTTTTAAGTTCTATTTGGGCGTGCCCCTCCGGGTCGGGCTGTTCAGGGCTCCGCTTCGCTCCGGTGCTTTGCACTGCTCCCTTTCGGTCGCACCCTTGCCATCCCTCACGCGGCGTGCCGCTATAAGCAATGGGATATGAGTGAACATCGTAAAAGTTAAGTGTCCATTCCCGTGCTTTTAATATGATACTGAAAGCATCTGCACAGTAATGATGCCTTCGGAACGACAAAATAGCTGTATTTTTTCAGGTACAATGGGACCTACCACCCAACAACCACCCAAAAGTCCGTATAATCTGCAAGAAATTTCACCCCACGACCACGGAAACGAAACGGTGCGTTAGTCTTTCCGCATCACTTACCCATCAACCAACACCCAACACCCAACAGCCATCTCCATCAATTTAAATTCTTAACTTTGGCATATGATTTACTCACTACGCGGAAAAATTACCGAACTTGCGCCTACTTCTACAGTTTTAGAGGCTGCCGGCGTGGGCTATTATGTAGGCATCAGTTTGCAAACATCCAAGCAGTTGGAGGCCGGGAAAGACGCTTTTCTTTACACCCAGCAGATCATACGCGAAGATGCGCATTTGCTGTTTGGATTCCACAGTTTGGCCGAAAAGGAGATGTTCAATCTTTTGATTAGCGTCACGGGTGTGGGGCCGGCATCGGCAATTATTATGCTTTCTTCATTGAGCAATCAGGAGATTGCATCGGCGATTACCAACGGCCAGAGTGGGCTTTTACAAAAGGTAAAAGGCATCGGTGTGAAGACCGCAGAAAGGATCATCGTGGATTTGCGAGACAAGGTGCAGAAATTCACGGTGGAAGGCATGGAAATTCCGAGCGGAATAGATAATAAAGTCAAGGAAGAATCGTTATCTGCTTTAGAGGTTTTGGGAATTCCAAAGAAAATGAGCGAGAAAATCGCCGATCGCTTCCTGAAACAAGATTCCAGCCTCAAGGTGGAAGAACTCGTAAAATTAATTTTGAAAAATATTTAAATTTTTGGCAACTCATATATTTACTCCATCCAGACTTACTTTTTTCGCCTTTTTCGGGGTGTCGGTTTTTATGTACGCGCAAGAAAAACCTATGGACAGCATCATCGTTCGGCAAGAATACCAACTGCCGGATCCCACCCGCTACGAGGCGGAGTATGATGTGCTATCCGGGATGTACTATGTGTATCCCATGGTCGGCAGTGTGCGCACCGGAACTCCCGTAGTGATGACGACTAAGGAATTCCAAGCCTACCAAACGGCCAACCAAATGGGTAACTACTACAGACAGAAATCTGAAGCCAATAACCTAGTGGACAGGAAAGACCAATCCGAGGCCATCAAAAAAGGGCTGATCCCCTCGCTTCGGGTAAAGAATAAACTTTTCGAATCCATCTTCGGGAGCAATAAGATTGAATTAATCCCACAAGGGTTCGCCTCTTTCGACCTTGGTGGGCTTTACCAAAAAATAGATAACCCTACGATCCTTCCACAAAACCGCTCCAACTTTGCTGTAAATATTCAGCAGAGAATCCAACTTGGTTTACTCGGGAAAGTGGGAGAGAATCTCCAACTAAAGGCCAACTATGACACCCAGAGTGGCTTCGCTTTTGAAAACCGTATGAACCTCGTATGGCAGGCGAAAGGAACTTGGAAAGACCTCCAAACCAAAGGTCTGAACGACCCCACGACCGGCGGCGAGGATAAAATCATCAAAAGAATTGAGTTTGGTAATGTAAATTTGCCGCTTTCTACAAGCCTTATCCGCGGTTCGGAGTCTTTGTTTGGCTTAAAAACACAATTTCAACTGGGTAAAACTTTTGGAACCGTCGTACTTTCTCAGCAACAGGGCGAAAGCCGAAATATCCAGGTTCAGGGCGGCGGCGCGATACAGACTTTCAAAATAAACGCCGTAGATTATGAAGATAACCAACACTACTACCTGGGGCATTATTTCTTGGATAATTATGACAAGGCTTTACTAAATTACCCGGTCATCAATTCAAAAATTAACATCAATAGAATTGAAGTCTGGGTATTGGAGCAGGGTTCCGGGAATTTGCAAGATCAGAAAAGTATCATTGCAGTCCGGGATTTAGGAGAGGGGATATCGGGGCTGCCAGATAATTCTCAGAATAATTTGTATCAAAGCATCACCGCTCTTGGTGCCGGAATACGCGATGCTAATACAGCTTATAATGCTATTAAAGGGCAGACTTTCCCCAACGCTAACGGCACGCCAGAGACTTATACTGATGGCGAACAATTCATTTACAATAGGAAAGCCCGTAGGCTAAATCCGGGGGAATATGTATATAATCCGCAGTTAGGTTACATCACAATCAACCAAAGGCTAAATGATAACCAACTTTTGGCGGTTTCATATTCGTATACAGTCAACGGAACTAAAACGGTGTACAAAGTAGGGGAGTTCTCGGAGGAAAGTCAGGTTTTGATGGTAAAACTTTTAAAACCAAACAGCACCGTGAAAACCACATCGCCGATGTGGGATTTGATGATGAAGAACATCTACCCGATGAATGCCTCGCAAATCAGCGCGGATAATTTCATGCTGAATGTCTTTTACCGCGACAACCAAAACGGAAAAGTCAACTACCTCCCGAATACCAGCGTACAAGACATTAATTTGTTGAAACTCTTCAATTGGGATAGGCTCAATATAAATAATGACTTGCAGGTGAATGGTAACGATACCGGCGACGGCTTGTTCGATTTTGTGCAAGGCATCACCATCAATTCCCAAGACGGTAGGTTGATTTTTACCAAAGCACAGCCTTTCGGGTCTTATCTTCAAAATGTTTTGGGCAGCAATGATCCTAAATTTGTATTCTCCGATCTTTATACTCAACAAAAACAAGTAGCATCTCAAAACAATCTTGCCTTGAGGTACACTATCGAGGGAAGGTATAAAGGCACACAGGGAAACGGCATCACGCTGGGCGCCATCAATGTGCCGAAAGGCTCTGTAAAAGTGACTGCAAACGGGCAGCAACTGATTGAAGGACAAGATTATACCGTGGATTATATGCTCGGTACAGTGAATATTATTAATGATGCTATCAAAAATTCTGGGCAGGCTATTAATATATCCATGGAAAACCAACTGACCTTCAATACCCAAAGGAAGAGTTTCATGGGGTTGAATTTGGAGCGCAAGTTCAATGACCATCTCCTGGTGGGCGCTACAGTGGTAAACTATGCCGAGCGACCGCTTACCCAAAAAGTAAATTTCGGGGATGAGGCTGTAAACAATACCATGGCGGGCTTCAATTTGATGTACAATAATCAGTTCCCGTTGCTGACCAGACTTACGGACAAAATTCCTTTGGTAAATACCGAAGCTCCATCTAATCTAAACTTCCGTGCGGAAGGTGCCTACCTGATACCTGGACAAAATAAGGATACCAATAACCAGTCTTATATAGATGACTTCGAGCAAACTTCATCTAAAATCTCCATCAGTGATCCGGCCATGTGGGGATTGGCTTCCAAACCGGAGAAAAATTTAAACGACCCTATTTTCGCTGGCACCGCCGGCAATAATAATATCGCCGATGGATTTGGCCGTGGGCTTGTATCGTGGTACAACATTGATCCAAGGTTCTATGGTGTTGGCGGGAAAGCACCTGCCGGGATAAATGCGGAAGCGGTGTCTAACCACGCTTCCAGAAGAGTGCAAACGGCGGAGTTACTAAATAATAGAGACTTTGTGGCTGGTGATCAGACTTTTACCAATACTTTCGATATCACCTATTATCCGCAGGAAAAAGGCCCCTACAACTTAAACCCTCAGCTGGAAACTACCCAGCAGCGTTGGGCGGGATTGATGCGCCCAATTACGGTTTCTAACTTCACCAATTCCAACATTGAATATGTAGAATTTTGGATGATGGATCCCTATGCTGATGGCAAGCCACTCGGAGCTGCCCCGAAACTGAAACTTCAATTGGGAAATGTGTCAGAAGATGTCCTTAAAGATGGTAAAATGCTTTATGAAAACGGGCTTCCTACGCCTGCTGTGCCTGCCACAACTTCTGAAAGTGCCTGGGGTGTGCAGCCGAACCAGGCGCCGGTACTTTATGCATTTTCCAACGAAGGACAAGATAGAAATACGCAGGATGCCGGTTTCGATGGACTTACAGATGCTGCCGAAGTGGCAAAATTCAACACAGGATTTGTAAACCCGGTAACGAAGACGCCCGATCCCGCGGCAGATAACTTTGTTTATTATCTTTCGGATAAATTCCAAGGCGCACAGGCTTCTTCCGTCGCAGAACGCTATAAATATTTCCGAAATCCAGACGGAAACTCCGCATCTGGAACTTTGGAAGTGGCGACACAAGTGCCGGATGCAGAGGATGTGAACCGTGATTATAATTTAGACCAAAACGAAAGTTACAACCAGTACACCATTAGTCTAGATCAAAACAGCCTTGCCCTTAACCAAAATTTTATTGTTGATGTAAAGGAAGTCAGCACGAAATTCCAAAACGGACAGACGGGCAAAAACAAATGGTACCTTTTCCGAGTGCCGGTGAATCAGTTTGATACAGATGCTGGAGATGCCTCTGCAGATATTTTGAACAATGTCCGTTTTGCGAGATTGATTTTGGAAGGATTTGATAATACTTCAACCATACGCTTCGGAAGTATGGATTTGGTAAGATCGGATTGGAGAAAATATAACAAAAATATCGCTGCTACCAGCGCGCCCGGTAGCACGACCACGCCAGACAATGAAGGCTCTTTCCTTGTAAATAATAATGATTTCTTCGTGGGCGGAATTAATTTAGAAGAAAACGCACTCGGTACGCCGCCTTATGTCCTTCCTCCGGGAATAGACAGACAAAGATTGAGCGGTAATACCGGAACGCAACGCCAAAACGAGGCTTCGCTTTACATGAAAATCCTTAACCTCGGCAACGAGGCGAAGGGTGTGGTAAAGAATACTTTCTTGGATATGCGCCGCTACCAGAAACTCCAATTGTTCGTTCATGCTGAGGATATTCGTTCTGCGGGTATTGCAAATCAGTTGGATACGGATGCGAAATTCTTTGTCCGTTTTGGCAGCGATGCCACGGACAACTACTACGAATATGAATCTTCATTAAAATATACGGCGAAGAACGCCAAGTCACCACTGGAAATTTGGCCTAATGAAAACGAGGTGAATCTAGAAATCCAAAAATTTGTAGATGCAAAAATAAAGCGTGACAAAGAGGCTGCGACGATGATAGACCGCAGATTCTACTTTGCAGATTATGGCGATTCCAACAAAAAAATCTTTGTAAAAGGTCGCCCAAGTTTAAGTAATATCACCACAATAATGATCGGGGTGAGGAATACCTCCGGGGCTTCTAAAGATTTGGTACTTTGGGTAAACGAGTTAAGGATGTCCGGCATAGAAAACAAAGGCGGGTACGCCGGGAATGCCAGTGTGGATTTTAATCTTGGGGATTTTGCGATGATCAATGCTAACGGAATGTACTCTACGGTAGGATTCGGAAGTATAGATTCCAAACCGGCACAGCGTACACAAAGCACGGCATCGGCTTTCACGGTGAACACAACGGTGAATCTTCATAAGTTCATCCCCGTAAAAGTGGGGATGAAGATTCCGGTGAATTATTCCTACACACAAACCATCGAGGATCCTAAATACAATCCTATCGACAATGATGTGGAATTTACCAAGGCCGCAAATCGCGACGAACTGAAAAAAGTAGCGCGTACTTACACCCAACAGCGCAGCATCGGCATTGTAAATATGCACAAGGAAAGAATGAATCCAAATAAAAAAGCAAGATTCTATGATGTAGAAAACCTGACGCTGACTGCCAATTATTCAGATGATTATTTCCGGGATATTTATACAAAAAAGAATTACAGACAATATCTACGCGGTTATTTGGATTATAATTACACCTTCAAACCGTATGTTATAAAACCTTTTAAAAAGATGGTCAGCGATACGGCGAAAATCGCAAAATATTTGCAGTGGGTGAAGGAATTTAATTTTAACCCAATCCCGACAAGGGTATCGTTCCGGACAGAGTTGGATCGAAATTACAATGAATTCCAGTTCAGAAACATCGAATATCTGATTTCCGGTGCGGCTGGGAATGATTTCAATGTCATCAAAAATCGTAATTTCTATTTCGGCTGGCAGTATGCTCTTGGTTTTAATTTCACAAAATCTTTGAAGTTAGAAATCAATTCCGCTACCAGGACCCTGAATGATAATATGAATGTGAACACAATGAACACGAATTCTATATTCAGTCAGCCGTTCCGTTCCGGTCGTCCTGTGCTTTACAACCATCGCATCCAGTTGAATTATCGTCTGCCCTTTGAGTATTTCCCATATTTGAATTTCCTAAATGCAGAACTAGGCTACGGCGTTCAGTACAATTGGAATGCCCGTTCGTCCGTACTTCGCAACAGTCCGGAAGGAAATTTGGGTAACCTTTCTCAAAATACCAATAATATCGTAGCTACTGCTACTGCGGATATTCCGAAACTATTAGGAAATTTTGGTTATTTTAAAAAAATAGATTCTATAAGGAATGGTCGTCGTCAGGAAATAGATGCGCTGAATACGCTGAATGGACAGGAGGCACTGAAGATTAGTAAGAAGAATAAGTTCTTCATCTTTAATAAATATAAAGGGTACAAATTCAAAAACCGCCTTTCTCCGATCCAAAGCGTGGCTTACGCTTTGACTTCCTTCAAACAACTGAACATTAATTATAACGAAAACAACGGAACCGTTTTACCGGGGATATTAAGCTCGCCAAATTTCTATGGATATGGCCAGACTATTGGCGGCCCGACTTACGGATTCCTTTTGGGTTCGCAGGCAGATATCCGCAGAACGGCAATAGAAAATGGGTGGGTTAGCCAATCTACAATTATGAATGATCCTTATTCACAAATGAATGTGAAGAGTCTGGACGCCAGTTTGCAGATTGTTCCTCTGAGCGATTTGCAAATTAATGTCAACGGAATGTTGAGATACAATCGCAATCTATTGCAGGGCGGATATAATGTAGATGCCGATCCTGCCACTCCACATTTCGATTTCGCCTTTGAAAATGAGGTCTTCACACACTCTAGATCTGTTTGGATGCTGAAAACCTCCTTCAAATCGGGAGCCGATGTCTATAATAATATGATTGCCAATGCCAGGGCAATTTCTCAGCAGTTGGGCGGCTCGCCGTCTCAAAATGGATTTGCACCGGGATATTCGCTCGCCAATTCATATGTTTTAGTGCCGGCCTTCCAGGCAGCTGTAGAGGGCAGGGCGGTAAAGGGTCTAGAAAATCCTAAAAAAGTGGGCATTCCATTTCCAAACTGGGATATAGTATATTCTGGGTTAAGAAATATTCCGATTATCAATAGTCAGTTTTCTAAATTTGATATACTCCATTCCTACAAATCCACTTATACCGGCACGGGCATCCAGTCGAATATAGATTATTACAGCGACCCAAATGGTTTTGATCTTAACCATGATCGTATAAATCCGTATGTCTTTAGCCAAGTAGGTTATGTAGAATCCTTTGCACCACTTCTTGGCGCCGATATTACCCTTTGGAACAATATGCAATTCCGTGCACAATACAACCGCGACCGCTTATTGATGCTCGGTTTGGTGAATCATACGCTTACCGAAGATTACAGTAAGGAATACATCTTAGGCTTCGGTTATATTGTAAAAGACCTTAAACTGAAAATGAATTTAGGAGGCAAGGTCAAAAACATCACCAGCGACTTGAACATTCGCGGAGACTTCTCCCTTCGGGACAGCCAAACCCGCATCACCAATATCTTGATGAATGATGGGCAGGTAACGGGCGGACAAAGACTTCTCGGCGTGAAGTTCACAGCAGATTACAATTTATCCCAGAATTTCAATATCCGCTTCTTCTACGATCAGTTGATGACGCGCTACAAAATCTCCACAGCATATCCGCTATCCACGATTCGCGCGGGACTCACCGCAACATTAAATTTCGGCGGACAATCCGGAAGATAAAAAACAGGCATCAAAAGATGCCTGTTTTTTTAATTAAAAATTTAAAACAACCTTGCAGTCCCGCATTATTTTAATAAATTTGTCCATAATAAAAATATAAAGATGAACACACCATCAGAACTAAAGTACACCAAAGACCACGAGTGGGTTAAAATCGAAGGAAATGTAGCAACAGTTGGTATTACCGATTTCGCACAAGGCGAATTGGGAGATATCGTATTCGTAGATGTAGATACCTTGGATGAAGAACTACAAGCAAACGAAGTATTCGGCAGTGTAGAAGCTGTGAAAACCGTTTCCGACCTATACCTTCCGATCGCAGGAAAGATTATCGAAGTCAACGAAGAGTTGGAAGGCGAGCCAGAACTTGTGAATACAGACCCATATGGAAAAGGCTGGATTATCAAAATAGAGATTGCGGAAGGTGCGGATCAGTCCGTGTTGTTATCAGCAGAAGATTACCAGGCAACTCTTGGATAGGCTTGCACACACATTTAGATATAAGATTTTGCCCATTTATTGGGCATTTCTTACATATATGCTCCTCAAACCCGGCACAGAAAACCAAGAATATTGGTTTATGTTCAATGGGATCGATAAAATAATGCACCTCAGTATTTTTGCCGCGCTCGGTTTGGCCTTCCGCGCAGCATTCCCGAGGCAGGCATTCGTCATATTTTTTCAAATCATGCTATGTTACGCATTCCTCACGGAAATACTGCAAGACATGATGCAACTTGGCCGATCCATGGAAGTTGGCGACATCTTTGCCGATACCCTCGGCGTCCTCATAGGGTACTATATATATGATACAGCATCCAAGCGCTTCCCATAGAGGAGGCGCTTTCTACTTTGAAAATGCAAAGAGTATAATATAAGGAGCAGCGTTAATATTTTTAGGAGCTATTTCCCGCTGTCCGCTGTATCTTACCCGCGGGTCCATTCGCCGCCTCCCTTCGGTCGTCTTCGCCCGGCCCTCGGGTAAGGATGCCGCTTCCATCGTGGCTATGCGTGATTCGCCGGCATCTTTGACGCTCCGGCACGGGGTTTTCTGCTCCTCGGCTCCCGGCTGCCCGGCTCCCGGTTCCCGATTAAGAAGGGGGAGGAGTATGTAGCAGAGGCCGTCCTACGCGCGGCTTCGCCGCGCGCAGGAAATTTTTCTCCCTCGTTTCCAATTTGTTAGGCTGTCGCGGCCAATTTTCCGGAGATAATATTTGGAAGTTTGC
>JAGLBA010000249.1 GCA_018260475.1 Chryseobacterium sp. | reverse complement strand
TTTAAATTAAATTTAAAAACTTAATTTCTTTTTCTTCTGTAACGAGTCTGAATTCTTTTCGTTCATCTGAACCTGTCAAGTCGGTGTTTTAAGTTGAGTTTTTCATTTGGCTATGATGATTTGATATTATTTATTTATTTATTTAAATAAATTTTTAATTTATTTATTTGTTTAAATTAAATTTAAAAACTTAATTTCTTTTTCTTCTGTAACAAGTCTGAATTCTTTTCGTTCATCTGAACCTGTCAAATCGGTGTTTTAAGTTGAGTTTTCATTTGGTGTGATGATTTGATAATTATTTATTTATTTATTTATTTAAATAAATTTAAATTTATTTATTTGTTTAAATTAAATTTAAAAACTTAATTTCTTTTTCTTCCGTAACGAGTCTGAATTCTTTTCGTTCATCTGAACCTGTCAAATCAGTGTTTTAAGTTGAGTTTTCATTTGGCTATGATGATTTGATATTATTTATTTATTTATTTAAATAAATTTAAATTTATTTATTTATTTAAATTAAATTTAAAAACTTAATTTCTTTTTCTTCTGTAACGAGTCTGAATTCTTTTCGTTCATCTGAACCTGTC
>JAGLBA010000248.1 GCA_018260475.1 Chryseobacterium sp. | reverse complement strand
TCATGTAATTTTGATTGTAGCTGATTACTAAAAAGTAGCATTTAAATGAAATAAACACAAAGCGTCGCATAATTATTTTTACTATTTATTTTATTAAAATTGTTTAACAAATTTTTTTTCCATCAATAACTGAAATTCAAACAAAAAGTATAAGGTCAGACTTTTTATGGCAAAACATTTGTTTTACAGAAATTATTAAAAGTAAATTTTTTAAAAAAAAGTTGCCTTCCACTTTCAGTGCCCTTTTCGGTTCAGTTTTTTTTTTATGTCACCTTGAAATTTCTTTTGAAAATTTAAATTTGAACTTGGAAATTTTTTAAAAATTATTTTATTTTTAATTTTTATTTTTAATTAATTCCAATTGAATTTAATTCACGGAGAAATAATTGAGTCTTGAGAGGAGAAACACGGTTTTAAGTATTAAAAAAAAAGACAAATTACCAACGCCGAAATTGATTTAAATTAAATAAATTAATTTATAATTGTCCGAATTAAATAAATTCGGTCAATTTTCAACATGTAATTTTGTGTACAATGTTTAATATGTAATTTTTATTAGCATTGGATAAGCATAAAAATTAATAAGTGA
>JAGLBA010000247.1 GCA_018260475.1 Chryseobacterium sp. | reverse complement strand
GAGGAGGTGAGTTGGGGAGAGGGGGCGGGGATAATGAAGATTTGAAAGAAATTCGTCTGCCCTGCTCCCCTGTCCACCCCGAATTTGAATTTAAATGAAATTAATCAATTTTTTTTAAAATCAATTATTTTGATTTAATTTAAACGAAATTAATCAATTTTTTTTCTGAAATCAATTAATTTCATTTTTTTGATTTTAGTTAAAAAAATAATTAACAAAACAATTCGAGGAGACCGAAATTAAATTACTTTTGTTTTTTTAAATTGATTTTTGGTCAGGGGAAAAAATTATTATTTTTTTTTTCTCTCTCTCAGAGAAAAAGTTCTTTTCCTTCAGTGAACTGCGAATATTGCGAATGTCGAAAAGTTAAGTTATTGAAAAGTTTTTAAAAAAGAGGGAAAAAAAATTGTCTTTATATTGTCCTTTTTATTTCTTCGTTGAGAGCAATTTATTCACAAAAAACAGGCTTTGATTCCATGCGTTAAAAGCAACGGAAATGTTTTTTTTTTTTCAAAGTTTCTTTCACTCTCACTTTACTACTTATTACTTATCTCTCTTAAAAAAGTTACCTTCTTTGATTTTAACAAGTT
>JAGLBA010000246.1 GCA_018260475.1 Chryseobacterium sp. | reverse complement strand
ATATAAATTCCGAGGATTTGACGGTTTTCAAATGAAAAGTGATAAATCAATATCGACCTGCGATATCGACTTTCATATGGCACTTAATTAAATCGTCCTCGCCCCTTTCCTGTTCCCTTTTCAATAAATTCAAAGAATTATTCGATGATATATTAAATAAGAGACAGGTGAGAGTGACCGAGATCAAAGTAAATCTTTGATAGTAAAATACTTTGCCAATACCATTAAATGTGAAAGTGATACATACGGATAGCCGTACTGGAATGCACGAGCAAGAACACAATGATTTTCCAAAGAATTATTGGGGTGCCTAAAGCTAATAAAATACATTTTGTTTTTATTAACCCTGTTATTTTCAATTTTTATATTGTATCTTTATTCAGCTGAAGTGATTCTTTTAGAATTGGTTAGACATATTTGTTGGTATTTTATGTATAAAATTAAAATAAATACCCTTTACAATTTTTTCTTTTTATAATTAAATTAATGTTCCGATCAAGTAATAATTGAAAAACTTAAAACTAAATGACAGTGCATCAATCATCAATTTATTTATTGATTTTATGTATCTTAAATTCATAACATAATTT
>JAGLBA010000245.1 GCA_018260475.1 Chryseobacterium sp. | reverse complement strand
AAAAGAAACCGTCGCTTCAAAACGTCTTCTTCCACTTTCGATAATCGATTATCGTCGTTCGATATCTCGAAGTCTCACCTCAAGCAATCGATTCGATTTCTGACGTCACAGATTTTTGAAAATTAATAAATATTGGCTTTTTTTGGTTTTCTTGTCTTTAATTCGAGTCCGACTTAATCTGGTGAAGTCCTTTCAGGCTGCCAACGTTCAGGTTCTCTTACAATTTTCCTCCCTCACCTCCCACCCCCCACAATAAATCTTTAAGGCCGTTTTTAATTATTTATAATTAATGGTCGGCTCCCGGGATGCGAAGAAAATTTTAATTTTTTTCCTTTTTTCATCTTTCCTTCCCAGGTACTCATTTTTCTATCCTTTCATTCTTCAAACATTTTCCTGGTACTCATTCTTCTATCCTTCTCCCCTTTTGGATATCCTTTCATTCTTCTAATTTTCTTTCTTCTTTCTTCTATCTTCTTTTTTCTACCTTCTCATCTAATGTATTTCTTTTGATTTCTTTTAATTCTTGTGATTTCCCTCCATAGTTTCATTTTTCTCTCCGCAATCCTCTTCCTTCTTCTGTTTTTTCCTTTTGG
>JAGLBA010000244.1 GCA_018260475.1 Chryseobacterium sp. | reverse complement strand
GTTAAAAAAAATATTTTTTTGTAGTATTAGAACTGAAACTTTTTAATTAAAAAAAATATATATTTCTCTCACATTGAATTAGTTTTCGAGTTTAAATTTATTCCTAATCGCAGAGAAACTGAGTTCAATTTTTTTAATATTTTTTTTAGCACTATTTCAGAGAAAACCCAAGAAAACATAATTAAAGCCGCGAAAGTGGGAGACTTGAAACTGGTAAGTAATTCCGAATGTTTTCCTTTTTAATTTCATTTGGCAGAATCATGAAATTCTGCGAGATCAATTTGAAATTAAATTTAATTATAATTTATTTCTTCTCTCTTGAGACTTTATTTGCTTTTATTTTATTTTTTTTTCTCCGGCCGGTGAGGAATTTTGATGTCTGCTTGCGCTTTGACGCAGACTGTTCGGGAATGAAGGTTTTAAAACAATTTTTTTTTCAATCAGACAAACAAGAAAAATTAACATAATTTTGTTTTTTTTTCTGTTGTTGCAGAATATGAGAATGTCAAGTTTTACCTTTCTGCTCTTGATTCCTTTGTAAGTTTTTTTTGCACTAAGAATATCACATTGGAGTACAAGCAAGTACAAATATTT
>JAGLBA010000243.1 GCA_018260475.1 Chryseobacterium sp. | reverse complement strand
ACTGAAATTGGTTTTGACTTCCAGTCAAAGCCCATTTGATTTTTTTTTTTGGAGTGGGAATATAAAGATTCTGTTGATTAACATATCTGGGTTCAATCGTGTTATATGTCCGTATAATTTTGTTCCATTAAATTTAAAAAAAAAATTGATTATTTTATTTTATAAAGTTTAATTATTAAATTTTAGTAATTTAATAATTTTATTTAAATTAATAAATTATTAATAATATTTAATTTAATAAAGAAAATTAAGGGGAAAATAGAAGAATCTGAGCAGGTGAGAGGAAAAAAGTTTTATTTTTTTATAATGTAAGTTTTACTTATATTATTTATTTTGAAATTAAACTCATAAATCAAAGCGATTTTTTATTTTTAAATATTAACCTGTTTTCAATTGAAACTGAATTTATTAACGAAACTTGAATTAACTTGAATTAACAGTTTGTGACGAAACCAAAAGACGGTAAATTAAATATAAAATCAAAATCAAAAAATTGATTTAGTCGTCATTAGCGTCACATAAATAGACGGATAATTCGTTATGAGAAATGCGCTCAAACAAGCGAGCTGCTGCCAACCTTTGAAATTTCCCGCGT
>JAGLBA010000242.1 GCA_018260475.1 Chryseobacterium sp. | reverse complement strand
AGGAAGAGACAGAAGGAAAGAGACAGACGAAAGCAACGACACAGCATACATAAGATGAAGGAATACTGGGTTATAGGAAACGCATGATGTTGTGCAGTTGGCTCAAACGAACGCAAAAAAAAAAAATAAAAAATAAAAAATAAAACAAATTTTTCTTTGGCAAAAGAGAATCTTTTCTCCTGGCAAAAAAAAAAAAATCCAAACCAGACGCTTGTAATTTCGTTTTTTTTTTTTTTCGAAAGCAAAACATGTTGCAAACCCGAGTCAAAAGGAAAGAGAAATCTTGTATTTACATGCATTATATCCATCCATTCTGACGAATCTCTTTCAACAGTGCGTCCCACATTTTTTTTTTTTTTTAAATCGGTTTTTTTTCTTTTTTCTTTTTTTTTGTGGCAAACATAAATTTTTTTTCCCAACTCCTCAAAAAGCGAATAAAAAAAAAAAAAGAAAAGAAAAAAGAAAAAAAAGGAGGCAAAACATTGAAAGTGTAAAATTATACAGAACGGCGGCGTTCACCCACCGGCTGAATAATTTTTTTTTTAAACATTTTTTTTTTACAGACAGTTTCCGGCTTTTCTACCAAATTCACATA
>JAGLBA010000241.1 GCA_018260475.1 Chryseobacterium sp. | reverse complement strand
TTTAGTTGTCTCGTAATTGTTACTTTTGACATCGATCAAATGATTTATTATGTATTATGGTACAGTGAATAATATATGTTATTTAATAGCATATAATAAATTGCATTTATTTAATTTATTTAAATAATTAAATAAATAAATTATTTATTTAATAATTAATTTTATTTAATATATGCATTATTTAATAGCATATAATAAATTGCAATTATAACATTTAATAAATTTATAAGTTTAATAAATTATTATAACATTATAACATTTAATAATGTTAATTGCATTTCTCGATGGAGAAAAAAAAACAAATTCCATCGATTAACATCTTTCGTTTTGGGGTAAATCAATTTTTTTCTTCTTCATTCCCCTGAACGGTTCCTTTGAATCCAATTTAATTAAAAAAATTAATAAGTTTTCACTAGTTTTAAAGGGAAGGGGGTAACGTAGAAAAGGAAAAAAAATCACATTCCATTGAACCCGTCCTTTGAATCGACGTTTCTCCCCCCCCCCCCCAATTCGAATTTTATTGCATTAACTTTTTTTCAGTATAAAATATATAAAAATATGCATATATGTATCCATAAATAAAATATATGCATATA
>JAGLBA010000240.1 GCA_018260475.1 Chryseobacterium sp. | reverse complement strand
AAGTTACTACTTTAATTTTATTTTAAAGCAAACTAATTTTTTAACTTTCTTTTTACTTAATTGTTTGTCCACTAACACTAACTCATTTTGAGCTTAATCATTAAATAACTTTACTTTAGTTAACCTAACTTATTTTTTAATTAAAAAGGAGAGAAAGGAAGCGAGAAGAAAATGAAATTTATGAAGAAAAAAGGAAAGGGCTTTTCATTTCGAAAAGCCATCGTTTCTTCAAATCGGAAGATTCTTTTTTTTTGTTTCTTTTTTTATCTACCTTCACCGTAAAGCAGTAAAATCTCTGCTATTCTCAGGTCTTTCAGTATTTATTGCTTTCATTCAACGTAGTTTCACAGTCTGTAGCATAAAAGAAAGCATCAAAATTTTTTTGGAGGATGCATTAAGGACGCATACACTCCTCCCGACTAGTCAACTAAAATTTCACTCTGTACTTTTATGCAGCAAAAATTTAAAGAAAAATTAAGATAATGGAAAAAATTTTATGCAATACAATGCGTAATAATATTGCAGTCTTGTTTATTAACAACATTACAATTACGCAATGCTGCAGTACTTAATAATGAAATACATTCTTCATAACG
>JAGLBA010000023.1 GCA_018260475.1 Chryseobacterium sp. | reverse complement strand
AATTTGTGAATGTTTTTGTCTTCGACAGAAAAATGAACAAAATTAAAGTCTCAATAATTTAATAATGCACTACGGGTTATTATTGTCTTCTTTTTACACTTGCTACTAACGGTTTGCGTGTATGAGAAGTCGCGGATTAAAAAGCACTCCAATTTAAGTGGCACCTTCTTTTACTAAAAGTAACGAGCTTTGATTAGTCCCCCCCGCTGCCGCGAGCGGCACGCTCGTGCGCCACATTTTTACTCTACCAAATATACAGATAATTTTTGCAGCATATTTATCACGCACACCGCGTGAGGGATGGCAAGGGTGCGACCGAAAGGGAGCAGTGCAAAGCACCGGAGCGAAGCGGAGCACTGAACAGCCCGACCCAACGAGGGAGCGGATGGAGCGGCGGCGAAGCCGCCGCTCCATCCGCTCCCGAGGAAGGGACACGCCCAAAATAACAAATAACCAAATGAATACATCAAATCCTTCAGTCTTCGTTCTAAAACTATGAACTTTTTATGCTAAATTTGCGGGAATCTAAAATCTTATAAAGTATGGCAACTTATGTGGTTGTAGGCCTGCAATATGGCGACGAAGGCAAAGGAAAAATTACGGATGTCCTGTCCGCAAAATCGGACTATGTGGTACGCTTCCAAGGGGGCGACAACGCGGGACACACTGTTTATGTGGGCGAAGAGAAATTCGTGCTGCATCTGCTGCCGTCGGGCGTTTTGCAGTGCAAAGGCAAGTGCATCATCGCGAACGGTGTGGTGGTGAATCCGAAGGCCTTCATGAAGGAAATTCAGCAAATCGAGGCGAAAGGAATGCGTACAGACCATGTATTTATAAGCCGAAGAGCGCATGTCATTATGCCTTATCACATACTTTTGGACACTTACCGCGAGGAAGAAACAGGCGGCACGCAGATTGGGACAACCAAAAAAGGAATCGGCCCTTGCTACGAAGATAAAATCGCAAGAATGGGAATCCGTATGGTGGATCTGCTAAACCCGGAAGTTCTGCGTGAAAAAATAGAGAAAAATCTTAAAATAAAAAATTCGCTTTTCGAGAAATATTTCGAGAAACCTACGCTGGATGTGGAGGAAATTTATAATGAATTCATCGCCATTGGGCAGTTACTGAAAGACCGCATCGTAGATACCGAAGTGGAGCTTAACCAAGCTATAAAAGAAGGTAAAAACATCCTTTTCGAGGGCGCACAGGCGCTTATGCTGGATATTGATTTCGGAACTTATCCGTTTGTGACTTCCTCTTCGCCTTCCACCGGAGGCGTTTGCACCGGTGCGGGCGTGCCACCTACTGCCCTTCAAAACCTAATCGGGGTGGCAAAAGCCTATACCACAAGGGTTGGAAATGGTCCTTTCCCTACGGAATTGGATAACGAATTGGGTGAAAAAATCCGCCAAATCGGAGGTGAATTTGGAGCCACCACCGGCAGACCGAGAAGAACGGGCTGGTTGGATTTGGTTTCCCTAAAACACGCTTGTATGATCAACGGAATCAATAACTTGGTCATTACTAAACTGGATGTTCTTTCTGGAATCAAACCCCTGAAAATCGCTACTCATTACAAAACTGAGGACGGAAAAATTATTGATTATTTCACCTCTTCAACCACAAAACTAGACAAATACGAACCAATTTTCCAGGAATTGGAAGGTTGGGACGAAGATATTACCAATGCCCGCACTTATGATGAACTTCCTGCAAATGCAAAAAAATACATTGAGTTTATAGAGAACTACCTCGGTATCAATGTATATTTGGTTTCGGTAGGCCCGGAAAGAAGCCAAAACATCATTAGAAAAGAACTTTTCTAAAAATATCACCCACTTTTTTATTAAAATCCCTGCATTTGTGGGGATTTTCTGTTTATAAAATCAAAATGATATTAAAGGCTTTGAATGTTTTTAAAATAAATAAATTTTTGGTTTGATATTTGAATTGTACCCATTATAATTAAATTATCCGTGCATATTTGATAATTTATTACTACTTAACGGACACTAAACCTTTAGATATTATAATGATGAAAAATTTATTTACAAAAAACGAATTTCAACTCGATGAAATTCTATTCGAAGGCCGCAACAAGAGTTACGGCGCGTATACCCTCCGCAACGATTCCGACAGGGTGCTTACCAAATCATTGTTCTACGGTATCGCATTTTTCGCCGCGGCGTCTGCCCTGCCCTTTGTTGTGAATGCCTTTGAGGACAAAACCATTATCGAGGAAATTCCCTATTCAGACCCATTCGTTTTGCAAAATATCCCAACGGAAGAAGTACAAACGATAACCCCAATTATACTGCCTAACAAGGTACAAAAAGCGTATGATTCTACTGTTCCAGAGCCGACGCGCGCACCCAAAAACGAAAAAAAAGCCATAACAAAAGCTGATAAAACCGATGCCATCGCAGGAATACAAACCGTAGATATTGAGAAGCCTGGCACTTATATTCCGGTGAAAGTAGCGATGCCACCTGCTTATAAAAAATCGATTGTGGACCCAGTATGGCTGGATGAAATCGAAAAACCAAATAACGAAATCATGTCCGCGGTAGATGAAGAAGCCGATTTCACCGGTGGAATCAATGCTTTTAGAGAAAAAGTGCAATCTAATTTCGACGCCTCATCATTTGAAGGAAACGAAGAAATCACAAAGGCTATGGTAACCTTCGTGGTGGAAAAAGATGGGACAATTTCGAATATGAAAGTAACCGGGGCAGATGCCGCCTTTAACATAGAAACAGAAGCTGCCATCAAAAAAATTAAAGGCAGATGGCTACCCGCAAAAGTGAAAGGACAAAGCGTGAGGAGTTATTTCCGTTTCCCGGTGACCATGCGTTTTGAATAACGCAAATGACCCGATATTACCCGTTATCCACAGTCTGCTCCAGATTGTGGATAATTTTTTTTTTGCTAAGACATTATTTAACAGTCATTTAACGCGGCACTATTTTCTCACCATTGATATAAACGAGAGAAAAGTGTATTTTTGGAGATTAAATTCTCATTATGGCAAAAATCATCGGCATTGCAAACCAGAAAGGCGGCGTAGGCAAAACCACCACGGCGGTAAATCTTGCTGCGGCGCTCGGCGTTTTAGAAAAGAAAATTCTTCTTATAGATGCTGATCCTCAGGCAAATGCCACCTCCGGCCTCGGTGTGGAGGAAGTGAAATTCTCTACCTACAACCTGCTAGAGCATAGTGTAGATGTTGAGAAGTGCATCCAAAAAACATCTTCTCCTAACCTGGATATCGTTCCTTCTCATATCGACCTCGTAGCGGCGGAAATCGAATTGGTAGATCGCGAAACGAGAGAATATATGCTGAAAAAAGCTTTGGAACCCATCCGTAAAAAGTACGATTACATCATCATAGATTGCGCTCCAAGTTTGGGACTTATCACCGTGAATGCACTTACCGCCGCAGATTCCGTCATTATTCCCATTCAATGTGAATATTTTGCATTGGAAGGCTTGGGTAAATTGCTCAATACCATAAAGAATATACAAAAAATCCATAACCCTAATTTGGATATCGAAGGCCTATTGCTCACCATGTACGACAGCCGCCTTCGCCTATCCAACCAAGTGGTGGAAGAAGTTAATTCCCACTTCCCGGAGATGGTTTTCGAGACCATCATCAGCCGAAATGTACGCCTCAGCGAGGCACCGAGTTTCGGTGAAAGCATTTTGATGTACGATGCAGAGTCCAAAGGCGCGATCCAATACATCCAACTGGCGGAAGAGGTTTTGCTTAAAAACGAAAATAAAACGACTAAAACTGAAGAAATTGAGAGATAAATCAAGAGCAATGGGGCGCGGACTCGGCGCCATTCTTAGTTCAGAATCCAAAGTTTCCATCAATTCCGCAACCGACGAAGGCGCTGTGGATTTGGTGGGAACCATTGTAGAAGTTCCGCTAGAGGACATCTATCCAAACGCAACGCAGCCGAGGACTTACTTTGATGAAAAGGCATTGAACGATTTGGCGCAATCCATAAAAGCACTGGGCGTGATTCAGCCTATCACCTTACGAAAAGAGGGCGGCCGTTTCGAGATTATTTCCGGAGAAAGGCGTTTCCGTGCGTCGAAATTGGCTGGATTAAAGAGCGTTCCGGCATACATCCGCCTGGTAAATGATCAGGAATTGCTGGAAATGGCTTTGGTGGAAAACATTCAGCGCGAAGATTTAGACCCTATCGAAATTGCGCTTACTTACCAGAGACTTCTGGACGAAATCGGGATGACACAGGAAGACCTCAGCCAGAGAGTTGGCAAAGAGCGCCCGACGATCACCAACTCTATTCGTCTTTTGAAACTGGCTCCGGATGTGCAAAATTCCATCCGTAGCGGAGAAATTTCTGCCGGGCATGGCCGCGCGATTTTGAGTGTGGATTCGGAACAACTTCAACAAAAGCTTTTCGATAAAATCATTGTAGAAAAACTAAATGTAAGACAGACTGAACAAGCCGCACAGGCTTTGAAAGGCGGAAATTCTACTTCCCCGAAAGCCAAACCAGTATTGCCAAATCACTATAAAAAGGCTCAAAAAACTTTCGAAGATCTGCTGGATGTGAAGGTACAAATCCGCTCTGCCAACGGAAAAAAAGGAAAAATCGTCTTGGATTTTAAAAACGATGAAGAGTTAGAAAAGATTCTTTCACATTTTAAATAAATGAAAAAATCACTCATCCTTTTTTTATTGATGTTTGGCGGCTTTGCCTTTGCACAAATCAATAGGAACGACACCATCCGGGTCGAGCATCACCCAACCGATTCGGTTTCCACCGTTGAGGAGAAAGATGATGTGCAAGTTTTGGCAGATATAAAAAACGCCGATACGGCTACCGTAAAAACTAAATACAATCCTACGCGTGCAGGGCTTTACTCCGCTGTGCTACCCGGTTTGGGGCAATATTACAACAAGAAATACTGGAAAATCCCTGTAGTTTGGGGAGCAGTGGGCGCCGGCGTGGGCGTAGTGCTTTGGAACCAAAAGCAATATGTGCGATACCGAAACGCCTTCGTGGCATCTCTGAACGGGCAGCCGCACGAGTTTTCGGATATTGCGGGCGCAACCAAAGAAGCCCTCGGCCGCACCCAAGATCGCGCGAAAAGGCAACGCGACTACGCCATCGCTATCACGGGATTGGTGTATATTTTGAACATCGTGGATGCCGTGGTAGATGCCCATCTATATGAACAAAAACACGATCCGGATTTAACGCTACAACCCACGATTCTTCGGAATGAGTTTAATTTAAATCAAACAAAAACAGGCCTCACTTTAACCTATAAATTTTAAAAAAAAATGAATATTGCATTGGTTGGCTACGGCAAAATGGGAAAAATTATCGATAGGATTGCTACCGAGCGCGGGCACATAGTCGTAGCAAAGCTCAACGCTACCCCGACCGCTGAAAACCTCGCCGAAGCGGATGTCGTTATTGAATTTTCTAATCCGGAAGTCGCCTTCAACAATATCAAAACCTGCTTGGAAAACCGCGTTCCCGTGGTTTGTGGTACGACTGGCTGGCTTCAACAAAAACCTGAAATCGAAAAAATTGCGGCTCAGAACGAAACGGCATTTCTCTATGGATCCAATTTCAGCCTGGGTGTAAATCTTTTTTTTGAATTAAATAAAAAACTTGCCTCCATGATGAAAAACTTTGATGAATACAAAGTTCAGATGGAAGAAGTGCACCATGTGCATAAAAAAGACGCACCAAGCGGTACTGCCATTACCCTGGCGGAAGGCCTCATACAAAACCACCCGAAATACACTGCTTGGAAACTGGACGAAACTATAGAGAACGAACTCGGCATTTTTGCTATCCGAGAAGACGAAGTTCCCGGGACGCACTCGGTGTTCTACCGCTCGGAGGTAGATGAAATCGAAATAAAGCATACCGCATTCAGCCGCGACGGATTCGCGCTCGGTGCCGTGGTTGCCGCAGAATGGATCATCGGGAAAACCGGAAACTTTACGATGAACGATGTTCTCGGTTTGTAACAAAACATAAATTATGTAAACTAATTAGCCAAATTATAAGTAATATAACTAATGAATTATTTTCTTACCTATGCCCTATATGTCCTCATCGTATCCGTACTGATGGGCATTTCCACATGGAAACTTTTCAAAAAAATGGGTTACAATCCGTTGTTTGCGTTTGTACCTTTTTACAATTATTATATTGTTTTAAAGGAAACCAACCATCCTAAATGGTGGGCGGCATTGTCCTATTTACCAATTGTAGGGCCTATCATGATGTCGGTTTTCCATCTATTTTTAATGGAAAAATTTGGCAAAAAACTGATTCATCAGCAAATAATGACGGTGTTGCTGCCTTTTATATACATGGCAACCGTAAATTATTCCAAAGACGCCGAGGTGGAAGATTTGGAAAATGAATTCTTTATGCCTGGAGAGGAAAAACCGGAGAAGAAGAAAGAGAGTTTCTTGGGTTCTATCACTTTTGCAGTGGTTTTCGCGACGCTTATCCACACCTTTATAACGCAGCCGTTCGGGATTCCTACGGGATCTATGGAGCGTACGCTTTTGGTAGGCGATTTCCTTTTTGTAAATAAACTCAACTATGGCTACCGTATGCCGATGCGTCCTCTGGCAATTCCGTTTTTGCAAGGCACAATCATGGATACCGGCGAAAAAGGCAACCCGAAAGACGATCCTAAATCTTATGCCGAAGGTGTAAAACTGCCATACCTGCGCCTACCAGGTTGGGAGAAACCAGAGAAAAATGATATTGTGGTGTTCAACTATCCCGCTGATTCCGTGCATGTTGCTACCGACAGAAAAGATCCCTATGTGAAAAGATGTGTTGCTGTGGGTGGCGATGTAGTGGAGTTCCGTGCCGGAAAACTTTTCATTAATGGAAAACCTGAAATTCTCAAAGCCGATGCCGAAGTTCAGCACGCTTATATCGTGAACACGAGTTCCCAGTTGGACATTCCTGCGATGTATAAAACCTACGGATTTATGCCGGTTCAGGAAGGTGAATCCGAGTCCGGATATGTTTATATTTTCCAAGGACTTACCGATAAAATGGCGGCAGAAATAAAAAAGTTACCGCAGGTGGTGGATATGCAGGAGAAGATAGAACAACAAGGAAAATCCGAACTCGCATACTATGCTGTAAAACAAAACGGCCAACTTGTGGGAGACGATCAGGGACGCGTTGTCTTTTCAAAGAAAATAGATACCTCCAACTGTATTTTCCCTATCAATAAAAAGTGGAACCAAGACTGGTACGGCCCGCTTCGAATTCCGAAAAAAGGCGATGTAGTTACGGTAAACCAAGAAACCCTGCCCATGTACCGCTGGGTCATATCCAAATATGAGCACAACAAACTCGAAAATAAAAACGGCAAAATCTTTATCAACGGGAAGGAAACCGATAAATACACCGTTCAGCAGGATTATTATATGATGATCGGCGACAACCGAGATGCCTCTTTGGATGCCCGTTTCTTCGGATTCGTGCCGGAGGAAAACATCATCGGATCGCCTATGTTCACTTGGCTCAGCGTGGAAGGCCTCTTCCCGGACGCCTCATCCAGTTACCAGCCAGATGGCAAGCGCCTGCGTTGGGACAGGATGTTCAAGGCAACCAACACCGGGGAAGTCCAGAAAACCTCCTACGCATGGCTCGCAGCACTCGTCTTGCTGTTATTTTTCGGTTGGGAATACGTTATGAAACTGTTTAAGAAAAAAGATAGGGATTAGGAATTTAGGAATCGATTTAGTTATTTAATAGTCCACCTTCTAACTATCTAAACTTTCAGTTAGGAGCTATTTCCCGCTGTCCACTGTATCTTTTTTGCGGGTGTTTCGCCGCCTCCCTTCGGTCGGCACCGCTCCACCCGCAAAAAAGGATGCCGTTTCCATCGCGGCTACGGATTCGCGGTTTGAATGGCACCGCTGAAAAGTTTAAAACAATTTTTTCGGAACTTCAACAAAAATGAAAAAAATACTTTTACCTATATTCTATCTGCCACAGATTGCTTGGTTCACGGTTTTTTTGGAAGATGAAACCGAGATTATCTTCGAGCAGTACGAAAGTTTCCCGAAACAAACCTATCGCAATCGCGCCAATATTTATGGTGCCAACGGCCAATTGTCTCTCATAATTCCCATTCGGCACAATGGCCAGCGGGAAATGCACGCCATAGAAACCTCCGATGGAGAAAACTGGCGCGCTCTACACTGGAAATCCATCAAAACAGCCTACCAAAGTTCGCCCTACTTCGAGTTTTACGAAGACCGCCTGAAAGAAATATTTGAATACCAGGAAAGTTCATTAGTGAAATTTAACCTGAACGCCCTACAAATTTTACAAAACATACTAAAAACCGAAAAGGCATACTCTTTGAATAATGAGTACATCCGTGAGCCGCAAGAAAAGAACCTTAGGGAAAAATTTTGTGCAAAATCCAAAGATGACTATGGTTTCGAGCCTTACTACCAAGTATTCTCCGATCGCTACGGTTTTTTGCCAAACCTCTCTGTTTTGGACCTCCTATGTAACAAAGGCCCGGAAAGTTTGACTTATATTAAGAACAAAAAATTATATTAAAATGAAAAAATTAGTTGTTGCAGCTTCCCTACTTGCTGGCTTCGGCGTATCCTTCGCTCAAACAGATCCTATGAAGGACAAAGACCTTATGACTTGGTATCACAAAGATTTTTCCGCTACCAATGTCTATGGAATCAATACCCAAAATGCATACAAATATTTAGAAGCCAAAGGCTTGAAGCCTAGAACGGTGGTTGTGGGCGTACTGGATAGTGGTGTTGAGGTAGACCATCCAGGATTGGCAAAAAACATGTGGAGAAATCCCAACGAAGTTCCAAACAACGGTAAGGATGATGATAACAATGGTTATGTAGATGACATCCACGGCTGGAATTTCATCGGTGGGAAAAATGGCGACATTGATGTAGATAACATGGAGGTGACGCGTGTGGTGAAAAAATACCAGCCTATCTTCGAAGGTGTAAATTCTGCAACCAACAAAGCGAACCAACAGAAAATGCCTGAGGAGTTCGCAATGTATATGAAATCCAAAGAAATTTTCACTAAAAAAAGTGTAGAGGCCAAACAAGGCTACGAAACTTATAAAAGAATTTCGGATATGGTTCCAACCATGGTAGGAATGCTGAACGGCAAAAACCTAACCCCTGAGGCGGTTGCGGCTATCCGCCCAACTACGCAAGATCAGGCTATGGCGTTGCAAGTGCTTTCTCAAGTGGCATCTGACCCTATGGTAGCCGGGAAAACTCCAAAAGAGGTAGAAACTTACTTGAAATCTCAAATGAAGGAAGCTTTGGATTATTTCGAGCCACAAGCTACCAAACAATATAATTTAGATTTCGACCCGAGAGCTTCCATCGTTGGCGACAATTATGACGATTATACCGAAAGATCGTACGGAAACAACCACTATGAGGGACCGGACGGAAAACACGGCACCCATGTCTCCGGAATTATCGCTGGCTTGCCACAAGGAAAAGAAATTCAGTATGGGGTTGGTTACAAAGTGGCAAAAATCATGAGCGTACGCGCCGTACCAAATGGTGATGAGCGCGACAAAGATGTGGCCAACGCGATTCGCTATGCAGTAGATAACGGCGCTAAAATCCTTAACATGAGTTTCGGGAAACCTGTTTCCCCAGGTAAAAATGTGGTATGGGATGCCTTTAAATATGCTCAGGATAAAGGCGTTCTTTTGATAAAAGCCGCAGGAAATGAGAATGAAAACATCTCTGAAAATGTCTATTTCCCGACCAACTATAAAAATGTGTCCGATGCCGCACCATTTGTAAACAATATGATTGTGGTAGGAGCGAGCACTAATAACAATGAGTTCCTGAGAGCAGATTTCTCCAACTACAACCAAAAAATGGTAAATGTATTTGCACCGGGTGAGCAAATCTACTCCACAGTGCCAGATGGCAAATATGAGTATCTACAAGGTACCTCTATGGCGTCTCCAGTAGTTGCAGGAGCCGCGGCTGTATTGTTGGCTTATATGCCAAACCTTACACCGATGCAGATTAAAGAAGCATTGGTAAAAACCGCCAACAAGTCATCTGTAAACGCAATGATTAAATCTAACAACAACAACCGTTTTGATTTAATTTCTGAAGCAGGTGGTGTTATTGATTTGAGAAAAGCAGCAGAATATGCTTATAGCAATTTCTACAAATCTGGACCCAACACGACTACAACTACCACAACCACAGGAACTAAACAGCCTGTTAAAAAAGTAGGAAAAAAGAAAACAGCTGCAAGAAGAAGATAATTTTAATCTAAGACAAATATTAAAGCTCGGTTTCCCGGGCTTTTTTATAGTTAAAAAATGACAAATGGCACGGTTTTATGTAATTAAGTTTGATATTAACAAAAAAACAATACAAATGAAAAATTTATTAGTGGCATGCCTTCTTGGAGGATTAGTTTCTTTGGGATCCTGCACAGCGGTTAATGGTGGCGCTTTCAGCAAAGGAAAAGAGGCGCAAGCTCAAAGAGCTGAATTTTTAAAACTAAAAGGCGACTGGGAAATCACCAGCGTGGATTACAACAAAAACTATCGTGTAAAACCTTTCGACAGCGGTGCTGATGCACAATGTTTCGTAGGCAGCCGTTGGAAATTGGTTCCAAATAATTACACTGGTTCATATGCGCTGGCCGGCGGTGGTGCTTGTCCAGCAATCTCACAACCCATCAGTTTTGAAGTTGTAAACGGAACCGAGTTTAAATTCAAACATCTATTGAGTGGTACCAAAGCTAAAGCCGTAACAGCAGGCTATTCATTAAATTTAGTGAGCCAAACGGATAATAATTTCGTCCTTGAGCAAAATATTCCTTCCAATGGCGAGATTGTGAAAATAAGCTACAATTTCCAAAAAATTGCTACAAAATAATTTAACCAAAACAAAAAATACTTTAAAATGAAACTATCAAAATCAAATATAGCAGGGTTATTCTTATCGTCGGCCCTCGTACTTACGAGTTGCGAGGCAGTACAAAACTCTAATAACCAACAGCGTGGTACGGCAATAGGAACTGCTGCTGGGGCCGTACTAGGTGGTGTGTTAGGAAACAATGTTGGTAAAGGAGGTAACGCCCCTCTTGGTGCGGTTCTTGGTGGCATCGTGGGTGGTGTTGCAGGTAATGTAATTGGTTCTAAAATGGACAAACAAGCAAAAGACATTAAAGCGACATTGCCAGGTGCAGAGGTAGAAAGAGTGGGCGAAGGTATTAAAGTAACTTTGGGTGAAAACACCGTGAATTTTGAATTTAATTCCTCAAACTTGACTACTTTGGCTAAAAATAATCTTGATAAATTGGCAAATGTCTTGATTACAAATCCAGATACGAACATCAATATCTACGGTTATACCGATAGCAAAGGTACTGATTCTTACAACCTTGCACTTTCTGAAAGAAGAGCCTCTGCTGTTAAAAATTATTTGATGGCAAAAGGCATCTCATCCACCAGACTTTTTGCGAGCGGTATGGGTGAGCAAAGTCCGATTGCGGACAATTCTACAGATGCTGGTCGTGCACAAAACCGCCGTGTAGAATTTGCTATCACAGCCAATGAAAAGATGATTGAGGAAGCCAAACAAGCACAATAATCAAAGCCTCATTAAATAATACTCTCTTAAACCGCTTCGGCGGTTTTTTTTAGTTTAAAATCATTATTTTTGTTGCTGATTTCAAATTAACATGAATAAATATCTAAAGTTGCTCCGTGTAGAACAGTGGGTGAAGAATCTATTTGTATTCGTGCCACTTTTTTTCTCTGGAAACATCACTAATTTAGATCTTTTTCTCAAAAGCTTATTTGTTTTCATTGTTTTTTCTCTTGCTGCCAGTTCTATCTATATTATCAATGATTATAGTGATATAGAATCGGATAAAAGACATCCCGAAAAATGCAAACGCCCCTTGGCAAGTGGGGCAGTCTCGAAAAAAACTGGACTTGCACTATTCATTCTACTTTTGCTCATAGTTGTTTCTATATTATCTATTGGCAATGTCTTTATCGGTTGGGAAATATGGAGAACTGCGGTGGTAATTGCCACTTATTTCTTGATGAATCTCGCCTATACCTACAAACTAAAGCATGTCGCAATTATAGATGTTACCATTATCTCTATGGGATTCGTCCTCAGGGTATTAGCCGGTGGCTATATGACGGAAATACTTATTTCCCAGTGGGCGATACTACTTACCTTTGTTTTAGCACTGGTATTGGCAATAGGAAAACGCCGTGGCGAACTCATTAATGCGCAACTAACCGGTAAAACCCGCAAATCATTGGATGGTTATAATGTCCAGTTTGCCGACATTGCTCTTGCAATTTCCTGTACCCTGGCAATTGTTTGCTACTTAATGTTTACACTCTCACCCGAGGTTCAAAAAAATTACCACCCCAGGGTTTTTTATACCGTAATTTTCGTGGTATTTGCATTTTTGCGCTATCTGCAGCAGACATTGGTCTATAATAGAACTGAATCTCCTACGAAGATCGTATATAAAGACCGCTATATCCAAGCTACACTTGTGTTGTGGCTGATTGTATTTTTACTCCAAATTTATTTTAAATAATGAAGCACGAATTTATACAGAAAGTGACGAACTGGAGTAATTTTCCAGTAGTGGAGAAAGAAATGAAATCCGAAGACTCGGTGAACAAAATACGGGAATTTATACTGACCAGAAATGAACTCATCGCGCGCGGAAACGGCCGATGCTATGGCGATGCTTCCCTCGGCGAACATATTTTTTCAGCAAAAAGACTTAATAAATTCATTAGTTTTGATAGGTTAAACGGCATTATAGAATGTGAATCCGGTGTATTACTTTCGGATATTTTAGAAATCATCGTACCGCAAGGGTATTTTCTTTATGTAACTCCGGGGACCAAATTTATATCCGTAGGCGGCGCCATCGCATCCGATGTACACGGTAAAAACCATCATGCAGAAGGCTGTTTTTCAGAATATGTTATAGAATTTGATATCATAAATGAGCGCGGCGATGTTTTGAAATGCTCCCGCGATGGAAATGCCGAACTTTTCTGGGCAACTATCGGAGGCATGGGGCTTACTGGGATCATTCTTTCTGCTAAAATAAAGCTAAAGAACATAGAGACTGCCTACATAAGACAGGAAAGCATCAAAGCTGAAAATCTGGACGAAGTTTTTCGTTTGTTTGAGGAAAGCGAAGACTGGACCTACAATGTCGCTTGGATTGATTGTCTCCAGAAAGGAAAAAATGTAGGCAGATCACTGCTCATGCGCGGCGAACATGCCTTGAAAGCGGAACTGCCAGCCAAATTGCAAAACAATGCACTTAGGCTGAAAAAGAAATTCTCTCCCATGGTGCCATTCCATTTCCCTGGTTTTATACTAAATGCATTTACCGTGAAGATATTCAACCTTCTTTATTATAACAAACAGCAGAGTAAAGAGGTGAAAAATTTCATAGATTATGAAAAATTTTTCTACCCGCTAGATGCTGTACAGGACTGGAATAAGATTTATGGAAAAAAAGGCTTCATCCAATACCAAATGGTAATTCCAAAAGAAAATGGAAAAGAAAGTATGCGTAAAATACTGGAGACCATTGCAGCAAGTGGTAACGGATCTTTTTTGGCGGTGCTAAAACTCTTTGGTAAAAATAACCCTATGGCTTACAACTCATTTCCTTTTGAGGGCTACACGCTTGCATTGGATTTCAAAATCAACTCTAAATTACCACAACTTGTAAATCAATTAGATGATATTGTAGAAGCTTACGGAGGTAGAATTTACCTCTCCAAAGATAGTATGAGCAGACCATCTCTTACCAATTACCTACAAAATGTTCGCAATCCTAAATTCGTTTCCCTACAACAGAAGCGCATCGGCAATTATTAATTATTTCAGAGTAAGACATTATGATAATTATCGGCAGTAATTCAGAGGTAGCACAGGCTTTTGTAGAGAAGGCGCTAGAGGCAGGGGAAAAATATCCATTCATTTATCTATTTTCCTCCCATCCGGAAACCACGGAGAAATTCGCAAAACATATAGAAGTAAAATATTTGCAGCAAAGCAGGATAATCCCCGTGAATCTAATGCAGGAAATCAACTATAACGAGTTCGATGAAATATCTACTAACTTGGTTTTTTGTGCAGCAGGATATTTAGGCGAAGGGACTGCGGACGGCCTTTACGACAATAAAAATACGGAGAAAATTATAGATATTAACTATGCCAAATTAGTTCCTTTGCTCAATCATTTTGCTCAAAAATTGGAAGCCAAACGCGGCGGTACGATCATCGCTTTATCTTCTGTTGCCGGAGAGCGTGGGCGCCAAAGCAACTTCATCTACGGATCTGCAAAAGCAGGATTCACTGCCTACCTGAGTGGCTTAAGGAATTATCTTTATGACAAAAAAGTGCATGTCCTCACGGTAAAACCGGGCTTCATGGATACAAAGATGACCGAAGGCTTGCCCCTAAACCCAAAACTCACGGCATCTCCGAAGCAAGCTGCAGAACGAATCTACAAAGCCTATAAATCTGGGAAAAATGTATTGTATGTGCTGCCTATCTGGGCTATTATCATGCTCATCATCAGAAATATACCAGAATTCATCTTTAAAAAATTGAAAATGTAGGTTTGGATTAGTTTTTAGGATTAGGGCTAAAAAACTGTCGCTATTAAATGTTAAAACCTTAACCCATAAACCCTATTGCCCAATCCCTAATCCCAACACAAATGAAAAAACTATACTGTTTTGATTTCGATGGCACGCTCACCACGAAGGACACGATGTTTCTATTTTTGAAGTTCTACGATTCCGTGAAATATCGTAAAGCTTTCGTCAAGCATATCCCGCTTTTTGTTTTGTTAAAACTAAATCTGACGGATGCTGAAAAGGTGAAAACCAACTTTATATCTTCCGTTCTAAAAGGCGAAAAAAAAGAGGATTTGGAAAAACGGGCGCAAGATTTTTTTGAAATAAATTATCAGGAACTCCTTCGCAGCAATGCCTTGGATTTCATTAAAAACATAAATCCTGCGCAGACCGAATGCCTGTTGGTCACCGCTTCTCTGGACATCTGGACAAAACCATTTGCCAAAAAATATGGGATGACGCTACTGGCTACCGAAGCGCTGTATGAAGCTAATATTTTCACCGGCAAATTCGCAACACCTAACTGCAATGGCGAAGAAAAAGTCCGCAGGATAGAAGCGCATATTGCCGGGAAGAAATTCGACAAAAAAATCGCTTTCGGAGATACTGCCGGCGACCGCCCAATGCTGGAATGGGCAGATGAAGGTCATTTTAAATTTTTTCATTAAATTCGTCTTCTAAATTTTATTATTTTACTTTAATGGAAATCAAAAGAATATATCTGGACAATGCTGCCACTACGCCCCTTGCGGAGGAAGTCATCGACGCGATGGTGGAAACGATGAAAGCCAGTTACGGCAACCCATCATCCACCCACAGCATCGGGCAGGAGGCCAAGAGCCTCATCGAGGGTGTTCGCCGGCAAGTTGCCGATTATCTGAAGGTTCAACCTGGCGAAATTATCTTTACTTCTTGCGGTACGGAATCCAATAATATGATTATTAAAGGAGCGGTGGCACATCTTGGCGTAGAGCGCATCATCACTTCTCCTATGGAGCACAAGTGCGTTGCGGAGGCTGTTCGCGATATGAAAACGCGCAAAAACATTGAGGTGGTGTATCTTCGTCCAGAAAAGAACGGCGATATTTCATTAGAGAAATTAGAGGAGGCCTTACAGGCATCGGACAAAAAGACACTTGTTACATTGATGCATGCTAATAACGAGATTGGAAACCTCTTGGATATTGAAAAAGTAGGCGAAATCTGCAAAACTTACAACGCCCTTTTCCATTCCGATACGGTACAAACTGTTGGTCATCTGGATTTGGATTTTTCCAAAATAAACATTGATTTTGCAAGTTGTAGTGCCCATAAATTTCATGGCCCGAAAGGTTCGGGATTTGCGTACATCAGAAAAAATTCTCGATTGAAAGGACTTATTTTAGGTGGAGGACAAGAGCGAGAACTACGTGCTGGTACGGAAAATGTTTCCGGAATTATTGGCCTTGGCAAAGCGCTGGAACTATGTATGGATAATTTGGAAGAATACAAAAACCATATTCAAAAGATAAAAGATTACACCATAGAACAACTGCAAAAAGCAATTCCGATGTTGAAATTCAACGGCAGATCGGCAGAAAAGGACGGCAGCCTATATACCGTTTTGAGTGCGCTTCTACCTACCAAAAACCCACTTATCGGACTGCAATTAGATATGAAAGGCATCGCCATTTCCCAAGGTAGTGCTTGTTCCTCCGGGGCGGCAAAAGCTTCTATGGTCATGATGATGATTTTGAATGACGAAGAACTGGAAATCTCTACGCCACTCCGGATTTCCTTTAGCCACTATACCACAACTGAGGATATCGACGGATTTGTGAAGGCGCTTTCGGAAATAATGGCAGAAAAAACTAATTAAACTTTTTGGTATCTTAATTGCTAAATAAGTTTAAATTAAAAAAATAATATCATGGCATTAGAAATTACAGACAGTACATTTAAAGAGACAGTATTGAACTCAGATAAGCTAGTTTTGGTAGACTTTTGGGCGGTATGGTGTGGCCCGTGCAGAATGCTTGGCCCAATTATCGAAGAAGTTGCAACAGACTTCGAGGGCAAAGCCGTAGTAGGGAAGGTAGATGTAGATAACAACCAGCAAGTATCTACTGAGTACGGTATCCGCAGCATTCCTACCGTTTTGATTTTCAAAAACGGCGAAGTGGTGGACAAAATCGTAGGTGTAGCACCAAAAGAGCAGATTGCTGCCAAGCTGAACGCTCATCTTTAAAAAAATGAGCTTGAAAATGAATGCTTTCCTTATTGGGAAGCATTTTTATTTTAAAAAAGTTTGGTATCTGCCAGAAATAGTGTAGTTTTGCACTCACCAAAAAGAAGAGAACTTCTTGCTGGTAGTTCTAATGATCCGGTAGTTCAGCTGGTTAGAATGCCGCCCTGTCACGGCGGAGGTCGCGGGTTCGAGTCCCGTCCGGATCGCATTGCGAGATGCAAATGACAACAAATCCCACTAAATCGTATGATTTAGTGGGATTTTTGCTTTTCGGAACAGTCAAAACATTCATTAATTCTCAAATCGTAGAGGATAAATTCGGTTACCCTAAATCTGCCCGATTCCGGGTAACCGAATTTTTCGCAAACAGCCTGTACACCGGGTGTTCAGAGAATGGACATCTTGTCTCCGGTTAAAAATAGAAATAATTTTAACCCATAAAAAATACGATATGAATGCAAAAATTTCAATTCTCTTTTATGCTAAGAGAGCCAAGACCAGCATTAACGGCCTAGTGCCAATTTATATGCGGATAACCATTGAAGGTAAACGCCTTGAAATAAGCTCCAAAAGATTTGTTTCTCCTGAGAAATGGAATAAGGAATTAGGAAGAATGAAAGGAAACTCCGAAGAGGCGCGCTCCATCAATAGTTATCTTGATATTCTAAAAGCCAAAGTCCACGATGCCCAAAAAGAAATTGTTCAGGAATCTAACTTGGTAACAATAGAAACACTTAAATCTAAACTATTAGGAACAGAAACTAAAAACCGCACATTCATTCCAATTTTCAACGACCATAATAAAAAGATGGAACAGTTGGTAGGAAAGGAGTTCGCAAAAGGAACCTTAGGACGGTATAGAACCTGTCTAAGCCATGTTCAAGAATTTGTAAAGTGGAAATTCAAAACTACAGATATAGACCTGAAAAAGATAGATTATGCTTTTTTAAACGATTTTGAGTTTTACCTCAGAACAGAAAAGATTGTAACAACAACTCCGCCGTAAAATATTTAAAAAACTTCGGAAAAATCATCAGAATTTGTCTGGCTAACGGCTGGCTTGATAAAGACCCTTATTTAAACTATTCATCCAAATTTAATGAAGTCACTAGAGCATTCCTGAATGAAGAAGAGCTCCAACGCATAGCCGATAAGGATTTCAAGAATGAAAGATTGTCATTGGTAAGGGACATTTTCCTTTTCAGCTGTTATACAGGCTTGGCTTACATTCGGTGGTCTGACAATGCCGATAACTCTTTTAATCCTAAATCTGTAATATTTTCAAACTCACTTCCTGAAAAGTGTTTATCCTTATTCTTTTTCCAATATTGAGAAGTTGTCTCCGGAATAGTTTCTAAAAAATGATTGGGTAATATTTCTTTTTCAATACCTAAAGCAAAACATAATTTGATATTAGTATGTAGGCAGAATAAAGACGAGATATAAAAATTAATTTGGAGCAAATCTATTAAAAATAGTTCTAATAACCGACCAATATGAAAAACATCTCTACGAGAATAAAAATCTTCCAATTAATAAAGCCTATGCACAAGCGAAAATTATCAAGACTACTTTTTACAGGATTGATAAATTATTCTTAAAATCTTAAAATAAGAAATAAAGCACTTAAAACTAAAAATTGCGCAATAGTTAAGTAAGAATTACACATCCAATTTATTAAAACTTATTCTCTTCATAAAAATGAATGATAATTATAGTAAAAAGAGAAAGTTTCTTTTTATTTAGTATATTTGTAATACAATAATGTTATTTATTGTACTAAAATACAAACAAATATTACTATAATGTTATTTATTTCGTTATCGAAAATACAGAAAAAAATCGTTCAAAATATCCGTGACAGACGACTACAAATGAATCTGACGCAGGAAGGTCTGTCGGAAAGATCAGGCGTTCCTTTATCAACGCTCAGAAAGTTTGAACAGAAAGGATTGATTTCTTTAGATTCGTTTTTAAAGGTTCTTTCCGTTGTTGGTGGTTTAGAAGAAATGGCTGATGCACTTAAACCCAAAGAACAGCATTTTAAATCCATTGATGATGTGCTAAAATCAGAAGAAAAACCTTTAAAAAAAAGAGGTAGTAGAAAATGAAAATTACAATTAAAGAAATAAAAGTAGGATTGAACTTTGGTTCTGGAGTTCAATCAGTCGGGCGGTTGGCAATTCGTAATGGTATCATCTATTTTGAATTTGATGAAGAATTTCGACAAAGTAATTTAGAGATTTCCCCTCTAAAACTTCCATTACAGAGCGGCGTAGTTGAGCTCCCAAAAGATCCGTTTGAAGGTTTGGCAGGTGTTTTTAACGACAGTTTGCCAGATGGTTGGGGAAGATTACTTTTTGATCGGATGCTTCGCTCTTATGGTATTTCTCCGACTGAGGTATCTCCTCTTGATCGTTTAGCATATGTTGGTTTAAATGGAATGGGTGCTTTGGTTTATGCTCCTGATCAAAGTCCGAATGGCGGCAATGGAATAATTGATTTAGATGATTTAGCTGCTCAAACCAAAGACATTTTGGAAGGTGAATCCATAGAAGTTATTAATGAACTTTTAGCCTTAAATGGATCTTCTGCAGGAGCAAGACCAAAGGCATTAATCGGCTTGGATGCCGAAAGAAAAAATATAGTTCACGGAGTAAATCATTTAAGGGATGGTTTCGAACATTGGATCGTGAAATTTCCAAATACACAAGATGGTAACGATGCGGGAGCCATTGAATATGTTTATGCATTAATGGCATCAAATGCAGGAATAGAAATGCCCGATGTTCATCTATTTCCATCACAAAAAAGCAGTGGATATTTTTCCGTAAAACGATTTGACAGAGATGGAAATAAACGACTGCACATGCATACGGTGAGCGGTTTGATTCACAGCAACTTTAGATTACCGTCGCTTGATTATGAAGATTTATTGTCATTAACAAGTGCTTTAACCAAAGATATACGGGAGGTTGAGAAAATGTTTCGGTTATCAATTTTTAATGTAATGGCACACAATAGGGATGATCATGCAAAGAATTTTTCATTTCTGATGAATGAATTTGGCGAATGGAAATTATCCCCTGCTTATGACCTTACCTTCTCCAACGGACCAGGTGGCGAACAGAGCACAATGGTAATGGGTGAAGGGAAAAACATCAGCAGTAAACATTTGATCAAACTAGGTTTGGAAGCCAAGTTGTCAAAAGAATTCATAGATGATGTTTTTGAACAAACTCACTTTGCTCTTGCCAATTGGGAGAGCTTGTCTAAAGATTTTGGAGTAAGTGATTCGAATAGAGAGCTCATTCAAAAATCAATTGCTATATTTAGATAGAGTATAACAATTATTTTAACAATGAAAGAACTTATTAAATTACCAAGATTAGAAAAGAAAAAGTTAAGAAAAACCCTCTGGTGCTATCCTGCTGATGAAAAAGGAAATTCATTAGTAGCTTTTCCTTATAAATACAAAGCTGATTATGAAGCAATGAAGACTGGAATTGTAAAGAATGTGATGGATATGGATTTAGACGAAAATCCTAAATTAATTGAAGCAAAAAAATCTTTAGATAAAGAAATCTATATTACTAATTTAGAACTCAAATCTTATGTGGATGATATTTTTGCAGAAAAATATAGAAATGAATCTTATCAACGTAGATCGGCAGCAAAAAGTGGACTGGATTTAACCAGGTTCTCGGTTTTCTGTGGCTATTTGGCGTATTTCAGCGACGCTTTTTTATCAGGGAAATAGTTCAGAAATACCGTTCGCAAGAGGTAGGAGCGTACCTAAACTCCGTTGCGTCATGGTCATGTTTAAACTTTAATGCGCACACTTTCGCATAAAAACTACCATCTGCACGGTCGTGAGTTTGTTTTTGGTAAGATATAAAATTTATGTTCATCCTTTAAATTTGCAAGCGCAATTAATCATTATTCCAAATCATAAAATTAGGATATATTAAGGCTCGAAACTCTCAAATTTACCATTATCATAAAACCAAACAATCCGTTTTATTTTATTTTGTTGAATTTCAGTAGTTTGAAGACTTTTTTCTATTACATTCTCTTCTAATCGTTGAGAATCGTTTATAATGTTATGATTCTGATTTGGTTCAGGAATTTTGAATTCTTGGGGCTTTTGGCGGCACAGCCTGTCTTCACTTTCGGTACGGCCGAAATTTTCATCCTCGATGATAGAGAAAAGGTCAGGCAGGGAAGTGGGAGTAGGAGTCGGAATTTCCTGTTCGGGTTCTTCCGGAGTTTCCGGTTTTTTCATTTCGCCTATTCCTTTAATAAGCCAGTCCCATTCCAATTCCGGAAAGCGGTCCTTTATTTTAATTAAAAAATCCAAAGAGGGCTTGTTCCTTCCGGAAGTGATGTGCGAAATACTCGAACGCTGCACTTCTACCTCGTCGGCAAATTCCGAATAAGAGTAACCGGAATATTCAATAATTTTTGCAATTCTATCATTCAAATTCATAGTTACAAATGTAAAACATTAATTTACATCATCGAAATACAATTGTAAACAGATTCAAACTTTAAAAAATTACAAAAGTGAATCAGATAAATAAAGTACTGAATTCATAGCTGTTAAGTGATTTAATATTGTTAATTTCTGTGCAAATTATCATCATCATTTGAGTCATAATGTAGTGTACGCTCTTTTACTTTCTCTGGCAATAGCAATGAGAACAAGATACTTAAACCGAGAATTCCTACAATTACAAGCAGCGAATGTGTTGTTGTAAAGCCGAATTCTTCAAGCTGATGGTGCAGCAGCATTTTGGCTCCGATGAATGTTAATAAAACTGATAAACCTACTTTCAAGAAGCGGAATTTATCAATAACCCCAGCCAACATAAAGAACATGGAACGCAGCCCGATGATGGCAAAAATGTTAGAGAAGAACACCACATAAGGATCTTTCGTCACCGAAAATATGGCAGGAATACTGTCAACTGCGAAAATCAAATCGGTAAGTTCTATTATAATAAGCACTAGGAAAAGCGGAGTCATTTTCCTCACACCATTAATAACCACCCAAAATTTGTCGCCCACAAAGTGGTTGTGAACCTTAAAATACTTGTTGGCAAACTTCACTACTGGGTGGTTTTGCGTATCAATTTTTTCTTCGCTATCCTTTTCGAGGAACATTCTGATTCCCGTAAACACTAGGAAAGCCCCGAATACATACATTATCCAGCTGAAACGCTCAATGAGTGCTGCGCCCAAGAATATGAAGATAAAGCGCATAACAATCGCACCAAGGACACCCCAAAACAGCACACGGTGGTAGTTTTTCTGGACCACACCGAACGCAGAAAAAATGAGTATCATTACAAATATATTATCCACAGAAAGTGCGTATTCCACGATATAGCCTGTGAGATATTCCAATCCAAGATTGTGGTTATAAAGTTCAATAGAAATTTCCAGATTTCCCGGAATCACTTTCACAGGGTGGTTGTGCTTTGCAATTAAAGTTTGCAATTTCTCCATACTGTCGATGCCATGGAGTAGGTGACCATAGGTGATCAAAATCACATAAAAACAGAGCGAGAGCGATACCACGAGAAAACTCATGAGACCCGCTTGTTTCATAGATATTGCTTCGCTTTTTTTCTTCGCAAGCCCCAGATCCAGTGCTAATATAATAAGGATAAAAAGGAGGAATCCTCCTAAAAATAATACTTCGCTATTCATTTAAAAAATTTTCGCAAAGATACCTTTTTTTCTATTTTCAATAATTTACAATTGTATCATTAACTTAAATTCATGGTTTTCCACAATTGTAAATGTTTAAAATTAGTTTCTACAAATAGGCTTTTGCAACTCGTTTTTCACTTAAAGTATTCTTAAAGTTTTATTAGATATAAGTTATATAAAATGCTCATTTCAAATACTTTAAAACTTTGCATTAAAAAAAATGCATTCCACAAAATTATCCACCGACAAAGTGACATTCTGACTTGTTTAATAATATTACAAAAGTTAATTGTTGTACTTCTCAGTGAAAAAAATTATTTTTGATAATTGTAAACATAAAATCATGAATTTTGCACAAGCGTACCTACAATGCCCTGATTTTCCAAATCGCTATATTTCGCCAGAAAAATTATTTTTTTTCCTGCAGAAGAACTACGGTGGCTTAATTCGCGAAATTGGGAGGTCTTATTTAGACAAACCTATCTATATGATGACCATAGGAACGGGACAAACTAAAGTGATTGCTTGGTCGCAAATGCATGGAAATGAAAGCAATGCAACCCATGCAATGCTGGATTTGTTGGTAACATTGCAGGAATCCCCTGAATTAAGTGTCGATATTTTCAACAAAATAACATTGGATTTTATTTTTATGTTAAATCCAGATGGTTCGGAACAATGGACGCGTCGCAATGCGCTGGATATCGATATGAACCGCGATTTTATAAAACTGTCTAGCAAGGAATTCAGAATTTTGAAGGAAATCGCAGAAAATGGGAATTACGATTACGCTTTAAACCTCCACGAACAGCGCACAATTTTTTCCACCGATGGCGAAAATCCCGCAACGCTGTCATTTCTCGCGCCGGCAGAAAATGTTGAAAGAGAGATCACCCCTACCCGCAAAAAGGCGATGGCTGTGATTGTCGCCATTATAAAAGGATTGCCCCAGGAATTTCACAAAAACATCGCGCGCTATTCGGACGAGTTTTACCCTACTTCCACGGGGGATAATTTTACCAAAATGGGGTTGCCGACCGTCCTCTACGAAGGCGGACACTATCCTGATGATTATCAGCGAGTTGGCACAAGAAAATACTACACAATCGCACTTTACGAAGGCCTGAAAGCCATTTCCCAACTGAACGGATCTGATGAAGGTTGGGAGCAGTATTTCGATCTACCGGAGAATAAAGAAACCCATTACGATTTGATTTACAGGAATGTACGCCTAAATACAGATTTCGATTGCGTTTTGGACATTGCCGTTCAGTACAAGGAAATTTACCGCAGAGGCGAAGACGAAATCAGTTTTGTGCCCTATGTGGTGGAAGTCGGCGATTGCGGCAAGAAAAAAGGCTGGAAGGAGTTGGATTGCACCGGAAAAACCTTCGTTTCAAAAAGGAAATTCCCCAAGTTGGATGCCGAGGTAGATTTCGAAATCGTTTGATAAAATAAAACCAACCATGTCCGAACTGAAAATCATCTTACAATCTGCCTACTTATACGAAATTGACCTTGCTAAATCCAAGCTTGCGTCACGCGGCATTCCGTCTTATATAAAAAATGAATTTGTAAATAATGTAGTGTTGATGCCTATTTCGCAGAATTATTTTCTTTTGGTTAATGAAGAATTATTTCCAAAAGCCAAAGAAATTCTTGCAGAAACTGAGCCGCTGGACGAAAATTTTAACCAAGACGAAAATTAAAATGGCACACGACCACCATCATCACGACCACGCTCAAATTGATCCCAGCCGTATCAATAGAGCTTTTATCATAGGAATTTCACTGAATTTATTCTTTGTTTTTGCGGAAGCCATTTGCGGTTTCCTGTACAATTCCATGGCGTTGCTTTCGGATGCGGCACACAACCTGAGTGATGTCGCGGGGCTTGTGATTTCGTTGGTGGCTTTTCGGCTGCTGAAACGCAAGGCGACTGCGGCGTTTACCTACGGATATCGGCGGGGGACTATTCTGGCTTCGCTGGTCAATGCTGTAATCCTCGTAATAGCCGTGGCTTTCATCGTGTATGAGGCGGTTTTGCGCTTCCTTCATCCTGCGCCGTTGGAAGGCGGAATGGTCGCCGCGGTGGCGTTCGTGGGGATTTTTGTCAACGGTATCACGGCGTGGCTGTTTATGAAAGACCAGAAAAACGACCTGAATGTGAAGGGCGCCTACATGCACATGCTTGCCGACGCGCTGGTCTCCGTGGGCGTGGTCATCGGCGGCCTCATCATTATGTACACGGGTTGGTTTTGGATTGATTCTGTCCTGAGCGTCATCATTGGCATCGTCATTCTCGCGGGCACTTGGGGTCTACTCTCCGAAAGTTTGAAGCTGAGTATGGATGCGGTTC
>JAGLBA010000239.1 GCA_018260475.1 Chryseobacterium sp. | reverse complement strand
GACAAACTAAATTGGCTCTTTAAAATGATTAAATTTAAATTAGCACAAGAAAATTTCAGCGGATCCTAATAACAATTTTTATGATCCTCATAAATATGCTCACCCTTAAAATGATTGGCTTAATCCGAATTTTAATTTTTTAAATCTTCCGAACTGATTCTTCTTTTTCGCCCCATGGCAAAAAGACAGGGGGCGGGAAGAAAAAAAGGAAGGAATCAATAATTTCAAATCGAATATTTTGCTTGTGTAATTTCCTCTTAAAAGTAATGTTGATGATGATGATGACGGTGACGATGATGATGTTCTCACGGGCCGAAGAAAAATAACAGTGCACGTCAAAAAAAATTAATTATTAAAATTAATTAATTTTTTTTTGCAAAAAGTTGTGCACTCTGAAAACGGAAAATAAAACTTAAGATTTAGATTAATGAGAATCGACGGTGAAAATCATGCTTTTACATATAATGGTAAAGAATTTGTTAGAAATAATATTCGTGCATAAATTTACAATTTAAATTCATATTAATATTTTATGAATTTATTTTCAGTTCATTTAATTTGTTAATTAATTTGTTAATTGCTTGGTTTTTTATTAAT
>JAGLBA010000238.1 GCA_018260475.1 Chryseobacterium sp. | reverse complement strand
TAAAATTGAGTTTATTAATTAAATTAGATTTATTATTATTATTATTATTATTATTATTATTATTTACATATTATTATTTTGTGCTTGTTCCGGCCATCTATGGACCACATGATTTCGAAAATTTTGTTCCAACCCAGTTTTCCTTCACTTTTGTGCTATGTCGTTGCTTTCTTTTTTCTATCTACTTTGTACCTGTCTTTCTTTTTGGTGTGTCTGTGAAACAAGGGTTTCTGTTTTTGCCTTTGAGTACGTCCTGCTTTTTGAAATCTTCTTTGTTTATCCCCAGTTTTAGGCTTCTATTTCAATTTCGGAGAACCAAGCCCATTTGTGGTTTTCTTTTGTAGTAGGAATGTAAAGATCCTGTTGCTAAAACGTGTCTGGGTTCATTCTGGGTGTCATTTGCCCATAAAAGGCAAGCTTTCTTTTGCGTGCGACATTTGTTACGACTTATTTTATTTTTAATTTTTGAAAATGGAAACCAATTTTTGCATTTTCGAGGATTGATTTTTCAATTACGAGGTAAAAATTTTCTATTTTCTCATCCCCTTGATTATTGATTTTATGTTTGCAACCCATTAGACTTCTAATATTGATTTA
>JAGLBA010000237.1 GCA_018260475.1 Chryseobacterium sp. | reverse complement strand
AAAAGATTTTAATTTTTCCAATTACTCAGACTAAAATTTCATACGTTATCCGAGAATCAATTTAACAAATCTAAATAATAATAATTGTTTTTTTCTCTCAGATTTTTCGAGAGTGCCTTGAAATTAAATTAAATTAAGCACAAAAAATTATTAAATGCCTCGTAAGAAAAACTAAAAATATTTTTTTAATTTATGATAAAAAGACCAACAGTCAAGAAGCTTGTAGGTCGAAGCGAAATCAGATTAAAAATAAAAACCTATTTCTTTGACTTCTGACTTCAAGTCAACTTGATTCAAGTCCAAATGACATAAAAATTTAACTTTCTAGTTTAATCCCGTTTTTTTTTAAATATAATTGAATTTAAATATAATTGACTTTGTAAATGTATCAGAATATTATAAAACAATAAGGTGGAAATAATGCAAATGTGAGTAGGAAAAAGATGACTTGTAAGAAATGTAAGAAAAACTATGAATTGTATATAAAACTTATTTATATTATAATTACAAATTATTATTACTCAATATACATATTATATATATTTTTATTATAACAATTCAAAGTTTTTTTTGTTTAAAAAAAAGTTCATGTAAAGTGA
>JAGLBA010000236.1 GCA_018260475.1 Chryseobacterium sp. | reverse complement strand
AAAAAAAAAATTCTTTTTTAGAAAATCTGTAGACATCCGAAGGGCAAAAGGTGCCTCAATGAAAGTTCTTTACTTTACAATCTTTTTTCTACAATCATAATTTTTCAATTAAATAAACAAAATATATGGAACTCGCTATTTCAAATACCCTGGGGGAACTAATACCCGAAAACAATTCAATTTATGAGTCCTGCAGGCCAGGGTACACAAATTGGAGATGGCATTCCACAAGACCAGAGATCTTTACACAGACAGGTTGGTCTACAGTATTCTTACATTCCTCTTCCTAAAGAAAACCAGATAGGCTTGATTCCCTGAAATTGAAAAATGTTCCCAAGTACTGGGGAGAAACCAGGAAGATTTCAAAAAGCGGGATGGGTTTAAAGCGAAAAACAGAAATCATTGTTTCACAGACAAACCAAAAAGAAAGGCAGGTACAAAGTGAACAGAAGAAGGAAAGCAAGAAAGCATAAAGACAAAGAATGACTGTTTATTCTAAGTGCTTTTGGGGTATGACCCCGTGTTGAAATCATAACCCAAAAACACTCAGAATAAATAGTGTGAGAAACAAAATACGCCAAAGTTTAAAAATTATAAAG
>JAGLBA010000235.1 GCA_018260475.1 Chryseobacterium sp. | reverse complement strand
GTTAAATTGCAATGAATTCGATTCAATTAAGTCTCGATCGATTTAAATCCGGGTTAGACGGACAGGCGGTGGGGGGGGGGGGACGATTTTTTTTAAATTGAATTGAATTGAATTTTTTTTGTTGAACTTCCGTTTCCTGATGCTGGGACGATCCAATTTTCAATTTTTTTTGTCCACGTCAAATAAATTATGTTCGTTTATGTTTGTTTCGGAGTTGATTTTGAAAAAAAATTTTTTTCGATTTTGGGCAAGGATTTACTCCTTGGAAAGAAACGAAGAAAAAAATTTTTTTTCTTTTTTTTTTATTAATTTAGAAAAATTATTCTAAAAGAATTCTAAAAGAAAGAAGTAATCAGTCTTTGAAAACTTTCATCTTTCTCCACTTTAATTTTAGATCTTTTACTAATTGATTTAAAAGTCTTTTTCTTTATAAAAAGAAATAATATAAAAATAAATTTCAGATTGAATAAGGTTTTAATTAATTTGATTTTATTCTAATTAAATTAATTATTAAATTATACTTTTAAAAAAATTACAAAATTAATTATTAGAAAATTGTAATTATGAAAATTAATGATTCTAATTATTAAGAATGAATAA
>JAGLBA010000234.1 GCA_018260475.1 Chryseobacterium sp. | reverse complement strand
AAGCTTTCGGTGAGTCTCCGAGAAAAAAAATTATTATTTTTTTATTGCTTTTTCTATTTTTTTTTGGGGGGGGGGGAGGATGGTGGAGAGATGGTAATAATTAAAACCGAAGAATTCTATTTAAAAAAATAAAAAATTTCAATAAAAAATTTCCATAAAAAATTTGTATTAATATTTCTATTTATAAAAAGTTTTTTAAATGTCTATTAAAAATTTCTATTAATACTTCTATTAATATTTCTATTTTAAAAAAAATTAAAAATTAATATTATTTTTTTATTTTAAAAAAAATTTAAAAATTTCTATTAATATATCTGTTTAAAAAAAATTGAAAATGTCTTTAAAAATTTCTATTAATATATTTGTTTAAAAAAAATTTTTTAATTTCTATTAAAAAATTTCTGTTAAAAAAAAAAATTAAAATCAGACACACAATTCAATATGTGAAAAAAAATTTTTTTTTGTTTTTTTTTTATGGCGAAGTGGCAGAAGAATTTCAGGGGATTCCTAAAGTTCAATGACCCATTTTTCTATTTCTCTTTCTTGAAGGGGGGAAATTGATTTTCTTAGGCCTGATCGATTGATTTTCACAGTTTTGAT
>JAGLBA010000233.1:319-601 GCA_018260475.1 Chryseobacterium sp. | reverse complement strand
AACTCCATTTTGGATCGGATTAATTTTTTTTTTTTTTGTTTCTTTTTTCTTAAACACTTACTCGTATGGCATTTTTAAGAGTTTCCGCTTCCTGTCGAAGGCTATCTAACTCGTTCATTTCTAGTATCTTTTTTTTATTTTTTATTTTTTTTTATTTTTAAATTCAGCAACGAGGGCCAAGCCTGATGCTGAAATCAAAAGAAGATTATGTCAATTCAATTGAAATCCAAGAGTGGTCGATGATGGTCGAATTGATGGCATCAACATAAATCTGATCCGATG
>JAGLBA010000233.1:0-309 GCA_018260475.1 Chryseobacterium sp. | reverse complement strand
AACTCTATGCGGTGCAATGCTAAGTATATCGGATTTTTTCATGGCCTAAATCCCGGTCAGAGAGAGAGAGAGAGAGAGGGAGGAAGAAGGAGAGAACGAAATTCCCAAATCCGATCAGATCAATCCGAAACTGATAACAGAATCTAGATTGGAAAGGAAAAAAATAAAAAATAAAAAATTTGACTTCAACCGAATCAATTCAACATGGCGGCGGCCATTTTCGATATCCCGTCTGCGAGAGAGAGAGAGATTTTTCAATCCGTTTTTTTTTTCGCCTTTCTTTCTTTTCCGTCTCGATTTCCCTCTTCC
>JAGLBA010000232.1 GCA_018260475.1 Chryseobacterium sp. | reverse complement strand
AAAGACAAAAGTCCCGGTCAAGAACCCTTTGCCCCAACGTCTTCCCATTTTAGAATCCATAGAAATCTCAAGACACCCCCACAATCTCAACGGAGACTCGGGCCTGGACCCCACTTGGACCCCACTTTTAAATCAAATAAAAACAGACTACTGACGCAACCATGGAGCCCTCCACGTGAACTTCCCGACATCATTGCCGGATTGACAGACGGTGATGTCGACCCCCTTTTGTCCTGTTTGTCCTTTTATAACCTTGATCCTTTTTTCATTGATTTAAAATCGATAAATTTAACCCCCTCTCCCTTTTCATTTATTCATTCAATCTTTACTACATACCTGCTAATCACTTTTTATACTATGAATAACAAGACCTAATCACCAAAACATTATGTGAAAAAGCGTCGGCGAATTTAACGGGAGTCGCCAAAAGTTTAAAATTTAATTAATAATTTAATTAAAAGTTAAAATTTTAAAGTTTAAAATCGACGATAATAAAAAAAAAATTGAAAACATAAGCGGCAATGGCAGGGAGATAAAACAGGTGAGAGATAAATGAAATTCTATTAAGTAAAACGGTAGTCATCGACTTAGAAAATGTGCAGAAGAA
>JAGLBA010000231.1 GCA_018260475.1 Chryseobacterium sp. | reverse complement strand
CGTCATTTACCCATCATTTGCCAACAATTCGTTTTAAACGTGGGCGTGGAGAGATGGCAATATCTGAAAGTGTTTTCTCCAGCTATCGATTATCATTAGAAATTTAATAACGTTAATTCCCCCGACCCGTGATGATTGCTCTCTCGATATAAGAAAATGCAAATTTACTAAATTTTTCTATTAAAACCGAATCGTTCCCGCCGAAAAAAAAACGGGCAATTAATTTTCAATTGAATTGAATTGAATTTCGTCAATTGAAAAGCGATCATTGAATTACTTTAAATCATTTACACTGGGCAGCAAACCAAAAAAAAAATTATTTTATTTTTTTGAGAGTGCCTCGCAATCAAACTTAAAAAGCTGACGAATTTTTCAACACAAAATATATTTTATTTTTAAATTTTTAATTAAAGGTGCCTGTCATCCGAAGCATTTTAATAAGAAGTCTAAAAATTTTACTTTTTACTAACTTTGATTTAGGGCTTTAAAAATTTTTTAACCGAAAAAAATTAATTTTATAATTTTATATTAATTTTAAATCGAAATTTTTGGGTAGAAAGATCATCTTCTCAACATTTGAAATAGGCAATCTCAAATCTGTT
>JAGLBA010000230.1 GCA_018260475.1 Chryseobacterium sp. | reverse complement strand
AGAAGACAAACGGACAAGCAAACAAACAAGCAAACAAACAAACAAACAAACAAACAAAAAAAGAAGAAAGAAAGAAAAAATGTGAAGCAATCGTGAAAGGGACAGACGAAAAAAAAAAATTAAAATTTAAAAATTCCATTTTTTATTACGAATTTTATATGTGATGTCTTATATTATGTATTGTATGATATTAAGTAAAAGTAAAAGTGAAGAAAAAAACAAAATTTTTTTAAATTAAAATTATGTTTACTACACCACATTATGTTTGAGTCATTTGCTGGTTAAATATCAGTAATCAATGAATAGGAATTTTTGGGGTTCATCCAAATAATAAATAGGTTCATCATTAAGTTATTAATTTTTTTGCTCGTTTCGGCCATCTAAGGTTTCGATGATTGCTTTGTTTCCCAATCTAGCATTTCCTCATCTTCATGCTATACTGTCTCCAGCCTTCTTCTCTCCATTCTGTACCTGTCTCTATATGCAAAGCAAGGATTGCAGTTTTCCCTCTGAATATGATCTCGTAATTTGAATTCTTCTTGGCCTAATATAACATTATTGTAACTCTATATAACGACATTTTAATTCTATAACTCTACCAT
>JAGLBA010000022.1 GCA_018260475.1 Chryseobacterium sp. | reverse complement strand
AATAAAAGTTCTCGTCCAAAGTTAGTTTCCTTAATTCATTCAAAATAAAGTCGTAAATTGCATCTAGGTTATTCATAGAGTATTTGATTGGTAGTCAATACAATATACGAATTTTTCGTGTTATGAATAACCTTTTTTATAATGCACTACGAGTTAATTTAATAATGCACTACGAGTAAGTATAGTATTCAATCAACGCAGTTTTTTCCAATTTTTGGTTTTTCAATTATAAACAGTGAGCTTCAATCAGCAGATAAATTAAAACGTCAGCAATTAGAGAAACTAAAATTATGTAAGACAAGTATTAAGGAAATTTGCAAAACAGAATATACTAGTATCCAGCAGATATTGGACGATAATGAAATTGCAGCAACAAATAAAGATAATGCTATTTTATGGCTTATATTAAATGACAGAATCGAACTTGATGATGTGGAATGTTATTTAAAAAATGATTCTGTCAAGAAAAATCCAAATTACAGAAAATTACTCTGCGCATATGATTTCAAAAAATTTTCTCAAAATATCAATTTATAATTTATCATTTCACTTAAATACGGTTTGATGTAAATGCAATTTATCTTCATTAAACTACATAAATTAAAATCGCGAGATTTTAATAGAATATAGCGGTTTTCAAACAATAACAACAACTAGACCCTCAGTGAAATTCACCGAATCCAAATTAGTGTAAAGCAATATTCCTACTAGTACAGCAGGGCATATTTCTTAATTTCAAAACCGCGAGATTCTTCGATAATCTCGCGGTTTTAACTTATTTTTTTGTTCACAACAAACTTTTATACTCGAACAGGCGCCTGATACTATTGATTCTGACAATCCCATCTCCAAAATGGTAGAACTTGAGATGAACGACTGTTGAAAAGGTACAGGATGAATATCTGTATTGGGACAAAGTGAATTACCGTGCTAAAGATATGGATCCTGCGCTGTTGTATAGTGTGGTGAAAAAATACCGATGGATTAGAGCTCGAAGGCTGCGGTGAAGAGTATCTGGAAAGAATCAACCGTATCAAACTTCCGAATACTAAGATTAAGATTCTGCAACGGCTTCGTCACGCACCCTATTTCTTTATTAAAAAAGCACCCACTATAAAAGCAGGTGCATTTTCGTCTTTAGCGATATAAGTGGATGATTACCACTACTTTGATGCGGAGAGTGAGGGATTCGAACCCCCGGAGGTGTTACCCTCAACAGTTTTCAAGACTGCCGCAATCGACCACTCTGCCAACTCTCCATAAAAAACGATCTCCGTTTTTCAGTGGTGCAAATATAGAATCTTTTGAAGTTTTGGCAAAATTATTTCCATAAATTATGCTAAAGTATTTACTACCAGCACCAGAAATTAATTTTTAATCACTTGGAACCCCAAAAATACAGCTAATAGTGCCAAAACCACGCTCAAAAAAGTGTAAATTCCAAGCGTTAGGAAGCTCCCATTCTGGAATAGCGTAAAGTTTTCTGCCGAAAAAGTGGAAAATGTCGTGAACCCACCACAAAATCCGGTAATCAATAGAAACTTTAAATAATTATCGACTTTCAGAAAATAGGCCGACAAAACGCCGATAAAAAAACAACCGACGATATTTACCACGAAGGTCCCCGCCGGAAACTGCCCGATCTGGCACAACCTCTGCGTAAATCCCGACACCAGAAAGCGCGCCACACTGCCGATTCCGCCGCCGATGAATATGAAAAACAGATTACGCATAGACCTTCGTGATGGTTATCAAATTATTTCAAGTCAGTCAAGTACCGTTCTGCATCTATCGCCGCCATACAGCCCGTTCCCGCCGCCGTAACCGCCTGGCGGTAAACATGATCCTGAACATCGCCCGCCGCGAAAACGCCCGGAAGATTGGTACGGGTAGAACCTGGAATGGTTTTGATATAACCGTTCTCATCCAAGTCGATCTGCCCTTTGAAAACTTCCGTATTCGGGTTGTGGCCTATCGCGATGAATATCCCGTGCACATTTATTTTAGAAATTTCCTGCGTTTGGTTATTGATGACTACCGCGCGCTCTACCAAGCTGTTTTCGCCCTCGATGCCAATCAATTCATGGAAATATTTCACCTCGATGTTGGCAGTGGCATTCACGCGGTTGATCATCGCTTTAGAAGCGCGGAACTCCCCTTTGCGAACCAGCATTGTCACTTTGGAAGCAAGATGCGCAAGATAAGTCGCCTCCTCTGCCGCCGTATCGCCCGCACCTACTACGATCACTTCTTTGCCTTTGTAGAAAAAACCATCGCAGGTAGCACACGCCGAAACCCCGCCGCCGCTGTATTTTTTCTCATCTTCCAGTCCCAAATATTTCGCGGTGGCGCCAGTAGATATAATAACGGTTCTCGCTAAGATTTCGCGGTTGCCGGCCCACAGTTTATGAATACCGCCTACTTCTTTTGAAAATTCCGCCTTCGTGATGAGTTCGTAACTGATTTTCGTATCGAAGCGCTCGGCTTGTTTTTGAAGTTGGAGCATCATTTCCGGACCGCTGACTCCGTCCGGGTAACCCGGGAAATTATCAACTTCCGTAGTCCAGGTCAGTTGTCCGCCAGGCTCCAAACCGGTAAAAAGTTCTGGTTTCAGATCGGCGCGAGCGGCGTAGATGGCCGCGGTGAAGCCCGATGGGCCCGATCCTATGATCACACAGTCTAAAATATGGTTTTCCATAGAGTTATTATGTTTTTGAATTTATTTTTAATCCCCAAAAATCGGTATTTATTTTCTCTTAATCAATCTTTTTTTAGTGAATTTTATTTGGGCGGCTATTTCCGTGCTCCGTTCCCGCTGTTTTTATTTTTACGGCGCTGGCGCGCCGCAAAATAAAAACGAGCTCCACTCAGCCCGGGCCGCGCAAGATTCGCTGCCATAATTTTTTTTGTTCAAGGTTTTGGTTTCAAGGTTCAAAGTTGTTCCAGTTATATCTAAAATTTTAGTCCAAGGCAAAAAGGATTTTTTGACCATGAAGACACAAAAAGTACCCCATTGTAATTTGAATATTGCAAAAGCAGATTGCATACCAATCTTATGTTTATAGGAAATTTTCGGGGACAGTTCGCCGCCTTCGGCGGCGAACCTGTGTGGTGCCTGTGCGGCTATAAACATATAATCCCTCTCGGGATTTTTGACAATTCGAGAATGAAGCATTCTCGTGGATTCAGATGGCCGCGCTTCTCTTGTAGTAACGCCACAAAACTTGAAACTACAGAAACTCGGGAACTGGAGCGGCGCATCCCGCGCGCCCCGGATCGCAGCGGCTACCCCACAGCACGCCTCGGGAAAGTGGTGCGGAATGCTTGTAAGCGCGGGCGCGAGGAGTAATAGCGAAGAGCCGGAAATGGCGCCCAAAAAACTTAGATCTTGGTCTTCAGTTTATCGATATTTAGGATTTTGTAAACCAATTCTGTTAAAAGTTCGCTTTCTGGTGTCTGGTTGACTCCTAAACCCTTGTTTTTCAGGTCGGTTTCCCGAAGGAGCGATAGGATGCGTGTGGCGTGTTTCAGTGGATAAAATCTTGCGGCGGCGGCGTAATCACGAAGGAAATAGGGCGTGGTTTTCATAGCGGCAGCGACTTCGGACTGCGGTTTTCCCGCCAATGACTGGAATATGACCATATTGGAAAAATAGTTGTAGAGGAATCCCAGAATCTTTTGCAGCGGCTCGGCTTTCGGATTTTTGCCTATGAAATGGACAATGCGCAACGCCTTGGCGGCATCCTTTGTTCCGAGGGCTTTTTGGAGTTCGAAAACATTGAAATCCTTGCTGATGCCGATGTGTTTTTCCACCAATGCGCCATCCAGAATTTCGCCGGGTTTCAGAGCGATTTTCAACTTGTTCAACTCGTTGGAAATGCGCGAAAGATCGGTGCCGAGGTACTCCGAAAGAAGCATAAAGATGTTTGGCGCAGTTTTTATATCGAGGCGAGAGAGTTCGCTTTGGATAAATTTTGGGACCTCGTAGTCCTTCATTTTATCGCTCAGGAAAAGGTAAGATTTCAGGGCGGCGTGCAATTTGCGCTTGTTGCCGTCCAGCTTTTTGTTTTTGTGTGCGAACACCAAGAGCGTGGAGGGTACGGGGTTTTCTACATACGCCATCAAAAGTTTGGCTTCTTCATCTGTCAGTTTCAAGTCTTGGGCTTCTTTCACGATGATGACTTGGCGGTCTCCCATCATGGGATATTGTCGCGCGAGGGAGAGAATTTCCGGGTAACTGGTGTCCTTGCCATAAGCCACGGTTTGGTTAAAAGCCTTTTCGTCCTCGGAAAGCACTTCGTTTTCAAAAGCCTTCACTGCGACATCTATATAATAAGATTCCTCACCGTGCAGAAAATAGAGCGGCAATAGTTCTTTATTTTTGATATTTTTGAGGATTGAATCTAACTCTTTCATAACCGATGGAACTTCCGAAACTGAATTTTAAAGAAACTTTTGACCTGAAATTCAGGAAAGACAAAGATAAGTTTTTTATTTATGACCCGGCGCGAAAAACATGGCTGCTGCTGACGCCAGAGGAATGGGTAAGGCAACACTGGGTGCAATATTTCCTCACTGTAGAAGGTTATGCCGCATCTGCCATGGTGGCTGAGAAGAAATTGGAAATCAATGGATTGACCAAAAGAATAGACTTGCTCATCACGGAGAAAACTTTACCAAAAATCTTGGTAGAATGCAAGGCGCCACACCTCAAACTCACGGAGGCGACCTTCGACCAAATTGCGCGGTACAACTCCGTAATCGGGGCTGAAATAATAATTCTGAGCAACGGTTTACAGCATATTAATGCTAAATTAACACCCGCAGGTTTTGAATTTGTTAATTTCGAATGGAGTTAGTTTGAATTTTCTAATTCTATAATCCTGTAACTTTTTTACAATGAATAATATTAAAAATATCATTTTCGATTTCGGTGGCGTATTGATGGATTGGGATCCGCGCTATTTCTTCAAAGACTATTTTCAGGACGATGAAAAGATGGAGTTTTTCCTTAAAAACATCGCACACAACGACTGGAACGCCGAGCAAGACCGCGGCCGTACACTGAAGGAGGGCACGGAACTGCACATAGCCGAACATCCGGATTGGGAAAAGGAAATCCGCGCCTACTACGACAACTGGAGCGCAATGCTGCGTAGCGACATCCCTAAAAATGTAGAAGTTTTGCGAAAATTAGAACATACGGATTATGAATTATTTGGGCTCACCAATTGGTCACACGAGACTTTCCCGTACGCTTTAGAAAATTATGATTTCTTCAAAATATTTGGTGGGAAAATCGTGGTATCTGGGGAGGAAAAGCTCATCAAACCCGATCCTAAAATCTGGCAGATCCTACTCGACCGCTACCAAATAAAATCTGAGGAATCTGTATTTATAGATGATAATGCCAAGAATATAGAAGTGGCGAAGGAACTGGGTTTCAAAACCATACACATCACTCCCGAAACTGATTTGGAAAAAGAGTTGAACAAACTCGGAGTAATAATTTAAAGAAAAACTGCCGCATCTCTGCGGCAGTTTTTTTTATAGTTTGTTGAATTTCACTAGTAGCAGATTGTCTCTGTAGAGTTCCAGCGTATTGCCGTTTACCACATATTTATTCGCCTGTTTTAGCATTTCAATATAATTGGATTCTTCGGAAAGATTTTCGCACGCCATGCGCGTAGCACCGATATTGCTTGCCGAAAAATCTCCTGCCTTGGGATCCAGTATTAACTCACCAAAATACCGGTTGCAAGGTGCCTGACCAGACAATTTTCCACCCTCGATAACCAATGTAGGCACTTTTCCTTTGGATGAATATCCCGCCAATTGCCACTGCGTATTCACCACAGAAACCTGCGCAGTGCCTACTTTTAACTTAGTTGCACCAGTGGTTGCGCCGCATGCCGCCAGGACTGATATCGCAAATATGGATAGGAAAATATTTTTCATGATTTATAATTTATTTGTCAAATTTAAACAATAATTACGCAACTAAAAGTTTTTATTCAAAAATAAAATTACGAGCGCAACTCCGCCCCGAACTCCTTTTGGAAGGTTTTGATTAATGAATTCATCACTTCGGAGATTTCCTTTTCCTCCAAAGTTTTTTCAAAATTGTTCAGTTCAAAACTCATCGCATAAGATTTCTTGCCCACAGGGAGATTTTTTCCCTCATAAACATCGAAAAGATTGATTTTCCCTAAAAACTTGGAAGGATTTTTCCTTGCCACACGATACAGATCATCATATGAAACGGTCTTATCCACTAATAGTGCTAAATCTCTGCGAATTTTATTGAATTTGGGGATATCTACAAATTTGAAATTGCTTTTTTTGCGTAATTCCTGACAGTTTTCCAACTCAATTTCGGCATACCAGCAATCTTGATCCACATCTTGATCCTTCAACTGTTGCGCAGAAACTTTGCCCAATCTTGCCAAAGTTTTCTCCCCGGAAACCAATTCCAAAGCGTCCGAGAAACGAGCATCCTCGAGTGGTCGCTCCTCGATACTTAATTTAAGTTTTTCTAAGAGTAATAGCACGAAAGATTTTAAATGATAAAAATCTGTCGCCGATTTTGGCAAAAGCCAGTTTTCAGCATGGTTTCTGCCGGAAACGAGCATTGCAAGTTGCTTGCGCTCCTCATATTTTTCTTTTTTATGATAAATCTTTCCGAGTTCGAAAAACTTAATATCCTGATTTTTACGGTTGATGTTATAAGCAGCGTTCTGTAATATCCCTTCCAACAATGATTTGCGCATGAATGCCAAATCGCTGCTGAGCGGATTTAGCAGTTTCACGGCATCGGTTTCATCTTTTACTGAAGTGAGAGAGTTGTTCATCACCTCATTAAAACCTTGGCTTTGCAGTGCTCTTGCCCAGGCATTTTCCAACGCATCTTGATCATCAAAATCTAATTTTACAGCGCTAAAAGAGAATTTTTGAGGTGCTTCAATCTTATTATATCCATAGATTCTCAAGATTTCTTCAATTACATCAATCTCCCGTGTCACATCTGCTCGGTATGCCGGAACCGATATTTCAAAACCATTTTGAATTTCATTTAGAACTTTAATATCCAAAGATTTAAGAATTTCTTTAATCCTTTCCTTATGGATTTTCGTGCCAAGGATTTGCTCTACTTTGGAGAACCTCAAAATCACATAATGATCTTCAAATTTCTTTGGATAAAACTCCAGAACCTCACCGGCAAGCTTTCCGCCTGCGATTTCCTCAATCATTTTCACGGCATGCGAGAGAGCGATTTTTGTAGAATGCGGATCTACGCCACGCTCAAATCTGAAGGAAGCATCGGTATTTAAGTTGTGGAATTTTGCGCCTTTGCGCACCGCCACGGGATTAAAATAAGCCGATTCCAAAAATATAGTTTTGGTTTGCGCAGAGACGCCGGAATCCTGACCGCCAAAGACTCCCGCAATACAGAGCGGACGGTTTTCGGCATCTTTTATCATGATTTCTGAGCCATTCAAAGTGCGTTCTGTGCCATCCAGAGTGGTGAATTTTGTACCTTTTTTGCTCACCCCTACTTTTAATTTTTTACCGGAAATCTTATCCGCATCGAATGCGTGCAGCGGCTGTCCGTAACCGTGGAGGATATAATTGGTAATATCCACAATATTATTAATCGGAGAAAGGCCGATGGATTTCAATCTGTCTTTTAGCCAATTAGGGGATTCTGAAATTTTCACATGCTCAATTACTGCGCCCAAATAGCGCGGACAAAGTACGGCATCTTCTACTTCGATTGAGAATTCATTGCTGCCATTTTCATGGAGTGGCTGCAACGCCATTTTTTCAAAATCCGCTTTCAGTTGGTTGGTTTGAAGGTAAGCATTGAGATCACGAGCTACGCCGTAGTGGGACATCGCATCGGTTCTGTTCGGGGTAAGACCTATTTCATACACCTCGTCACTCGTCAATTCAAAATAGTTTGCAAAAGGCTGCCCAACTTCGTAGGAGTTATTCAAAACCATAATGCCGCCGTGGTCATCGCTAAGGCCGAGCTCGTCTTCGGCACAAATCATCCCTTGGGATACCTCGCCGCGGATTTTTGCTTCCTTAATCTCAAAAAAACTGCCATCTTTAGCATAGATTTTTGTTCCCACTGTTGCCACAGGAACCGTTTGCCCAGCTGCTACATTCGGAGCACCACATATAATATTGAGGATATCTCCATTGCCAACATCCACCGTGGTTTTCTTGAGTTTATCAGCGTTCGGGTGTTGTTCGCAGGTTAGAACTTTGCCCACTACAATACCCTCCAAGCAGCCCTTTACAGATTCGTATTTCTCTACGCCTTCCACTTCCAGACCAATATCGGTAAGGTATTCCGAAATTTTCTCAGATTTTAGGTCAGTTTTGATATACTCTTTCAGCCAGTTATTTGATATTTTCATGTTTATATTAAATTAGAAATTTTTCGTGCCTTGTTTTGGTTAATTAAAACGATGCACTATTCCGTTGTTTTGCAAATATCGTGAAATTAATGTTTAACGCAAAAAAACGGAACCTTAGAACAAGACTCCGTTAATATATTTCGAGTTGATTTTCTACATTCCAATTACCGGCATAGAAAGCATCAACAAATGTTCTTTCTCTTCCAATCCATCCACCGGCTCGATGATTCCAGGACGGTTAGGTTGGGACATTTTCATGGTGATATCTTCTGAAACGAGTACAGAAAGCATCTCGGTGAGGAATTTCGAACTGAAACCAATATTGATGTCCTCGCCATTGTAGTCGCAAGGAATCTGCATATCGGCCTTATTTGCAAACTCCGTATCTTCCGCATGAAGGTGAAGAATGTTACCCGATAATTTGAATCTTACCTGATTAGTCGATTTATTGGACATGATACTCGCTCTTCGGATAGAGCTAAGCAAAAGCCCTCTATTGATCGTCAAAACATTTGGGTTTTCCTTCGGAATTACTGCGGAATAGTTAGGATATTTACCATCGATAAGGCGGCAAATCCAAGTATTTTTTCCAAAAGTAAATTTTGCCATATTCTCATTGAACTCGATAATCACATCCTCGGTAGAGTTTGCCAAGATGTTCTTGAAGATCCCCAACGGTCTTTTTGGCATAATGAATTCTACCGGCTCCGCATTGGTAAGGTCGGATCTCTTATAGACCACCAATCTGTGGGAATCTGTAGAAACAAAATTGGTTTCGTCTTCTTTAAACTGGAACAAAACCCCCGTCATCACCGGGCGAAGAGAATCGTTACTCGTGGCGAAAAGCGTGTTTGTAAGTGCTTCGGAAAGGATTCCAGCAGATATGGTCACACTTTGTGAGGCATCAAACTCAGGAAGTTCCGGGTAGTCATCGGCATTATCCAAGGCAACCGCAAAGTTGTCTTTTTCATCTAAGATTTCCAAAAGACCGCCATTGGCATCTTCTGCCGCCTTCACGGAAAGCGTGAGTGGCTGCTCGCCGTAAGTCTTCACAAAATCCTGAAATATTTTTGCCGGAACAGCGAATTTTCCGCTGTCATCGGACATTACTTCCAAAGAAGTCACGAGGGTGGTCTCCCCATCGGAAGCGGTTATTTTTAGATTGTTTACCTTAAGTTCAAAAAGATAATTTTCGAGAATCGGGCGCGATTGTGAGGAAGAAATCACTCCGCTCACCGTATTCAGAGCCTTTTGTAACTCACCACTTGCAACAATAAATTTCATTGGATTTTATTTATTTCACAAATATAAGGATTTGAACCAAAACTCAAAAATAATAAAAATTTTCTTTTCAACAAAGATTAAAATCCTTTCCTTCAAGATTGAAATTCTATTTTATTAAAACTCATTATCTTTGTTAAAATTAATTCAAATTGAGAAAGCCGCCCATCCATAAAAGTTTTTTAAATGCCTTCAATGGATTTTTTAAAATGCTCACGACGGAAAGAAATTTCCAAATTGAGTTTGTGGCATTCCTCATAAATCTCATTCTCATTTTTTATTTTAACCTCAATGCTACCGAAACCGCGCTGATTCTCACTGTATGTTTCCTGGTTTTAGTAGCCGAAATTTTCAATACGGTGATAGAAAAAATATGCGATTTCATCCAACCGGAATTTGATTTGCGCATTGGTTTTATCAAAGATATTTCTGCCGCTGCAGTTACGCTATTGGCTGTATTGGCAATGATAGCGGGATTTTTGGTTTACTGGAAGTATATTTTTTAAAAAAACCGCAGAATTATATCCTACGGTTTTTAATCATCATTATTTTTACCTCTTATTTATAAAAAATACTCTACGCCATTTTTAAAGATATTGTGGTAATTCGCAGTCGGAATGTTTTTTAGCAAACCTTCTGCAAAGCGTTCTGGGTGCCCCATTCTACCGAAGATTTTACCGGACTTAGAGCTGATTCCTTCAATTCCAAATAGAGAATTATTTGGATTAAACGGCATTCCATGTGCAATTTTTCCATCAAAATCAATGTATTGCGTCGCTACTTGACCGCTCGCGTAAAGGTCTTTCAACACATCTTCCGACGCCATGAAACGGCCCTCTCCGTGAGAAATTGGAATGGTATATACCATATCCTTCATAGCTTTCAACCAAGGCGAATGGTCGTGAACCACCTTTACATCCACCATTTGCGAGATATGTCGGCCGATAGCATTGTGCGCCAAAGTTGGGGAATTTTCATCCAAATCACGGATTTCGCCATAAGGCAGCAAACCTGATTTCACCAGTGCCTGGAAGCCGTTGCAAATCCCGAGAATCATCCCATCGCGCTCCAAAAGTTCATGAACGGCGGCTTTCATCTTCTCATTTTTAAGAACATTCACAATGAATTTTGCTGATCCGTCAGGCTCATCACCGGCGGAAAAACCACCCGAGAACACAAGGATTTGCGAGTTAGCGATTTCTTTTACCCAAGCCTCTATACTCTCATTTAAAAGACTGTGGCTTAGATTGATTAATGGTAAAGACGACACCTCTGCACCTTCTTTTCGGAAGGCATTTTGCGTTTCGTATTCGCAGTTGGTTCCCGGGAATATCGGGGCAAATACACGCGGTTTCGCAATTCCGTGTTTATTGATAATGACCGTCGGAATATCTTTAACCAAATCTGAAGTCTTAATGTCAATCGTTATTTTTTCCTTTTCGTGAGTTGGGAATAGTTCGTTAAAAGTACCTGTCCAAGCGGAAAGCAATTCGCCTAACTCAAATTTTTCACCATTGATTTTTAATCTTGATAAAGAACGCACCTGCCCTATTTTTTCAAAAAGTTCGTGGTCTATATGATGTCTAGTCTCCAAAATCAGGCTTCCGCAAGACTTGATGAGAAGTTTTTCAGCATTAAAATCTACATCGGCTCCCAACTGGTTTCCGAACGACATTTTTGCCAAGGCAACCGCCACGCCACCATTTTTCACGGTTTTAGCAGAAACAATATTTCCGGTTTTAATTTGTTCAAAAACAAACTCATATGCCGTCTTCAAACTGCCATAATTCGGCATTCCATTTGGCTGTGGTTTATGATCAAAAATATAAAGATGGTTACCCGGTTTTTTGAATTCCGGTGAAATGATATTCTTTTTTTCGCCATTGGCACAAGCAAAAGAAATCAAAGTAGGTGGCACATTGATGTCCTGGTAAGACCCACTCATGGAATCTTTTCCGCCGATTGCGGCCAGCAGGAAATTCATCTGTGCGTCATACGCTCCAAGCAAAGACGCCAATGGTTTACCCCATTTTTCGGGCGTATTGCCTAATTTTTCAAAATATTCCTGAAAACTCAAGCGGATGTTTCGGTAATCGCCACCCGTCGCAGTGATTTTCGCGACACTTTCTACCACGGCATTGGCGGCACCAATCATCGAATTTTTTGAGGAAGTTTCGGCATCAAAACCCCAACTTGCAAGCGATACAGTTTCCACATTTTGGGCTTCCAAAACTGGTAAGGTCTGGACGCTGCCTTCCATTTCTGTCATCTGAAATTTCCCACCAAATGGCATCGCCACGGTGGTTGCACCCACAGAAGCATCGAACATCTCCGACAAACCTTTCTGCGAAGCGACATTTTTATCAGCCAAAGCACGCAGGAAATTTTCTTTATTAAAAATTTTCGGCTCCGAAACTACAGGCTCAAGGTGGGAAACTTCCGCTTTTTGCATCTTAGCACAACCGTTGGTATCCAAGAAATCTCGGCTAAGATCTACGATTTTGCTACCTTTCCAAAACATTTGCATTCTTCCGGAATCCGTCACTTTCGCCACTTGCACCGCCTGAATGTTTTCCTTTTCGCAATGCTTGATGAATTCATCCTTATGCTGCGCCTCGATCACCACGGCAATACGCTCCTGACTTTCAGAAATTGCAAGTTCGGTACCATTTAGCCCTTCATATTTTAATGGTAAAATATCCAAATCAATTTCCAAAGAATCGGCAATCTCGCCAATCGCCACGGATACACCACCTGCGCCAAAGTCATTTGATTTTTTAATCAACCTCGTCACATCTGGGTTTCGGAATAGGCGCTGGATTTTTCTTTCTTCCACCGCATTTCCCTTTTGGACCTCGGTAGAAAGCGTATGGATGGAAGTTTCGTCTTGCTCTTTGGAACTTCCCGTAGCGCCGCCTACACCATCTCGCCCGGTGGCACCGCCAAGCAAAATCACGAGATCGCCGTCTTGTGGTTTTTCACGGCGAACCCAGTTTTTCTTCACAGCACCCACTACAAATCCGACTTCCATACGCTTAGCTTTGTAACCCTCATGGTAAATTTCGCTGACTTGCGTGGTGGCCAAACCAATTTGGTTACCGTAGGAAGAATAGCCGTTGGCAGCCTGTTTGGTGATGGTTCTCTGTGGTAATTTCCCAGGGAGCGTGGCAGAAACAGGCTCCAAGACATCGGCGGCACCCGAAAGGCGCATCGCCTGATAGACGAACGCACGGCCAGATAATGGGTCACGAATGGCACCGCCTAAACAAGTAGACGCCCCTCCGAAAGGTTCGATTTCCGTTGGGTGGTTGTGGGTTTCATTTTTAAATAAAAGATACCACGGTTCAGATTTTCCATCAAATTCCACTTCGATTTCTATCGTGCAGGCATTGATTTCATCGGAAACCACCAAGTTTTCCAGTTTACCGGTCTTATGGAAATATCTGGCGCAAACCGTTGCCAAATCCATTAACGAAATCGGCTTTGATTCGCGGTCCAGAAATTTTCTTTTTTGGAGATAATCCTCGAAAATATTTTCAAGAGTTTCCTTGAACAATCCATTGAATTTAATATCGGTAAGCGCCGTCTCGAAAGTCGTATGGCGGCAATGGTCGCTCCAATAGGTATCTAAAACTTTCAGTTCGGTTTCGGTAGGATTTCTTTTTTCAGATTTAAAATAATTTTGAATAAACGCTAAGTCATCCAAGCCAAAAGCGAAGCCGTGGGTCTTGTAAAATTCTTCAAGTTGCGCAGAATCGAAATCATTAAAACCATCATAAACAGGGACTCCAGCAGGAGTTTCCTCCGCAGGAATTTGTAATACAGACAGATTTTTTTCCTGACTTTCGACCTTGTTGATGAGATGGTCTTTAATTTTGGCCAATTGCTCATCGGTAACGCCGGCGACTTCTATCAATTTACCGCTGCGCACAGTGGCACTGCCATTTCCGGTGAGTAATGCGATACATTGCTCGGCAGAATCTGCACGCTGGTCATATTGTCCGGGCAGAAATTCCGTGGCGAAATGGGCGCGCTTCACGGGATTTTCATGGTGAAGAATATCCGTAACGGAATCTACAAATGTGTTGAAAACCACCTTCTCAAAAGCGGAATCATCCAACCCAAAAATATCATAAATATTGTAAACCTTGGCATTAAGTGCTTCCGGAACGATATTTTTTATTTCATTAAAAACTTTCGGGCTTTCGACATCGAAAATTCCTCTTTTTTCTACGAAAATTCTTTTGTTCATATTTGTTTCAATATTTGTGAAAAAAGAATCAATAATTTATAAAGATTCGGATTTCATCTCGTTATTCCCAATCAAATTGGTTATGTTAATAATTATTGAGCAGTCAATTAATCCACGAAATCATTTCGATTCTGCACTACCAAAAAACTATCGCAAATTTGTCTCGACCACCAACCTCTGATTTCCTTTTGCGAAACAATTCCTAGAGGTCAGCAATTGCCTCGTAGTGGATTTCTCTAGACTTTATCTATTTTCTGCATTAAACATCTTTGTCCTTACATGCCTTCAACAAAATTTATAGCATTCTTAAAGCTAATTTTTTCTGCCATCTCAGTTCCATACATTTCTACAAGTCTGTTGTTTATTTGCTGATACGAGGAAGCATTATTATACTCGTCAAAGAAAAAAGGATAGCGTGATTTGTCTGGATGCACTTTATCACTAAAAAAATCTGCACCATAGCACAAAGAATTTCCCTACCAAGTTTAAGAATATAATCTATATGATCAAAAATTTTTTCCGAATTTTCTGGATCAATTTAGTCTTTTATAAAATTAATTCCAATCAGTCCTTTTCTCTTAATTAATTCTATAATGAGCTCATCTGGAAGATTACTATAATAAAACCGCAGTGTAAATCAACCACTTTCATAACCTTACACCTTCAGATCCGCATCCAACCCTATTAAATCTGAATATTTATCTAACACTGGCTGGATTTCATTTTTCACAAATTCTTCGGTTTGGATTGGGGCAAAGCCTATGAAATTTTTAGGATCCATTACATCCTGAATTTTGGATTTATCCATTTTCAAGGTGTCATCGTTCATAATTCTTTTAATCAAATCATTATCCTTGCCTTCCATTTTCACCCTTTTGCTAGCTTCCATGGAATGCACACGGATAGTTTCGTGGATTTCCTGGCGGTCACCACCCGCTTTTACCTCCTCCATGATGATATATTCCGTCGCCATGAAAGGTAGTTCATCCATAATATGTTTGTGGATTCGGTTTTCGTAAACCACGATTCCGTTCATAATGTTGTTCCAAATCAATAAAATCGCATCCACAGCCAAGAACGCCTGCGGAATGGTAAGGCGCTTATTGGCGGAATCATCCAAAGTCCTTTCAAACCACTGTGTAGAAGCCACCATGGCAGAACTGGTGGAAAGCGCAATAACGAATTTTGCCAAGGCACCGATTCTTTCCGAACGCATAGGGTTGCGCTTATAGGCCATTGCAGAAGAGCCGATTTGGTTTTTCTCAAACGGCTCCTCGATTTCTTTTAAATTCTGTAAAAGCCGAAGGTCATTGGTAAATTTATGTGCTGATTGAGCAATATTGGAGAGCAAGGCCACCACTTTTGCATCAATTTTTCGGTCATAAGTCTGCCCAGAAACACCAAACACTTTTTCGAAACCGAACCGTCGGGAAAGTTCTTTATCCAAGTGCTTTACTTTGTTATAATCCCCATCAAAAAGTTCCAAGAAACTCGCGGCAGTACCGGTAGTTCCTTTTACACCGCGGAAACGAAGGGTTTCAATAAAAAACTCAAGTTCCTCAAAATCCAAAAGCAAAGATTGAAGCCAAAGTGTGGCACGCTTACCAACGGTGGTCAACTGTGCCGGCTGATAGTGCGTAAAACCAAGAGTGGGCAGATCTTTGTATTTTATGGCAAAATCCGAAAGGTTTTTCATCACATTTACCAGTTGCTTACGGATTAGAAGAAGTCCGTCACGCATTTGGATGAGATCAGTATTGTCGCCCACAAACGCAGAAGTGGCACCGAGGTGGATAATTCCTTTCGCCGAAGGTGCCGCATCTCCATAGGTATGCACATGCGCCATCACATCATGGCGAAATTTTTTCTCATATTCGGCGGCTTTGGTATAATCAATATCCTCTGCATTGGCTTTCAAGTCAGCGATTTGCTCGTTGGAAATATCCAAGCCGAGGTCTTTTTCGATTTCGGCAAGGGCAATCCACAGTTTTCTCCAGTTTCTGAATTTATTGTTTGGCGAAAAATTATAGAGCATTTGTTCGCTGGAATAGCGTTCTTCGAGAGGGTTTTTGTAGGTGTTCATACCGAAATTTTAGGTTTTACAAAAATAAGGAATTTTGATGAGAGGGGAAAATGCATAAATAGTCACGGCAGATTCAATTAGCAAGTGCAATTTCATGTACAAGTTAAAAAAAAGGTACAGCCCCACTAACTGTGTAAGTTGTAGAGTTATTCTGAAAATTTTGAGCACTTAAAGCGCGAAAAAAATTTTCGGAAACCTAACGAATTGGTTCGGCGTAGCCAAATAACTTTTTACTATTTTTAAATTTACATAGTTATCGACAAAGAAGAGTTATTAAACAAGACGAATTTTTACAAGTCCTATAAGAGCCGGTAAGACCTGAACAGCTTCTTCAACAACACAAAAGAGCAGTCGAACACCTGCTCAACACCGAACTCGATGCACATCTAGACTACGGAAGCACGAAAAAACCAAGGATGGCAACTACCGCAACGGACACGGGACCAAGAGGATAATAATTGGGGTATTGTTAGTTAACCAATTTATGCTTATTTTTGGTAAAAGGCTCAGATATAAATCCAAACCCTAATCTTTTCAACTTATACACTTTATGGGATAGTGTCTTTGAACAACTATAGATTGTAACTTTATGAATGATCTGAATAGAGTTTGAAAATAATCTGATCTTAAATCGTAAAAATATGAAAGCAATAGTTATTGAAAAATTTGGTGGTCCTGAAGTACTTAAATTGCAGGAGTATCCGATGCCTGAGATCTCCGGGAACCAAGTACTGATAAAAGTGGAAGCAGCCGGAGTGAACCGTCCCGATGTCTTTCAGCGTGAAGGCCATTATCCCGCACCTGCCGGAGTTCCTTCAAAAATCCCAGGATTGGAGGTCTCCGGGACAATTGTAAAATGCGGACCTGATGTCGTTGATTTTTCTGTCGGAGATAATGTCTGTGCACTGGTGGCCGGTGGCGGATACGCAGAATATGTAGGCGTGAGAGAAGGGCAATGCCTTCCGATTCCAGAAGGCCTTAGTTTTGCCGAAGCCGCGAGTTTACCGGAAACTACATTTACGGTCTGGTCGAATGTTTTCCAGAGAGGGAAGCTTACAGCTGGAGAAACTTTTTTGCTTCACGGCGGTAACAGCGGGATTGGAATTACTGGTATTCAGCTTGCTCACGCTTTGGGTTCGAAAGTCATAGTGACAGTTGGGTCGGATGAAAAAGGTCAGAAATGCCTTGAACTCGGCGCAGATTCCTATATTAATTATAAGACAGAAAATTTTGAGACTGTGTTGCAAAACGAAGGCGTTGATGTTATTTTAGACATGATTGGTGGTGATTATTTCTCCAAAAATATAAACATCCTGAATCCTGAAGGCAGATTGGTTCATATTAATGCAGTGAATGGTACACGAGTCGAAATGGACATATCGAAAGTGATGACCAAACGACTTACAATCACTGGAAGCACACTGAGAAGCAGAGAATATGAATTCAAAAAACAATTGGCGAAAGAAATTCAGAAAAATGTTTGGCCTTTGATAGAAGCAGGAAAATTCAAACCTGTCATTTTCAAAACATTTCCATTGGCTGAAGCTGCGGAAGCACACCGGCTTTTGGATAATGGTTCACATACCGGAAAGATCATCCTTGTAAGATAACAAGTAAAAGCAGAGAGTAGTTTGCATTGAATAAAAATGAATAGAGTAATCAGATTTTTTATTCACTCTACCCTTTCGTCAAAAATTTAAGGGTTCGAAAATTTGATTAAAATAATGTTTAATTATATCTCAACCCTCTTTTTGCAACACGCAATTGGACATTTGAAACTTTATATCGTGTAGGTAGTCACTCCTTATAAAGCAAGTTTTCACTTTGACAATTATATTTTGATACGAATAGTTGGATGATCATTTGAAGCCAAAGAAGGATCTGCTCCTTGATTTTGTTGAATCGCATCTTCAAATTGTATCCAATCCCTGCCAGCAGGGCATTGTTGATGTCTCCAGCCACTCCTTTAAGCAATTTTAACTCTAAGGGAGTGGTTTCTTTTTAAATGGGAGATGCAGTGCTCTATTGCCACCCGAGCTCTGGACCGCAGTCGGGCGGCCTGTTGCCTATCTGTACCTCGTCCTCCGTCTTGGCTTTAGGATGCAGGAAGACGCTTTGCCCCAGCAGAGACTCCATTCCTTTTTCTCCGATTCTTTTTCTAAAGTGTATAAAGTTGCTCGGGTCGAGCGGCTGCTCGGTTTGGAAAAAGGTCTCCCCGGTAAAATACTGCCAAAGGCGTTCTCAATCCACCTTTCCACAACGCTCTCATCGCTTTCTTTAAACATTTCTTTTAACAAAAGCATCCCTGCTATCTTACGAATGGCAACAGATGGTCTCTCTTGCTCTGAAATTAAAGTCTCGAACTCGGCTTCCATTTTATCCCAGGAAATCTCCTGAGCTAATTTCACCAATGGATGCTCCATATTGATGAGTTCTGTAAGTCTGGTCTTGAATAAGTTCTGCTGAAAATCTGGTTTTATTTTCCCTAACATTTCGCCGCTTTTTATATCATAAAATACGGTTTTTAGGGTTTTTACACAAGCATTTCAAGCACAAAATTTAACCTACTTTACACATTGACAATAGGTTAATAAGATTTTAATGAACGACTAATTATAAATAAAAACAGTAGCCTGTAAGTTCAAACCAAAACATCTCAAATTTTTTTGAATTATAAAATAGGATGCAAAAAGCCAATCCGAAGTTAGATTCCTCATGCGAAAATGAGAAAAAATGAAAGGTAAAAGTTCTATAATTTCGTAAAATTCTAAATGAAACAGAACTGACAGAAGAACTACAATGGCGCCAACCCTGCTATACAAGACGCATACTACCATTCTTCTTTTGAATAATAAACGCCCGCCAAAAAACGGTATTATCTCATTTATTTTTCGAATACAGAACAATTGGCAACAAACGCTGCGCACGGATGGAAAAATCCGCCCAAAAATTCTGAACGGTGAGGGGTTTAATGAAAAATAGGACTTTTATTTCAACAAAAATTCTTTCACTGCTGCGTTGAAATCTACTGGATTTTCAGCCTGCACCCAATGATGGGCGTTCGGTATGGAGATGATTTTTGCATTCGGAAATTGTTGTTTTATACCAAATTCATCTTGGGGAAGAATATAGTTGGACTTCGCACCAGCAATGAAAAGCGTTTCTCCTTCAAAAATGCCGTATCTGATAGCATTAGAAACAAATTCGGTGTATTTTTCCGCCAAGGTCTTCAGATTAAAACGCCAGCTCAGTTTTTTTTCATCGGTCCAATAAAGGTTTTTTGATAAAAATTGAATCACAGATTGCTCGGGAATATACTGTGAAAGGATCTCATATATCTCCTGTCGGGATTTTACTTTCTCAAAATCAACCATTTGCAAAGCCTTGATAATGCCTTGATGGTGTGGAGGATAGGCTTTCGGAGAAATATCTACCACGATTAATTTTTCCAGTTTTTCTGGGTATTTTATGGCAAACTGCATCACAGCCTTGCCACCTAATGAATGACCTAATAAATTGATTTTATTAATATTGTAATGCTCTATATAGCGCAAGATATCAGTGGCCAAATCATCATGCGACATATCATCGGAGTGGAAACTTTTACCATGATTCCGCAAATCTATCAGATGTACAGGGAAAAATTCGCCCATTTCTTTACCGAAACTTCCCCAATTATCGAGCATCCCGAAAAGCCCGTGAAATACCAGCAGCGGCGTTCCAGCACCGTTTTCATTGTATATTTTTGAATGAAGAATTTGCATATTTTCTAAGAATTATTGTAATAAATTAGATTCTTTAATAAAATTTTACCACTTCGCTAGTCGCTTTAAGTAAACTTGGACGGTATTTTCGAGTCCTAAATATAGTGCCTCAGAAATCAGGGCGTGCCCAATGGAAACCTCTAATAAATTCGGTACATTATCAGCAAAATATTTTATATTTTCCAAACTTAAATCATGTCCCGCATTCACACCCAAACCAAATTTTCCTGCTTCTTTAGCGGTTTCTACATAGGGTTTTATGGCCTCTTCTTTGTTTTTAGAATAATGTTTGGCATAGGCTTCCGTATAAAGTTCTATGCGGCGGGTGCCAGTTTCGGCGGCATATTTTATCATTTCAGGATTGGGATCCAAGAAGATCGAAGTGCGAATTCCTGCGTTTTCAAATTCTGATATAACCGATTTTAGGAAGTCCATATTGGCACGACAGTCCCATCCCGCATTGGATGTGATGGCATCATCAGCATCCGGAACCAGCGTTACCTGTTGTGGTTTGATTTCTAAAACCATATCCATAAACGGACGGTGCGGATATCCTTCAATGTTAAATTCGGTGTGAATAAGCGGCTTCAGCTCATACACATCCTTGCGCGTGATATGACGCTCATCTGGTCTTGGATGTATCGTAATCCCTTGTGCTCCAAATTCTTGCAACTTAATCGCAGCTTCGGTTACACTTGGTAATTCGCCGCCTCGCGCATTGCGTATGGTTGCGATTTTATTAATATTTACACTTAATTTTGTCATTTAATCTATTTACTAACTGGGCTGTAAAATTGCATAATTTCGAGGTCAAATTCCTTGGAAGCTACCAAAAGGTGGTCGAAAATATCTGACTGTATTTTTTCGTAGTTCAGCATCTCGGATTGGGTGGCAAAACAATAAAGTTCGAGTGGCATCCCTTGCGGTGTAATGTCTAATTGGCGTACCATAATTACCTCGTTATGATCTACTTTCGGATTGTTTTTAAGATATTCCTCAGTGTATCTTCGGAAAATTCCGATATTTGTTAGTTGTCTGCCATTAATGATCATTTCACTGTTAGAAAACTGATATCTATGGGCGAAAACCTCTTCCTCTTTGCTATCGAGATAGTCTTTAATGAGATTAATTTTCTTAAATTTTTGAAATGATTTTTCATCTAAAAATTTAAATGAATTCACATTAAAGGTGATAGATTTTTTAATTCTTCTCAAATTCCCTTCCGCCATAATCTGGTGGTTTTTGACTTCCGTAGAAAGTAAATCGTAAGTGGGGATTGTGGAAATAGTTTTATCGAAGTTCTGAATTTTAGTGGTTATCAAGTTGATTTCCAATATAGTTCCCTCCAAATTATATTTAGGAATTCCGATCCAGTCACCCACTTTTAAACTTTTGCTCGTCGCCACATGGATTCCCGTCATAAAGCCTAAAATGGTATCCCGAAACACCAACACGAGTACTGCCGTAATGGCTCCCAAACTACCTATAATCGTGCTGCCTTTAATCCCGAAAAGAATACTTATCGTAATCATCCCGAAAATGAAAATCCCAATGGTACGAAGGGTTTGCGCAATGGCATTCAGCGCTACCACACGGTAATAATCCTGCCGGAAAGTATAGTAGTGTTTGGTCGCGGCAAGTGAGCGCATAGCCATTTTAGCCAAGGTAATCACTACCGCAATCTCCATGAATTTTTTGAGGATCTCGCGCGTATCGGGGTGCGGCTGAAAGATAATCTTCAATGCAAACCCACCAATCATCAAGGCTAAAATATTTGCAATAGACTTCACAATTTCAGACGAATAGATGGCCTTGAAAAGTGGATATTTTTGCTCGTCCCGATAACTTCGGAATAGAGGAATTAGGATGAGTTTGAAAATCAAGTCAGATAGCAACATGATTCCCAAAAGAATAAAGAATTTCACAAAAACCTGTACCACCCATTCATCGGAAATATTTTCTGCGACGAAATGGTGTATGTCTCGACTTACTTTCGCGATAAAGCCCTTGGTTTGTTGTTGAAATTGATCATTCATCTTCGCAAAATTACTAAAACAAGGCTGTTATTCTGTTATAATTCCTTATTTTTAACCAAAATTATAATTTATAAAATGGATAGCACATTCGTCATCTTTGTCAGTTTCGTCCTGCTAATGGTAGGAATGCTGGGCACTTTTCTCCCTGTTCTCCCCGGATTATTGTTAAGTTTTTGCGGAATTTTGATTTATAAATATGGCGTTGCCCCAGGCTTTCCGACTTATTATATCTGGATTTTCGGAGCGCTCACTGTGGTATCAATGGTTTTAAATTATGCAATCCCTGCCAAGACCACCCAAAAATATGGCGGCACACGCTACGGCAGTATCGGGTCGTTCATTGGGACGATTTTGGGGATGCTCTTCATCCCTATTCCGCTTGGGTTTCTCATTGGAATGTTTGCAGGCGTCTTTTTAGGGGAATTAATTCATGACCGAAACGATTCTAAAAAAGCATGGCGATCTACTAAAGGCGCACTCATTGGTTTTTTTTACAGCACAACTTTCAATTTTATTGTCGGTTTGGCAATGCTTTTGTCAGTGATCATTCATTACATTTAAAAAATATAAAAATATGATACATAAAATTGGAATCATCACTTTTGGATTATTGGCCGCAGTAGGTTGCCAAACTGCCAAAACTACCACCGACATACCAAAACCTGCTACAAAAAGCGCTTCGGCACCCAAGCAAATGCTCAACCAAAATCCCGACGAAAAACCGACTAAAGGAATCGTTTACCTAAAAGAAGGGCAAAATGTTTTTTTGAATCAATATGAAATGAATGTGACTTTCCAAGGCGTTTTGGAAGATTCCCGTTGTCCCCCAGGAACCAACTGCTTTTGGGTGGGTAATGCCACTGTAGATGTAGTTTTGATGGGAACATACACGCGCCCAATGCACATGCAACTCAGTACTTTCGAGGATGCCAAAAAAGGAAAATTTCGGACGGGGATTTTCAATGGTTACAAAGTTTCGCTGGTAAACATGTCGGAGACTAAACCTTACCAAATCGGTTTAAAATTTGAAAAAGCCGAAGGCAACGCACCCGACCCGACAACGAAAAGCGGCGATATGACCAAATAAAAGTTACCAATTGATAGGCATCAAACCTTTGGAAATCAAATAATTGTTTATTTTTGAAAAAGGAGCGCTCCCGAAAAATCCTTTATGCGCAGAAAACGGCGAAGGATGCGGAGCTTTAATAACAAAATGTCTGGAAGAGTCTATAAACTCTTCCTTTTTTTGTGCGAAAGCGCCCCAAAGCACGAATACCACATGCTCTTTTTTGTCGGAGATTTCTTTGATGATGAAATTGGTAAATTTCTCCCAGCCAATATCTTTGTGGGAATTAGGATCGTGAGCCTTTACAGTAAGGGTCGCGTTGAGGAGCAAAACACCCTGCTTTCCCCAGTCATCAAGTTCTTTTTTAGTTCGCTCGATTCCAAGGTCATTTTTCAGTTCAATGAAAATATTTTTGAGCGAAGGCGGAATCGACACACTTTCTGAAACGGAAAAGCATAAACCATTGGCCTGCCCATCATTATGATAAGGATCCTGCCCGATAATCACCACTTTCACATCATCAAAACCCGTAAGCTCTAGCGCACGAAATACCTGATTTTTAGGTGGAAAAACTATGGTTGTAGCATACTCTGCCTTCACTTTTTGCCAAAGTGTGGTGAAATATTCAGAATTTTTTATCGGAGCGAGAATTTCTGTCCAAGAATTTGACATGAGAGATAAATGATTATTTATAAATGATTAATGATAGATGATAATTAGAATTATGAATGACTCCTTACAATTTACCCATTATTCGTGTAAAAAGGGTTGTATTCTCGAAGCGTTGGTACGGAATTTATTGATTTCACCATTTTTAAACTTGAGTTCAAAGTAATCGTACATTTTCGAGAGACGCGGGTGGTCGGAAGCTCATCGCCTTCTCGCCCATTGTTTGGGTAAAGAGAACAACCTTTTTTTATCTATATCAAACTTTGAAAGTGCATAAACCAAAGGTCGTTCCGGATTGCCGATATTCATGCCTTTTGGAAATAATTTCGTGAAACCGCAGAAAATTTTATTAGAATTTGCAGGCCTTATGGCAGAATCGGCGGGATATTCTATCAAAAGGGTATCGGGAGAAATAGTTTTGAACTGATCCAAAAACAATTTGTTTACAGATACGAATGCGGTATCCTGCAGTTTGATCACCGTAGAATCTATATTTGAAAATTTGCCCTCTTTAAATTTTTCTTTGCATGAAAAAAGCAAAACCGACGCAATTATGTAGACTATATTTTTCATTGAGTCAAAAATACAATTTTAAATGAAAAATGAGCTTTATGATTTATTCCTAGCAACTTTTAGCGCGCTGCTGGTTAGCCCTGATCGCAGCGGCATCCTTTTTTAGTAAGATTTTCGCTATTTTTACAGTCTGAAATAATGAGGTATGAAACTTAAATTTTTGGGAACTGGCACTTCGCAGGGTGTTCCGGTGATCGGATCCAAGCATCCGGTTTGCCTCTCGACCGATCCGAAGGACAAGCGTCTGCGTACATCCGCTCTAATAACGACCGACAATGGGATGAAAATCCTGATTGATTGCGGCCCGGATTTTCGCCAACAAATGCTGGCCAACGAGGAAGATGATGTGCACGCGGTACTGATTACTCACGAGCATAACGATCATGTGATTGGTCTGGATGATTTGCGCCCAGTCATTTTTAAAAACGACCAAAGAATGCCGCTCTATTGCGGAATGCGCGTAGCCAAGGAAATTGAAAAACGCTTCCCCTACGCCTTTGCGAAGGTTTGGTATCCCGGTGCGCCTACTTTTGATTTGAGAATTATACATGGCAGCTTCCATTTTTCTGATACCGAAATTATTCCGTTGCACATTATGCATGGTACGCTCCCGATTTTGGGATTTAAAATGCGAAACCTCGCCTACCTTACCGACTGCAACGGAATTCCGGAGGAAACGATGGCACAACTGTACAATCTGGATTACCTCATCATCAATTGCCTGCGTAAAAATGAGCCTCACCACTCACATTATACTTTGGAGGATGTGATTCCGCTCGTTGGGGTTTTGCGTCCGAAAAAGACTTTTCTGACGCACATGAGCCACCATATCGGGTTCCATGAGGTACTGGAAAGGGAGCTGCCGGAGGGGATTTCTCCTGCGTACGATGGGCTTGAAATTATTTTTTAAATTTATAAGTTTTCCTTGCTTTTAACAAAGAAAATATCTATATTTGCACACCAAAAAATTGCCCAGGTGGCGGAATTGGTAGACGCGCTGGTCTCAAACACCAGTTCTTAGGAGTACCGGTTCGATCCCGGTCCTGGGTACATTTAAAGAAAGAAAGACACACAACAGCTTATGAACAGCCAAAAGTGTGTCTTCTTTTTTTTGCAATAAACCCGCATAAATAAAAGCTTTTACCGCTTGCTGCTTAAAATAGATTAAATATTTATGAAAGCAGTAAAATCGAACAAAAAAGTATTTTTGACACAAGGTTTGACACAAATAATATTTTTGTGACACCAAAAAAAAGGTTCAGCTTTCTCACTTATCAAAACAAAGACGGCAATTGCCTTATATACCTGGACGTACACGATAAATCCAATCGTGAAAGGATGAATACCGAAGTCTATATACCTCCTAAATGCTGGGATCCATAATCCCAACGAAATAAAAATCTCCCTGAAGCGGAAAAATTAAATTTAGTTCTCAAAATATCGAAGCGAGAATCACCACGATTAAGACAAATTATATGGGCCAAGATCGCCCACTTGGTGCAAAACAACTTATCAAAGAATTCCAAATCGCCAAACAGTGCAAAATTGACAAAAGAATATCTATGCACACCGGACGCCACACCTTTGCCACTACATTTATCCGGAACAAAGGCGATATATTTCGCCTACAAAACTATAGGACATACCAGTGTCCGGAATACCCTAAATTATATTCACATAGTACAAATCGAGGTTTTAGATGATTTGGATTTAATCACTAATAAACCGTTTCGGTAGCTATCGTGACGTCATACATACCATCATTATAATCTTTTGTCCAGGATTTAATGATATGGATATTACCATGGCAGCCAATATAATCCTTGATGACAACGCCGACGCAGGCGTTTTTTATCCGTTTTGTTTTCACACGACGAATGTAATCACGGCTAACTTTTACTTTTCGGGAAGTATTGCATACACCTCGCGCGAATAATCCTATGGTAAATATTTATCAATGAAATCAAAAGTCTTGTCTATATCCAAATGGATATCGTCGGGTGCAACTATATTTAGTAATTTTTACATGTTTCACAGATTTGTTACTCAAAGTAAACAATTTGTTTACAGTCTACAAAATGTTTACGAAAATAATTTTACAAAAAAACTTAACGATATGAATATCAGTGCTAAGCTAAAAGATTTCTTTGCTAAAAAGAATATCTCAAATAAACCAATAAGCGTAGAATATGGTGTTACTCGCCAGAATATAAGCCAAATTTTAACTGGAGAGCGAAAGGTTCCTATAGATTTTGTGATCTGGGCAGCCACAACTTATCCCGATTTGGATTTAGAATTTTTGTTCAGAGATAATGCTACTTTACGAATCGTAGCTGAAGGAAACACGTGCGAAAAGACCATCACCAAAGAGCAAATGATGAAGGATTTCAGCATGTATCTGGATAAATATGTTTAATAACCGACACAATCCTGACACAGATAAATTGTACCAATTCATAATCAGTCATATTTTTGTGACAAAATACTGTGGTCCTGGGTACTTAAAACATTAAACTCTAATTGATAATCAATCAATTAGAGTTTTGTTTTTATAACATTGTTCCCAAATTGTTCCCATATAATTATGGTTTATATATTTTCACTATCTAAACTATAAAATTACAAAGTCTTTCCTAAAAAACTTTAATACAATTTGTTTATATGGTTTTTATCCTATACGTCTTTTATGAATCGCTATTGTATTATTTTCACAAAAAATCTCTGATTTGCTTTTCAGCAAGGTATTGCCAAAAAATATGGAATACTGAGGCATCGCATCTTTGCAATGAAATTTTCAAAAAAAAATTATTTAGTAGGTATTAATACGTAGTTGATATAATTATTTTTTGTGTAGTATTGTAAGAATGGAAAGAGAAATAATAAATTTTAATGTTCAATATAAAATGTTTAGATCTAATATAGATAATCTCGAAATAAAAACAATCTAGATATATGATATAACTTAACAAATTAGACTAAAGAAATTCAAAACTTATTTTCTACTTTGGATGTCAAAATTCAACCTTAAAATCCTACTATCACAATTCTCAAATTTCCATAATAAATAATTAAAACTATGCAAGAAAACCAAATTAGGACATTAAGTATAACAGAACTTTTGGGAAATAACTTCTACATTCCGGAATATCAAAGAGGTTACAGGTGGACTAAAAATAATGTACTACAATTACTCAATGATATTTGGGAATATCGACAAGAACCCAATAACCGAAATACATTTTATTGTTTACAACCCGTGGTTGTGAGAGAAAGAGAACCTGATTGGCAAGATATTAACGGAAATAATGTAAAAGGTTATGAGCTAATTGATGGACAACAACGCTTAACGACGCTTCATCGTATTATTACATATTTGACATTAGAATATCTTCAAAACAATTTAAAATCAGAGGGATATCCCAATGATTTATATTCTATTTATTACAAAACTAGACTTGAATCCAAAGCTTTTTTGGAAACTAATGATACTAACAATACTAAGCCTGATTTATACTATATGAGCGAGGCTTACAAGTGTATTAAAGAATGGTTTGAAGATGGAAAAAAAGGTAATTTAAGAGAACTGAAAAACAAAATGCTTGAAATAATTTTGCCGAGCATTTTAATTAGTAACGAAGGGGAAAAACAGC
>JAGLBA010000229.1 GCA_018260475.1 Chryseobacterium sp. | reverse complement strand
ATACAATGGAATTTCCGATCGATCGATCGATCGATTGATCCGATCGATCTCGGTATCGATCCGATTATATTGTGCGCGCCTTTTTCAATAACAATATTTTTTTTTATTTTTTTTGAAGTTAATTAACTTTCCGGACCTATGAATAACTAAGACGTGATAATTACAAAGTCAGTAGAGTTTTTCCCCTAAGGGTAGAATCTTATTCCTCCTCGTTCAGTTCCTGCAATTTTAACGTGAAGACGTTTTAAAAGCATCTGCCTGCATTTTTTCACAATTTTCTTTTTTTTAATTCCCTGCCCCGTATGCTGCCCCCTAAGAGATTGTGTTCCGGCCGAATTATTCTGCTCAAAGCTGTGCAGACAATCTCGAAATCCGTCTGCATCTTCGGAGGAGCGATGAAGCCCGGGCATTGAGTTCAGTTAGAGCGAATTAATGCAACAACGTTTAATTATTTCTCTTGTTTTGTAATAATTTCAATTTATGTTTATGTTTATTTTATTATTTTTAATGTTTTAAATTCTAAATAATTTATTAAGCACAGTTGTTTTTACAATTTTTAGGCGATCGCAACCCTTCCAAATTTTGGTAGACACACACTCCCTC
>JAGLBA010000228.1 GCA_018260475.1 Chryseobacterium sp. | reverse complement strand
CAAACATTCCTGTCATAAGCGGAATTCTAGCTTGTGGGGTTTTTCTGATTCTCATTTCCATACTTGGACTAATTGGAGCCATCAAACACCATCAAGTTATATTATTCTTTGTATCCTTTTTTATAATAAAAATAATTATCAAAATATTTTTTTGTGCCAATCAGATATTAATCTACAGTTGTATCTATCTAAAAAAAATGGATTTTTCCTTATTAATAAATATCAGTATATGATTATTTTATTCTTTTTGTTTTTAATACAGTTTAGCATAGCTTGTGCTTGCTTGGCAGTTAATAGTAACCAACAAGAACAATTAGCAAGACAAGGTTGGGCAAGTTCATCAGTTGAATTCAAAAAACAAATTCAAGAAACTTTTCAGTGTTGTGGCTTTGATAATCATACTGATTCTAAAGTTTTGGATTCATCATCTATGTGCAAGTCAGAAGTAAGAACTATAAATTTTAAAATTTATAGCATTTATTAGCACTATTTATAGCATTGCAAAATATTTAATGTTTTGTCATATTTCAGTTTTGTTGCTGCAAGCCAGAGATTGATGGATCTCTAGGCAGTTGTTCATCTGTATACTGTATTGATAAACTA
>JAGLBA010000227.1 GCA_018260475.1 Chryseobacterium sp. | reverse complement strand
TTAAAAATAATTTTGCAGTATCTAATTTTTTATCTGCGGTTTTAAATTTAAAACGGTTTTATATAGATTAGTAAATCTATTATCCTCTAAAACTGCGTTTGGAATTTGAAAAATTTATTAAATCTATTTTAGATTCTTAAAATTTGTATAAAACTTGTTTTTTATTAGGAACTGTTAACCCTGTTATGATTTCAGAATAGATTTGAGAATGATTTCAGCAATGTAACATCAGTTTACTTATGTAAAGTATTTATTTATTTTTTTAATCGCGGCAAAACTCCCGATCGTGATTGTTCTCCCTCGGCGTGATGCATCAAATTCCGCAGAAAGAAAAATAATTTTTTTTTTTTTTTTAGATTTTAGATTTACCGCATTTATTTATAAACGGGAACGAAGAATTTTTAACGTATTCAGTGCCGGACTGAACCACACGAAAAACTTTTTTTAAAAAATATTTTTAATAATTTTTTTTATTTTTCTGTTTTATTTTTCTATTTACTATCATCACATCACGACTCACAAAACTCAGAGAGCTGTGAGAACAACTTTTCGTGGCGTTACGTAAGCAGCTATTGCTCAAATGGCCCTCTCTCTCTCTCTCTT
>JAGLBA010000226.1 GCA_018260475.1 Chryseobacterium sp. | reverse complement strand
CTATAGAAAAGGCGAAATATTGCCTGTTTAAAAATACTAATCATCAAAATTATTTGCTTAGTCGATTTTTTTTTGTTTTTGGTCAAAATGATTTTCGGTTTGATCTACTAATTATGCAGCAAAACAAAAAATAAAAATTTACTCGAGCAAAGAATATTTTTCTGATGGCTTTAAAGTATAATTGTTTTAACAGTTCACACAAGCCAAAAGCAAAATTGAAATGTATGAAAATGGATTCAAGTTCCATTAAATTAATGTTTTTTTCTTTTGCTCCATTGAAATTTTTTACATTTCTCTTCGGCATTGACAATAAATTTAAATTTTTAAATTAATTCTTCAGTTTTAATTTCGATCTAAAATTCTGCAATTTTCTTTTAAAAAAAAATGAGTATTAAATTACTTATGGACTTGACATTTTTGATCAATTGTGTTTTTAGCCATTATGTTTTACATAATTGTGTCGATAACCATGTTTTTTTTGAAACAAAAAAATTATCCGGATAACAGTTATTAGAAGCGGAAAGTAAAAATTTACAAAGCAAATTTTTTTGTCACCGTCACGTAAAAATTGATTTTTTTTAAATAAGTTGCTTAACGTGCATTA
>JAGLBA010000225.1 GCA_018260475.1 Chryseobacterium sp. | reverse complement strand
CAGCCTGAAAACCTGGCACGAATAGCCTGGTAAAAGCTTACACAGTTAATCGCCCAAAAAATAAGTGTAAAAGCGATTGTTAACAACTATTATTGTTACTGTTATTATTTTTTTCTGCTTGAGTTTCATATCCCTACATTTAAAAGACAATTTTTTTTATTTTTTATTTTTATTTTTTATTTTTTTTTTTTTTTTTTGAAAAATGACACACGAAATGAATTTCAGCCCACCGAAACAGTGCACTGCGGCCGCGCAAGCATCGGTCCGGGTTCTCGAGCCCCCCATTTTCAATTTAAATTTAATCGAGATTTCAATTTAAATTTAAAAAAAAAATTGAATTTTCAATTTTTTTTTATTCCGTTTGGTGACTCCGATTCCGAAACCCGGACGTTTGCATTTAATTGCGAAAATCAAAAAAAAAAAAAAAATATCAAAAAAAAAAAAAAAAGAAAAGGAAAAAAGAAGAAAAAGAAAGAAAAAATAAAACAAGAAGAAATAAGTAAATGGAGAAAACAGGAATGAATAAAAGAAGAAAAAGAAATAAAAGAAATAAAAAATAGAGTAAAAAACAAAAGGGAAGAAAGAAAATGAAAGAAGAAAAGAA
>JAGLBA010000224.1 GCA_018260475.1 Chryseobacterium sp. | reverse complement strand
AAATCGGTGCTCAAATGCCCCGGGCCCAGAAAAAAGAACCATTTTTGGCCGAGGATGGACGAATCGATCCGGAAATCTCAATTCGAGGCAGGAATAAAAAAAGAAAGGAAAGTACGAATGTAAATAACAAATTACATTTTTAACATTTATGTTTTAGGTTTTCGAGGCTTTTGTTTAAAATCTTTCTTATAAGTTCAGAATCATAGAATAACAGAACCTGCCATTGAAAAAGTTAGCAGCTGAATAAGTTGGCGAAACGTCTGACTTTGAACGGGATTTAGTTTTTCAACGAGTGAAGCAAGTGGAAAACAAGGCACTAGTGTCTCGAAACATCATCAAAAACGGGATGTTTCTCAACGCATCAGGATCGAACCGGAAGTGTCTTGTAAGGACATTGGTAGTGTCTGCGGGCTACATATCATAGAATTCAGTCCAGCTCTACAGGCTAAATAAAAATTGTTGAAAACGGATCTTCCGTACAGCAGTCTACGACACGGCATCAAAACCCAACATCTACTAAAAAATTGTATTTAATTTAATTAGGCTTTAAAACCAAACGCAATTAAACTTTCAATTGGATTGTTTTATATGGAAAATAAATCCA
>JAGLBA010000223.1 GCA_018260475.1 Chryseobacterium sp. | reverse complement strand
ACAGATGGCCGAAACGAATGCAAAAAAAATTCTTTCTCGTCTGGGGTTATCTAATTTTTTTTTTTCTTTTTTGAATTTCCGCCATCGAACATTCGTGAATGCTTAATTAAAAAAAAAAAAAAAATTTAAAGTATTTAAAAAATTTAAAATGAAAAATCATTTTTTAAATTCGGTTTTACCAATCTTGAGATACACGGATTAAATGGATGGAGAGAAACGAGAATCGAGCTTTTCTAATAATATTCTTTTCTGTTCTATTTTTTATTTTTTTATTTTTTATTTTTTATTTTTTTTTTTTTGGGCGGATTTTCGATCACAATTTCAATCGTTCACGGTTTGAGCTTTCGATCGATACTTGCGCACTGGATTTCTTCTTTTCTCTCTCTCTCTCTCTCTCTCTCTCTCTTTCTCTCTTCTGGATCGAATGCGAACGGCGTCTCAATGATAAAATTATTATTTTTTTTTTATTTTTTATTTTTTTATGTATTTGCCGAGACGATTTATTTCTGATTTGATTGGCCACATCGTTGTGTGTGTGTGTGTGTGTGTGTTTGTGTGCGGTTCTGATGTCCGCATCGGCAATAAATTAATTCGAGCGAAACTA
>JAGLBA010000222.1 GCA_018260475.1 Chryseobacterium sp. | reverse complement strand
CCGGCCGCTCCAGTCGTCGAGCCTCTCACGCAATCACGCTGAAAATTCCCCGTAGAAATCCCGGAAAATCTCGCAAATGAATCGGAATCACAAATATTAACAATAATAACAATAATAATTAAAAATAAAAATAATTGAAAAATTAAAAATTTTTATTTCGGGGAAAAAAGAAAAATCGTTTCTAAATTTTTATTTTTTAATTATTTAAAGTCCTCCTTCTGATTTACATAACGACGTCAGAACAGAAGATTGAAAATTTTTCTGTTCCCCCTGTTTTACCTCCTTTTTTAAAGCTGGGGATTACATAAATTCAAAATATTCTCTTTGATCTCGAAAATTATGGTTTCCCATGATATTTTGCGTGGATTTATTTATTTTTCTTTTTTTGCGTTACATAATTTTGTCGTTCAAATAATGCGTGCGTTTTTTTTTTGGATAAAGTCAATAACAGATTTAAATAATAGGTTTAAATTTATCTCCGGATTTATAATCGCCCATCGAAGTGATTTTTTTCTATTGCTGGTAAGAAAAAAAATGTAATTCGATATCGGATCGAATTGTGAATATCGGTAAATTTTAGATTGTGCGCAATAATAAATATCTGA
>JAGLBA010000221.1 GCA_018260475.1 Chryseobacterium sp. | reverse complement strand
ACATGATTTAGCAAATAGTAAATCACATAAATAGTCCAGGCTAGTATTTGTAACTGCAAACATTCTTGTGATGATTGAGTTCGATACACAGTAAGACTGATGAGCAATCTGATTTTGCTAAGAAAAAATTTAATTTTATTTAATTTCAATTAACCAAGAATGATAATAATTTTTGCAAAAATGAAGGAAAAAAATGTGTGAGAGACGATAACGGGAGAGTCGCGAAAGGTTCTTCTCCTCCAGCCTTGAGTTTTTTTTTTTGAGTTAAAATTAATCAATTTCAGATTTTCAAAATCAGAATTCAATTTTCACTACAAGTATTTCAAGTTATAAATATATATAGTTGGGATATATATTATATTAAATTTATATTAAATTATATATATATACTTCGGAGAATAAATATTTCACCCAATGTAACTTGCATTCTTATTCATGTCTAGCTTGCTCATGTGGTTGCATTTGCAACTGAAAGTCTTTGATCTAAACACATTTGATAGAGACCAATTACCCATCATTCAACAAAAGAACATTTTCATAAAAAGACTATACAAAAAACGAGAAAAGAGAATCATTCATTTTAAATTGCCATATTAAATGCATCAA
>JAGLBA010000220.1 GCA_018260475.1 Chryseobacterium sp. | reverse complement strand
GAGCATTTCGAGGGTGCATTAGATAGGTAATTTCTTCCTCATAAAAATTTTTTAGAAGTATTTGAATCTGTTTAAAGAAATCAAACATCATCAACTTTTTTCTTGCAGTAAATTAAAGTATAAGTACACCTTACCATCATTTCATTGAAATTGGTTTTTGTTGTTGATTTAGTTTTTAAATTTTAAACTTTTTTTTCAGTCAGTTCGTAACCAATGTCAAATTTTATGTGTTTTATTTCGATGTTACAGAAAACTCATCTGAGAGAAAATTTTTGAAAAATTTATCCAAATTTGTTTTCTGTCACCTTTGAATTTTGGTTTTTAAGTTGAATAAATGCATTCCTTTAAAATTTTTATTTATTTTTCTTGATTGACGCCAAGCATCGAATTTGAATTCAACTTTCGAATTTTAATTTCCAGTAAAAAAAGTAAGTTTCAAAAAAAAACTAATGTTAATAATAATAAAATTTTCAATAATAAAAAATGATTTATTATAATAATAATAAAATTATTTTCAATTTAAAAAAAAATAAAAATAATTTTCAACTAAAAAAATTAATTTTGATATAAAATTGAAAAATAATTTTCCATTAAAAAAATGATTTT
>JAGLBA010000021.1 GCA_018260475.1 Chryseobacterium sp. | reverse complement strand
CAGAGGATATTTGTCGACGGCGATACAGACCGATCTGTTCAACTATGCCAATATAACGCTCGATACTCCAATGAGGGCCAATCAGAGAAATTACCAGAAACAGAAATATGTCTTTAGGAAATCCAGAAAGAGAATTGAGACGTTGTTCTCCCAACTTTGCGACCAGTTCAGAATCCGAAACAATTACGCAAAATCCTTCAATGGATTTAAAACGAGGATCTTAAGCAAGATAACCGCACTGACCTTTATCCAATTTGTGAATGTTTTTGTCTTCGACAGAAAAATGAACAAAATTAAAGTCTCAATAATTTAATAATGCACTACGGGTATCGATATATATTTTTTAAATTATAATAAAGTATAAATATAACTAAAATTTTTTCTGTTTTTTAAAAAAAAGAGTAATTTATATTGAAATCTTGCAATATATCTTAATCATTAGAAATATGAAGATGTAATTTATAGAATGCAGGAGTCGTAAATACATTAATAGGATTTAGGCCTAGCGACTGTAAATGGTGGCAAGATAAATATTCGTTTTGATGATAAAGAGAAAGTAAAGGACTTTTTGAAAAATTGTAATGGAAGATTCACCTAAAAAGGAAAAAGAACTTAACCATAATATCTTACCACCTGATGTGCCTTTAGCACAAATTAATCTAACTATATTTGCAAACATACAATAAGACAAATCTGCAATGAAAAATTACATACCCTTCTCCGAGGAACAAAATAAACTGTCCGATGAGGAAAACGCGCTACTACAAGAGGCTACTATTTCCATAAAAAATGTGGTCGGAAAAACGCATCTCATGAATGGTAAAAAAACCAGAAACTTCCACGCGAAAACCCATGCCGGTGTGCTTGGAACTTTTAAGTTAGATATAAAAGACGAGCTGCTATCCTCGCTGAACCCCTTTCCAACCAGCGATCTCAAAGTCCTTGCACGATTTTCCAACGCAGAGACTAAGATTGTACCTGACAAACTCGCACTTCCGGCATATGGTATTTCATTGAAAATCAGCGATGGTGCCGGTTTTGAAGCCAACTTTCCTATGGTGAATTTTCCTGTATTCATTACAAATTCCGTCTCTGATTTGTTGAAGGTAGTCATCACATTAAATGATTTGGCATTGAAAGGTTTAGAAAACGAAAGTAAAATCCTTACCGGTTTGGATCTGATTAAAAATGTTGCGGCCACGATGCTAAACACCGGAATTTTCCCACTCGGGGATGCGTTGAAAAACGGTTTTAAAATGAAGAAGGACTTTGTGCTGAACTTCGCCTACCATTCCATCGGATGTTATCGCTTTGGCGATGCAGTCTGCAAGTTTCAGTTGGTTCCCAGAAAAAATTTTAAAATAGAAAATCCAGAGGAAATCACCCAGCAGGATTGCCTGAAGAAGACATTTTCGGAAGAGGAAATTGTTTTTGACTTCCAAGTTCAAATCTGTAAAGACATGGAAAAACAACCGATTAATGATTTATTAAAGGAATGGCCGGACGATTTCACTACGATAGGCCAGCTGGTTTTCCCCGTTCAGAACATCATCACTTCGGAAGACGAGTCTTTAGAAAAAACAGATTTCAGTCCGTTCCAAAATCAGGAAAAACTATTGCCGGTCGGTAGAATCCAGCAAACGAGGCTAAAGGCTTACAGTGCTTCTTTCGAGGCGCGGTCGTAGGTGCTTTTGAACATTTAAAACCTCGGAGCTAAAAAAGAAAACTTTTGTATAAATCAGAATTTCTTACTTTTAAGGGATGGAAAAACTCATTTTTTTTGCCGTAATCGGTTTTGGAATTTTGTCCTGCACCACCAAAAAATCTGTAATAAGTATGGAACAACCATTTGATTGGAAGCATAATACGAATATCTACGAAGTTAATGTTCGCCAATATACAAAGGAAGGAACTTTTAAAGCGTTCGCTAAGGAAATGCCGCGTTTAAAAGCGATGGGTGTGAAAACGCTTTGGTTCATGCCGATAACGCCTATATCCCAAGAAGTGAAGAAAGGAAGTCTGGGAAGCCCGTATGCCGCACACGATTATACCTCTATAAATCCAGAATTTGGGACGATGGCAGACTTCAAAAATATGGTAGATCAGGCACACCAGCTTGGTTTGAAAGTGATTATCGACTGGGTGGCGAACCACACCGGTTGGGACCATGTTTGGACAAAAACCCATCCTGAGTTTTTCCTAAAAGATCCAGATGGAAAATTCCATATCGCTTCCGGCATGGATGATATCATCGAACTCGATTATAAAAATCCCGAAATGCGCCTTGCAATGATAGATGCAATGAAGTTTTGGGTAAAAGAAACCAATATTGACGGGTTCCGCTGCGACCTTGCGAGCTGGGTAGAGCTGGATTTTTGGCAACAAGCACGCCCGGAAGTAGAAAAGATAAAACCATTATTCTTCCTCGGCGAGTTTGATGAACTGGAAAATCCGGAATATGGAAAGGTGTTTGATGCCAGTTATTCCTGGACTTGGATGCACAAAACCGAAGATTATTATAAGAAAAATTTGCCGTTGCAGGAACTTAAAGATTTGCTAATGAAATACTCGGCGATTGGCGATGGCTCTATGCGCGCTTGGTTTACTTCCAATCACGATGAAAATTCTTGGAACGGCACCGAATATGAAAAATATGGAGTGATAGCCAAACCTTTGGCCGTATTTTCTGCAACTTGGAATGGCGTTCCATTATTGTATTCCGGACAGGAATTGCCTAATAATAAGCGGTTAGAATTTTTTGAAAAAGATCCGATTGAATGGGACGGCACTTATGAAAATGCAGGATTTTATAAGACTTTACTCAATTTAAAATCTGAAAATCCAGCCTTGCGAGGTGGTGATGCGGCGGTGCAAACTTTCCTGCTGAAGACGACTGCAGACGATAAAATTTTGGCTTACCTCCGCAAAAACGGGAAGGACGAAGTTTTGGTAGTTCTAAATATGTCCAAAGAAGCGGTATCCTTCAAAATCACGGATCACGCTGTTTCCGGAGTTTTCAAAAATGTGTTTGAAAAGAACATCAGTGATTTCTCTCAGGATAAAGGTTTCGTGATGAAAGCTGGTGGTTATGTGGTTTTTGAAAGATAAGTTTTAAACATTCAATATTTTAAAACAGTTTCCGCAGATTTACAGACTGGGCAGAGGGCTATGGAATCTGTATAATCCGTGAAATCTTCGAGAAAATTAAAACCCCGCAGATCATAAAGATCGAGCCGACTGTAACCCGAAACTCCCACCGCACAACTAATGAAATCCGAAATCCAAACTTTAACCAAACAAAAAATCGCCGATAAAATCAGTACGCTGGAAAAACTGATTGCCGAAACGCGCGCCGCTAACAACGAAACTAAAAGTTCGATGGGCGACAAATATGAAACTTCGCGCGAAATGGTGCAGCAGGAAATCAACAACCTTCAAAATCAACTTGGTGAATACTTGCGCGCGCAAGAAGTCTTAACAAAAATCAGATCCACGCCAATGGTAACGGTAGGTGCCGGTAGTTTGGTAGAAACCGACAGAGGATTATTTTACATTGTCGTATCTTTGGGAGAACTAAATTTTAACAATAAAAAAATCTTCCTGATTTCTCCCGATAGCCCTTTAGCAAAAGCCATGCACGGAAAATTTAACAAAGATAAATTTATGCTGAACGGCACCGAACAGACCATTAAGAATATTTGGTAATTCATTATTTATCAGAAATCATCATCATTCATGCAAAATTATTTAGACCTCCTTAGACATATTAAAGAAAATGGCACCGATAAAACCGACCGCACTGGCACTGGGACGCGAAGTATTTTCGGATACCAATTGCGCTACGATCTTTCCAAAGGTTTCCCATTGGTAACAACAAAGAAAGTGCATGTAAAATCAATCATTTATGAACTTCTCTGGTTTCTAAATGGCGATACCAATGTAAAATATCTGCAAGACCATGGCGTAACAATTTGGGACGAATGGGCGGATGAAAAAGGCGACCTGGGCCCTGTTTATGGTGCGCAGTGGCGCAGTTGGGAAGGCGCGAATGGAAAAGTGATTGACCAGATTTCAGAAGTTATCGCTGAAATCAAAAAAAATCCTGATTCCCGCCGGCTGATCGTCTCCGCCTGGAATGTTAGTGAAATCCCAAACATGGCTTTGGCGCCTTGTCATGCGATGTTTCAGTTTTATGTGGCCAACGGCAAATTGTCCTTGCAGCTTTACCAGCGCAGTGCGGATGTCTTTCTTGGCGTGCCGTTCAATATTGCGAGCTACGCACTGCTTTTGATGATGGTGGCGCAAGTTTGTGACCTGGAAGTGGGCGATTATGTGCATTCTTTTGGGGACGTGCATATTTACAACAACCATTTTGAACAGGTGGAAAAACAACTTTCGCGCACACCGAAGCCGCTTCCAACTATGAAACTCAATCCCGAAGTGAAAGATATTTTCAGTTTTAAATATGAAGATTTTACGCTGGAAAACTACGATCCATATCCAGGGATCAAGGCACCAGTTGCAGTTTAGTGGTTAATAATAATTAATTGATGAACTTATAAGTGTTCTATAATAACAATTTATCATTAATAATTAACAATAAAAAAAATGAAATACCTAAAAATAAATCTCGAAGAAGCCGCCAATTATGAAAAAGTAATTGATCTTTTATTGATGATCAAAGGCGTGAAATCTGTGGAAGTGGTGGATGATTCCCTTGCGGAAAGTGACATTAAAAAAGCGGTTTCTAAAACCAAAGAACAACTAAAAAAAGGCGACTACGAAACACTCGTGAACGACCTTTTTGACACTTTTCTGAGCAAGAAATAATTTGTTTAAATTTAAAAAACTAATTTCTAATTCGAATAAAAGCTCCAAATCATATGAAAAAAATAATCCTCTCCGTGCTACTTTTGGGTGCGGTTCTTGATTCAAATAGGGCGATTGCGCAAACTGAAACTTCCGGCAGGGAAACGGTCTATCGCGCGACCCACACCAAAACCACCGAGCTGAAACACACCAAACTGAAGGTGAGTTTTGATTACCAAAAAGAGCAAATGGCAGGTGAGGAATGGCTCACGGCGTCACCGTATTTTTACCCGACAGATTCTTTGGTTCTGAATGCCAAAGCCATGCTGATTCACGAGGTAGCGTTGGATAAAAACGGCTCAAAATCTCCGCTAAAGTATGATTATAAAGATGATATGCTCAAAATCAATCTCGGAAAGACTTACAATCGCAACGAGGATTACACTGTTTACATAAAATATACCGCGCGCCCGAACGAAGTGAAATCTGCCGGAAGTGCTGCGATTACAGATAATAAAGGGCTTTATTTCATTAATGCTCAAGGAAAAGAGAGCGGAAAACCCACCCAAATTTGGACGCAGGGCGAAACCGAAAGCAGTTCGGCTTGGTTCCCAACCATCGACAAACCTAACCAAAAAACCACCCAGGAAATCTACATGACCGTTCCAGACAAATATGTCACGCTTTCGAATGGCCTTCTGAAAGATTCCAAAAATGAAGGCGTGATGCGCACCGACCACTGGGTGATGGATAAGCGCCACTCACCGTATCTGTTTTTCATGGGTGTAGGCGAATACGCTATTGTGAAGGACAAATGGCGCAGTATTCCGGTGGATTATTATGTGGAAAAAGAATATGAGCCATACGCAAAACAAATCTTCGGGATGACACCGGAGATGATCGAATTCTTTTCAAAAAAACTCGGTTATGATTATCCGTGGGCAAAATATGCGCAAATTGTAGGTCGCGATTTCGTTTCCGGTGCGATGGAAAATACCACTGCAACGCTCCACATGGAGGCTGCGCAACAAAAACCGGGCGATCTTGCCGATGAAAACCGTTGGGAAAATACTATTGCACACGAATTGTTCCACCATTGGTTCGGAGATTTGGTGACGACTGAAAGTTGGAGCAATATTACTGTAAATGAGTCATTTGCAAACTATTCCGAATATCTTTGGAACGAATACAAATATGGAAAAGACGCCGCAGATTATCACTTGATGACGGATATTGCCCAATACAAACATACTTCGAAAGACCACAATAAAGATTTGGTGCGTTTCGGGTATGAGTCTCGCGAAGATGTTTTCGATTTAATCTCCTACAACAAAGGCGGCTCAATTTTGCACATGTTGAGGAATTATTTAGGTGATGAAGCGTTTTTTGGTGGACTTACTGACTACCTGAAAACCAACGAATACAAAAATGGCGAGGCGCACCAACTGCGTTTGTCCATGGAGAAAGTTTCCGGCAAGGATTTGAATTGGTTCTTTAATCAATGGTATTTCGGTAGCAACCACCCAAAAATTTCTTACAGTTACTCCTACGAGCCTGTAAAGCAACAGACCTTACTCACCATCATCCAATCGCAGCCTGCGTTCCAATTCCCGCTTTCAATAGATGTGTATGAGAATGGAAAACCTACGCGCAGAACGGTTTGGGTAGATGCAAAAGAGAAAAACTTGATCACTTTGCCGGCAGGGAAAAATCCAGATTTCATTAACATCAATGCTGATGGCGTCCTGTTGGCAGAAATTCAGGAAGATAAGTCCGCCGAACAGTATTTGGCTCAATATCAAAATTCAAAGGATTTTTTGAGCCGATACAAAGCAGTGGATGCAGCTTCTATTGCCTTGGCAAAAAATCCGGTAGCATTAAAAATCCTTGCTGCTGCACTGAAAGATCCCTTTTTTAGAATAAGAATGAAGGCGTTGGCCGCATTGGATTTAACAAAACCGGAACAAAAATCTGCGCTCACCGAAGTTGAAAAAATGGCAACTTCCGACCCGAAAACTTTGGTACAAGGAGCCGCTATTTCGGCTTTGTCAAAAACCAAGGACCGCAAATATCTACCCATATTTGAGAAGGGGATGGGTGCAGTTTCCAATTCCGTGAAAGGAAATTCGCTTTCCGCGATTTCAGTAATAGATCCTTCTCGTGTGGCGTCATTGGCCGATAAAATAGATTTGGAAAATGCAGATGAAAATCTGATAGCCACGCTGCTTCCAACAATTGTGAAAAACAAAATTGAAAAACAGATGCACGCGATAGCTTCTACAGCAGCGTTTTATCCTTTTATAAAATTCCAAAATCCTGAAATGGGCGCAGCAGCGGAAGATGGCTTCAACTGGATCATGACTTCCGATAACATGAAAGCCACAGAAAATCTGACGAAAGTTTTGCTTCAGACAAAATCTCAAATAGCCGATAATCCGCAAGCAAAAATGATGATTTCCCAAATGCTGAAAGACGGGCTCGCTAAAAAGATGCAAGTCCTAAAAGCTAACCCTACCAGCACCACACTTCAACAGCAAGTAGATGTGATAAACAAGGCGATAGAGGCGTATAAATAAGAAGAGCATCATTACTACCGTCCGGAGGAAATGGTAGAGGCCTCGGAAGTATTTGGAGACCGATACAACAACGAGCACTACCACGAATCTCAGATGAATCTTACTCCTGCCAATGTTTAATTTGGAAGAGCATACGAAGTTCTGAAAATCAGATAGTAAATCAAATCTGAAACCCTAAAAAGAAGAAAAAAGGAGTATTACAAAAGAAAAATAATCGAAACCTGATTATTTTTCTTTTCATGGCAAAAAACACAACTTTATATTCTTAATTTCAAAATAGAAACCCCTCTCTAATGATAAGTACACTTTCTTTTGAAAAAATACACTTTTAAGCCAACTTTTTCGCATCTGCCACGAAAGTCGCCAAACCATTGTCGGTAAGCGGGTGCGCAAGCAATGCAAGGATAGAGGCCAGTGGAGAAGTGATGACATCTGCACCGATTTTCGCACAGTTGATGATGTGCATTGGATTGCGGATGGAGGCTGCAAGTATTTCTGTTTCAAACATATAATTATCAAAAATTAAGCGGATATCTTCGATGAGTTTTAAACTGTCCACCGAAATATCATCTAATCTCCCTAAGAACGGAGACACATAAGTCGCGCCGGCTTTGGCTGCCAAGAGTGCCTGGCCCGGCGAAAAAATCAGAGTGCAATTGGTTTTAATACCCTTATCTGAAAAATATTTCAGAGCCTTAATACCGTCTTTCACCATCGGGATTTTCACGACGATGTTTTCATGTAGTGCAGCCAGTTCCTCGCCTTCGCGCACCATACCTTCAAAATCCACGGAAAGCACCTCAGCGGAAATATCCCCGTCTACAATTTCGCATATATTTTTGTAGTGTTGTAGTATAGCCTCGGTGCCTTTTATGCCTTCTTTTGCCATGAGCGAAGGGTTTGTGGTCACCCCATCCAATATGCCGAGTTCCTGTGCTTCTTTGATTTGGTCAAGGTTTGCAGTGTCTATAAAAAATTTCATAACGCTTAAGTTTTTGTTTGAGCAAAGATAAGGTTTCGCCGCTTTGGTACGGTGAAGTTTTTATGCTAAAGTTTCATACTTTTGTTTCAAATATAAAAAAAATGAAGATTGCTTACCTCGGCCCGCAGGCAAGTTTCACACAGATTGCTGCTTCACAGATTTTCCAGAATACGCCGTTGCTGCCACAGACCAGTATTTTAGATTGTTTTGATGCTGTTGCCAGTGGTAAGGTGGATTTGGCCGTGGTGCCTTTGGAAAACTCCATCGAGGGTACGGTTTCCATGACGCTTGATTATCTGTACCATTTTGAGGATATCTGCATCTGTGCGGAGGCCGTGATGCCGATTTCCCACCACCTATTAGTACATCCTGATAATCAATTTGTTAACAAAATAATTTCGCATCCGCAGGCATTGGCGCAAACCTTTCATTTTCGAGAAAAACATTTCCCAGCTGTGGAGGTTCAGGACTTTAGTTCTACCTCGGCGGCGGCGAAATGGGTTTTCGAACATCCAAACGAGCCTTGGGCGGCGGTCGCCAATTCTTTTGCCGCAAAACTGTATGGATTGAAAATTTTGCATGAAAACATCCACGATTTTGAGCAAAACCACACCAAGTTTATCGTTTTTTCAAAACAGAATTCTGATTTAAATATTGATATTCAACCAGATACATTCAAAACAGGGCTGCTCATCACGCTGCAGGATGATCATGCGGGCGGTCTTCACCAGGTTCTCTCGGTGTTTGCATGGCGAAAGATGAACCTTTCCAAAATCGAGAGCCGTACTTTGAAAATAGGTTTGGGAAAATATTTCTTTTTCGTGAATATTGAAGGTAAATGGGAGGATGCACTATACTACAACGCCATGGAAGAGTTAGAATCCATAGGTGCAAAAGTTAAATTTTTGGGCAATTATCCCGAGTTTTTGCTTAGGGAATAGAGGAATTAATTGACTTATCCTTTTATATAATACTAAAATGCCTTATGTTTATATAATTATTAGGAAGAAAATTTTAGACAGTAAATAAATCGGACTTAATTTTTGATTTTCAAGCAAAGTGCTCTACAGATAGAGACTACATAGATCATCTTTCTGCAATCTAAAGGAGCATTGGTTTTGAGTGCGAAAAATGCAAACAAATTCGGGTAAAAAAGAGAAAACTTCCCTAACTTCACTCAGTTATTATGAATTTTAAGGGTAGGCTCAGAGGTTACACCATCAGGCTGGAGACTTGCAAGAGTATCTAAACGAGTATACTTATCACTTTAACAGAAGTTCCCTGATAGGTAAAATTTTCGATGATCTACTGCATAGGATTATGAAACCCCCTCATTTTACTTACAAAACAATCATTAACTAAAGGGATATGTCAAAGGATTAATTAAAATGAAAAGATATTATTATTCCAGTCCAATTCAAAAATTTTTGCATGATGATGAAAATTTTATTTTTGGAAAATTAAGTGCTGCACACGCCCACGATTTAAATGACCTGACAAAAAACTCATGGTTTTTACAAATTAGAATTCTCAAGGATCAATTAAAAAACTTTGCTGAAGGTCAAATTTATTTTGAATTTTCAATTCCAAGAATGGGAAAACGCATCGATAACGTTCTTATTATTGATGACAAAATATTTTTAATTGAATTTAAAACAGGTGATAATAAACATCAAAAATATGCCGTAGATCAAGTTTTAGATTATGCATTGGATTTGCAAAATTTTCATGAAGGCAGCCATAATGAAAAATTAATACCTGTTTTAGTTTCTACAAATGCAATAAATCGGGAAGTTAGTTTAGTAATTACAGAGAATTTGTTTCAAACAATCAGAACGAATAAAGAGTTTTTAGCTGAGGATATATCCAAAATATTAGAATTAAAATCGGAACACTACATAAATCCTGAAAGTTGGGAAAATTCTGCTTATAAACCTACTCCAACTATTATAGAGGCAGCACAGGCTTTATATAGAAACCATAGTGTCCAGGAAATTTCAAGAAGTGATGCAGGTGCCGAAAATCTTTCAGTGACTTCAAATAGAATTTCCGATATTATTGATTATTCTAAACGTCATAATAAGAAATCCATTATTTTTTTAACTGGCGTTCCCGGTGCAGGAAAAACTTTGGCAGGGCTCAATATTGCAAACCTCCGTAAAACAATAGATGAAGATGATCATGCGGTGTTTCTCTCAGGAAATGGCCCTCTTGTTAAAGTTCTCCAGGAAGCCTTAGCGAGAGATGAATTTATTACATCTAAAGAAGTATGCAAAGCTATTTCTAAAAAAGAATCTGCAAGAAAAGTTGTGAAATTTATTCAAAACATTCATCATTTCCGGGATGAATATTTAGCTACAAAACCTACAGAAGCTAAAATTCCTTTTGAAAAAATCGCCATTTTTGATGAAGCGCAGAGGGCTTGGCAAAAAGAGCAGGTTTCTGGTTTTATGAAACGAAAGAAAGGCATTGAGAATTTTGAAATGTCTGAACCGGAATTTTTAATTGATGTAATGAACCGTCACGAAGATTGGTGCGCAGTAGTTTGTTTAATCGGGGGAGGGCAGGAAATTAATAAGGGTGAATCAGGGATTTCCGAATGGATTTCAGCGTTAAGAAATCATTATCAGAATTGGGAAATTTTTGTTTCAAATAAAATACTTGCCGATCAAGATTACCTTTCTGTTGAAGAACTGAAAAATTGGCTGAAAAACAATGCGCATCAAGAAAATGACTTACACCTTTCGACTTCCATACGTTCTTTCCGTTCTGAAAAAGTTTCTGCTTTAGTTCACTACATTCTCGAAAACAACATTGAGAAATCAAAAGAAATATTTTTAGAAATTCAGGAAAATTATCCCATTTATATTACTAGAAATTTGGAGACAGCAAAGTTTTGGCTTCGTAGTAAGGCTTTAGGTACAGAAAGAATTGGTATGGTAGCAAGTTCCGGTGGACGTAGATTGCGTGCTGTTGGGATACATGTGAAAAATGAAATAGATGCACCCAATTGGTTTTTGAATACTGCAGATGATGTACGTTCATCTTATTTTTTAGAAGAGGTTGCGACAGAATTTGACATCCAAGGTTTGGAAATCGATTATGTTTGTTTGGCTTGGGATATCAATATGTATTTTGAAAACGGAACTTGGGTTTATAAAAATTTTATAGGTGCCAAGTGGAACACTATCCGAAATGATGCGACGCAAAGTTATCTGAAAAATGCTTATCGTGTTTTGATGACCAGGGCGAGGCAAGGTTTAATTATTTATCTTCCCTTAGGTAGTGATAATGATGAAACTAGGCCAGAAAAAATTTATAATCAAAATTATGAGTATTTTAAGTCTTTAGGATTTCCTGAAATTTAATTCCCTAATACTTACCCTTCCATTTTTTCACTAGTTCGTCTCGGATTTTTTTCTCCGTGGCGTTATCCCCTGGTCGGTAAAAACTGGTGCCGCGAATTTCTTCAGGTAGAAATTCCAGATCGGCAAAGTTGCCCTGGTGGGAGTGTGCATACTTATAGTCTTTACCGTAGTCCAAGTCTTTCATCAGTTTTGTCGGGGCGTTGCGCAGGTGGAGCGGTACGGGTAAGTTTCCGGTTTTTTTCACGAACGCCATCGCTTCATTGATGGCCGTATAAGCAGAATTGGATTTCGGAGAGACCGCCAGATAGACCGCCGTTTCGCTCAGGATAATCCGTGCCTCTGGATTCCCGATGACATTGATGGCCTGAAAGCAGTTATTCGCCATCACCAGGGCGTTAGGATTCGCCAACCCGATATCTTCGGCTGCTAAAATCAGCATGCGCCGCGCTATGAATTTGATGTCCTCGCCGCCCACCAGCATCCGCGCGAGCCAGTACACCGCCGCATTAGGGTCGGAGCCGCGCATGGATTTTATAAATGCAGAAATAATGTCGTAGTGCATCTCGCCATTTTTATCGTATAGCGCCATGGTTTCCTGCAAAACCAACATCACATCATCATTAGAAATCTCTGTTTTTTTTGAGTTTTTAAACTGATTCAGAACCAGTTCCACGGAGCTGATTAGTTTTCGCGCATCGCCGCCGGAGTATTGTATAAAGGCCTGCTTATCCTTCAAAACAAAGGCCGTCCCATGGATTTCGTTAAATTTTTTGAGTGAAATTTCTGACAGTTCTTCCAGTTTTTCAAAACCCAATGGTTTTAAAATATAAACCTGCGACCGCGAAAGCAGTGCGGAAACCACCTCGAAACTCGGATTTTCCGTAGTCGCGCCTATCAGTACGATCCAACCTTTTTCCACGGCGTGTAGCAGGGAATCTTGTTGGGATTTGTTGAACCGGTGGATTTCATCAATGAAAAGAATGGGCGATTTTCCCGAAAAAAGGTTTTGTTTTTTGGCCTCTTCGATCACATCGCGCACATCTTTCACCCCGGAGGATACCGCCGAGAGTTTAAAGAATTTCCGACCTGATTTCTCGGAGATAATTTCCGCAAGCGTGGTTTTCCCAGTGCCGGGCGGCCCCCAGAGTATTAGGGATCCTAGCGCATCATTTTCCAGCATTTTGCGTATTGTGCCGCTTTCGCCCGTCAGGTGTTCTTGTCCCAGAACTTCTTCGAGGTTTTTCGGACGGAGCAGTTCGGCAAGTGGAATATTTTGGTTCAAATTTTTTCGCTTTTATGTTTATTATCTATAGAAATCCCCAAAAACTGTCTTTATATATGACAATCCTATTTTTCGGATGCTATTTTCCGGTAAATGATTTGGTAAGCAAACTTTTCTTTTCGGATTATATTTTATTTTTTAGGCATTTATTTCACCTCCTATTATTTCAAAATAATTACTTCCTCCATGCTGTGTAGTTTTTGCCACTGGTGTGTTGACCCATAAAATTCGTCATAATTTAGGCGTTTTTTCCTTTCGCTAATGAAAAGTTTTCAAATTTTGCTCCAACATTCTCATGTCTTACCGAAGGTCAAAATTACCCGATAATAGCTTGTATAATAGTGGTATCATAAAAAATATATTTTAGTTTTACCTTTTGAGCACTTGGGAATTAAAAAATGAAAAAGATGGTGCTTTCGATCAAAAAAATCATTTTTTTAACTGGCTATCAATTGATTAAACATACGATTAATCTCATTCAAAACTACGAAATTATTTAAAATGAATTGATAAACGCCTGCAAGCATATTACAACAAACAGGTAAATCAGACTGCCGAAACTGTCTGTTTTGGAACTTGGGGCACTCAACATCACTGCGGAGTAAATGCTGGTTAAGTCTTAATTACAGTTATTTAAGCTAAAATAACCATCATTAAATGAAAAGCACAAAAAAGATAAAAACAGACCCATTAACGAATCTGTTTTTATTTTTAACCAGTGACAAGCACTATCCGAACGCGCCGCGGATATATTTTTGGGTCAGTTCGTGTTGAGGATTATGAAAGATTTGTTCCGTAGGACCAGCCTCTATGGCTTCGCCGAGGTACATGAAAACTGTTTTATCTGCCACACGCTGAGCCTGTTGCATATTGTGGGTTACGATAACGATGGTGAAATCTTTTTTCAATTCTTGGATGAGTTCTTCTACTTTTTTAGTTGAAATCGGATCCAATGCAGAGCAAGGCTCGTCCATCAGAATTACTTCCGGGCGAAGGGCTACTGTTCGTGCGATGCATAGGCGCTGTTGCTGACCACCGGACATCCGCGTGGCAGGTTTTTTTAAATCTTCCTTCACTTCTTCCCACAAAAAACTTTCTTTTAAGGATTGTTCTATGATTTCAGGTCGGTCTTTATCGGGTACGCCGTTGATTTTCAAACCGTAATTGATGTTTTCGTAAATACTTTTCGGAAATGGATTTGCCTTCTGGAAAACCATACCGATGCGGCGGCGGAATTCTGTCACAGAAACACTCGGATTGTAGATATCTTGATTATCCAGCATTAATTTTCCTTCAATCCTAACCTCACTATTCAGGTCGTGCATACGGTTGAAACAACGCAAAAGGGTACTTTTTCCGCAACCCGAAGGGCCTATCAGCGCAGTGACCTCATTTTTAATAAATTTTACAGAGGCACCTTTCAGCGTATGTTTTTCGCCAAACCAAAGGTTTACATTGTCTGCCGAAAGTTTTATATTATCGTTCATTTTTAGAGTATTGATGTCGGATGTAGAATGCAGTGAGACTCAGGAAAAAAACCACGCAAATCAGAACCAGCGCGGTACCATATGCCAGCGGACGAACCTGCTCGATTGCCTGATGCTGGGTAGAAAGCATATAAAGGTGGTATGGCAAAGCCATAAATTCTTGGTTTATCTGAACAGAACTCCCCGTGATAAAAAAAGCCACACCGGTGAAAAGGATGGGTGCTGTTTCCCCAGCAGCCCGCGATAGCGTAAGCACCACACCAGTTAGAATCCCCGGCAATGCTGATGGTAGAACGACATCTCGGATACTTTCATATTGCGTAGCACCAATCCCGAGCGCAGCCTCGCGCGTGGAATTGGGAATTCTGCGGAGAGATTCCTCTGTAGTGGTAATGATGTAGGGCAGAGATAGAAGTCCCAAGGTAAGTCCCGCGGAAAGCATGGATGTACCCAAGCCTAAGCCCTGTACAAATAATGCCAAACCAAAAAGACCATAAATAATGGAAGGAATACCAGAAAGATTTCGAATACTTGCGCGGATAATGCGTGTTAGCCAGCCATCAGCGGCATACTCATTAAGGTAAATGGCACAACAAATCCCGAACGGAATACAGAATAGCGCCGTGAGTAAGGTTAAAAATATGGTACCGATGATGGCAGGGAAAATTCCGCCAGCCGTCATCGCCTTTTCTGGTTGGAAAAAAATAAAATCCCATGAAAGTGCAGGAGCACCCTTCACCACTAAATCATAAAGAATTACACCCAGAAATAGCAAAACCGTGCCAGTACAAAACAGCAGGACGATCCATTCCAGAAATTTGTTCAATTTTTTCATTTATATCGCATGGAATTTTCTGAATTTATTAACATAATGTTCACCTAAAATATTAACAACCAAAGTCATCATAAACAATACAGCCGCAATGGCATATAGTGCGAAATAATGGGTGGTATTGTACGGAACCTCACCCATTTCTATGGCAATGGTCGCCGTGATGGTACGCACAGAATCGAAAAAACTATTCGGGAAAGCAGCTGCATTACCAGTAGCCATTAGCACCGTCATGGTTTCGCCAATCGCACGGCCTACGCCCAGCATCACCGCAGCGATGATTCCTGGTGCAGCAGCCGGCAAAACAATTTTCCGTACGGTTTCCCATTTATCTGCGCCTATTCCGTAGCTGGCTTCACGATAAGTTTGTGGCACTGCGTTTATCGCATCTTCACTCACGGTGATGATGGTGGGAAGCGCCATAATGGCCAATAAAATTGCACCATTCAGAGCGTTTAGTCCGTTGGCTTGGTTGGTAATGTCCGCAATACCCGGACCCAAGAGCACAATTCCCAAGAAACCGATGGCCACAGATGGCACCGCAGCCAACATTTCTATAGCGGGTTTTAGATAAGTTTTGATTTTAGGCGGACAATATTCTGAAAGAAAAGTTGCCGTGCCAATACCAAGCGGAACAGCGATAATCATCGCCCCCAAAGTCACTAAAATACTACTGACTACCAGCGGAAGGATTCCGTATGAAAAACTGGAAGGATCCCACTGCGCGCCCGAAATAAAATCCAGCGGAGAATAATCAATAAAGAATGCAAAAGTATTCCACATCAGCATCAGGAAAATACCGCCCAACACAGCTATCACCAGAAGTCCGGTGATTTTAAACAGCCATCTGAAGCCGGTATTTTGTCGCTCTCTGTATAAAATGTTTGTCTTCATGATTATTCTACATTATAATACCCGGAATTGCTGATGATTTTCTTCCCGATTGGTGATTTTTCAAAATCAATAAAAGGCTTTACCTTTGCCAGAGATTCTTTCGGAATAAACTGAAATAAAGGTCTTTGGAAGAAATAATTTTTATTTTGAATCGCCTCGTAATCCAGCGGAGAGATGGCAGGCTGTCCTTTTTCCGGAGCAATTTTCAACGATTTTACCGTAGGAATGTTAGTTCCTTTTTGCAACAAATATCCCGCGCCCACATAGCCAATGCCAGATGGATCTACCTTTATACCCTCCATGATCTGGGCGTTCCCATTCATTTCCTTGGCGTGTTTGGAATACTTGATTTTTAATTTTTTTTGAACGAAAGAGTGGGTCCCGGAGCTGCTTTGGCGTCCGTAGATATTGATGGGCAAATCCCTGCCAGTTATAGATTTCCAATTGGAGATTTCCCCGGACATGATTTTCGCCAGCGTAGGAACATCGATTTCCACCAGCGGGACATCTTTGTTCACCACAAAAGCTGTGGCATCTTCGGCAAATACATTGGTGATGAGTTCGATGTTTTTTTCCTTAAAAAGTTGAACTTCTTCATCCGAAAGCGGGCGCGATGAATTGGCAATATCTGCCTGCCCGTTGTACAAAGAAGCAATTCCCAAACCGGAGCCACCACCTGAAACGGCAATAGAAATATCCGGATTTCGCTCGTAGAATTTTTCGGCGAGTTCCACTGCGAGGTTTACTTCCGTGTCAGAACCCTTCATCTTAATAGTGTCCCGCGAATCTGCGCAGCTAAGGGAAAAACTTCCGATAACGATCGCACAAGATATTTTCAATAGTTTTAAAAACTGTTTCACACTACAAAAATATAACCTTAAACTTGAGCGTAGTTTACATGAATATTAATTTTTAAATAAATTACTATCAATAGAAACTTATCTTATTAATCTAGGCAAACTAAATTTCATAAAGATGCCATTTCATACCTATGAAAAATAAAGTTTTAACTGAATTTGAAACTGAGTACCGTACGGTTTTATAATTTTTAAAGTTGAGAAACAACTATTTATGGATTTTGAAAGACTGACGGAAAAGCGTAGAATCTTGGCCGAAGAAGATAGGTGTGAAGTGTCGTGCTCTTCCAAGCAGTGGCAAATGAAAAACTAATAACGGCAGCCTCGGGAACAGCCATTCCAGCGGGATTTGCCACAGTTACATGGAGGATGGACGGTGTATTTCTCTGCTCGAAATTTTATTGACAAACCACTGCATTCTTGATTGTCCCTATTGCGCCTCCCGCAAGTGTAATGTTGTGTGCTGCGCCGCATTTACCGAGGAAGAGGTGGTGTAAAATGATCAATAAATCCTATCATAGAAAAAACATCGAAGGTTTTTCTGAATTCCGGAATGTTCAAAGAGACCAATGCCACCATGGAACACCTCTTAGATTCGCAAAAAACTACGGACAAAATATATATAACGGATACATTCACCTGAAATCCATGCACGGCGCTAGTGATGAATAGATGAAAGAGACGGTGCGGTATGCCGATCGGTTCTCTAACAACCTCGAAATTCCGAACGAAAAAGGTTAAAAGCACATTTGTTTCAGAAATATAGTAACATATTTGTCTTTAATTCAAAAATAAGTATAAATTTGGAGATTAATAATTGTTGTCATTTTATCATCATGTCAAAGGTCGTCATCGTAGGTTCTGGTTTTTCATCGCTTAGTGCTGCGTGCTATATTGCAAAAGCAGGGCATGACGTATTGGTTTTAGAAAAAAATGAACAACTCGGCGGCCGCGCCTCTATGTGGGAGAAAGACGGGTACCGATTTGATATGGGACCAAGCTGGTATTGGATGCCAGATGTTTTTGAAAGATTTTTTTCTGATTTTGGGAAAAAAGTTTCAGATTACTACGAACTTGAAAAACTGGCGCCTGCTTACAGAGTTGTTTTTGGTAAAGATGATTTTGTGGATGTGGGTTCGGATCCGCTACAAATTGCAGAGGTGTTTGAGAATATTGAAAAGGGTAGTGGCAACAAACTTCTAAAATTTCTGGATAACTGTAAGAAAAACTATGAAATTGCTATGCAGGATCTTGTTTACCAGCCAGGATTATCATTAATGGAAATTGTAACGCCGAAAACTGCGACCAGACTTCCGTTATTTTTCACTACTATTTCTCAGCAGATTAGAAGCCAGATTAGTAATCCTAAACTAAGGAGTATTTTGGAATTTCCCGTGCTATTCCTGGGTGCGAAACCAAACAATACACCCGCTTTCTACAACTTTATGAATTATGCAGATTTTGGTTTGGGGACTTGGTATCCAAAAGGGGGTTTCAACTCTGTTGCACTTGGGATGGTAAAATTAGCAAATGAATTAGGAGTTGAGTTTCAAACAAACACCAATGTCACAGGCTTTGAATCTGACGATGGGAAAGTAATTGCGGTAAAAACCGCTGAAAATTTATATCCGAGCGATGTTGTAATTTCTGGCGCAGATTATGCTCACACAGAAAAACTACTGGGCGAAAACAAAAACTATACGGAGCAGTCTTGGAAAAAGAAAACCTTTGCGCCATCATCCATTTTATTTTATGTGGCCTTTGATCGGAAAGTTAAAAATCTTCATCATCATAATTTATTCTTTGACACTGATTTTGAGGAACATGCCAAGGAAATTTACGATACCAAAGTTTTCCCTAAAGCCCCATTGTTCTACGCAAACTTTTCATCAAAAACTGATGATTCGCTTTGTCCGGAAGGAAAAGAGATTGGTTTTTTCCTGATTCCTGTTGCCGTGGATTTGAATGATAATGAGGAAATTCACGAGAAATATTTTGAAATCATCATGAGGAGAGTGGAAGATTGCACCGGCGAAAACCTAAGAGATGCCGTGGTTTTTAAGAGGTCTTTCGGTGTGAATGATTTTAAAGAAAGATACAACTCGTGCAGAGGAAACGCCTATGGCCTTGCAAATACATTATTGCAAACTTCAGTACTTCGGCCGTCCATTAGAAATAAAAAATTAAAAAATTTCTTTTACACCGGGCAGCTAACGGTTCCCGGTCCCGGGGTGCCACCTGCGCTTATTTCCGGGAAAGTCGTTTCAGAATACATCATCAATAAACTCATCATCAATGGATAATCTGAAAATTTTTGAAAATGTTTCGCACCTTACCTCCAAAATCGTAACGGAGAAATACAGCACTTCATTTTCTACGGCAAGCACCTTATTTTCGCCTGAAATCCGCCAGCACATCTACAATATCTATGGATTCGTGCGTCTCGCTGATGAAATTGTGGATACTTTTCATGACTATGATAAAGAATTGCTGCTTAATAATTTTGTGAGGGATTATAATGAAGCGCTAAGGATTGGAATTTCTTTAAATCCGGTCATCAATTCTTTTTGTAAAACCATTACCGAAAAAAAAATTCCGCTGGATCTGGTGGATACTTTCTTACATTCGATGAGGATGGATTTGGGTGAAATTAAAAACCTCGATGACTTCAAATATAAAGAGTACATCTACGGAAGTGCGGAAGTGGTTGGTTTGATGTGTCTTAAGGTGTTTGTAAATGGCGATGTAGATGAATATGAAAAACTGAAACCTCATGCACAAAGCCTTGGTGCGGCCTTTCAGAAGATAAATTTCCTGAGAGATTTGAATGCCGATTTCCAAGAACTGAACCGTACTTATTTTCCGGATGTTGATTTCCAGAATTTCACGGAATGCCATAAACAGGAAATCGAGGAAGACATTGCTAAGGACTTTGCACATGCCTTGATAGGGATTAAAAAACTACCGATCACCAGTAAAGTTGCGGTGTATCTTGCGTACAAATATTACATCCATCTATTTCGGAAAATTCAGGCTTGTAGGCCGCAACATCTTATGGAAAAACGGATCAGGCTTTCTAATGCGCGAAAAGCGTATTTACTCGGTGAAATGGTTTTAATGAAAAATCTTAGTTTTTTGTTGTAAAAATCTTTGATAATATATATTTTAAATTCGACGGTAATAATTCAATGATAAAAAAATGGCTACACTTCAATATATTCTGATTACTTTGTGCGTTTTCGTCTGCATGGAGGGCGTCACCTGGCTCATGCATAAATATGTGATGCACGGGATCGGCTGGTATTTGCATGAAGACCACCATGAACCGGGTTATAAGCACACTTTTGAGAAAAACGACCTCTATTTCGTCCTATTTGCGGTGCCCTGTATGACGGGAATGTACTACGGAACAGTTGGCGGAATCACATGGCTTTTTTTTGTCTGTCTTGGCATTTTATTGTACGGTATATGTTATTTTTTGATCCATGATGTACTTATTCACAGGAGATTCAAATGGTTTGACAAGACCAATAACTGGTATTTTCGGGGATTGAGAAAAGCGCATAAAATTCATCATAAGCATCTGGGCAAAGAGGAAGGTGAGTGTTTTGGGATGCTCTTTGTGCCATTGAAATATTTTCGTGAAGCAAAATCATCTACTAAGGCGAGTTAATTGGAGAAGTGGTATTATATCATACTCGATTTGTCGAGCTTTGCCCTGCCGTTTCTTTTCAGTTTTGAGAAGAGATGGATGCACTTTATTAGGTTTTGGAAACCCTATTTCTTGTCGATAATCTTTGTCGGTTTGTTTTTTTTGGTTTGGGATGTCTATTTTGCTTATTCCAAAGTTTGGTGGTTCAATGATCAATATTTAATAGGGGTTCATTTCCTAAAACTACCTTTGGAGGAATGGCTTTTCTTTTTATTGATACCCTATTCCAGCAATTTCATTCATTATACTTTGGAATATTTTTTTCCTAAATTAATATTGTCAGATAGGGCAGCTCAGTTACTCACGGTAATTCTATTTTTTGTCGGTCTTACAATTACGGTGATGAATTTCTCTCGCAGTTACACCTTCGTAAATTTCGGCGTTTTTACAATTTTGATGCTGCTACAGTCCATCTTTAGATGGCCTTTCATCAAAAGATTCTTCCTCAGCTATATTTTAATTTATATTCCATTTTACTTTGTTAATTCCGCTCTGACGGGTTCTTACACAGAAAATCCAGTAGTGTATTATGATAACCATGAAAACTTGGGAATCCGGATCGGAACAATGCCGATTGAAGATTCGTTCTACTGTTTCAGTATGTTGTACGGCAGTGTTTTGATTTTTGAGTGGCTTCGCAGAAAATGGAATTATAGTCTTGAAATAAATAATAAAATTGTGTCATGAATATCAAAATAAACAAACAATCCGGGATATACACGCTTCGTTCGGAACAAATCATTAATGCGCCATTAGATGAGGTTTGGGATTTCTTTTCCCGACCACAAAATCTCGATCGCATAACTCCGGAGGATATGAAATTCTCCATCACGAATAATCCCGGTAATGAGACCTACACAGGGCAAATCATCACCTATAGAATAGGGATTTTACCGGGTGTAGATAGCAATTGGGTGACGGAAATTACGCATCTCCGCGAGAAACAGTTTTTCGTAGACGAGCAGCGTTTTGGTCCGTATGTGATGTGGCATCACGAACACCATTTTCAGGAAACTGCTGATGGCAAGGTATTGATGACGGATATCGTAAACTACAAACTTCCACTTGGGATTTTGGGGAACTTAGTGGCGGGAAACGCTATCGAAAAACGTCTGATGAAGGTGTTTTCGCATAGATATAAAATCATTGAAGAATTTTTTTATGCTAAAAAGAATTAAGCATTTTTAAAGTACAGCGGATTAGGAAATTCAAATTCATAGCCATATTTCAGTAGCAGTTTCTCAGAGGATACAATGCGTTCCTTTGGATTCGGTTCCTGGATTATAGTTTTATGTTTTTCAAATTCTAAAACTTGCCTTTTGGTCGGATGGTTTGGTGCAACTATATTCAAAACCTCGCTCGCGATATTTTCAACTAAAACCCTATCGATTACTTTAGAAACATCCGCAAAATGGATGTAATTCACTGTCTGATCCAAGTCCTTGGTAATGTGGTATTTGGATATATAACGGTCATCGCCCATCAATCCGCCGCATCTTAAAATTGTTGTTTGAGGAAATTTCTCAACAAAATCTTTCTCGGTAACAACTATTGACGGATCAACATCATTTTCGTGATAAATTCCCAATTCCTGCGAGTAAATCCCTGTGGAACTGATTAAAATAATTTGTCCGCGGAAGTCTCCCACAAACTTGATAATGCTTTCAATTTTTTGATTAACATTCGTGATAGAATCAAACCGAACGGATAGGGGAACGCTGATTATAACGGCATCCAGTTCTGTAATTGTTTCCCATTGCGAAATGTGGGAACTGCTGCGTTCAAAATTGATTAATGTTGCCTCATAGCCTTCATTCCTCAACCTCGATAGTTTTTGAGGCGAAGTTGTAGTCGGGAAAATCTGATATTTTTCGGCATATATTTTCGCGAATCGGCTGGCAAGCCAGCCAAAACCAATTATTCCTATATTTTGCATCGCATTGCAAATTTACTTTTATATTACAGATGAACCGCCGTCTATATGGAAGATTTGTCCGGTAATCCAACTTGCCTTATCCGACAAAAGATAGGATGCAAAATCCCCAATATCTTGTGGCTGGCCAACTCTTTTCATGGGGTTAAGTTCCCCCATTTTTTTAATTTTCTCTTCATTACTCAAAATTCCAGCGGAAAGATTGGTCTGCGTGAGGGAAGGAGCGATACAATTGAACCGGATTTTCGGAGCATATTCCGCAGCCATAGCCTTTGTAAAACCTTCCAGAGCTGCCTTGTGGGGCGCTACCAAACTGTGAAAAGCAAAGCCTTTCTGCGCCGCGACGCTGGAAAATAATACTACGGATGCGTTCGCAGATTTTTTAAGATTTGGCATCGCATATTGTAAAATTTTTACGGCGCCCAAAAACTGCAGTTCGTAATCTTTTAAAAAATCTTCAGGACTAAACCTCGTAAATGGCTTCAAAGAAATATTACCCGGGCAATAGACAACGCCATCCAAAACCTCGGGTAAATCAAGGTCCAAATAATCTTTGGTGACATCCAACTGGTACGACTTTATATTTTCGTTTTTAATCTCATGATTTCGGTATGTTGCAATAATATGATGTTCAGCGCTTAAATTTTCAGCCAAATATTTCCCAATGCCGGAGGATCCACCGATGATTAAAATATTTTTCATAATGATTGGTTATATTGCTTTGAAATTTTCATTAAAAAACGGTTTGCTCTACCTTATAATTGTTCCCACTCGCGAGTTTTGACTTTCGCTTTTAGGTCGTGCATCATATTATACAACCCGAAAAATGTACGGTTCAGGTAGATGAAATGTCTGGATCCACGGTTAGTATTCATTTCGCGCAGCTCAGTCATTTTGCTGTATTTCTGACCAATATTTGCCATCTGCATGAAAAATTTATCATCCGAGAAATCAAACTCAGTCGATTGAAACGGTTCGGTGAAGATGGTGAGCATTTCGTGGAATAACTCAGCAAAGAATACCTTCTCTTTTGGTGTGTCCTTATCGCTAAGGATTTCCAATTCATAAAGTTTTTTGTTAAAAAATTCCTCATTTTGGAGGTGTTCACCTTTTGCAAGTTGAAAATAAGGCGTGTAAAAGTCCTCTGGAATTTCCTTTACACATCCAAAATCAATCACTTGTAGTTCGCCGTCTTTACTGATGAGGAAATTCCCCGGATGCGGATCTGCGTGAACCTGCTTCAGACTGTGAATCTGGAACATATAGAAGTTCCAAAGTGTCTGCCCAACCTTGTTTCGCTCTTCCTCAGTAGTGTCTGTTTTCGTATATTCCGAGAAATGTTTGCCATGAAGCCAGTCCATCGTGATGATTCTCTCAGATGAATATTCGGGGTAATATTTTGGAAATTTAATGTTCGGGATATGGCTGCACGCTTCAGAAATTTCAATGCTGCGTTTCATCTCCAAATCATAATCAGTCTCCTCAAAAAGTTTGTTTTCCACCTCCTGAAAATATCTTTCCGAACCTTCTTTTTGGATGTTGAACATTCGCATCGCAATTGGTTTTACGAGTTTCAAATCTGTAGAGATGCTTTCCCGCACTCCAGGATATTGTATTTTCACTGCCAGTTCTTTCATGTCTTTCAGTGCTTTATGCACTTGGCCGATGCTTGCAGCATTCACAGATTCCGGAGAAAATTCATCAAAAATATCTTCCGGATTTTTACCGAAATATTTTCTGAAACTTTTCTTCACCAGGGCGCCGGAGAGTGGCGGAACGGAGAATTGCGAAAGAGAAAATTTTTCCACATACGCCTGGGGCATGATATTTTTCTCCATGCTCAGCATTTGCGCCACCTTTAGCGCGGAACCTTTCAACTCTTTCAGACTGTCGTAGATGTCCGTCGCATTGTCTTCGTGGAGGATCGCTTTTGCTTCGTCATCTGTTTTGGTGACTTTATTCCCGTAGTATTTCAGATAGTTGACACCCACTTTAGCGCCCGCTTTCAGCAGGTTTGTGGTGCGTTCTAATTTTCCTGTGGGGATTTGGTTAAGGGTTTTCATCCTAAAATTTGTTGAATTTTTCTTTATAAAGAAATTTGCCCAGATCTATCACTTTCTTCAATGGATTTGGGTCAATAAATTCAAAACCTGTGTCAATGGTTTTTTCGATAAATAAATCTGTTCTCTCAAATCCTGTTGAAGTGTCATTTCTCCAAAATTCAATGATTGAAACAAAATGTACCCAAAGAATTTCTTCACGAGATTTACCGGTGATTCGCTTCAAATCTTTGTTCCTATGTTCCATCTGCGTCACATTTTCTAAGTAAAGGCTTTGAACGAACGATTTGTGAAGAGTTTTTAAAGTCATCAGTCTCATCATTGCATGCCTTTTTCCGCCACTAAGTAAAAAGAGTACGAATGACCTGTTCATGGTCAGATTTTCTGTGAACACATAGTAAAGATTCAGCATTTTCTCCTTTGCAGAGAATTCATTATATTCAGTTTCAGAATTTTCTACTAACTCAAGTGATTTTACAAATAGAGTTTGAATAAATTCCTGTTCGATTTGTTCAAATCCGCTAAAAAATTGATAAAAATCTTGCTCAGAAATTCCCAGATGATCACTGAAAGTATAAACATTTTTTGGCCGTGCGTTATGCCTCAAAACATAGTCTGTATATACATCCAAAATCATTTCGCGTGTGATTTGTATTGCTTCCATAAAGTTTATATTTTTGAAGTATTAAAAAATTGTAAATAAAACCTTTTATACATTTAGGAATTAAAAAAAAGAAAAAGTTGCTCCATTTGATTGTAAAACAGTATAATTATTTGACTATCAATCGATTAAATATGTGAGCAATTCATTCAAAACTACAATTGGCAAAGACCTGCGAATATATTACAAGGCAGACTCAACTAGAAATTGCAATTTCATTAAAAATTTAAAAACTTAATTTTCTGGTTATTCAAATTTAATGCTAATCTCTGTCGTCGGTTAATTTTAGTTTGATATTCTTTATTGCGTTCTTCGCTAACTTTTTCAATATAAGTTCCTATAGGAATTTATTGCCGAATAATCCCATTCATATCTTCCTTTTAATACTCTTTCCCACGATGAATATTAGTGTGAAAAATTAAATTCACAGTCCAATCTATCGCTCATATATTGATCTTGGGAAAAGCATCCGAAGACTTCAATAAAAAATTTTAGGAGGAAATACTGACCGCACTTAATTTTTGGAACGATTTGCATAGGATGCTAATTAACAAGCAACAGTTTGAAGTTATACATTACTTCAAAAAGAAATGACCCTTTTTAGATAAATATGCTAAGGCTAGCACGCCTGGAATAAAGAAAGCAATACTCCAAAACGCGAGTAGATGGTATAATAGTGCACCCATCAAAGCACCAAATATAAATGTGAATACACTGATCATAGTGCTTTCGAGTTTTTTCCAGTTTTCCTTACTTCTATTTTGGAGATAATTAGTGATGTTGATACCGAAAACTGTAGTTGTCCCGGTCATCACCGTTCCTGGATTAAGGTGTTCTATTAATGTTTTACCAGAGGTGTTTCTTATGGCCAAAGCGATTAGCCCAAATGCTGAAGTTATACCTACATGTATCGTCCCTGCACGTTCAAATGGTGTAAAGCTAATTCCAATTACCATAAATAAGCTTAGAAAAAAAGCTTCGGCTAGAAACAACCGGTATATGATTTCGTTTTTTGTTCTGGTTTTGCTCATTCTATCAATGAAGAACTTCGTAACTACAACAGTCAATATAAATAGTGGTACTGCGCATATTTTAATCCATAAACCGGGATCATCTTTAGAAACTAAACCAGCACCAGCCATGACAAGGTTTCCTGTTACGTGGTTTGTAAAAAAACCAAACAAAGAAATAAATCCTATTGTATCTATACCACCACCAACAAAAATAAGCAAGATAGACTTGAGATATTTCTGCCAAAAATTTTCAAGACCGTTTTGTGTTTTATCCATGACATTAGTTTTAAGAAATATCCTATAAAATTATAATGAATTGTAGCTATTGTATTGAAAGAGTTTCTATACTCATTTTAACCATCCTTACCAAAGTATTTCAAAGTGTCAAAAGTCTCCGTACTCCTCCCATTCTTATTAACACACAAAATTAGAGTTTTTTGTCAACATTTCTGTTCTTGTCGATGAATTTTGTTGGAATGTGGGAGAATCGTAAGGATTCGAAAGTTTTATAAGTGCATATTTCAACAAAGAGTCCCTCAGCGTGAGATATTGCAGCGCGCTATCTGGTCACTCGCTGTTGTATTTCCACATCCAGACTTCTGCATTATGGTAGCCTCCACAAACTGTGTAGTTATATTACCCCACGAATTTGGACCATTTGACTGATTGAAAAAAAGTTTAACTTTAATCAAGTGAAAATTATGAAAAGAAACAGAAGGAAATTCGATTCCTCGTTCAAGGCACAGGTTGCGGTTGCGGCATTGAAAGAGCGACATACCCTGTCGGAACTTGGGTATTGTTCAAAACCAATTGATGCTTATTTTTGAAAAAAGGCTCAGATTATAAATCCAAGCCCCTATCTTTTAAATTTACACACTATTTAGGATAGTGTCTTTTTTCGCGGGTATTTCTAAAACTTTTATGAGGATTTCTTCAACCCTGTATCTTCGAAAACCTGACTTATCCGAAGTATTTTTTAATCATTGTTGTTGATTATTGGAGCCAATTCTATTTTTAATTCTTCAAACTTTTGCTTAGTCATCATATCAATTTCCATTAATTCCTTGGCCTCTTTTAATTTTGAAATCGCTTCTTCTCTTGTCATTTTTCTATTTTTTAACAAAAGTTCGCCTGATTCAATTGCTAACTCTGTATCCATTACACTCAAATATTTGTTTATTCCAAACGCTTTACCGTTGATTTCTCCTAAAACTATTACAACGTATAGAGGTTTGTTTTTACTACCTCTATGATAAGTTTTCATTTCATTTATGACAACAGTTGTATTTTTTAGACTATTATCAGCCATAATCTCTGAATCTCCACTCATTGCTGTTAAAATACTTCCAAATCCTGCAGGTCTTCCCATTTTAATAAATTCGTACGTTTTCTTGGAGGTGCTTCTTGATTGTGCTACTCCTCCT
>JAGLBA010000219.1 GCA_018260475.1 Chryseobacterium sp. | reverse complement strand
ACCGGAACGATTGCGCTAGAATGAAGATTGCAAAGCCGTTGTACAAGTTGTACAAATTTATATTTTCAACCCAAAAACGGAGAACACACGTGTATTTTACGGAAGAAGTAATGAGCCGAGGAAAGCTTGTAAAAGCGAGTGTTTCAAATAATAAAAAGCCACGAAATCCCTGGAAAGATGATGAAAGAAGAAAAAGAAGACAAGCAGGGCGATTCTAAAGGAATGAAATAAAAAAAAAAATTCAATCAACCGGGCTCTCCACATGAAAACTTTTCGCGCAGGTTGGCCAACCAAATTTTTTTTTTTAATTTTAAGGCCTTTAGGAATGAAGAATAAAATTTTTTTAAAATGTATTTAAAAAATTTTTTCAATTTCAAGGCGATTTAAAAATAAAGAATAAAAATTTTTAAAAATGTGTTTAAAATAATTTTTTTTTTAATTTCAAGGCGATTTAAAAATGAATAAAAATTTTTAAAAATGTATTTTTTAAAAAAAATTTTTAACTTTAGGGCACATAAAAAATGAATAAAAATTTTAAAAATGTTTTTAAAAAAAATTTATTTTCAAGGTAATCTAAAAATGAAGAATAAAAATTATAAAAAAAAAG
>JAGLBA010000218.1 GCA_018260475.1 Chryseobacterium sp. | reverse complement strand
GTCGTTTTGGACACGAATCGATGGTATCACAGCACTTTGATCGTTTCCAAAGAAATCAGCATCACAATCGGAGCCGAATACGATTAATCGAATCCCAAATGGAATTAAAATTACCCGTGCGACGAAAAATTATTTTTATTTTTGGTGTCAAATGAAAAAAAATAAATTGATTTTCCTTCTCCTGATTTGGAGAAAATTTTCGATTTTTTTTCCCCCAATGTCGGCTTCTTCGACGACGAGAAAATTTTAATAAATATAATAATATTAAATAATGAGTAATAATTGTAAACATATTATAAAGATGAAGAAATACTGGGTTAGGAAAAAATTGTCGAAACCACGTGGTCCATAGATGGTCAAAACGAACACAAAAAAAATGAATTTGATTGAATATTAATTTTCTTGGAATAAATAATCAAAATGTTAATCCTTCGGATGCTGAGGATGGAACATATTTATTGAATTTTAAAATCTATTTCATTATTTCTATGCAAGTCAAGTATTTAGAGTAGTTTTTTCATGAAAAATGCTTTTGCCTATTTAGGTATTTAATTAAAAGATTTTTTTTTCGTCAGTGTTTTTGTAGAAGCAATCCATTCGATGCTAACT
>JAGLBA010000217.1 GCA_018260475.1 Chryseobacterium sp. | reverse complement strand
AAACACTTCCATGTTTTTTTAAATGTTATTTATTGCTTTAAACATTTTCATGCTTTTTTCAATGTTATTTATTGTTTAAAAACATTTTCGTGTTTTTTTTCTCAATTTTATTTATTATTTTAAACATTTTCATGTTTTTTTTTCTATTTAAAAAAGCTGTTTTACTCAGGGCAGCCAACAAAATTTTAGAAATTCGAAGCCTTCTTTGAAATTTCGGCTCTCCTCATTGAAAAAAAATTTTTTTTGAACGATTTACATTTTTTTTATTAAAAAAATTTTTTTTTTTTCATTAAAAGAATAAAATTAATTCTTCCAGTAGAATTTGGTCGATTAAAAGGAATTTAAAAACCGCTTTTATATGGATACCACGATTTGAGTGATTCTAGTGTCAAACGTCCATTTCTCCATTCCTGCACGTGCATTTTATGCCCTCATTTCTAAAAAGGTTTATTTGAGAAAAAAATTTACAAAAAAATCATTTTTTTATTTATTTTTTTGAGGACTGCACTAAAAGTCGCCGCTCCGGCAATCGATTAATAATTCCAGTTAAAATTCATTTCTTCTTCTTCTTCATCTTCTTTTTCTTCATTTACTTCTTCCTCCTCCTTATT
>JAGLBA010000216.1 GCA_018260475.1 Chryseobacterium sp. | reverse complement strand
AGTAATTGAAGGAACTTCCTTTCAATTTAATTTTTATAATTTATTTATTTATTTATTATTATTAAATTTATAATTTTTATTTATTTTTTTCAATTTAATTTTTATAATTTTTCAAATTTTAATTTAATTTTCGGACGTTTCCTTACTCCCTTTTTTTCCGGTCTCTTTCTTTTTTAAGTGACAAATTGCATAATTTTATTACGTGATTATTACCATTACAATTATTATTATTTATTTTCTTTTCATATTTCATTTTTATAAAAATTTTCAGGCACTTTAATTCATGTTTTTTGCTAAATATTAATTTTTTAATTAATTCAATTTGGATTCATTAATTTATTTATGTTGTTTTTTATTTACTTTAATTTTGTCTTTAAAACTTACACAAAGTTTTAATATATAAAAGTTTATTTATATATATTTTCGCGACTTTAGTTTTAATCAAAATTTGATTGCAAAATAGTTTTAATAAAATAAAATTAAATGCAAAATTTGTGTTGGTTTTAAAGCACAATTTAAATACAATTATTAACTGGGGTTGAAACACATACGGTTTTTTGGTTATAATGCCATGTAGAAGTTGTAACCCAAAACGACATTATACGAAAACTCTG
>JAGLBA010000215.1 GCA_018260475.1 Chryseobacterium sp. | reverse complement strand
CAATTTTCTCGTAATCCAGTATTCCTTCTTTATGTTATGCTGTGCTTTCATTGGACAAAAGGCCAAAGTGTGCCTTTTGGCGTGTCTGTGAAACTAGGGCTTTTGTTTTTCTTTTTGAATGCGTCCAGATTATTGAAATCTTCATGGCTTATCCCGAGTTTTTGGGCATCTTCTTCAATTTCGGAAAACCAAACCCATCTTTTCTTTTTCTTTTGGAGAAGGAATGTAAAGATGTTGCAGGTCAACCTGTCTGGGTTTATTTGTTTTATATGTCAAGTCTTCTTTTGCGTAAGACATCTATTATTTTGGAATTAGGCCATATAATTCTTTGTTGTTACACCTCCTGCATTCATTGTTCTCTTTTATCGGGAGCCCAGGATTTTCCTCAGAATTTTTTTTTAACTTCAAAATTAAAAAAAATATATCATAAAATCATATAAAATATAAGTAGCTATCAAGTGTTTATGATCAATTTTATCAATTAATTATAAAAATTAACCAACAAGATCAGAATATTTATACTCGATTAATTCGAGGTTAGCTTATTCGGAATTGTCGGCAACGTCTCTTTTGACTTATAAAACTTTAAAGAACTCTATAAATCATATCCGTAA
>JAGLBA010000214.1 GCA_018260475.1 Chryseobacterium sp. | reverse complement strand
TTCAACAAATGCTTGACAATTTCTCATGTATAGAATTGTAGTAAATATAATGGTTTGTATTGTAGAATATAAATACAATTTGAATTGTAGTAAATAGACTAGAAATATGGTCATAGAATTGTAGGAAAAAATAATTTTTCTGATTCTCTATCAACGCTTCTATCTGATTTTCGCTATCAGTAGAGAGGATTCAATTAGAAGGAGAGCTTCTTGATCTTCTTCGTCCTCCCTTTTTTTCTTGTTTTTTATTCAATTATTATTTTTTTTTTGCAATTGGTAACGTTAATGGATGTCAAAGTTTAATAAGATTGTTTAAAAAGTAGAATAATCAGATAACTTTGAATGATTAAGTGGCTTTTTTGAAATTCTACGAGAACTTAGTCATTAAAATATAGGAATTCAACCATGAATTTGCTTTTCATGCTTAAACCTTAGGTTTATTTACCCTACAATCCAATTTTTAGACATTGTACAAAATTGCATAAATCTTGAAAAATTCAATTACTACTAACATGAAAAAATCATTTAATTAAAAAAAATCCTATTTCAAAGGGTTCATTTTATTATTTTAAACATAATTCAATCGACATTTTTGCTAGCCAATTTAAAAAAAATTC
>JAGLBA010000213.1 GCA_018260475.1 Chryseobacterium sp. | reverse complement strand
CGCATTTTTCTTCATTATATTTTTCTTGGATTTCGGATCTTTCTCTCCCCTCCCTTTAAATTTTTCCAATTAATTATATAATTATTTTCACTTATTGAATCGTGCGATCATCTCGGTCAGGCATTTATTGCTCGAATTTCTGTCATTCTTTCTCAACAATTCTTTTTTTTCTCTTATAAAAATATTTTTATGTGATATTGTATTGGATTCTTTCTTTTTAATCATTTTTTTTTTATTTTTTATTTTTACTTGTTCCTGTTTTTTGGGCGTTTGTTTCGGCCATCTATGGACCACGGAATTTCAACAATTTTCTCCTAACCCAGTACTCCTTATCTTTATACTTTGAAATTCGATTGATTCTTATTCTTTGAGATTCAATTAATTTATGGAGTTAAATTAATTAATTTTTTTAAGTGAGGCGCAAATAATTTCACGTCAATTTCCAAAGCCTCGGCGAGACGAAGGATAATTTTTTATTTTTTATTTTACTTTGCAGAATCGTTTCAGCTCGGGAAAAAAAAGAATTTTGATTTATAAGGCGCTTTGCAGCGGCGAATGAGAATTTGATTTGTTACCTGGTTGCACCTGAGATTGCGACCTTTGAATGTTTCCTTTGAA
>JAGLBA010000212.1 GCA_018260475.1 Chryseobacterium sp. | reverse complement strand
TAATTTGATGTAATAGCACCAACTATATAATCGAATATCTGTTATGTCAAAATCTTACGGAGTCTCTTGCTTAATATCTCTCCGTTTCCAGTGGCAATTTTTCATTTCTTCCTGAAGTTCAGAAAAAATAAAAAAATAAAAAAATAAGACTTTAGGGAAGTTTAAGAAGTTTTGTCAAAGTTTTTCATTTATTTTTTATTTTTTTTTTATTTTTTTATTTTGTTCTTGGACCGAAAACTGATTTATTGGGGCTTCCGATCGATCTCTTCGCGTTTTTATTTCACTCGGTGAAATGCACGTAAGTGAAAATTCAGTGAAAATTAAAAAACCAAAAAAAAAAAAAAAATTAAAGTTAAACTTACGAAGTCATAATAAGTTATGTTTAAGCATTGAGTTTACGTAAAATCGTGTAGAATTAATTTTTAAAATTTTTGGGAATATAAATTCAAAGTTCAAAAAAAAAAAAAAAAATAAATAAAATTAAAAAATTAAAAAACGTGGAAGCGCTTAAAAAGCCGCATCTCGTGTACGTCTTATGTACACGAGACACATATGTATTATTATGTATTTTCGCAGGTGAAGCAAATATCCGGCAAGTCCGTCGAACCAGTTTTCTTT
>JAGLBA010000211.1 GCA_018260475.1 Chryseobacterium sp. | reverse complement strand
AATAAGGAAGCGTTATTTTTCAGTTAATGATACTTTTCAGGCCTTACCCGCAAAAAGTAGTGCAAAATTAATAAAAATTAACCTACTAGCAATACAAAATAAAACTTTTCTTACGAATCCACTTCATGATTTTTATTTATATTACTTTTAATTAAAAATAAATAAATGTCGGGAAATTATTGCACTTCATTTCCATACTTTTCCTTTGCAGCGACATGATCATTTTTCACCTTGTGCACCCTGCTGCTAAATATTCCGAAGATTGAGTTGCACTTGCTAATGAATTGCTACCACCCTCCAATCGCCGATTTGTGTTTCAGATACGGAACGCACATTCGCAGCGATGCTTTCGCCGTGTTGCTAGTTCTTTTGTTCATTTTCTGCACTCCGATTCTAACTTTCCTTTTTATGCTAATGAGTTGCGCCTTCCCTTACTTTTATTCCAAAGCTTTAAAACAATAGGCCTTAGAATTTTTTAAATCTTTCTTGGTTAAAATTTTTATCTTTGACAATAGAAAATGATTTGATGAAACTGAACCTCCCGGATAAACTCTACTATTCCATCGGCGAAGTGGCTAAGGCTTTCGATGTGAACAATTCCCTGATTCGGTACTGGGA
>JAGLBA010000210.1 GCA_018260475.1 Chryseobacterium sp. | reverse complement strand
GTTTTTTTTTGTTGAACTTTTATTATAAGCTATATTCATTTCTAAAATGATGGTTTAAATTATTATTAAATTATTTATTATTATTTAGCCTGTTTGTTTATTAAACATTTAAAACATTTAGGATTGAACATAATTTTCTTGCGAAAAACTTCAGTTAACAATGTTAAAAATGCAATACTTCCAGTATTAGTGTAAATAAGAAACAGGATTTTATTTCATAAATGAAATACAATAAATACTTAAAAAACTTTAAACATGTTTTAACATTATGTATATAGTGTTTTAACAGAATTAAACAATGTATGCAATTTGGAGATTCAGACTAAAGTTTGAAAGTATAAAAAAACAAAAAAGCTTAAAGGCAATATAATGATTTTCATTACTTTTTGACTTTTCACTGTTTCTTATAAATGGGGTTTCATGTTCACTGTGTGTGTGTGTGTGCTTGTGTTGCCTTTTTGACAAGAGCAAAAAAAAAGAAGAAAAAAGGGAAAGACAGGTCCGGGCAATAAGCCAGAAAAGGGGAGGGATAAATGAGACGAAAAGTGATGAAAATATTTTTTTGCAAGAGGGGGGGGGGAGTGCTGGTGAACCTGAAAGGCTCTTTTCTCAAAATCTGT
>JAGLBA010000020.1 GCA_018260475.1 Chryseobacterium sp. | reverse complement strand
GTGCTTGCGGCAGAGCTCCGCAATGGAGGTCTCGGCTCTGAGCGCTTCCATTACGATCAGTATTTTCTGTTCTGCCGTGAAGATTCTCCTGGTCTTTCTGCGGATGTCCTTCAGGTAGTTTTCTGGGGACGGTTTCTGGTTTGCTTTCATAATATCAAATTTAAGGGTTTAGATTAATATGAAAACACTATCTTAGTTCTGGCTTAAACCAGTCCACTTTTTGCTGACGATTTACACTACTTCGTAAAAATTTACATGAAGATTTTTGACTATGCTTAATTTAATTTAATTATAGTTGCGTATACAACCATTCATTATTTCGCACTTAAAAAATGCAGTATTTTAAATAATTCGCACTCATATAGTGCGAATTTAATATCTTTGCAAAAAAATAAATGGATAGGCTCTACGAATATTTCATAAAACTGTTGCAGGAAACCGACTCTGAACTATTCCGCTATATTTATAAGGATATAAATTGGGATGGCAGGATGATTGGTATTACAGGTCCGCGAGGCGTAGGAAAAACTACGATGGTACTTCAGCATATAAAGAAGGCTCTGAATACAAAAGATACACTTTATGTAACTGCCGAAGATTTTTATTTTGCAGATAACAGGCTGACAGACCTTGCAGACATCTTTGTGAAGCAAGGCGGCAAATACCTTTTTATCGATGAAATCCATAAGTATAAAGATTGGTCTAAAGAGCTAAAGCTAATCTACGATTACCATAGTGATTTAAAAGTTGTTTTCACGGGATCTTCTGTTTTAGATATAAAAAAAGGTGTGTCTGATTTGAGCCGAAGGTCGGTTATGTACCACATGCAGGGGCTTTCTTTCCGGGAATATTTGCAGGTTTTTCATAATATTTCCTCAAATATTTACAGCTTGGAAGAAGTTCTGGATCAAAAGGTAAAAATTGAAGGGTTGGCGCATCCACTGCCAATGTTTCAGGATTATTTACGGCAAGGCTATTATCCGTTTGCAAAGGAGGGTGATTTCGAAATCCGCCTCCGACAGATTATCAACCAAACTTTGGAATCGGACATTCCCCTGTATGCTGAAATGAATGCCGCCACAGGAAGGAAACTAAAACAACTTTTAGCTATAATTTCCAAGAGTGTCCCTTTTAAACCTAACTTTACGAGCATGGCGGCTGCGCTTTCGGCAAGCAGAAACAATATTGCCGATTACTGCTTATACATCGAGGAGGCGGGGATGATTAGCCAGTTGCGTAACAAAACAGGAGGGATTAAGGGATTGGGCAAGGTTGAAAAAATATATCTAGACAATACCAATCTGGTTTATAACCTCTCCGACGACAAACCAAATATAGGCAACCTCAGGGAAACATTCTTTTTTAACCAGACTCGGGTAAAACATCCGGTGACTTCTTCAGATTTTGCTGATTTTAAAATTGATGATATGGATTTTGAAGTTGGTGGCAGAGGCAAGGGACAAAAACAGCTGACAAAAACAGAGAAAGGATTTGTGGTGAAGGACGATATTGAATTTGGCTATAGAAATGTCATCCCGCTTTGGCAGTTTGGTTTGCTTTATTAATCATTAATAGAGCAGAGATTTTTAATGATTATTATTGCAAGGTTCATTACACAAGTAAACTCATTGTAAAGGTGACGAATACTTAAAGTTTTGGCAGAAGAACAATAATAAAATTCCAAACAACTAATTGTTATTTTGATTTCGCAAGCGCCTAATAAGATTAGTTCCGACTACCTGTACAAATCAAATTGTTTCAATGATGATTTTATTTTCGTATTTTTGGACAAAATTAAAGTCTAACTTTAAAAATGTCCAAAATGAAACATATCAATCGGGAATTAAGCAACGAATTGAAACGGGTGCACGAACTGTATTCGGTTTTGGTGGTAACTGGTCCGCGACAATCTGGAAAGACGACGCTTTGTAAAAAAGTATTTCCGGATTACCACTATATCAATTTGGAGGATCTAAGCATTCGGGAGCAGATTATGCTAGCTCCGAAAGCCTTTTTACAACAGTATTCTAGAGGTTTGATTTTGGATGAAGTGCAGAATATCCCCGAATTATTTTCGTATGTTCAAGTTGTTGTGGATGAGGATGAAGATTCCAAAATTATTCTTACCGGAAGCAGAAATTTTGCTTTGATGGAAAGCGTCACGCAGTCATTGGCCGGTCGTGCCGCAGTTTTTACATTGCTACCGATTTCTTTGAAAGAACTTGGCAACGAAATTCAACAGAAAAATACCGACGAGCTCATTTTGAATGGAGGCTATCCCGCAGTTTGGGGAAAAGGAATTCCGGTGCAGGACATTAGCAGAAACTATTACACGACCTATGTGGAGCGCGATGTAAGGCAGCTGCTGAACATTCAGGATGTCAATAGTTTCCAAATCTTTATCCGATTATGCGCAGGGAGAATAGGTACGGAATTGAATCTTAATGCCTTATCAAACGAAACAGGAGTGTCTTCGCCAACGCTAAAGCAATGGTTCAGCGTTTTAGAGGCTTCTTATATCGTGTTTAAATTGCCGCCTTTTTACAAAAATATCGGTAAGCGGTTGGTGAAATCTCCCAAAATTTACTTTACAGATACAGGCTTGGCTTGCTTTCTTTTGGGAATAGAAAATGAAAAACAACTGGAAACCCATCCTTTGCGCGGAGCCCTTTTTGAAAATATGGTTGTTTTGGAATTTTTGAAAAATAGGTTGAACAGTGGGAAATTACCCTATCTATATTTCTATCGCGACAAATCACAAAAAGAGGTTGACCTAATTGAAAAAAATGCAGGATTAATAAACGGCTACGAGATAAAGTCGGCTAAGGCGTTTAATAAATCTTTTGTCGATGGGCTGAATTACCTTCGGAGGATACTTGGCGATGAAGTCGCTTCGACACAAGTCATTTATGATGGGGAATTAAATATTTTTTCGCCCGAAAACGGAATGTGTAATTTTAGAAATATTCCTTTCGACAAATAAATTTGTTGCCGAAGACAATGTACAGGATGTATTTATGCGTATCATATTTGTACCATAAATATATAAGTTATTGATTTTCATATATAGTTATTTTTGAGGAGGTCAAGTAATTATAGATCAAAAATACGATAATAGATTATCAAATCGCTGTAAACTCATAGTTTACAGCGATTTTTCGTTTTTAAAAATTTTAATATTTTATTTATAATAAACAAGTTTAATCATGATTTTGTCTCCTGTTTTGACCAATCCTTATTTGGATGCAATGCGCGTTTTACATGTAAAAATTAACATAAAACGCAGGGAAATTTATCATGGATAAGGCTAACAAAGGTTTAAATTTTATAATTTTCAGACTGCTGGTGGTAGTTGTACCAATAAAAATAGTGTTGGTATCTTTTAGACGAAGTCGTTAAGAAAGTTATCCATATTTTTTAATCAGCTTCCACAACAGTTTTTCCATTTCTTTTGGTTCCTTTCTCCATCGCCACTCACAATTTTTCAAGTGCCATAAAAATGTTGATTTTAAGCCAGTAAATATTGCTAATCTACGCTGGGTAGAACTGCAGAAACTCTCGGTGCCATTGATGTGAACTCCGTTTTGATATGAAAAAATTTAACTCTTGTTTATTCGGAGGCGCTTCTCGTAACCCATATCCAAAAGTCCACTGTAACCTAGCCAAAAAAGGTAAATACTACGCTATCCAAGGAAACTTTACCGCTTATATCCTTCCTCAGGGTTTCACTTTTTGTGTTTGGTATCAGTTCTGTGCAAACTCTTCTTTGTCTTTCAAAAACTCCGAAGACAGGCTGCTTCTAGGTTCCTCGTCCTCGCGTATAAGAAAAATTAGCGCCTCGTAATCTATTCGCTCCAAAATAGGCTTCATTCAGTTCCACTTCTCCGAAAAATAAGCTCAAATCCCTTTTTTATTCACTAAATACTACCTCCCTGAAAATCCGAAATATCTGTTGACGCATTACAGTTTAACGCTGAAATTTCAGCCGTTATTGTGGCATTAACATCGTTAAAAACACTATAATATTTTGATTTTGTAATCGCTTATTGTACTTCTCATCATAGGACTTAGAAACAAATTTAATCATTTACTCATAGTCTGAAGCCTTAGGAAAATAACACAAATAAACACATCTTATTAAAACCACAATTCAATTATTTTAAAATTCAATTTTTGATAATTAAGCTGCATATACAAGAAAGCAAATAAGTAAAGCGCCCGAAAATGGCGCTTTCTTTAATTTAAGTAAAAAAAAATATTAATCTACATTCACAATTTCGCGAATCTCCGGAGCGTATTGTTTAATCACATTTACCACGCCCAGTTTCATCGTGGAAAAACTCATGGGGCAGCCCATACAATTCCCGATGAGCCGCACGGTCACTTTGTCATCGCGAACATCTATCAGCTCGATATCGCCTCCGTCTTTATTCAAAAAAGGACGAATGCTATCCAGCGCTTCCAATACGCGCGTCGCCGTTTGTTCCTGTTTTGTATCTGTATTCATAGCTTATTTTTTTGGCGAGCAGCCCGCCATTGTTGTGATTTTCACAGCCTCGGTTGGCGGCAGGTTTTTATTTCTTTGTACCAAGCTTTCCACCATGTTTTGCGCTACCGTACGGTAGATTTCTTGGATTTTGGAACCCTCCTGCATTGCGGCCGGGCGCCCCACATCTCCTGCCTCGCGGATGCTTTGGATGAGCGGAATTTCTCCCAATACAGGGATACCCAAGTCGGCGGCAAGGTACTGCGCGCCGTGGTTCCCGAAAATGTAGTATTTGTTATCCGGCAATTCCTCTGGCGAGAAGTAAGCCATATTTTCTATAAGTCCCAAAACCGGGATGCTGATGCTCTCCATAGTGAACATCCCGATGCCCTTGCGTACATCTGCCAATGCAACATGCTGCGGCGTACTCACGATCACGGCACCCGTCACTGGCACTTCCTGAATGATGGAAAGATGGATGTCGCCCGTGCCTGGCGGAAGATCGATCAAAAGGAAATCAAGTTCGCCCCAGTAGGCATCGCGAATCATTTGGTTTAATGCCTTGGAGGCCATCGGGCCGCGCCAAACCACGGCTTGGTTGGAACCGGAGAAATAACCTATCGAAAGCATTTTCACGCCATGATTTTCGATGGGTTTCATCAGATTTCTGCCATTTACTTCCACAGAAAGTGGTTTTTCGCCCTCGGTATCGAACATGGTAGGGACAGAAGGTCCGTAGATATCCGCATCTAGAAGACCGACTTTGAAGCCCATTTTCACCAAAGTGACTGCGAGATTGGCCGCCACCGTGGATTTCCCTACGCCGCCCTTCCCGGAGGCTATGGCGATAATGTTTTGAATTCCTGGGATTTGTTTTCCTTTAATGAGGTTCTGCTGAACCTGCTCCGGCTCCGGGGAAATTACTTTCAGTTTTAGGTTGATATGATCGCCGAACTCGGATGCGAAGGCCTGCTTCATGGCGGCTTCCAGTTTCTTTTTTTCGTGCATTGCGGGGGAGTGCGCCGTCATATCGATATATACATCATCACCCATGATTTGGAAGTTGTTTACAAGGTCGTCTACCTCTATTTCTTTCAGGAAATCCTGTACTCTATCTTTGGTCAACATGGTTGTATTTTAAATTTGATATGTACAAATTTACGGAAATTATTAGTTAATCTAGAATTATTTAAAATAGATATAAATACTGTTTGTGCCGCAGAACCCAATAAAAAAAGTAAAGGGAAGAGGTTCCATGCATTAATTAAAAATTTTTTAACAAATCTTTAAAAAAAATCTTTGATAGGCACATCGATGAAAATGCAACCATGACCAAGGATCATTGAAAAGAGTGAAAGCTAAGGAATTAATTCTTTAACAAATTCTGAATAAGCAGGATCGTTCTCAATCCAAGATCCAGTTTTTAAGACAAAATCAGTGGAATTAAGCAATACTAGAGATCAAATCTATGAATTGCCTAGGGAGTTAGGTCTTAAAGCCACCTTACCTTACAAATGGAGAAAAAAACACGAAGAATTTGGAACAGGAAGTTTCCCTGCTAAAGGCATTATGAATACCAACAGCAGATCAGTAAAAAATTCATCAATTACGGAAAAAATTGAAGCATGCAGAGCTAAAACGACATATAGTAAAAAAGTAATCGGCATTTTTTCCAAGGGCGGTCGATGAAGTATAGGTTCATAAAAAATCATGAACCTATATTTCCGATTGAAAAAATTTGTCAGGTTGTAGGGGTTTGTTCCAGCGATTATTACAAATGGGAAACGAAAATATGTCTCCAATAGATTGCTTTTGAAAGAAAAAATAAAACAACAGATAACCTCGATTTACTTTGCCTCAAAACAGCGTAATGAAAGCCCCAAGGATTACATTTGAATTAAACGCACTGGGTTATATTACATCGATAATAACAGTTGCTCATTTATTTGCTTATAAAAGAGAATCCCCATCTACTTTGCTTAACTGACCTTCCCATTTCGAGACGGCGGAGGTCGCCAGAGCATTACCCAAAACATTGGTCATACTTCTTCCCATATCACAGAAATGGTCGATTGGTAAAATCAGGGCAATGCCTTCCGGTGGAATCCCAAACATGGAGCAGGTCGCCACAATAATTACCAATGAGGCGCGCGGCACGCCGGCAATACCTTTGGAGGTGAGCATCAGTACCAAAAGCATGGTGATTTGCTGGGTCACAGTCATTTCTATACCATAGATCTGCGCAATGAAAATGGAGGCGAAGGTCATATACATCATACTGCCATCCAGATTGAAGGAATAGCCAAGCGGCAAAATAAACGATACGATGCGGCTATTGCACCCGAAACGCTCCAACTCTTCTACCAATTTCGGGAATACGGCTTCGGAACTGGTTGTGGAAAATGCGATGAGCAGCGGTTCTTTTATCCTACGCAACAATTCAAACAATCGGTTGCCTAGAATCATGTAACCCACTACGCACAGCACCAACCATAATATGCCCAGCGCGAAGAAAAAATCACGCAGGTAAATGGCATAGACCTTGAAAATCTCAAACCCATTGGTAGCCACCACTGCGGCAATAGAACCAAAAACGCCCAACGGCGCCACCCACATAATGTACCCTACCATTTTCAGGATAGCGTGCGCACATATGTCGAACGCCTTCACCACCGGCTTGGCGTACTCCTCACCCATATTCGCGAGCGCCACTCCAAACATGATCGAAAATACCACGATCTGAAGCACCTCGTTGGTCGCGAAAGCCTCGAAAAGGCTTTTAGGAATCACATGTTTTACAAAATCTTCCAAAGAAAAGCCTTTGGAACTTTTCAAAATCTCTTCAGCGGAAGCGGCATCCTGAATCGGCAACTTGGTCACATGCCCCGGCTCTAACCAGTTGACTAAAATAAGACCAATGAACAATGATACTAAGGATGCGATTATGAACCATGCCATCGCCTTCGTGCCCACTCGCCCGATGAGTTTGATGTCGCTCATCTTTGCGATGCCTACCACAAGCGTAGTAAACACCAGCGGAGCGATAATCATCTGTACCAATCTGATAAAGATAGTACCAAGCAGCTTGATACTTTTTGAAAATGCCTCGGCGCTATCGGGATATTGCAAATGGACGATTCCCCCAGCGATGATTCCCAATACTAACGCCACGACAATGGCGATAAAGAGTTTGTTTTTTTTCATTTCAGTTTTGATTGTTGCACAAATATAGGAATAATTGGGGATGGAGTATCAGATTTTCCAACAAACCCCCTGCAACAATAGAGTAGGCGTAATTTAATTTAAAACTTCCTCAACATTCTTTATCGACCTCACGGCAAATTCCCGTAGTTTATCCATTTCGGATTTTGCTTTTTTCTGACCGAAGCGCGCGGCAAGATAAACGCCTAAAATTAGCAGTAACACAACAAAAGACGCCGGAAGCGCCCAGCCATAATCTTCGCTTTTTATCTGTCTTCCCACAAACCACAGCGTAATCATCACCATCCATGCGATGCCAAAAACCAAATACAGGAACATAAAAAATGTCCACACTGCGGAACTAGGACCGAAGATTCCCCGCACAACAGTTTTGCCATCTTCGTTTTCTGCTCTTAGGCTAAGTTTTGGCGACCAATAATCTTGAGTTCCGTTTTTTACATAAATTTCTGCCGAGGCATGGTTTATGTTACCGGAAAATTCATCCTTATTTTGGGATAATTGATTTTTTATAAGCTGCGTATAATCCTCAACAGATGTATCAGTTGAGATTTTAAATCTTGGTCGCGTTCTAATGTTATCAAATATAGGATGTTCCATAACTATAGTTTTTACGAAGTTAAAACTTTTTTTAAACAAAAAGCTGCCTAAGTTACGGGCAGCCAAAATAGCAATTACAAAAATAAAATAATTTAGAATAGTTTCGTTGCAATTTGTACTCTTGCGTACTTATTGGTAGGATTCCACATCGTTGTAAGGCTTACAGGAATTTTTTTGTTGAAAACATTCACATCTTTAGATGCTGTGAAGCCAACATTAACAACCTGAAAATTATCTTTTCCGTCTCCATAGAGTGAATAGTTTCCTTTTTCTCCACTAAAGGTAAATGCACTTCCTATAAAAGTGTTTAGATTTACAGTTGAATTCTGAATCATAGGGTAACCGATTTCCACATAAGTAGAGTGCTTATTTTTATCATATTCCCCATTTACGGTATAGATTGCATCTGCTGGACCATATAAAAGTACATCTGCCTCCACACGAATCGGAAATGTTTGCGGAAACTGATACGAAGTTCTAAGATCTAAAATGTGCTTGGATGATTCTTTTGAATAATTGAAAACACCGTAGGCACCATTTTTAGCCTCACTTCTTGAATTGTAAAGATCCCAAAGTCCGATGGACAAGCCTTTATCGGCATACCTGATGAAGTAATCTATTTCCTTGTAATGGGTTCCATCTGCCTCATTAGCGATAGAAGTACCACCCCAAATTCCAAGCTGTACAGTTTTAGATTTGTTGAGTCCTAAAGTAGCCTGCGCAGAAACCATTGGTTTATCAGTGATAATTAACCCTCTCCAAAGATGGTTTGTTTGGATACCTGCACTAATATCAACAGGGCTTTGCTTTAAATTTTCTGTTTGTGCTGTTAGAATTGTAGGTGCAATGCACAAAGCCAGTTTTATAATAGTGTTCATGGATTTAGTTATTTTAATGTTAAAAACAATAATGCGGCAAGAACAGCACCGATCATAGGTCCAATAACAGGAATCCATGAATATCCCCAATCGCTTTTTGCTTTAAATAAGATTGAGTGTATAATTCTTGGTCCTAAATCTCTTGCGGGGTTTATGGCATATCCAGTAGTACCGCCAAGAGATAAACCAATTGCCCAAACGATAATGGAAACAGGAAGTGCACCGATAGATCCTAAGCCAATTTTGGCGTTGGTAATAGTTTCTGCGGAAAATGATGGTTCAGCAATATAGAACACTGCAAATACAAGAACAAAGGTTCCGATTATTTCTGAAACTAAGTTTGAAATTGGCTTTCTGATTGCCGGCCCTGTTGAAAAGCACGCCAGTTTACTACCCTCATCAGATGTCGCTGAGAAGTGATCTTTGTAAAAAATGTAAACAAGTAAAGCACCAATCATTGCACCGATCATTTCTCCGGCAATATAAGTTGGCACATCTTCCCAAGGAAACATACCTGCCGTAGCAAAACCAAGCGTAATCGCTGGATTTAAATGTGCGCCGCTTATTGGTCCTGCGATAGTAACCGCTGCAAAAACAGCAAACGCCCAAGCCGTGGTAGTTACTATCCAACCGGAATTATTACCTTTTGTGTTGTTAAGCACAACATTTGCTACTACGCCGTTACCCAAAAGGATCATAACAGCTGTGCCGATGATTTCGGCGATAAAAGGAGTCATAACTTTAAGTATTTTAAATGATTTTAATCTTTTGAATTTAATGAACTACTCAATCCAGTTTTGCGCTCTGCCAACTGCCTTGTGCCAGTTATGGATTTCTTTCTCAACTTCTTCTCGGTCTCTTTTTGGGTAAAATTCCTTATCAACAATCCATTGTTTCTGAATGTCTTCAATATTGTCCCAGAAACCTACTGCCAAACCTGCTAAATATGCTGCTCCCAATGCAGTTGTTTCAAGAGTTTCCGGTCTGATGATTTTGAAGCCAAACAAGTCTGCTTGTATCTGCATCAATAGGTTACTTTCTGAGGCTCCGCCATCCACTCTAAGCTCTACACTGGCTTTACCGGCGTCTGCCTCCATTGCTTTTACAATGTCGTATACTTGAAACGCGATTCGTTCCAATGTTGCTCTGGCAATATGCGCATCCGTAGTACCTCTTGTAATACCTACAATTATTCCTCTGGCATACTGATCCCAATATGGAGCTCCTAAACCTGTTAACGCAGGAACGAAATAAACGCCTCCGTTATCTTTCACACTGTCTGCAAGTGAGTTAACACCCGGTGCTGTTTTAATAATTCTTGCGCCGTCTCTAAGCCATTGGATTGCTGCACCTCCCACAAATACGCTACCTTCCAGCGCGTAAGTGGTTTCACCATTAATTTTCCATGCAACTGTGGTTAGCAAATTGTTTTTAGAGTAAACAGCTTCGTTCCCTGTGTTCATCAGAAGGAAGCATCCGGTTCCGTAAGTATTTTTAACCATTCCCGGTTGTGTACACATTTGTCCAAAAAGTGCTGCCTGCTGGTCGCCTGCGATACCTGAGATTGGTATTTTGGTTGAGAAAAGGGTAGTAGCGGTGTCACCATAAATTTCACTGCTTTGTTTAACTTCCGGAAGCACGGATTTTGGGATGTCAAAAAGTGCTAACAATTCCTCATCCCAATCCATAGTGTGGATGTTGAACAACATTGTTCTACTCGCGTTGGAAACATCTGTTATAAACATTTTACCTCTTGTAAGTTTCCATACAAGCCAAGTGTCTACTGTACCAAAGCACAGTTTACCTTCCGCAGCAAGTTTTCTTGCACCTTCTACATTGTCCAGGATCGTCTAAAACAAGTCCGGTTTTATCCTTGATCATTTCAGCCCTACCTTCATCCTTTAACTGATCGCAGTATTTGGAAGTTCTTCTATCCTGCCAAACAATAGCATTATAGATAGGTTCGCTGGTTTCTCTGTTCCAGACAATTGTTGTTTCTCTTTGGTTGGTAATACCTATTGCTGCTACTTGTAATCCCGAGATTCCAGCTTTTGCTATAACTTCTGCCGCAACAGAAACCTGTGTAGACCAGATATCGTTGGGGTCGTGTTCTACCCAGCCGGGTTGTGGAAAAATTTGTTCAAAAGGCTTTTGTGATAACTCTACAGTCTTTCCAGAATGATCAAACAAAATAGCTCTGGACGATGTGGTACCTTGGTCTAATGCAAGGATTAGTTTGTTTTTCATGATATTACGAATTTAATTAGTTTGCAATTTTAAAGATAGATGGCTGCTGTTTTTGTAAAGTCTTCCACTTCGGCCTTTTGCCAGGCTTCGTCTTTACCTAATTCTTGGGCCATAATTTCTGCAACAACTGGCGCAATTCTCAGTGCTTCATTTCTATCCAGGAGTAAAACCCTCGTTCTTCTTGCAATAAAATCTTCAATGTTAAGTGCCATTTCTTCGCGAACAGCCCATATTACCTGTGCTTTTTTAATTCCGAATTTACCACTGATGATATCTTCGCCAAATTCAATTTCTTTTGCCAGTTGGTTGATTTTCTCTTTATCTGAACCGTAAAAATACATAGGATCGTCAAAGTCCACATCCTTTTTGTAGCCGTGAATTTTAAGATCTTTAGTGGGGGTTGTTTTTTTGTTGAAACCGCCAATCTCTTCAGCTTTGTCAACCACATCTTCTCCCATCTTTCTGTAAGTTGTCCATTTTCCGCCCACAATACTTACCAGTCCTGAATCTGATAGGATTATTTTGTGGCTACGAGATACCTCTTTAGTTTTTGCACCTTCTTTAGTTGCGGCTAAAGGCCGTAATCCGGCAAATACACTCAAAATATCTGCCCTAGTTGGCGCTGGGTTTAGATAGTTGCTGGCCGTTTCTAGTATAAAGTCAATTTCTTTTTCGGTAGGTTCGGGTTCTAATGATTCTTGCTTAACAGGAATATCTGTGGTGCCTAAAATTATTTTTCCATGCCATGGAACAGCAAAAAGGACTCTTCCATCGGCGGTCTTAGGAATCATGATGGCTGAATCTGTCGGACAGAACTTTTTATCAATCATAATGTGGACTCCCTGGCTCGGACTGATACTTTTTTTATCGGTGCCATGGTCCATCTTATTGATGTCGTCGGCGAAAACGCCAGTTGCATTAATAATTGCTTTTGCTTTTACCGTATAATTGTTTCCAGAAATAAGGTCGGTAAAGGTTAGTCCGTTTAGTTTGCCTTTTTCATCTTTTGATAAAGACACTACTTTGGCGTAATTAATAACAGACGCGCCTTTTTCCATCGCTGTTTGTGCCATATTTATGGCAAGTCGTGCGTCGTCGAACTGCCCATCATGGTATAAAACACCACCTTTTAGTCCTTGTTTTTTTACGGTTGGGAGTCTTTTAAGAGTTTCTTCTCTGCTGATAGGAACAGATTTGCCAAGGCTAAGTTTCCCAGCTAGCATGTCGTAAAATTTAAGACCTACTGTATATTGAAACTTATCCCAATAGGTGTAAAGAGGTATTACGAATGACAAATTTTTGGTTACATGTGGAGCGTTTTGCAAAAGTAAACCTCTTTCCTTACACGCCTCTCTTACAAGGTCTATATAGCCTTGGGCAAGGTATCTTACCCCACCATGTACCAATTTTGTGCTTTTACTCGAAGTAGACTTAGCGAAATCGCTTTGCTCCACCAAAAGGGTTTTGTATCCTCTGGCGGCGGCTTCTATAGCGCTTCCTAATCCGGTTGCGCCACCTCCTATAATTACAAAGTCCCATTCTGTATTGTTGTGATCTAGAAAATTTCGGATAATTTCGTTTCGTTTCATAACATTGTTTATTTACTGTAATTAATTTTACTCAAAATTATAAAATGAAACAAAACGAAACAAATAATTTTTTTATGACTTTCGTTAGTGTTTTGTCTTATTTCAAATATTAAAATCAAATTTTCTTTTTGAACTCATTATTTTCTTTTAAGTATTCTTTTTTTTTAAAAAATCAGTTTTAATTAAAATTTGTAGACTGCATTTCGGTTTTATGTTTGATTGGTTTAATGTCGTAATTTTGCTACCACATTTTCGATTATGAATATTTCATTAAGGCATCAAGAAATCTTACACAGAATTAAGGTGAAAGGGCATGTAACAGTTGCCGATTTGGCGAGAGAGTTGCAGGTTTCGGAAGTTACAGTAAGAAAAGATTTGAATTATTTAGAAGGTAAAAAATTATTATTTCGTCACCATGGTGGTGCCAGTATTAATAATCCCTATGTTTTAGATAGGCCAATAAGTCAAAAACAACTGCTGAATGCAAAAGAGAAAAAAAGCATCGCCAAAAAGGCTGCAAGCTTTATAGAAGAAAACGATGTGGTTGTTTTAGGATCTGGAACCACAGTTTTCAGCATGATGTCCTATATCCCTAAAGAACTATCTATTACTGTTATAACATCTTCGTTGTTGGTTGCGGCGTCCTTGTGCAAGTTTGAAAACATTCATATCATAAATATCGGCGGCACTGTTCGCCATTCTTCGCAATCGACTGTAGGCCAGCATGCGCAGGAGATGATGAGTCAGCTTTCCGCTAACAAATTGTTCCTCGGTGTGTATGGGGTAGATGAAGATTTTGGGGTATCTACATCCAATACGGAGGAAGCTTTTTTGAATAAGGTGATGATTAAAAACTCTAACAAAACTTTTCTCCTTTTAGATTCAACAAAGTTTGGTAAGAAAGGCTTGGGTAAAATATGCGATTTACAGGAGGTAGATGCACTTATTACCAATATGGAAATAGACGATGTATTTGAAAAAACACTAAAAAAAATGGGAATTTCGGTATATTTTTCTGAAGATTAAAAAAAACCGCTTCATTCGAAGCGGTTTTTTTCGTTAAGTTACTAGTTGTATTAATATCTATAATATTCTGGTTTGAAAGGGCCTTCCACTTCTACGCCGATATATTGTGCCTGTTCCGGGGTCAAAGTTTCTAACTCTACACCTAGTTTTTTAAGGTGAAGTGCTGCTACTTTTTCATCCAAATGTTTTGGCAAGGTATAGACCTCGTTTTTATAGTTTTCGGATTTTGTCCAAAGTTCAATTTGAGCCAAAGTTTGGTTTGAGAATGAGTTGCTCATCACAAAACTTGGGTGTCCAGTGGCGCAACCTAAGTTTACCAGGCGTCCTTCTGCCAAAATTATGACTTCTTTACCATCAATAGTATAAAGATCCACTTGAGGCTTGATTTCGTTTTTGGTATTACCGTAATTTTCGTTTAACCAAGCCATATCGATTTCGTTGTCGAAGTGACCTATGTTACAAACGATGGCTTTATCTTTCATTTTTTTGAAGTGCTCGCCGGTCACGATGTTGAAGTTCCCGGTCGTTGTGATGATAATGTCCGCTGTTTCGATCACAGTATCCAATTTTTTCACTTCATAACCTTCCATTGCCGCTTGCAATGCACAAATCGGGTCGATTTCAGTCACAGTTACAATAGAGCCGGCACCACGGAACGAGGCCGCTGTACCTTTGCCTACATCACCGAATCCACACACGATTACGCGTTTCCCGGCAAGCATCACATCGGTTGCACGGCGCACCGCATCTACAGCAGATTCGCGGCATCCGTATTTGTTGTCGAATTTAGACTTGGTTACGGAATCATTTACATTGATGGCAGGCATCACCAGCGTTCCGTTTTTCATTCTTTCGTAGAGGCGATGTACCCCTGTTGTAGTCTCTTCAGAAAGACCTCTGATGTCTTTTGTAAGTTCTGGATAGCGGTCGAATACCATATTGGTAAGGTCGCCACCATCGTCCAAAATCATGTTCAATGGCTTTCTGTCTTCTCCGAAGAAAAGGGTTTGCTCGATGCACCAGTCGAATTCCTCCTCGTTCATACCTTTCCAAGCATAAACAGGGATTCCTGCCGCCGCGATTGCCGCTGCTGCGTGGTCTTGTGTAGAGAAAATGTTGCAAGAAGACCAGGTAACTTCGGCACCCAAATGTACCAGAGTCTCTATAAGTACTGCGGTTTGGATGGTCATGTGTAGGCAACCGGCGATTCTTGCACCTTTTAGCGGTTGTGATGGGCCGTATTCCTCTCGGATGGCCATCAAGCCTGGCATTTCTGCTTCAGCAAGCATAATTTCTTTTCTACCCCATTCTGCGAGGGACATGTCCTTCACTTTATAAGGCACATATTGTGTTGTGTTTTCCATTAAATTTAAAAAATTTTTTGCAAATTTACGAACTAAATTCCGCATGACAAAAATATGCCTCTCTATAAAGACCTTTCTGATGAAAATGCTGAAATCTACCTCTGGAAATACGAAGATGTGGACGATTTGGATGCTAAAAAACTCATCGAAGCAGAAAATGAGGAGCGTTTCAAGTCCTATCAATCCAAAAAATTGTTGGAAGCGCTAATGGTGCGCGAAATAATTTCTAAAAAACTACCGGGCTACAAAATCCTGTATACCGATACCGAACCTTACTTGGAACCCCGCGATTTTGAAATCTCTATTTCGCACTCTTTTCCCTACGCTGCGGTGGCCTTTTCAAAACTAAAAATCGGGATAGATGTGGAGGCTTTAAAACCAAAAATCATTAGGATAAAAGACAAATTCATTCAGCCTGAGGAACAGGAATTTATTCCAAAAGACCTTGAGTTAGAATATCTTACCGTGATCTGGAGCATTAAGGAAAGTCTATATAAAATCCATCATTCCAATTACTGGTCATTAAAAAAACATTACGAAGTGCGCCCTTTCGATTTGAATTTTGTTGAGAAAATAGAATGCCGCGTGCACGATGAACAATTTTCGGATGAATATACTGCCCGTGCCTTTTTCTTTGATGGTTATGTTCTTACGATTGTTGATTAGTGCGGTAATAATCCTCTACTACTTTCCTTTGTTCTTTGGCAGTATTGTAGATGAGTATAAAGATTTCCCGGATGTTTTTCAGTTCGGTGAGGCGCGTAATTCTATTTTTGTCGCGGCGATCGTAAAACTCTTGTTCATCCAATTCTTTTTTTCGTTTTATGAGGAGTTCGCTCACCATATCCTCGGGTTTTAGGTCGCTTTCCTGTTTTTTTTCAGGATTTATTTTTCTGGCATTAAGCAAAGATTCAGTTTGGTGTAATTCCGCGGAAATTTTTCTAATCCAGCTCTCAGCATCTATTTCAGGGTAGTTTTCCTTCGTTTTGGAATATTGAGACAAAGAGGCCGTGTATGCTGTGATGAGGTGGGAAGTCGTCACGAATTGGTGTAACACTTCCATTTTTCGCTGCTGATTTTTAGGGTCGGAAATCATTCTTTGAAAACTATCGGAAAGGTTTGCCAATGAAACTATGGCCTCTTTTCTTCGGATTTTATAATATTCGACCGAGAATTTTTCACCTAAAAACTTTCCTGTAACGGCGCTGAAATATTTAGAATTGTTTTTTGCCGATGCCTTCATGAGATCAGCTGTCTGCGTATGTTCCCAAACGGGCAGTACAAGGTAGGAAACGGAAAACGCAATGGCGCCCGCGATGGCGGTATCCAAAATTCGGTCTTTGAATATAATATCGATATTCCCCGGGTTAAGGAAATTGAATGTGAGAAAAATATACACCGTCATAAAAAATACCGCCCACATATATTTTTCTTTTAAAAAACTGAAACACAGTATCATGCTGGAAAGTAGGATGAATAATAGGACGCTGGTATTGGTGATGAGGTGCAGCAACAGATAGGCCGCCACTGCGCCGCCAATTGTACCATAGAGGCGTAATAAATTTCGGTGCTTGGTGATGGAGTAGGAGGGTTTTAAAATAGCGGTTATGGTGATAAGAATCCAATAGGAATGCCCGATACCGAGGAAACTAAACCGGGAGATAATGTATCCCAAAAGCAGTGCGACCGTGATGCGCACGGCGTGCCGAAAATGCCCAGATTCTAGTGATACATTGGTAAAAAGCACTTTTACATTTAGTTTTTCTTGCTTTGGGATGAATTTTTCATAATCCAAACCAGTGGAAAGACTTTTTGCCAATTTCAAATCTTGGGAAGAGATGGAAAAAATATTTTTAATCTCATCGGTCACTTCGTTTAGGCGCATTAATATTTGGCGCAAAACCAAGAATTTTTCCAGAGATTCGGAGTTCATTTCGCGGTTACGGAGGGCGTAGTAGGTGTCGTAAACATGGTCTAGTTTTTCATCTAAATCTACTCTGCTTTTTGCACGGATGCCGCCCTGCATAGAGATTCCGATATGCGAAATTTCGTTTGCCAAAGTCATTAAAAACTGGTTTATTTCCTTTAAAATAGAACTATTTCCAAATGCGGCCTGTAATTTTCGGTAGTCGTTTTCAGAGGTCATCAGTTTCTCATGAAGATCGATAGAATTTAGGAACATCATCATCAGTTGGCGGCTTTCCGTAGTGGATTCCCGCACGAAGGCGCGCGTTTTAAAAACAGTTTCCCTGGTTTCTTCTTGATGGTTTTTTATGCGAACTTGCTTGGCAATCGCCTGAGTAAAAAGTTGGGAATAGTCGGGTTCCTTTTGATAAAATCCTGCCTTTATCCTGAGATAATCCGCGAGTTGCAGGTAGTTTTCGCCAATCATTTGGCCTATCAATTTATAGGGTTGAAGTTTGGAAACCACCATGAACACGACCACATACCAAACGCAACCCGCTGCGAAAATGAGTAGGTTTTTCAGGATGCCCCCACTCGCAAAATGCCGATCAACAAAGATGGCCATCACCACCAGCGCGAGCGATCCCACCGCGGCAAGGCGCTGCCCATATACCCCGATCATCGAAAAAAACATTGCAAAAACAATAATTTCTGCATAAACCAATGGGGGAAAATCCTTGAGCAAGGTTGCAAATGCGGCAACAAATGTAAAGCAAAACACCGCAAAGATGAGTGTATTGCGCCGGCGAACTGCAGGGCCGGGCTGATCCGTCATACCTAAAAAACTCGTGGCGAGTGGGAATAGGAAAAATTCTTTTAGCAAACCAAAATAAGCCAAAATTACAGCCGGAATCACAATTGCCATCGCAATGCGAACGCCGGAATAAATGGACTGCCCCGTGATGAATTTTTTAAGCTCGGCGGTGTATTTCAATTTTCTAAATTTTTGTGTAAAAGTAAGTTATTTTTAATTTTAAAAAATTGAAACGCATCCGCATCCGCCACAGGAACTCCTGCAGGACGGCCTCCAAACGAATTTTTTGTGAGAAGGTTGCTGTTGGTTATGGTTGCATTTGAATTAGTTTGTTGAGTTCCGGAAGAAAAATGACATCTTTCTTTAAGATATAAGGACAAATTCAGTCATTAAGTCAATTGAACTTTCCTTGTAATAGAAAATAGATATCCACAGTCGGCGATGGCGAAACCATTTCGTTCTGACCCGTACCAAACCACATGGATTTTTGTACTCCCAAAGGACTTTTTAGATGAAATTTTGCCTGCTTAGCTTTCTCGGTGTCAGTCGGAACCAGAAACTGTAATCTCCGGCCGCTGATCCATATCGAACCGTGCGACTTTTTCCCAAAGTTCTATGCTCATCTATTTAAAATTTATTCTTCTCAAAAAAAGCAATCGAACTACCGATCCAGATATCATCTTTTTTATTGAAATCCACATTCGCCATGGCTACCTTGGTCATTCTCACGAGGTTATCCATAAGTACGGGTATATCGGAATCTTCTTTCCAAAGGAAGAGCATACGGATTTCGGCTTTGGATTTTTCGCCGCGGATGTCCTCGAATAATGGTTCGTAGAAGACTTTCCGCTGCATAATGTAGTTTTCTTTGTCCTCTATTTTTTCGATTTCCTCTGCGGTCGGTTCCAAATTCACGCCGCTGCCGGCGAACGAAAACAGCGGTTTTAAAACGAAGTTTCCCAAATCTTCTGCGGCGGGAAATTCATTTAGGAAATAACTTTTCGGCACAAATTCATGCTCCAAATACGGTAAAATAAATTTCGAAATCTTAAAAAACCAGTTTGGATGCGTCACCCATTTCACATCCACCTCTTCGCGGAAATCAAATTCTGTTTTTAAATCCGGAATCCGGTCTAACTCATCTAAAATTACACGGTTATAAATCCTGTGGACGGGAGTCAGGCGGCCTTGGTTTTCATAAAAAAGTTTTTTGCCGTCTTTTTTTATCTTGGTGAGGCACACTGTTTTTATGCCTAAATATTTTTCAGTTAAAGCAAAATCCACATCCGTTTTTTGTTGTTCCGGGAAGATTTCCAGCAGAATCACATTTTCCGGCTTCTCATCACCCACGATGATTTCCTTCAGATAATTAATGTATTGCGGTTTCGGGATAGAGTTTTTTAGAATTTTGGTAAAAGGAAAAATTTCGTTCACTACATCCTCATATTCCTCCTGAAACGCGTAAAGCGTAGGGAAGGCTTGCAGCTCAATGAGTTGTGGTTCTATCACACCTTGTTCGTTTTTGCAAATTCCAAAATCTATGGCGAGGAAATGTGGCTTCGGGGTGTCATTCGGAACACGACAATCATCCGGGATGGCTTTTTGCAGTAGTTCGTTGGGCAAAGATTTTATCTGTGAAATGATGCTTTCGCAGGCGTCATTTATCTTTAATTTAAGGTCATTGGTCAGAAAAATGGGGCTTTCCGAAATGCGAAATTTCACAGGTTTGCCTGCTCTCTCGGCAATTGTGGTTTTAATTTCTTCGTATTTTTCGGCAGAAAATTCTTCGTTGTACTGTTTTCTATATTTCGGAACCATAATTCTATATAATTTAGTTTTGATTAAATCACAAACCTCTCAAAATTTTAATTAGAGATAAAAAAAACCGTGTTAATCTGTGAAGTCTTTGTTGAAAAGGCACTACAAGAGCTTAAATAAACATTTAAATTAGCTGTGCTAATCAGTGACAACCTAAGGAAATTTCAATCACTAGAGACACGAAAGTTTTATTTTAAGATAAAACAAACTTATGATAATCAGCTTTATCTGTGAGATGCAATACCACAAATATCACAAATGTAGCAAGAGATTTACACACAGATGACACGGATTTTAAGCCTCTGCCAAGTTCAAGATTTCGCTTGCTGCCCATTTCAAAAATCTAGGCAGAATTTCCTTCTGCGTGAGGTTAATTTTGTCAGGATCGTCGATTCTATCTATTGTTTCCAAATATTTTTCTTTGCCAAAGTTTTCTATCATAGCGGCTTTATTCTTTTCGTCTTTCAGGTTTTCCATCATCCCTTTCGGGTTGGCCTCAGGGTGGAACTGGGTACCGTAGATCTCCGGCGAAAAGCGGACTGCCATTACGGCGCGTTCCAGATTGATGTTTGGTCGCATTTTTTCCAATGCCAAAATCTCTGCGCCCATTTCCGCAAAACGGCTTTCGTTCGGTTCTATAAACTGGTAGGCGCGGGAATCTACAGCGTAGAAAGGGTCGGGAAGGTTTTTAAACAAAAAATCCTGCGTCGCGGCGGCGTTTTTATGAATCGGTAGCACGCCAAACGAGTAAGATTTTCGTTTGGATATATTCCCCATTTTCCAATGGATGCTGGCAATTTGGAAGGAATGGCAAATGAGGAACGCGAATTTTTTACGGTCGTTTTTTTGATTGAAATCGAATAGTTCGTCCAGAAAATTATAAAATTTCGGTTCCCAAGCGTAGCCTTCCGGGTGCGGGTTTCCGGGGCCGCCAGACGAAATGAAAACATCAAAGTCCTCCACGGTGGGCACTTCATTTTTATAGCGTACATCGAATGTTTGTATATCCACCTCGCCGTTTTCCCGTTTGAAGGCCTCGGAAATCTCTGTGATATTGCGCATCCCTTGGTTGGCGTGGTTATTATTCATATCCAGCAGGGCGATTTTTATCTTGTTCATTTTTTTAGGGAGTTAAATTAAAAAATACTAATTTTTACAATATAAAAACAATCAGTTATATCATTTCTTACATCTAAGTATTTGTATATCATTGTTTGTTCTTAACCATTCCTAATGATTTTTATTTGCCAATCAGGTCTACCAAAAAATAAAATTGGTTTAATTAATTCATCTGACTGATCTTTAAAATTAAGATCACAAGTCCACTTCGCAGGCTCTTTTAATTTAGGATAACTCCAATCCCAAATTAGGATAGAATCCTCAGTACTTTCAGAATTGAAGTCTATAACTTGTTCTACATTACCGAAAATTTTAAACATATATATGAAATTATTATCTCCATAACCTTCCGGACAATACTGGAATCCTATTTTTTTCCAAAAATATTGCGATTCTTCAGGTGAACAATAGAGATAAAATGCTTTATAATTTGTTTTTTGATAATGTTGTAAAAGTGAATACACCATCTTTTTCATAAAACCTTTATTTCTCAACTCTGGTTTTGTTTGCGCTAAGGAAATAAAAATTATGACCTCTTCTTCTTTATACGCAAGAAAACTAACAGTTTTATTCCCATACTTGGTAATAATTAATTTTTTTTGGAGATAGGCTTGATTTATACATGACCAACTTGAACCTAAACATAAAGCCCATTCTTTGATTTCTTCTAAATCATAAATTGTTGGATTGAATTCAATAGTTATCCTTTCCATTCCTACCTCTCAATCCCGAACTCCGTCTCTTTTATCATATAATCTACCACGCTTTTCAAGTCGCCGGTTTCCTCGTAGATTCTCAATTGGCGGTCGGCACCGGTACCGTTCTTTAGGATTTCCCAGGCGTAGTTCACTTCGTTTCGGCAACCCAAATCATCCACCACATCTTCTATAAACTCCATAATTTCCTCCAAAAGTTCGGCGTAGGGAACCTCGGTTTCTTTACCAAAATCAATCAGTTTAGCGTGTATTCCGTCTTTGCTTGCGCGCCATTTATTTTCATTAATGAGTATCCTTCGGTATGACCGGAAGTTCAGATTCTGGGTGTGTAGTTTGTGCAGTTTGGCCGTGAGGCACTGCATAATGGCGGCGATGCACACGGTCTCGTCCAATCGCAGCGGCATATCGCAAATGCGAAACTCTACGGTCGGGTAGAAGGGGTGCACGCGAAGATCCCACCAGATTTTCTTCGCATTGTCGATGGTTCCCGTTTTTATTAGCAGATTGATGTATTCATCCAGCTCGCTTATCGTACTGAAATGGCTTGGTATGCCAGTTCGCGGGAATTTAGCAAAAACCTCCTGTCGGTAAGACTTAAAACCCGTGTTTCTACCCGTCCAAAACGGGGAATTGGTAGATAGCGCATAGATGTGCGGCAGGAAATAACGCATCGCATTTTGGATTCGGATGCCCTCCTCGCGGCTTGGGATGCCGATATGCACATGCAGCCCGAAGATGAGGTTGCCACGCGCGACATCACCGAGGTCATTCACAATTTTGTCGTAGCGGTCGGCCTTGGTGATGGTATTATCTTCCCAGCGGGAAAATGGATGCGTGCCACCGCCCGAAACGCGCAAGTTTTGCTCGTGTGCGATGCGAATCAGATGCGTGCGCAGTTCGGTGAGCTCATTGCGCGCTTCCTGGATGTTTTGGCAAATGCCTGTCTCCATTTCGATAACGGATTCGTGCATTTCGTGCTTCAGGTTCTCGCTGAGAACAGCTTTGCCGCCCTCGATGATTTTTGAGACATGCGAAACCAGGTCGCGCGTCTCGGCGTTGATGATTTGGTATTCTTCCTCGATACCTATGGTGAATTGGTGCATAAGCGAGCGTGTTTAAAAATTTAAAATTTTAACAATTTACCTAAAGCCTTTTTAAATTTATAAATTATTTCTAAAATTAAGAAGTTAAGCGGTTGCTGAATCAACTTTATTTATTTTGATTAAGACATTTATTTTAAACGAGCACACCGACTAAGAACTAAATTTTAATTTTTTGGGCGCCTATATCCGCCCTCCGTTCCCGCTGTTTTGTTCGTCGTTCCTCCTCACAAAACGAGCTCCACTCAGGTCGGGGCGCAGATTCGCCGCTTCAAATGGAAGATCTCAAAAGCGCAAAGGCATTATAGTCTCCGAAAATAATAATTAAACATTAGCAATTAACCATTATTAAAAGCCAACAAAGAAATTAGATGCTATCGCGCACGAAAGTTCCCCAGTCGATATTTATCTTTCCGGGTATATAATCCTTGGCTTTTTCTATGGCGAGTTTGGCGGCGTGTTCTACGATCCAGGCAAAGTTTTCTTCTCCCACGGAATTCCTGTCGGCATCCGGCGCAGGGTTGCAGAAATCGATGGCGTAAGGAATCCCGTCCTTTACCGCAAATTCCACAGTGTTGAAATCATAACCCAGCGCTTTGTTCATTTTCAAAGTATACTCCTCGATGGTTTTCAGAAGTTTCTTTCTTGCTTCGCCCTCGGTCTTGTGAGTGGTTGCGTAGCGCAGATGGTGCGGATTGCGTGGCTCGTAAGGCATGATGTGCACATATTTTCTGCCCAGGCAGTACACGCGGTAGTAGTCTTCGAATACGATTTCCTCCTGAACCATCATCACCAAAGTCTCCGTTTCGGAGTAGGCTTGCCAAAGTTCTTCTTTATTTTCCACGCGGTACACATTGCGCCAGCCACCGCCGTCGTGCGGTTTCATATACGCCGGGAAGCCCACATAGTTGAAAATATATTCCCAGTTCTGCGGGTATGCGAGGTTTCGGAAGGATTTCTCCGTAGTTCCGGCAGGACGGTCGTGTGTAGGCAAAATCACAGTTTTTGGGAGCGGAATATCAAGTTTAGTCATGAGTGCGTTGTTGAAAAATTTCTCATCTGCACTCCACCAAAAAGGATTGTTGATGACATAAGTTCCGTTCAGTGCGGCATTTTTCAGGTAAGCGCGGTAGAACGGCACATCTTGAGAAATACGGTCGATAATCACGGCGTAGCCTGTATCGGCGCCTTGTTCCACACAGTCTATATGCACAGGTTCCGCGGTGAATTCCCCTTTGCCCAACTCATTTACTTTATCGATAAAAGCCCAAGGGAAGGTATCTTCCATCCCGAATAAAATTCCAATTTTTTTCATATCTATTTTTGTTTGTTTATTTGCCTACGGCTTTCTGCCTCCCGCTATTATTCAGGTTGTCAGGCTAAGCCTTACGAAGCCATTTTATAATTAACCATTTATCATTTATTTCCGCTTACCTATGAAAAATATCTCCCCATAAAAACCGGGAACATCATTTTCCAAAGTGGCCAATCGTGTTTGATCCATTTTTGCTCATCATACCAATAGTTGATGCCTTTTTCTGATAGGACTTCTGCCATTTCGCGGGTAGGTTGGAGGCAAATATCCTCATCCGATGTGCTCAAGACAATCTGCATATGTCCAAATCTCCACGGTTCCGCATTGCGCATTTGCTCGCGCGGACTGTTTAGGTAAACCAGTTCGTCGCTGTACCCATCCATAAAATTACGAATGGTGAATGCCCCGGAAAGCGAAATCATGTGCGAAACCAAATCCGGGAATCGGAAGGCGAAATTTGCGGCATGATACGCGCCGAAACTTGCGCCAGCTACGGCTACGCGGTGTGTTTGGTGTAGTTCCTGAATGTAAGGGATATATTCTTTTACTAAAAACTGAATAAAAAGTTCGTAATTCTGAATGCGCTCATACGGCGGAATGTTTTTATTATAAAGGCTTAGATTATCAATGGTTTGCACATTATAAATCTTAATTTTTCCAGAATCCGTGAGCCATTTCACGCTGTCGGTCAATTGGAAGTCTGAGTTTTGGGTATAGTTTCCTTGCGAAGTCGGAAACATGATCACGGGGTAACCATAATGCCCCGTAACCTCGATCGGTAAAGACATTCCGAGGATGTGCGAGTAATAATCTGTATACTGTCTGGACATTGATTTGGGGTTGTTTTTTTGTTAATTTCGTTTTCGTTGTTCCCAATTAAAATACTAATTTACTAAAATACAGAAAATAAATCCGAAAATGCATATTAATTTTCATGTTTTGGAGGCAAAAAATTCAGAAGGTTTTCAGTAATGTATTGCGTTGCCTCCTCCATTTTTGCCAAAACTTCCTCCTCCTTATCTGCACGGAAGACCATGCCTACATGGTGGTCTATTTGCAGTTCTTTCCAAAGTTCTAGACTGCGAAACGGTGCCATGTCCGGATGTTCAGCATTAGCAAGCGCGATGATAAGCCCCGCCGATTTCTGTTCCGGTTTCGGCGCTTTATAAGTTTCTCCGTGGAGGACCGCCATTTCTATTTTTGCCCATTCGCGCCAGATGTTGATGCCCGTGGCGGCTTCCAGCATATCGGAAATATGTGCGCCACCCACTCGCGATGCCGTTTCTAGGAAATACCATTCGCCCGTTTCATAGTTTTGGATGAATTCCGTATGCGTCGCGCCATGTCTCAACCCAAAAGATTTCAGGAGTTTGGCATTAAGTTTTTCCAAGGCTTTATACTCCTTAGATTTTTTGGACAAAGTTCGTGTTCGGAACACGCCTCCCTGATGCGAAACCTCCATAGGCGTCGCCAGATATTGCGAAACGGAAGTAAAAACCACCTTGCTCCCGAAAACCAGACTGTCCACATGGAACACATCACCGGGTTTGAAACTTTCCAAGAGGTAGCGGTACCGCTGCTCGCCCAGATTGTGGATGGATTCCCAAAGTTCCTCTTCAGATTTGATCTTTCGGATTCCCGTTGCCGAGGCTTCCGACCGCGGTTTCAGCACCCACGGCGCCGGATTTTTTTCGATAAATTCAGAAATCGTTTGATCGTTGAAAACAGATGTGAACTCCGGCACGGCGATTCCGGACTCCTGCGCCTTCATCCTCATCGCCAGTTTGTCTCGGAAATTTCTGTGCGTGGTTTGCCCCATTCCCGGGATACGGAAGGTTTCCCGGATTTGTGCTGCTTTTTCCACATCATAATCATCCAAAGCCACGATCGCGTGTACATCTCCCAAAGAAAGGAGATGCGCAAAACCCGCCGTAAAATGCTCCATATTCCAAGTAGAGGGAGCGATTTCCGGCAGATAGAACACCTCGTCTATCGCGTGCCACGGCCAGTTTTTATCCTTCAAATGTTCGGAAGTGATGAGCATCACGCGACAGCCCAGACTTTTGGCCTCGTCCATAAAATCATAACCTTTAAAAGAACACGCAAGACAGACAATAGTTTTTCCCTTCATATGTGAGTTTTAATTTTTAAAGATGAGAATAAAAATATTAAACAATATTACAAAATTGTTAAATATTCTCACAATAATATTAGGATATTTAAACGATTGGTTGTTTTTCTTGTCACCTCACATGTATTTCTTATATATTTTGGGCGTGCCCCTTCTTTGGGATGGGAGGTTGCGGCGGCGAAGCCGCCGCCGCAACCTCCCATCCCCTCCGGGTCGGGCTGTTCAGGGCTCCGCTTCGCTCCGGTGCTTTGCACTGCTCCCTTTCGGTCGCACCCTTACCATCCCTCACGCGGCGTGTGGAAATAGGCTCGGTCAAAAGTGATTAGTTTTTGAAAATTGTCTGCGTGTTGTCCCCATTTTCGGGGTGAGGTGCTTATTCCAAGAATGCCAACAATAGTTGCACGCCATAGCCTGTGGCGGCTTTTTCTTTGGCGTAATTCACATTCCCGAAGGCCACGCCGGCGATGTCCAGGTGCGCCCATTTCGGATGGTCGTGGATGAAGTTTTCCAAGAATTTTGCCGCCACGATACAGTCGCCTATAGGCTTCATGGAGATGTTTTTGAAATCCGCAACATCCGATTTGAACTCATTATCCCAAACCTCCCACAGCGGCATAGGCCATAGGCGCTGGTTTGTGTGGTCTCCAGAAGCAATCAGTTTTTGCTGAAGGTCGGCATCATTGCAGAAAAGTGCGCCGCAAGTATCGCCGAACATGCGCACCGCGCTGCCGGTGAGCGTTGCAAGGTCTATCACCACATCCGTTTGGTAATTTTTGGTGAGGTAGGCGAGGCCGTCGGCGAGGGTCATGCGACCCTCGGCATCGGTATTGAGTATTTCGATGGTTTTGCCGTTGTAAGCGGTCACCACATCGCTGGGCGTGGCAGCGTTTTCGGAAATAGCATTGTCGGTAATAGGCAAAATGGCGATGATGTTCACTGGGATTTTCAAGTCTGCGGCGGCAATCAGCGTGCCCACGACAGCGGTGGCACCACCCATGTCGCTCTTCATATAGTGCATATTGAGCGGATCTTTAAGCGAAATCCCACCAGTATCAAACAGCACCGATTTACCTACTAATCCTACGGTTTTCGCCCGCTCATCACCACAGTTGTATTCCAAAATGGTAAAGGCGGCTTCGTCCCGGCTTCCTTGGTTCACGCTCAGGAATGCGCCCAAACCGAGTTCCTCGCATCTTTGTCGGTTGAAAGAGGTATATTTTAACCCTTTTTCCTTTGCCATTTGCTGTAAATATTCACCGAAAATAGGAGCGGTTTTTTGGTTTGCCGGTTTGTTCAGCCATTCCATACACGCAAATTGTCCGTTGCAAAGAGCCTGCGCTCTTGTCGCGATTTTTTCCAAAATTTGCGGCTGGTGATTTTTAATATTTAATTCGAAACCTTGCTGCCAAAGAGCATGATCGGGCGAAAAAGGGTAGTGGTAAGTTCCCAGAAACAAACCGGTAACAAAGGCGGTCGTTTGTTCTTCATCTAAAAATTCTGCCTCCAGATCCGTGGTTACAGATTGTAGATTGTCCTTGTGTGCATAAGAAAAAGTCTCTGCAATCTCTTGAATTTCAAATGGTTTTGCTGTGTCTTTTCCCAAACCGATGAGATATTCTACCTCATTATCTTTGGTATTGATGAAGACTTCATTCTTCTTACCGGAGAAAAATTTAGAAATATTTTGGTTGAAATTTGCCTTGCTATAATTCCAATTTTCTTCATTAAACAAAAGAAATCTTTGGGTGAAGTCTTTATTTTGGTTTGTTATCTTAATCATTTTTCGGTAGGTTTAGTTTGTCGAGGTGCAACTTCCACGGGGTTTTCTGAATTGTCGTAAAAGAGCCATTCCACGGCTCGCGGGAACTCTTGGGACCAATAAAATTCGTTGTGCGTGCCGTCTTTATTGATGCTGGTTTTAAATTCAAAATCAAAAAGCCGTTTATATTCCCAATTTTTAAGGTTTTCCTCAAACTGCCGTATCCTTTTCACCATTTTGGAGCCCTCTTTTTGTCCGCCATAAAGATAAATTTTTATTTTGTAAGGATTTCTGAAACTAATAAGCGGGAAGTTGTTCTGCGGCTCGATCCATAGCGATGGCGAGAAAATCATCAGTTTGGAATACACCTCCGGATAGAGGAAGCCACTGTAAATACTGATGAGTCCGCCCAGGGAGCTCCCCCCGATTCCGGTGTGTTCGCGGTCTTTTTTCGTGCGGTAGTTGGCGTCCACATAGGGTTTCAGCGTATCGGTGATGAAGCGGACATACTTTTTACCCTCCGAACCTTTAGAAATACTGTCATTATCAAAAATAAACTCCGACATGCGCGAGGTCTCGCCATGTTCCACGGCAATGACGATGAGGTCGCCCCGCCCGTATTCGGAAAGAATGGAAAGCTTTTTATCAATTTCCCAATTGCCAAACGGACTGCCCTCGTTGAAGAGGTTTTGCGCATCTTGCAGGTATAGCACGGGATAGGATTTTTCCGAGATGTAATAATCGTGCGGCAGCAGCGCCCAGACTTTGCGGTAGCGGTCCAGTTGCGGAATGTAGAATTTTTCCGAAATTACTTCTACAATCGGGAAAAATTCCTGTTTAAAAGGTCCCCAGTTGAGTCGCCACATATCCACGGAGTCGTGGGTTTCGCTGATTGTTTTTTCGGCTTTGCGATTGGTGGTGGCGTCGCCGTTTTTGTCGAGTTCCACATTTTCCCAGCCGCCTTTCGTGAATTTATATTCCACCAAATCGGGCAGCATGGCATCATCTATCTCGATATAGAAATCATTTACACCAATTCTGGTGAGCATGAACCGAGGATCTTTCGGGCTCCAGGAGTTGAAATTTCCGGTAATGTATATCTCGCGTGTGTCCAGATCTGCCGTGGTGAGGTTGAATTTCATTTAAAAAATTTATGATTATTAGCAATGTTTCAATATAAAAAATGAATATCCGTTTTCACTCATAACCCTGTAATATTAGCGATAACGAGCCTGTCAAAGAGTCTGTCTCCAAAATATCTGCGGTTGAGCTTGTATATAAATTCGTCGAGATATGACTGAAGGTATTTTCTTTTGATTTTGTGATAGTTCCCAAGCAGGTTTCGCTTGGCGTTGCTGATGGCGATATGCACCCATTTCAAGGTGGTCTGGGTGAGGTCCTTACTGGACTTCTCTGTCACATGAAGCTCTACAAAATCTGCAATATCCACATAGGAGGTGCTCTTATCAGTAAAAACAATGCTCTGGTTGTCAATCGATTCTTTTACCGTGTCATTGATCTCCCCCGAGAGATGCGTCCCCAGTACTTTGGCTTTGAAATAACGGACGTGCTTTTCCTTGCGCCCCGTGGAAGGATCCTCCAGCGGGGTGGATTCAGCCATCATGGCCACGTTTTGTTTCCCGGCAGCCCCTTTGCCTCTAATGCCTTTCTCCTGCTCTATTTCAGAGGATTCCACTGTAAAATACCCTTCATCAAACTCAATCATCCCCTCCAAAGTGTAGCGGGCGTCTCTATTGCCCATTGCCTTCCTTATTTTGTGAACCATTGCCCAGACCGGCTCATAGCGTTTTAATCCTAGCTGTTTCTGGATTTCTTTGGCGGAAAAGCCTTTCTTGGTGGTGCTCATTAAAAACATGGCCTTATACCACGTTAGAAAGGACAGGTTAGAACTTTGCATGGTTGTCCCGCTTCGTAAACTGATGCGCTTTCTGCATTTCTTACATTCAAAACTCCATACGCTTTTTATCCAGTAATGCTCCCTATGCCCGCATTTGCAAGTGACCCCCACTTTATCACGCTCCTCTTTAAAGTGATTCCTGCAATCCTCCTCGCTACCAAAATGTGCCGTGAAACTAAATATATTCATCCCTCTGATTTTCAAACAAATATACGAAATTATTGTTAATTACGGATATTCATATAAAATAATAATTTAAATGTAAATTTGAAATTAAATTAAGAAATGTCATACTAAGTGAATTAAAAATTATATGA
>JAGLBA010000209.1 GCA_018260475.1 Chryseobacterium sp. | reverse complement strand
ATGTAATAAGTAAAAGTCGTTTTCAACTAACCTCAACATTACTAATATTAGTTACATAATTAATTAAAAGTTAGGGCACCAACCATGCGCTATTCCTTTGAACCTCTTCAAGAACAATTGAATTATAAAGTTTGAAAAACTAATTACCATTTTTCCTTTTTTTTCCAAAAATCCAGACATTCTCATATTATCATGAACTTTGGTGGTTGCATCTTCTTTTTCCATTTCCATCATAAAAAAATAATTAATTTAAAATTATTAGAAAAAATATGAAGTTAAAAGAAATATTACATAAATTAATGAATAAATTAATAAATAAATTATCAGTATTTTTTAATAAGATCGATAAAATTAAATAATGAAATTATTAAAAAGATTAAGAGAATTAAAAGATAATTAAAAGATTAAAGAATAAACAAATTTACTTTTTATTGAAATTAAAATAAATTTTAAAAAATTCTTTAAATTTTTTAAAATAAATTTTAAAAAATTCTCTGCTAAAAAGCAGATTAATTTAGGGTCGCCCATGAGATTAATTTAACACCAAACTCATTAAGAATGTTTAATTCAAAAGAAAAGGAAGAAATAGATCTCAAGTAAATAGATTGATCAATTTAGGCT
>JAGLBA010000208.1 GCA_018260475.1 Chryseobacterium sp. | reverse complement strand
GGGCGAGGGTGGAAGAGAGAGAGATAAAGAGAGAGAGGAATAAATAGAAATATGAAGAAATGGTAAAAGAAGAAGAAATAGAAAAAGAGAGGGAGAGAAACAGAGAGGAAGAAATATAAATATAAGGAAGTAGAAAAAGAAGAAGAAAAAGAGAAAGAGAGAGAGTAAGAGAGAGAGAGGAGGAAATATAAATATAAGGAAGTAGAAAAAGAAGAAGAGAGAGATAAACAGAGAGGAAGAAATATAAATATAAGGAAGTAGAAAAAGAAGAAGAAAGAGTGAGAGAGAGAGAAACAGAGTGGAAGAAATATAAATATAAGGAAGTAGAAAAAGAAGAAGAAAAATTCTAAAGAGAGAGAGAGAGAGAGAGAGAGAGAGAGATAAACAGAGAGGAAGAAATATAAACATAAGGAAGCAGAAAAAGAAGAAGAAAGAGAGAGAGTGAGAGAGAGAGAGGAGGAAATATAAATATAAGGAAGTAGAAAAAGAAGAAGAGATAGAGAGATTAACAGAGAGGAAGAAATATAAATATAAAGAAGTAGGAAAAGAAGAAGAAAGAGTTCTAGAGAGAGAGAGAGAGAGAGAGAGAGAGAGATAAACAGAGAGGAAGAAATATATATAC
>JAGLBA010000207.1 GCA_018260475.1 Chryseobacterium sp. | reverse complement strand
AGTCAGATAATTTACAGATTCCGAAAATTAAGCACAAAAGTAGTTTCTATTTGCCTATAGTTATAGTTGTAATGGCCCTCAAAGAAGAGGAATAATTGAAACAAATGCGTCACAAGGCACAAGGCGAAAGTTTTAACAAAAAAAAAGGAGTAGAAATTAACAATTTCTTCGCTTGGAACTCGAAGAGCGACCCTAAATTTATGGCCAACTGCCACAAAAAATCTGACCCGAAACTGAAATTAACTATTAAAAAAAAGAGAAAAAATTAAAAAACAAATTGTACATTTCAAAAATACAGGGAAAATGCAGGGGTGGAAAAAAACTTCTTTCACTTCCCCCCTCCCCCCAAAGAAAACCTTATTTTTTTGGGGGGAAAATAATTTTTTTTGGTTTTTTATTTCTCCTGAAAGTAATCGGGTGATTTGAAAATTCAATTCTGGAAATAAATTGTTTTTTTTTCTAAAATCGTCCATCATTTTCATTTAAATAAAACAAATTTATTTAACGCATTAAATAAATTACCCTGAAAAACAACCAGTTCATTTAAAAAAAATAGCACTAAATTAAATAAATAATAAATGAACAAACCTAGGAGTGTTAATAACCGAAAACAATTTAGAGAA
>JAGLBA010000206.1 GCA_018260475.1 Chryseobacterium sp. | reverse complement strand
TTCGACTTTTTTTCTAATTGCATTTAACTTCGTTAATTTTTCCTTTCGGAAGAATAACGCGATTGTAAATCGAGGACCTATTCTCGGAGGTTATATAGCCTTGGCTATTCGCGGATAATGTAAAAAATAAAAAATAAAATAGTAAATAATAATACGGTTATCATATCAGAAGACGCGTCCGGCAGAATGCCTCACCTTAAAGGGAAAAGGTCTGGTTGAAAAGTTAGCTTTGAAAGAAAGAAAAATTCCGAGAAAAATCTTGGGCCCGATAAAAGAGAACAATGAATGCACGAGTTGTCACAAAAGAAAACTGTATGCCTTATTCCAAAAATAACGGATGTCATACGCAAAAGATGACTTGCCTTTTACGGGAATGTAACACGAATGAACTCGGACCAACCAGGTTGACCAACAGGATCTTTACATTTCTACTACAAAAGAAAACCAGATGAGCTTGGTTCTCGGCAATTGGAAAAGACACCCAAGAACTGAGGGTAAACCAAGATTTCAAAAAGCGGGATGTACCTAAAGAGAAAAGCAGAAAACCATGTTTCACGACATACCAAAAGAAAGAAAGGTAGAAGTGGATAGAAGCAAAAACATAGCAACAAGAAAAAGGATAG
>JAGLBA010000205.1 GCA_018260475.1 Chryseobacterium sp. | reverse complement strand
CTTTTGTTAATCAGAAGCAAATCAATATTTAATTGAAATTTAAAATCTGCATAAAATTTATGAATTTTCTCAATATGAATTATTATCATTCCAAAAAAAATAAATTATTAAGTTACTTCACGAATGACTAATTACTTAAAATTCTATTACAAGCGAAACCCGCACAATCGATAATCAAATTACGTGTAAACAAAAATTGAAATTTTTATGTACAAAATCACTTGATAATAAATTGATATTAAAAAAAAGTAAAAATTTGAAGTATTAAAAAGAAATTTTTTTTGAGAAAGAGAAAAATAAATTGAAAAATTGAAAATTATTGTTTCACAAATTAAGACTAAATTAAATTTCTTAAATTGAAATTCAAAATTTTTCAATAATTAATTTATTATTGAAAATTTTTACAAAATTTTATTTTAAAAAATTGAAATTTTGTAGTACAAAATAACTTGATCAATTGATATTAAAAAAAAAAAGTAAAAATTTGAAGTATTAAAAAAAAATATTTTTTGAGAAAGAGAAAAATAAATTTAAAAACTGAAATTAATTGTTTGACAAATTAGGTCTAAATTAAATTTCATAAATTGAAATTCAAAATTTTTCAATAATTAATTTATCATTGA
>JAGLBA010000204.1 GCA_018260475.1 Chryseobacterium sp. | reverse complement strand
TGCAATTATATTCTTTAGCAAGGTGAAACCCAATTTCTGATGTGTGATAATGAATGATCTATTCATTAAGTAACACTTCTGCATCACTCAATCAGGAAATTCAATTTTTTTGTGGTATTTTGAAAATTATGAAGAAAACAAAAATATCATCATTTCTCATGTGAAATTTTTTTTGAAGCATTTTAAATGAAATTTGTTTAAAATACTTCAATATACCTTGATTTTTTTTTTTTAAATAAAATCATTGAATTAACCATTAAGTTGTTTTTATCAGTAGTATTTTATAAATTAAACTTCAAATTTTTAGCCCAAATAATTTAATTTTGAAAAGATTAATAGCAACAACTGAACATTTTTGACTCTTAGGTTTACCTTTTCCGGTGAAACAATTGAATCTGATAGTTTGGTGGATTCCAAAGCACTGCTAGGAGTTAAAATGCTGGGAGCTTAAATAAAAATTTGATGTATTATTAGCTTAAAAATCTCTTGAACAATGTTATTTTAAATTTTTTAAACACCTAATAACAATTGAAATTAAATTAATAAGAAATAAATTAAAATAAATAATTTAATATTAAGAACTATAACCATATAATGAAAAAATACAAATTGGCTTACAAGGAG
>JAGLBA010000203.1 GCA_018260475.1 Chryseobacterium sp. | reverse complement strand
TATTTTAAGTACAATTCACGATTCTTATAAAAAACTGGATTCTGATCTTTCAGAATCGCAGAAAAAAACGCTGGAATTAGCTGATGCTTATACCGATCTGGAGGAGGAGAAAAACAAAGCATTCAATTCGGCTACGCTTCGAAGTTTTATGTTTGATCTTAAAAAATTCTGGATTCAGGCCAAAACGGTATTTTTTGAATTTATTTCCGGAACAGTGGACGGCTGGAAACTTTTCGGTTACAACATAACTGCTACACTTTCTGCTGTTCCCAAAATTTTCTCGGCACTTGGTCGCGGAATTATGAAAGATATTTATGCATTGGGTGATGCCGCAAGCGCATTGGGCGGTGTTTTGGGTAATGCACTTACCGGTAATTTTGATGCGGCAGGAGCATCGTGGAATAAATTAAAAGGAATTGTGCAAGCAGGCTTCAATGGCGATGCATACAAAGAATTCAAATCTTTTTTTGGAGCCAAAGGATCTATTAATCAAGATTCATTAGCTAAATTAAAAACATCGAATGCAGCAAATGCCGCAGCTGCAGATTTAATAGACGAACGCAAAAACCAGCGCCAAACGCCTGATTCTCCAGATAATAAAAAAGAAAAAAAAGCTAAATCCAAC
>JAGLBA010000202.1 GCA_018260475.1 Chryseobacterium sp. | reverse complement strand
CAATGCACATTTATTTTTTGCGACAACTGGCATTGCTTTGCAATTATAGTGATTGCTTCTTAAACAAAGAGAGGGAGAATGCAAAGTTCCGGCTTAAATTAACGATTCTTTATTTAATGCAAAAATTTTATTTTATTTAAATAAATGGATAAAATCATAATTGAAAAGACAAAGGTGTTGTGGTTGATTTAACCATAGCAGTTGGTTCGCTGTTTTTTTTGAATATCTTGTGCAAAAAAAAGAGTACTCTAATAATTCTGCGGTTTTTTTCCGCTTAAAAAAATCAAATCAATTTTTTCATCGTGCAAAAATTTTGTGGTAATTTTTGGAATTTCTCAATGCAGCCAACTTAAACTCCGTCTGGATTTAATTGTGGAGCAAATGGACTGAGTAGTCAGATGGAAAATTCTTTAACGTTACCGCCTCTGGTTCGCGGTAAAGTAACGGGTTTTCTGAAATTATTCGTGGACGAAGTTATAATTTTTAAAAATATTTTCCGTTTGATCACTAACTGTGATATTGTCGTTCAAATACAATGGTGGGGAGAGATTTTACCCATTTTCTTAAGGCTAGTTGCAATATTATTACATATCTATATATTTAATTATTAAAAATTTATATCTTGG
>JAGLBA010000201.1 GCA_018260475.1 Chryseobacterium sp. | reverse complement strand
TGAAAAACTTTTCAACGATCCGGGATTCCGCATAAATAAACATAGCCACCACGACGGTCCGCTAAATTAATATCCGAAAGATAGTTTAACCGAGAAAAAAAAGCATAAATTTTTATAATTTGACTCAAATGAATATTTAAAAATTATTATTGTTATTATTATCATTATTATTTTTCATCATGTTTTTTATATAAAATATTTTTATTATTATTATTCGTTTTATTTTCTATTCCCTCCCCCTCTCAGATTTTAAGTGCATTAAAAAATGATTATGAAATTAATTTTTTATTTACATTATTAATTGCTATGAAATTTTACCTGGAAATTGAAATTTTTTATTTTTCACTTTATGCTTTTATCGCGCATGGAAATTGATTTTTTATTGATTATTTTAATTTTTATTTAATTTATATACATATGTATATGTATGATATATATATATGTGTGTATATGTATGAAAATTGGGTAGTTGTTTAAGTTTCTTTTTTTTATCATTTTCATTTGGATTTGTCAATCAAGTCGATCGAGGGGGGGGGTGTGGTGAGACCATCCTCGTCGTCACAACCCTCGACTTCGATCATTTTATTCGATGGCATTTCATCCGAATGCCAAAATTTATACACATAAC
>JAGLBA010000200.1 GCA_018260475.1 Chryseobacterium sp. | reverse complement strand
AGTAAGCAGCAGCAGCAGGTACATCACTATTATGGCTGTTGGACTGTTGGTCCTGCTTGCTTATTAGTCGTTGGCTACTAAAAGCAAAGTTAGTTAAAGTTACTTCCAGTAAAGGTTACTGGACTGTTACTCCACATTTACATCTCTGCCACATTTCCTCCACTACATCCACCACATTGCTCTATTGCCCGATTACAAAATCGGTTTTTTTGTGTTTCCTCTAAAACTTTTTTCGCCCGATTTGCCAAATGACCAATTAAAAATTAAATTGCATCGAATGAAAATTAAATTAAAATTTAATTAACCGAGATGTTAACATTCAATTGCAATTTAATGGGATTGGAAGTCGAGCAACTTCCTTTTTAATGCAAAGAAAATTCACCCTTTAATTCAAGAAAATTTTGCAGGTTTTAAAAAGATCCTGTAGTGGAAGTTAATTCCTGCCGGATATGGAAAGAAAAATATTTTTGCATTTTTTCAGAAAACAATTTTTTTTATTAAAAAATGCAACAACTGGAAAACTGAAAAACGAAAAAAAATTATAATGAAGGGGGAAGAGCGGGGGTTGAAAAGATTTTTTCAATTATAGGAAAAACAATAGAATTTTCAACTAATTACCGCCTTGGCCG
>JAGLBA010000001.1:255313-331044 GCA_018260475.1 Chryseobacterium sp. | reverse complement strand
AAAACTTAACTCAAAGATAAACCCTCTGCCAATCTGTCACTATTTTCCTTATCTTTGCAGTTCATTTTGAATCCATAATCAAAAATTCAAAATCAAATATTATAAACTGTGCAAGAAAAATATATAGACGAAACCAAACAAGGCGAGGCCTATGCCATAGCCGAGAAACCTCAGAATAACAAGAAATTATTCCTTGAAAGTTACGGCTGTCAAATGAATTTCTCAGATTCTGAAATCGTGGCCTCTATCCTAAGCGAACAGGGTTATAACACCACTTTGAAACCCGAAGAAGCAGACCTCATCCTGCTGAATACCTGTTCCATACGTGAGAAGGCGGAACAAACCGTGCGTATGCGCCTATCACAATTCAAGAGTCTCAAAAAAGAACGCCCGAATCTTACCGTAGGGGTTTTGGGTTGTATGGCGGAACGGCTTAAAACCAAATTTTTAGAGGAAGAACAATTGGTGGATCTGGTTGTGGGTCCCGACGCCTATCGCGATTTACCCAACCTTTTAAAGGAAACTGACAGCGGACGCGATGCCATTAATGTTATACTTTCTAAAGACGAAACCTACGCGGATATCAATCCTGTGCGGCTCGGTGGAAACGGGGTGACGGCTTATGTGACAATCACCAGAGGCTGCGATAATATGTGTACATTCTGCGTGGTCCCTTTCACAAGGGGGCGCGAGCGAAGCCGCGATCCGCATTCCATTATAGAGGAATGTAAGAATTTGTGGGAGAATGGCTACAAGGAGATTACGCTCCTTGGGCAAAATGTAGATTCTTATCTTTGGTATGGCGGTGGTGCGAAAAAAGATTTTAAAAATGCTTCCGAAATGCAAAAACTTACGGCGGTGAACTTCGCCCAGTTGCTGGATATGGTGGCGGTTGCAGTGCCGGAAATGCGCATCCGCTTCTCCACTTCCAATCCGCATGATATGACAGTGGATGTGTTCCAAGTGATGGCAAAGCACAAAAATATCTGCAAATATGTGCATCTTCCCGTGCAGAGCGGCAGCGACCGGATATTGGAGAAAATGAACCGCCAGCATACGCGTGAGGAGTATTTAACTTTAATAAAAAAGGCCAAAGAAATAGTTCCCGAGATTGCATTTTCGCAAGATATGATCGTCGGTTTCTGTGGTGAAACGGAGGAAGACCATCAGCAAACACTCTCGCTGATGCGCGAAGTGGAATACGATTACGGCTATATGTTTGCCTATTCCGAGCGCCCGGGAACAGCTGCCCATAAGAAAATGATGGACGACATACCTGCCGATGTGAAGCAGCGCCGCCTTGCCGAAGTGATTGCCTTGCAGGGCGAACTCTCTCGCAAGCGTATGGAGGGTTATGTTGGAAAAATTCACGAAGTACTGATAGAAGGCATTTCTAAGAAGAATGAAAACCAATGGAAGGGCAGAAATTCCCAAAATGCAGTTTGTGTTTTCAATAAAAAAGAAGGCCAGAACATCGGAGACATGGTGTCCGTTTTCGTCCACGGGAATACGCAAGGAACGCTATTGGGAGAGACCGTCATGGCATAATATTGCAATATTGATTAACCTAAAATCCATAAAAGATTCTTTATTTCCGGATTATGTTATTTCGGTAGGAGAAGTTTTGACGAAATTTAAAGATTTAAAAGAAGCAACAATTTCTACAGAGAATTTTAGTTTTTATACTTCGGTTTCGTCCGTTTTTTCGAGCAAAATAGAAGGCCAGCAAATAGAAATCGATAGTTACATCAAACATAAAAAGTTTGGGATTGAGTTTCAACCGGACTACACAAAGAAAATTGATGATTTGTATGACGCGTATATTTTCGCTAAAAATAATCGATTAACCGAAGAAAATGTACTGGAGGCGCATAAGATTTTAACTAAAAATATTTTAGCCAATTCTCTACAAGGGACTTATAGAAGCGGTGTGATGTATGTGATGACGGATAATGGACAGATTGAATATGTTGCTGCCGATCCTTTTCATTTGAAGGAAGAAATCACAGAATTTTTTATACAAATGAATGAATTAGTGAACAAGAATTTAACGATTGAAGAAACTTTCTTCTACGCTTCACTTTTGCATTTGACTTTCGTAAAAATCCACCCGATGAACGATGGCAACGGAAGAACTGCTCGGCTTTTAGAGAAGTGGTTTCTCGCAGAGAAATTGGGAGATAAAGCGTGGTTTTTGCAAAGTGAAAAATATTATTACCAAAATCACATTCAATATTATCAAAACATCAGAAAGTTAGGGTTGGAATATGAAGGATTAAACTTTGAAAAGGCCATTTATTTTATTTTAATGTTGCCAAATTCTCTGAATCTATCTCTCAATTGAACTTTTTTAAAAAATAAAAACTAACAAATGACAGATTTACAATCCATAAAATCGCGTTTCGGCATTATCGGGAATTTCCCAGCGCTGAACCGTGCTCTTGAAAAAGCCGTGCAGGTGGCGCCTACCGATATTTCCGTTTTGGTGATCGGTGAGAGCGGCGTGGGCAAAGAATTTATCCCAAAAATTATCCATTCGGAATCACGCAGAAAGCATCAGCCTTACATTGTGGTGAACTGCGGTGCAATTCCGGAAGGAACGATTGATTCCGAACTTTTTGGGCACGAAAAAGGTGCGTTTACGGGAGCAACGGCGACGCGTAAAGGTTATTTTGAAGTCGCCGATGGCGGAACAATTTTCCTGGATGAGGTAGGCGAATTGCCTTTGCAGACACAGGTTCGCCTTTTGCGCGTCCTCGAAAGTGGAGAGTTTATGAAAGTAGGTTCTTCACAAATCCAGAAAACCAATGTCCGTATTGTGGCGGCCACAAATGTAAATATGCTAAAAGCCATTAATGATGGGCGTTTCCGCGAAGACTTATTTTACCGTTTGAACACGGTGCAGATTGATATTCCGGCATTGCGTGAGCGCAGGGGCGATATCCATTTGTTATTCAGGAAATTTGCAATAGATTTTGCCGAGAAATACCGCATGCCAGAACTGAAACTGTCTGATGATGCCGTGAATTACCTCGAAAAATATCCTTTTCCTGGGAATGTGCGTCAACTGCGAAATTTGGTAGAACAGATGACGGTAGTGGAGCAAAACCGAGAAATAAATTCTGTGAAATTGGCGGAATATATCCCATTGAACGCCAATCTTCCAGCGGTGATTCATAAAAATGCGCCTGCTTCAGGTTCTGAATTTAATTCTGAAAGAGAGATTATGTATAAAATCCTCTTCGATATGCGAAACGACCTGAATGATTTAAAGTCATTAACTTCGGAACTTATAAAAAATCGGGGTAATTCGGATTTCAGTATACAAGAAAAAAGCCTGATCAACCGCGTTTTCACGCCAGAGCCGCCGGTTCAAAATCCGAATTCACTGCTGTATTTTGAAAACGGGGCGCAACATAATCTGAATAACCCGACCGTAATTTCCAACGAAGAATATGATGATGTGGAAGACATTGAGATTGAGGAAGAAAAACCCGAAACGCTTTCGCTTCAGAATAATGAAAAAGAATTGATTATCAAAGCGTTGGAAAAGCATAAAGGACGCAGGAACAAGGCGGCAGATGAATTAGGAATTTCACAAAGAACTCTTTACAGGAAAATAAAACAGTATAATTTAGAGGAATGATGATTAATTCAAAATTTAAAATTCAAAATTCAAAATTTTTTCTGGTTGCTCTTGGCTCGTGGCTCTTGGTTCTTGTCTCATGTTACAGTTTTACAGGTTCATCATTAAGTCCGGAGACCAAAACTATTCAGGTAAAAGATTTTATCAATAATGCAGCGCTGGTAAATCCCACATTGGCACAACAGTTTTCGACGGATATTCAGAATAGATTTTACCAAAGGACTACGCTGAAAGGAGCTTCGCAATCTCCGGATATTTTGATAGAGGGCGAGATTACAGACTATATAATTTCACCTACCACCATCTCTTCGGGAATTGAGACGCAGGGGGGAAATATTCAGGCGGCACAGAACAAATTGACTATCACTGTAAAAGTGCATTACGAAAATAAAATCGAGCCAGAGAAGGGTTTTGATAGAACTTATTCCGATGAGGCTGTTTTTAGTAGTGATTTGAACATCAACCAGATAGAAGCCACACAGATTAAGATTGTGAATGAAAGGATCATCAATAAAATTTTTAACGACATTATAGCAAATTGGTAATGATAAATACAAGAGTTATAGAACTGCTTCAGTCGCCTGCAAACTTTACAGAGGAAGATTTGAAACTGATTCCTGAGGAAATAAAAAAACAGCCTTATGTTCAGAGTATCAGGGCGTTATATTTGTATGGCATTCAAAAGTATCAACCTGAAAATTATCAAAAAGTTCTATCGGAAACAGCCGCTTTTACGACAGATAAGAAGATACTTTACCAATTTATCAATAAAAAATCAATACCCGCAAACGCGAATGTTGAAGAATCGTTACCTGTTGCTGAAACTATAGTTGCGTCCGAAGAAATTGTATCTGTAACTAACAGATTTAACGTGGATAAACTCCCAAATATTTCTGAATTTGAATTACCAAAACCGGTTTACGTAAATGGTAAACTAAATCGAATTTTGTTTGAAGGCGAAGAAGATTTGTTGAGCCGCCCAGCAGAAAAAATTGACATCGAAGCCACACTCGAATCCGGGAAATTAGTACTGCTTAAGGATTATTCTAGTAGAACGAATTTACCGATTGAGGAAACTCCAACAAATGAATTGATCCCTGATGCTACTAAGGAACTTTCTGAAATTGTTGTGACTGAAAAAAAAGTGGTAGAGGAAGCGGGAACACCTGAAGCAGTAGTTAAACCATCCGATAATCAAGAAGTTAAGGAAAATATAAAAAGTTCATCGGAACTTAGTTTTCATGGTTTGGAAGATTTCCTACCCCAAGTAAAATTCACGCCAACGGAAATTAAAACTGAAGCGCCGAAAACGAAACCTCAGCCCGACCGCCATGCTTTGGAGATGCAGAGACTCATTGCTGAGGTAGAAGCAAAAATGATTGCCGCTAAAAAAAATAAGAAAACCGAAGTGCCTACGCAGGAAGTTCCTGCATCACAAGAAATAAATTTTGCCGAAGAAATGCCTTTTGCTGTAAATCCATCTGAGAAATCGAAATTTGAACCTGTGCCATCTATAGAGCCAGTGGTAGAAGCCACATCGGGATGGAAACCTATGAATTTCCAATCCTCTGTGCCAGACGCCCTTATTGGAAAAACTTCATCTCCTAAAGATGAGGTTATAAAACCTTTAACGGAAATAAAACCCTCAGATAATTCGCAAATTCATGAGGTCAAAACGGATTTGACAGAAGTTAGGTCTGAGGAAAGCAATGTTCCAAAATTTATCAATACTTGGCAAAGTTGGTTGAAACTCGATAAAAAATCTGTAGAAGAACCGAAAGAAGAGCCTGCAGTATCAGTAGAAAAATTTGATCCAATTGAAAAATTCATCGAAGCGGAACCGAAAATTTCCCGACTAAGCGAAGATTCTTATTTTGTTGTGAAAGAGCGTAACGATGATATTTCGCACCTCATGACGGAGACTTTAGCAAAGCTCTATGTAGAGCAAAAACTTTATGCCAAAGCCATTCGTGCCTACGAAAACCTATCGGTAAAGCACCCAGAACGCAAGGCCTATTTTGCCGAAAGAATCCGCCAGGTAAAGGATATAAGACAAGGAAAATAGTTAGTTTACTGCATATCAGTGTATTGCATGGTCTTTTTGTCAATATAATAAAGGAAAAAACCGACCAATACGATAGCAAATCCGACCAAACTTTCGTAGGGGCTATTAACCAAAGTAAAATATAAGATATACAGACTGAATAGCATGAAAACAGTTGGAAAAATATGAAACCAATTGGACTTAAACAGTTTACGGTCAGATTTTTTTAAGAAAAAAGCAGTTGATATTGCCAATGTGGAAAGCAGTTGCAAAACAAAGGAGGTGTAAAGGAATATCTGCTTGAAACTTCCTGTAAAAATGATTAAAATTGCAATGGTAGCATGCATAAAAATCGCCCTCACAGGAATCCCCTTTTTATTCGTTATCGCCAGCGGGCTCCATAATTTATTCTCGGTCGCAGTAGCCTGTGTAATTCTTGATCCTACCCAAAGATATCCGCTTACGGTCGCCACCAGCTGTAGGGCGATGAAAACATTTACAATTTTTCCGAAAGTAGTGCCCAACATATAATTTGCGGCGATACCCATCACATCCTCTTGCCCTTTCAAAGCTTGGATTGGAGCATGTTTCAGCATAATTAAATTTATGAAGATATAGCATACCGTCACGAAAATCGTCCCTACGACCAATGATCTAGGCAGGTTTCGTTCTGGCTGTTCGATTTCACCGGCAATGTATGATGCTGAATTCCAGCCAGTATAGGCGTAAGTGACAAATATTAAAGAAATTGCAAATGCCGGATATGAAATTTCTTTTTGCCAATCGCTACTAAAATCCAATGCAGTGGCGGGCGAATCATTGGAAATGATAACACCTACCACGATGAGTGCAACGATGAACCCGATTTTTATAATTGTAAAAAAATTATGGAACTTTCCGGAAATACTTAAACTAAAAGAAAGCGCAAGTGCCACAAGCAAAATAATTACAATGGGCAACCCAATTCCGAAACCTGCTCCGAAAACGGATAGATATTTCGACATAGCTAGCGCTGCCAAAGAAACTGGTGATGAAAAGCCAATTATCAAGGAGACCCAACTGCTAAGGTAGCCCAAAACAGGATGGTAGGTTTTGGTCAAATAAATATAATCACCACCATTCCCTTTGTAAAAAGCCCCTAGTTCGGCATAACAAAATGCACCAAACAATGCTAAAATACCGCCGATAAGCCATAGCAAAAAAATAGTTATCGTGTTTTGCAAATCCACTACCTGAAAGCCAAGCGTAGTGAAAACACCTGTACCTACCATATTGGCAACCACAATGGCGGTGGCAGTTTTCCAACCGATTTTGTCCTTTAGGCTACTCACTTTTACTTTTTTAAAAGTTTAAATTCAGCCTTCCGAAGAAATAATTGCCCAAAGTACCCATTTGTACTGGCGCATATTTGAAGACACCGAAATAGGAATTTTCGTAAACCTGTAAATCGGGATACACATCAAACAAATTATTCGCTCCTAGGGTGAAGTTTATATTTTTTGTGAAGTCATAACCTAAGCTCACATCTGTCACCACTTTTGGAGAGAAAGTCTGCACAGATCCAAACGGGAAGCCATCTCGAATTACACTGCCGAAATAAGTGTTTCTTACTAAAAAATTCATCTTGCCTTGCTTGTAATTCAAGCCCAATGACGCTTTGGTTTTTGGCGAAAGAGATTCAATAATATTTACCTGGTCAGGTCCGAAAAACTCCTCTCGAGTATGGTTGGCGATCACTTGTTCCGGGAAATGGAATGCCGTGATTTTTGTTTCTGTATAATTTCCAGCAAGGTTGATGTTGAGATTTCCTCTTCCGATAAGCCAGTCATAGGTTAAAACTAAATCGGCACCGCGCGTTTCTGTATCAACTGCATTGGCGAAAAACCTTGCACTTTCTACTCCGTATGTTGCGAATAAAGGATCGGAAAACTGGCTTGTAATCACAATTCTGTCTTTTACCTTAATTAAATAACCATCCAATGTAATAAAAAATCTGCTCGCAGCTTTGAAGGTGATTCCTGCACTGGCATTTATGGATTTTTCCTCTTTTAATTTATCAAAACCAATGCCTTTAGCCACGGCGCTTTCATTGTTAAAAATTCCTTTGTTCACGATGCCCGCTCCAGAGGTAGAGATGTCGGCAAAGGAATTGTTGAAATATTGTTGATGAAGAGATGGCGCTCGGAAACCCGTTCCCACTGCTGCCCTCAGCGCAAGATTATTGAGTAGTTCGTATCGTGCAGCCAATTTTCCGGTAAGAGCGCTTCCGAAATCTGAGTAATTTTCAAATCTTCCGGCCAAATCCAGACTCAGTTTTTTCAGGTCAAATGCTACATCAGCGTAAATGGCTTCGGAATTTCTACTTTTCTTCAAAGCATTTTCTGGCGAGAACCCGATGAAAGATTGCGCACCGCCTACTGTACCAGGTACCAATGCGTAATTTTTATAGGAAGATTCTTCGCCGGCTTTTATTTGGTATTGCTCGAAACGCCATTCTCCACCAAAGGCTAAATTAATGTTGTCAAAAGTTTTAGAAAAATCTGCATTCAGAGTGTTTTGAATAAAACCATGCGATCCTGCTTTGAAGGAAGTTGGCGATTGACTGCCCATGGAAGAGTTGTTGGTATTTTTTACCCCGTAATCGAATACATTGTTTCCAAATGTATTGCTCAGGTCAAAATTCCAACCACTGCTTTGGTATCTTGCTCCTAAAGCGTAAGAGAAATCATAAACAGAGGAGGCTAAAATTGGCTGAAAACCATTAGGGTAAATTGAAAGAACTACATTAGAACTTTCACTTGGAAGCCTTCTGAAGCCGAAGCCTTCGCCTTGTTTTACGCTCGCCCCACCGAAGGAATAAAGATTCCATTTTTCATTTAAAGGATATTCTACATTTATAAATAGCTGTCCCTGCTGGATTTTTGCATCCCCGATTTGGAAATTAAAGTCATCACGGGATAGCCCTCTTTTCGCCAGGATAGCGTCATCATTCGCCCTTGCCACTGCTGGATCTTCTGCAAATTCATAGGCGAAATTTCCCCCAAATATATCAAGATTATGATTTTGTGAGCGATTGGTCGATCCACGATGGCTAAGCTGTAGAGAAAGATTTAACAAACCTTTATTGGCGAATGCGGTACCATAGTTCGCTCCCAATTGATAGGTATTTCCGTCATTCTTGCCGGTTTGTCCGTATGTTAGAGAGGCAGATGCGCCCTGGTTTTTTTTCAAAACAATGTTGATCACGCCGGCGATAGCATCGGAACCGTATTGTGCAGCCGCACCATCGCGTAGCACTTCTACTCTATCTATTGCGCTCACCGGAATGGCGCTGAGGTCCGTGCCCACGGATCCGTTCCCCACAGTGTTTTGATAGTTTACAAGAGAGGTGGTGTGTCTTCTTTTTCCATTTACCAAAATTAAAACTTGATCTGGCCCCATGCCGCGGAGAGTCACAGGATCGATGTGCTCTGTACCATCCGAAGCCGATTGACGAACGGCATTAAAAGAGGGGATGATATAATTTAAAATATCCTGAACAGAATTTTGCGGCGCATTTTGCTGAATTTTTTGCAAGGAAATTACATCTACGGGAACCAGAGTGTTCGTTTTGGTGCGACTAACACCGCGGTTTCCAACCAAAACGACATCGTCCAATGATTTTTCTTTAATCTCTTGTGCCTGGCTATAAATTGCGCTCAAAAGAACCGCTCCAATACATATTTTTATCATTTCTTTTTTAATTAAAATCAAAGAAATGCAGACGGCCAGCCAATAGAAACTTTAAAATAAATTTTTTGATTTATTCTCATCGGTCCTATAATTAGGTTGGTATTAGCACCGTTCACTATTTGAAAATGATGGTTGCTAAGGTATCTAAGGGCCAAATCCCTCCACCTTTCTTGATAAGTTGTGGCTGCAAAAGTAAAATATATTTTTAATTTTTCATAATGAATTATTAAAATACCCTCAAAATATTTTTGAGGGCATTACTTTTATTTGTTTTAAATTTTGTCATTTCTTATTCCAAATGTCTCACCTCCACGGACTCCACATCCACTGTTTCCAGTGGTTTGGTGTTGAAGTTCCGGAATTTTTTCCATAATTTTTTCCCTAAAAAGATTACGGTAATGACCAGGATTACCGCCGCAATCGCTGCTAGAATTGGCGCTGCCATTGCCAAAACGGACATAATTCCTGCACCTGCAGTTTCCGCTGTCGCAATTACCGAATTGCCCAGTCCGCCCGTGGTTGCAGTGGAGGCTGCGCGAGTGCCTGCAAACCCAGTACTGATGGCCGCCGCTGTTCCCCCGCCGGCAATCAGGGCAAGCGCCCATGTAGGAAAAGTGCCGAGATCCGCAAATTGGCTCGCGAACATCACCGATCCCGCCACCGTAGCGAGTGGTACGGATAGCGTGTCCAGCAGGTGATCAACATAAGGAATGTAGTACGCCAAGACTTCTACCATCGTAGCGATGCCAGTTGTGATCAGGGTTGGCAAGCCAGATAGCCACTCGAAATCTTCATTCGTGGGAATCCAGTGCATATAGGAAGCAAAGCTCACGGCGAACATTGGCAAAAACACACGGAAACCCGTGGCCGCCGCAAGGCCGATGCCGATAAAACCACTGATGAGATAAGGCAAGAAAGGAATATTGTCAAACATTTTTTATTGAATTAAAATTGAAGTGGTAAGTTGCAAAAATCGTGCAGTGTTTAGTTTTTTTTATTTGGTTTACAAAGATTTAGAAATTCTTCATGCACTTCGGCGTATTTTTTTGGTAGCGTTTTGGAGGTCCAGAATACCATTGCAATGGTGTTTTCACCGAAGGATTCTTTGTAAACTGCTTTATTCAGGCGATAGGCCTCGCGCAGCAGCCGTTTGATGCGATTTCTGTCCACCGCTTTTTTGAAATATTTTTTTGATACCGAAACGCCAAAACGAAGGTGCGGAAAGGCTTCGGATTTTAGGGTGATGATGCGCAGATTCCCGGAAGATTTCCACTTTCCCTTTTCGAAGAGTAGGCCGATTTCTTTCTTTTGCTTAAGTTTCTCCTCAGTCGTGAATTTTTGGTTTTCCATTATTCTTTTTTCAGGAGATGGTTGATGACTTCCGCCGCGGCATATAGCCCGAAAAGTGCTGGCATATAACTGACTGTTCCGTAGAAAGAGCGCTTGTAGTTGCTGCCGTCCGTCATTTTTAAGCTGCCGTCCTGTTGTAGTTCAGAGGAGAATACGCACCTGATTCCCTTGTGTATGCCGTCTTTTTTCAGGCGTTTTCGCACTTCGCGGGCGAGGTAGCAGTTATGCGTTTTGCTGATGTCCCTCACCAGCACCTTTGCCGGGTTTGTTTTTCCGCCGGCTCCCATCGCGCTCACGATTTTTATCTTCCTCCGTTTTGCCGCCTTTAGAAGCATGATTTTAGGTTGAAGACTATCGATGCAATCCATGATGTAATCGAAGTTTCCGGCATCCAGAATTTCGTCCATGCGTTCTGGATTAAGAAATTCTATGGTTTTTGTTAAATTTATTTTTGGGTTAATGTCCTTCAGTCTGGCAGCCACCACATCGGCTTTATTCAGTCCCACGGTGGAGTGCAGGGCGGGCAGTTGGCGGTTGATATTTGTAGTGTCCACGGTATCGCCATCTATGATCGTGAGGTTTCCCACGCCGGCACGCGCGATGAATTCTGCGCCGAAAGAGCCTACGCCTCCCAGACCGATGATCAGGATTTTTGAGTTCTTTAGTTTTTCGGTTCCGCTTTCTTTTATGAGCAGTTCCGTGCGTTCTAGCCAGTTAGTTTCCATTCCGGATTTTTTCGAAATTATAAGCAATGAGTTCCTGTATTTTTTCGGGCGAAGTTTGCCTTATTTCCGCTGTTTTTTGGTAAAGTTCTTCTATGTTGAAATCTTCATCATCCGTCTCAAGGAAAATTCTGTCTTCCGGCACCTCCCGAAGAATATTTTGCAAAGATACATTGTGAAGAGCGGCCTTTCCAAATGAAAGATGAAAGCCGTTTTCTAGCAGGCTTTGCGCTGTATCTTTGTTTTTGTTGAAACCGTGGATCACTTTTGGAACCGATATTTTTTTGGTTAAATGAATTATTTCCGGGAAGCGCCGCACACAGTGAATGGTGAGCGGTTTCCCGATGGTTTGAGCCCATTCGGTATGTTTTAAAAATATTTTCCGTTGTAGTTCCTCGGGGATTTTTATCAACCCATCCAGCCCGCATTCCCCTATGACTACGCAGTTTTCCTGTTGAGAAAGATCTTTGATTTTTTCAAATTCCACTTCCCAGTTATGATTGATATACCACGGATGAATGCCTACCGAAAAAAATCCTTTTGGCGGGATGTCGGTTTTTATTAAGTTAAAAATTCCGTCGGGTTTCGTGAAATCGTGGTGATGAAAATCGAAAAATTGCATTATCAAAGTTAAACAAAATGATCTGACAGTTGCTCAGAAGCATTAAAAAAAATTAAACACTCAGAAAAATTTGTTTCTAAACACTTGTTTATTCAGCAAATAGTTTTAATTTTACTTAAACACAAAACTGATTTTGATGAAGAACAAATTTACTGAAAAACAAATCCATATCCTCAATATTGCAGAAGAATTAATCGCCCAGAAAGGTTTTGATGGCACTTCCGTACGGGATATCTCAGCCAAGGCGGGCATTAATGTAGCGATGATTTCTTACTACTTTGGCTCGAAGGAAAAAATGCTGGCACACCTATACCAATACCGTGTGCAGCGCGCCAGAGAGAGTCTTTCGGAGTTTAGTGAGACCATCCGTGAGGGGCGCCCAGAAATGCAAATGAAAGAAATTATCAAGTTTATCATTGGGCAAATATTTAAGTACAGTTATTTTCATGGGTTCGTGCGTCAAGAAATTCGACACACAAATTTAATTACCGATGATTTGCTTGAATTTTATAAGACCGCCTGCGAAAATATAGATGTAGTCATCAAGAAAGGTGTTGCTTCTGGAGTGTTTCATCATGCTCCCAAATCAGAAGATGTCCTCACTACCATCATAGGGCCGGCACTTTTTGTGATTCGGAACCGATCTTTTTATCAGAATTTCCTCCCGAATGCCACGGATGAAAAATACCTCCCCCAAGCGGAAGAAAAAATCCGGAGCAACGCCTACCAAACTATATTTTCTTTATTAGGCTTCATGCCGGAAGTGGGTGCGTAAGTTAAAGTATCATAAAAAGCCCATACTTGGCAAAAATATTTTATTTTTGCAGATTGTAACAGCAGAACTCTTCTGCTAAATTTGTTTTATGAAAAAGATAATCAGCATATTGGCCATTTCGCTCGTATTAGCATCTTGTAACAGGCAGTTCGACAACGCCATGAAAAGCGCAGATAAAGCCTTAATCCTGAAAACGGCCGACGAGATGTATGCCAAAAAGAAATGGACTCAGGCGCTTTCGCTCTATGAAAGAGCGGCCAAACTGGTAGCCGATTCCGATGATCTTGCGGATGTGCTCTTCAAATCTGCGTATGCGGAGTATTATGAAGAAAAGTATAGAGAAGCGGCGCACCATTTCAAGAAATTTTCTGTAAATTTTCCTAAAGATCCGCGTGCGGAAGAAGCAGCCTACATGGCAGCACAAGGCTATTACAAAGGATCTATGGACTATAATCTGGATCAAAGTACCAGCGAATCTGCTCTGAACGAACTTCAGGAATTTCTAAATAACTATCCCAATTCAGAGCGTTCAAAAAACATCCGAGAGCTGATCGAAGAGGTGAATTATAAATTGGAATTGAAAGCGTTTGAAAATGCTAAACAATACTTCAAAATGGCAGAGTATAAGGCTGCAAATGTAGCCTTTGAAAATGTTTTGTCGGATTTCCCAAGTACGAAATTGCGCCCGCAGATTTATGATTATATCATGAAATCGCGCTACGAACTGGCGATAAATTCTATCTATGATCTAAAGGCTGAAAGACTGGATAACGCGATTGCCTATACGAAATTTGTAGAAAAAGAAATCCCAGAAACCGCTAAAACAGCTGCCAGCCTACGAGAAAGGCTTGCTGCAGAAAAAATTCGTTTTGCCGATGTTCAAAAGAATGTAGAAGAGCAACGCACAAGGATTGAGAAAAAAATGAAGGCTGAAGCCGAAAAGCAGCAACTTCGCAACAGTAAGATTGATAAAACTGAGAAAGCTGCCGAAGCCTCTGTAACTGGTGCAAACCAAATGCGTACGGACAGTGCAGTGGCAAATACGCCTGCGCCTGCCGCCACTTTAGAAATTAAAAACTAATCCGTACATTTGCAGGCCTTTAATTAAACAAAAAACTTCAAAATGAATACCAAAGATTATACCGCTGAAATAAACACCATTACCTACGATAGAAATAAAATCGAGGCTAATGTAAGCTCCATCTATGAAGCTATTGTGATTATGGGCAAAAGAGCCGAGCAAGTGAACGGAGAAATCCGCTCCGAACTGCACGGTAAACTGGATGAATTCGCGGTGCACAACTCCACCTTGGAAGAAGTTTTCGAAAACAGAGAGCAGATTGAAATCTCCAAACATTACGAAAAACTTCCAAAACCAACTTCTATCGCCATCGCAGAATGGTTGAACGAGGAAATTTATTTCAGAAAAACGGACGACAGAAAATAGTCTTCCACACAATCATATCAACAGCCGCAAAGCATTCTTTGTGGCTGTTATTTTTTTGCTTACTTTCGTTTTACCTAAATTCAAAATATGGCTTTACAAGGGAAAAATATCCTGCTTATCATCAGCGGTGGCATCGCGGCTTATAAAATGAACATGCTTGTTCGGGATTTTGTAAAGGACGGCGCTGTGGTAAAAGTCATCCTGACACCTTCTGCAGAGCGGTTTGTCTCCAAACTCACGCTATCCACTTTGTCTAAAAACGAAGTTTACACCGAATTTTTTCGTGAAAATGGCACCTGGAACAACCATGTGGAACTTGCTTTGTGGGCAGATGTGATGCTGGTCGCGCCCTGTACCGCCAATACCCTTGCGAAGATGACGCACGGTCTCTGCGATAATCTCGCGCTTGCAACTTACCTTTCGGCGAAGTGCCCGGTTTTCATTGCGCCGGCGATGGATTTGGATATGTATGCCCATCCTACTACCAGGCAGAATTTGGAATTAGCGGAAGATTTCGGACATATTATCATCCCCGCGGAAAGAGGTGAACTTGCCAGCGGACTGGTGGGCGAAGGGCGATTGGCAGAGCCTGCAACTATTTTGAAAACGATTCAGGATTTTTTTTCTCAAAATAAAAGAAAAACCCTCGCCGGGAAAACCGTTCTTATCACAGCGGGCCCAACCTATGAGGCGATAGATCCGGTGCGCTTCATAGGTAACCATTCTTCCGGGAAGATGGGATTTTCTCTGGCGGAAGAAGCGGCAAACCGTGGCGCCGAGGTGATTTTGATTTCCGGGCCGAGTGCGATGATAACTGCAAACAAAAAAATTAAATTACACCGTGTAACATCTGCAAAGGAAATGTATGATGAGGTGTTTAGATATTATAATAAGGTGCATGTAGCCATCGCGAGTGCCGCCGTTGCAGATTACACGCCGAAAGTGGTGGCATCAGAAAAAATTAAGAAAAAAGAGGAGGAATTTACGATAGAATTAGTGAAAAATCCCGACATCCTGAAAACGATGGGCGAGCAGAAGCAAAACCAATTTTTGGTAGGCTTTGCCCTCGAAACCCAGAACGAGGAGGAAAATGCCAAAGAGAAACTTCAAAAGAAAAACCTTGATATGATAGTGCTAAATTCACTCCGGGACGAGGGCGCGGGATTTAAAAATGATACCAATAAAATCCGCATCTTTACACCAACCCAGAGCTTTGAGTTTGATCTGAAGTCAAAACATGAAGTCGCTGCCGACATCCTCAACCTAGTGGAAGAAAAAATCACAAAATAAAAGAGCTTGCTTTTCGTTTTAACCTAAATCCTATTCATGAAAAAAATATTTACCATATTCTCTTTTCTTTTTTTAGCCAACAGCGCCTTCGCGCAGGAACTGCTTGCCAATGTGCAGGTGAACTACAGCCAAATGGGCGGAAGCAATACGCAGGTTTATAAAACTTTGGAAAAAAACCTTCGAGATTTTATCAATAATACCAGTTGGACAGGCAAAAAACTTCAAAATTTCGAGAAAGTAAAATGCAATTTCGCGATTGTCATCAATGGAAAGGAAGGTAATAATAAATACAAATCCTCTATCGTGGTGCAGGCCGTGCGCCCGGTATTCGGGACGACTTATGAAAGTCCTCTGATTAATTTGAGCGATAATGATTTTACATTTGAATACAATGAAGGCGAGAATTTAACCTTTAATGAAAGACAATTTTCGGGGAAAAACCTAATCGATGTGGTGAGTTTTTATGTCTATATGATTTTAGGCTACGATGGTGATAGTTTTAAACCAGAGGGCGGGCAACCATACTTCCAAACGGCACAGAAAATTGCACAAAACGCAACCAATCAAAGGTTTACAGGTTGGTCTGCTACAGAAGGTTCGCGCACGCGTGCCAAACTGATAGACAATCTCTTGCGCCCGGAAAGTGCCACGATGCGCAGCGTTTACTACACCTACCACCGAAATGGTTTGGATCAAATGGCCCCCCAGCAAAATCCTGCGGCAGCAAAAAAAGTAATCGCCGATGCCTTGCTAAAACTCAATTTTTATGAAAATGATTTCCAGATGAACTATCCTTTCAATGTATTTTTTGATTCAAAAAAGAATGAAATTTTTGATATTTTCAGCACTGGGAACAATGCGTCTGTGAATATCTCAGAACTTCGGAATATGCTGAACACATTTTCTCCAAAAGAAATGGACTCCAAGTGGAATAAGTTGAAATAGGTTTGGAATCCGGGTGAAATACCTTATTTTTGTAGGGCTTTTAGCGTTGGCTTAAAGCCTTTTTAATTATGCTTTCAAGAATTTTTATTCAAAATTTTGCACTTATTGACACGCTGGAAATTGCTATGGACAAAGGGCTCCAAGTGATTACAGGTGAGACAGGTGCTGGAAAATCCATTATCCTCGGTGCCTTGCGCCTGATTTTGGGAGAACGCGCAGACGCCAAATCTGCTGCAAATCCAGAAACGAAAAGCATAGTGGAAGCCGAATTTGGCATCCATGAGAATCTAAAAATTTTTTTTGAAGATAACGACCTCGATTTTGAGGAACAAACCGTAATCCGCAGGGAAATTCTGCCCACAGGAAAATCACGCGCTTTTGTGAACGATGTTCCGGTGACGCTGGATGTATTGAAAAGCCTTTCTACAAGACTGATCGACATCCATTCCCAGTTTGAAACTTCTAACCTTTTTAATGAAGAATATCAGTTTAAAATCATCGACGGACTGGCTGGAAACCGCGCTTTAATCGCGGATTACCAAAAGGAACTTTCTGTTTTTAAAAATTTAAACAAAACTTTAGCAACGCTCAAAAACCGGCTTTCCGAAGGCAACAAAGAGGCGGATTATAAAGATTTTTTACTGAATGAATTAGTGGAGGCGGATTTGGACATGATCGATATGGAGGAACTGCAAAGCCAATTGGAAACGCATGAAAATGTAGGTCATATTTCCGAAAATCTCTCCGTGATTTTAGCCAGGTTCGATACCGAAGAAATCGGGGTTCTGGACGGGTTGATTGAGGTGCATTCCCGATTAGGGAAAACTGCCGAATTGTCCCATCAGTTTACTGAAATCCACCAGCGTTTCGAATCCACTTTTCTGGAGTTGAAAGACATCTTGTTTGAACTCCAAAACCAAGCGGAAGAAATAGAGACCGATCCTTCTGTTTTGGAGATGCTGACTTCAAAATTCAATCTTATAAATAATCTTTACCTGAAACACCAGGTTAAATCTGTGGAGGATTTGCGTGATATTCGTGATGCATTGTCTTATGAACAGGGAGGTTTTGCCGATTTGGAAAACGAAATTGCAATCATCACCAAAACCATTTCCGAAAAGGAAAAGTCGTTGGAAATTTTAGCACAAAAACTTTCTGATAACCGAAAAAAATGCATCCCTGTATTTACCAAAAAAATAGAAGATTTATTAAGACAATTAGGTCTTGAAAAAGCAAAAATTGCAGTAGAACTTTCGGAGGATAAAGCGTTCAATGATTTTGGTAAAGAAAATATTGCGATTCTGTTTCAAGCGAATTCAGGTTTTCCACTAATGCCTATACAGAGCGCAATTTCCGGCGGAGAAAGATCTCGCGTCATGCTTGCCGTGAAAAAAATAATGGCAGAAAACTCCGACTTGCCGACTTTGATCTTAGATGAAATAGATACCGGTGTTTCCGGGAAAGTCGCCGATGAAATGGGCAAAGTGATGCGCGAAATGTCGAAAGATATGCAACTAATCGTCATCACTCACCTTGCCCAGGTGGCCGCAAAAGGAGATAGCAATTATAAGGTGGTGAAGGAGGATGTAGATGGTAAAAGCCGCACCACGATACTGCCGCTATCCCCAGCGGATAAACTTCATGAGATCGCACAACTCCTCTCCGGCGCGAAAGTTACCGATGCCGCTATGGAGCAGGCGAGAGAATTAATTGGGTAACTTATTTCAAATTTCCCGTCATGTCTTCCGGGCGTACCCAATCGTCAAATTGTTTTTCGGTAAGCAGACCGGAATTTAAGGCCTCTTCTTTCAAAGTAGTGCCGTTTTTGTGGGCCGCTTTGGCAATTTTAGCTGCATTTTCGTAACCGATATGCGGGTTCAGTGCGGTAACAAGCATTAACGATTTTTCCACTAATTCCTTTATTCTCGGTTCATTAGCTGCAATTCCCACCGCGCAATGATCGTTGAAAGATATGCAAGCGTCTCCCAGAAGCTGTGCTGATTGCAAAAAATTATAGGCCATTACCGGTTTGAAGACATTCAGTTCATAATTACCCTGCGTTCCGGCAAAAGATATAGAGGTGTCGTTTCCTAAAACCTGCGCGCAAACCATCGTCAACGCCTCGTTTTGTGTCGGATTTACTTTCCCGGGCATGATGGAAGAGCCGGGTTCGTTTTCAGGAATTAAAATTTCCCCGATGCCGGATCGCGGTCCGGAAGCAAGCAGCCTGATGTCCTGTGCGATTTTAAAAAGTGCGACCGCCAGCTGTTTCAGCGCGCCGTGCGTTTCCACGATGGCATCATGTGCCGCCAAAGCTTCGAATTTGTTTTCTGCCGTTTTGAATGGTAGTCCAGTAAAATTGGAGATGTATTCCGCCACTTTTACATCGTATCCTTGCGGGGTGTTCAGTCCGGTGCCCACGGCGGTGCCGCCCAGAGCCAACTCCGAAAGGTGCGGTAGGGTATGCGTGATGGCTTTTAATGAATAATTCAGTTGAGCCGTATAGCCTGAAAATTCCTGTCCTAAAGTCAGGGGTGTGGCGTCCATTAGGTGCGTTCTCCCAATTTTTACGATGTCCCGGAATTCTTTAGTTTTTTGCTGCAAAGTATCGCGGAGTTTTTCCACGGCAGGAATCGTGTGTTCCACCACTTTTTTGTAAGCTGCGATGTGCATGGCGGTGGGAAATGTGTCGTTTGAACTTTGGGATTTATTTACATCGTCATTCGGGTGGATGTCGGATTTATCGCCTAATGTTCCGCCCTTCAAAACATGGGCACGGTTGGAGATGACTTCGTTTACATTCATATTACTCTGGGTACCGGAACCGGTTTGCCAGATGACCAGTGGAAACTGATCTTGTAATTTTCCTTCTAAAATCTCGTCGCAAGCCTGCGAGATTTGGTCTCTCTTTTCTGTGGAAAGCACGCCTAAATCTGCGTTGGTAAACGCCGCTGCCTTCTTCAAAATGGCAAACGCCTCTATGATTTCTTTGGGCATGGAGGCTTCGGGACCGATTTTAAAATTATTTCGGGACCGCTCGGTTTGCGCACCCCAATATTTATCTGCCGGTACGCGCACTTCGCCCATGGTATCGTGTTCGATTCTGAAGTTCATTTTTTTATTTTTTTTAAAATTGATTTTCTGTCAATTCAATAGGGTTATTATTATCGAGAATGTATTTTTGTTTTGATCGCGTCAGGTGGTGGGACTATATTCCCCATTCAACTGTGCCGTGCGTTATCCCCATCCGTCTCAATGATGGTATGGATCATCAAATGCATATAATTGTACTTTTATGATTTGATTATGACTCATCTGGAATAGGTTTTGTGCGACACGCTCAGGGTCTGCGCCATGTATTCCTGCGAAAAAATTTTATAGAGCCGTGCCTGTTTCACTTTCTCGCCTAATGTGCCATATGCTCAAATTTTTACCAAATTTAAAAATTTTTTTTGGTTTAGTAATTTATTTCTAAGGTTAGTTGAGACATATTTTCTTAAAGGGGTAAGTCGAAGTAGTTTTGCAAAAAAAATACAATGAAAAATTTACTAACCTGAGTTTGATTAAAATTTTTAGAAAAAGGATGGCATAACCCCGAATCGCTCTTAGCCCCGATCGAAGCGGCTACCCCACAGCATGCGCGGGGAAAGTGGTGCGGCATGAATGTAAGCGCGGGCGCGAGGAGTAATAGCGGAGAGCGGGTTCCCGGCTCCTAAAAAAAAGTATTGTCAATAAAAAAAGTCATAACACTTTGCTTTTCAATTTGTTGAAGAATTGGGTCTGTTTTATACACATTGACCTGCAAAAAAATATTAGAAAATCTATCTTTGCAATATGGCTCAGAAAGAAACTTTATCATCCCTTATTCACGGTAATTTTGCCAAGGAACTTTCCATTTCCGATGGTAAAATGCCGCCCAATGCCGTAGATTTCGAGAAAATCGTCATCGGCACCTTCCTCATCGACAAAAAAGGTCTGGACTACTCCATAGACCTGCTCACGCCGCAAGTCTTCTACGACCCACGCCATCAAACGATTTTCGAGGCCATCATCAAGCTCTACGAAGGCAATAACCCCGTGGATCTGATGACCGTGATCCAAGAACTGAAAAAAGAGGACAAACTGAAACTCGCGGGCGGCGACCACTACATTATCGACCTTACCATGGGCGTCTCATCCAGCGCGCATATAGAGTACCATGTCCGCGTAATTTTGGAGAAGTTTATTTTGAGGAGTTTGATAAATGTTTCCGCCAATGTCATCGATAGTTCTTACAAAGAATCAACCGATGTTTTTGAGCTCCTCGACAAGGCCGAACAGAGTTTTTTTGAGATCACGAACGGCACCATCAAAAAAGGATTCGACACCGCTAATTCATTGGTAAAACAAGCCATTGAAACCATAAAATCTCTGCGCGACAAGGAAGGTATTTCCGGAATTCCATCTGGCTTCCGAGATATTGATAAAGAAACTGGCGGCTGGCAAAACTCCGACCTCATCATCATCGCGGCGCGTCCTGCGATGGGTAAAACCGCCTTCCTGCTTTCTATGGCGAGAAACATTGCCGTGCAGCACAAAATTCCGCTGGCCTTATTTTCGTTAGAAATGGCTTCGGTACAGTTGATTACGAGAATGATTGCCTCCGAAACGGGGATTTCATCTGAAAAACTAAGGAAAGGCCAAATGACCGATGAGGAGTGGCAAAGGCTCTTCTCCAATGTGTCCGAACTGGAAAACGCACCGCTCTATATTGATGAGACGCCTTCGCTTTCGGTGTTTGATTTCCGTGCAAAATGCAGGCGTCTCGTGATGCAGCATGGCGTAAAGATTATCATGGTGGACTACTTGCAGCTGATGACCGCCAACAGCGGCAAAGGGGGCGCCGGGAACCGCGAACAGGAAATCGCTATGATTTCCCGCTCGCTGAAGGCCATCGCCAAAGAACTGAATGTACCGGTAATAGCGCTGTCCCAACTTTCCCGTACTGTAGAAACGCGCCCGGGGAAGCGCCCGCAACTCTCTGATCTGCGGGAATCCGGAGCGATTGAGCAGGATGCCGACATCGTTTCCTTCATCTTCCGACCGGAATATTATAAAATCACGACTTGGGATAATGACCAGGAGGGCATGGAAAGCAACACCGAAAACCAAGCGGAACTCATCATCGCAAAACATAGAAATGGCGCCACGGCAGATGTAAGGCTGTCTTTCTTTAAAAACATCGCCAAATTTGCAGACCTGGACCTTTACGGAAATGCCTACGGTGGCTACCAACCGGGCAATTTTGCACAGCAAGATGCGCCTTCAGGTTTTGAGAAAATAAAAACCACCATCGATCCCGGTGCGGCATTCGGAATGCCAAATGAAAGCGCCATGAACGGGCTATCCGGATCATCCATGAACGATGATGTGGATGAGGATGAAGCACTGCCTTTCTAACATCGGTTATGGGTAATGAGTCATTAAACATTCTCATAACCCAATACTCTATACCCATTACCTATACCAAATGAGGATTGAAATCTTTACCGATGGCGCTTGCAGCGGCAACCCAGGAAAGGGCGGCTATGGAATCCTAATGCGCGTCCCTGAGAAAAATTACCAGAAAATATACTCCGGGGGTTTCAGAAAAACCACTAATAACCGCATGGAACTTTTGGCCGTGATTGTAGCCCTAGAACAATTGAAAGAACCCGGACACGACATCCATATCTATACCGACTCAAAATATGTCGCTGATGCCATTAACCAAAAATGGTTATTCGGTTGGGTAAAAAAAGGATTTGCCAAAATAAAAAATCCAGATCTTTGGAAACGTTTTTATCCACTTTTCGTCCAGCACAAACCTATTTTTCATTGGATTAAAGGGCATAACGGCCATCCCGAAAACGAAATCTGCGACCGCCTCGCTGTGGAAGCCGCAAAATCGCCGAACCTTGCTATCGACACCTTTTTTGAGTCCCAAACAGATGGAGGGTTGTTTTAAACTAGCGATAATTATCATTTGCTATTTTTTGTTTAATTTTAAACTTTATAAAGATCCGGAGAATTGTGGGAATTAAAACCACATCGATAGTATTCTGTCCACCGATTTCCAAGGGGACGAAGTAGAATTGATTATCTTCCCGAAGCAAAGTAAGCAGCATTTTAATAATTGAAAGAAGAAATAGCGCTTATGCCGGAGCGTTTCAAAAATTCTGACCCCTGCCAATTTAAATCGTGGAAAGAAATCCGGAAAACTTAAATTCATAAGAAAAATGATAAAAGCAGATGTCCTCGTAGTAGGCTCCGGGATTTCCGGGCTGTCCTATGCGATAAAAATTTCAGAAAAAATGCCCGATGCCAAAATCATCATCGTCACCAAAGCCGATGAAGACGAAAGCAACACCAAATATGCTCAAGGCGGATTGGCAGTGGTTACCAACTTCGACAGCGATAATTTCCAAAAACACATTGATGACACCATGCGTGCCGGTGACGGCGAAAACCGCCGCGATGTGGTGGAAATGGTCATAAAAGAAGGTCCTGCCCGCTTCCAAGAGCTTGTAGATTGGGGAACGCAGTTTGACAAGGAATCCGATGGCGACTTCAAACTTGGGCGCGAAGGCGGCCACACCGAAAACCGTATCGTGCATCATAAAGATATCACCGGATTTGAAATAGAACGGGCTTTGCTGGAAACCGTTCGGAAATCTCCCATGATCGAGATGATGGATCACCATTATGTCATCGACCTCATCACGCAGCACCATGTGCCAGGCAAAGAATTGGACACCAATGATATACAGTGCTACGGCGCCTATATTTTAGACGAAAAAAATAAGAAAATCAAAAAAATAACGGCTAAAATTACGCTTGTTGCCACCGGCGGGGCAGGTCATGTGTATAAAAATACCACCAACCCAAAAATTGCCACCGGCGACGGCATTGCTTTCGTTCACCGTGCCCGCGGCAAGGTTTCGAACATGCAGTATTACCAGTTTCACCCGACGGCGCTTTACTCCAAAATGGATGGAATGCTGTTCCTAATTTCCGAGGCAGTTCGCGGAGACGGCGCTAAACTTCGTTTGAAAAACGGAGAAAAATTCATGCATAAATATGACGAGCGCGAGGAATTGGCCTCCCGCGACATCGTGGCACGCGCTATTGATAACGAAATGAAAATCTCAGGCGACGAATTCGTGGGCTTGGATTGCCGCGATATGGACCATGGAAAATTCAAAGAACACTTCCCAAATATCTACCAAAAATGCTTGGACGAAGGCATTGACCCCTTCAAACAACTAATCCCCGTGGTTCCGGCGTGCCACTACCTGATGGGCGGGATAGATGTGGATATGGACGGGCAAAGTTCCATCAAAAACCTATTCGCGGTGGGCGAATGTACCAATTCCGGGCTGCACGGAGCAAACCGATTGGCATCTAATTCATTGCTGGAAGGATTGGTTTTTGGGCATAATGCAGCCATGAAAACAGTGGAACTCCTTACAAAAAATGATTTTAATTTTGATGATCTGAAAGCAGTGCCGGAATGGAACGAAGAGGGCATGAAAATGATGGACGAAATGGTGATGATTTCCTACCTGCGCAAGCAATTGCAGGAACTGATGAGCGACTTGGTAGGCATCGTGCGCAGCAACCGCCGACTGGAATTGGCACAGAAAAAGCAACGCGAAATCTACGAAGCCGTGACGGAACTTTACAACTACTCCATCATGTCGCCGCAACTGTCCGAACTTCGTAACTTGGTGAATGTTAGCTACCTCATCATAAAACATTCGCTTCAAATGAAAGAAAACAAAGGCAGTTTTTATAATAAAGATTTGGCAAAAAAACCGCTGACGATAAAATAAGAAAATGAAGTATTTATTGACCAACGAGGAAAGCGAAAGATTAAAATTTAGAAAACTAGAAGATAATGATTTTAAAATTTGGATAGACCTTTTTGAAGACGAAGAAACGGCAATACTGTTAGGAATGGGTGAATATAAAACGCCACAGGAGCGCTGCGAAAAGTGGTTTGAATGGACATTTCATCGGTATGAAAACACTTGGGCGGCCAAAATATTTTAACATTAAAGGAAACGAACGAAGTTATAGGTCAGTCCGGATTGTTAGTTAGGGAGGTTGACGACGCTTTTGAGTTGGAAATTGCATATTCTATCTTACCAAAATTTCGCAGAAATGGCTTTGCGACAGAAGCATCTGGAAAATGTAGAGATTATGCCTTTGAAAATGATTATAATGACAAACTTATTTCCATCATCGTTCCCGAAAACGAATTTTCCAAAAAAGTTGCGATAAAAAATGGACTTAAGCTAGAGAAACGAATTAACTTTCATAAAAAGGAAATGGACTTATTTGCTATAACGAAAGACCAATGGAAGGATTTAAAAAATTGGACTTCCCTATAGCGAGCTCCCAAGAAGTTTCGCGCGAATTTCTGAAACTGAGAATTTCCGATTTTGAAAATGCGTGCCGATTCATTTCAGAACTGCCTTACAAACGGAACTTCGCAAAGGAAAATCTCCTTTGCATTTTTGAGGACAACGGTGGAACCTGTAGTACGAAACACGCGGTCTTGCGGAAATTAGCACTTGAAAATCAGAAAGATGAGGTAAAGCTCATGCTCGGAATTTTTAAAATGGATTCAGAATACGCACCGGAAATTGCGAAAACACTTTCAGAAAATGGACTGGATTACATTCCAGAAGCACACAACTATTTGAAAATCGGCACAGATTATTTTGATTTTACAAAACCGAACTCAAAATACACGAATTTTTCTGATAAAATTATAATGGAAAAAGAAATCAAGTACAATCAAATTTCCAAGAAGAAAGTGGAGTTGCACAAAAAATTCCTCGCTAAATGGATTATGGATAAACCTGATTATAATCTTGATTACATATGGGAAATTAGGGAGAGATGCATTGAGGATTTACAGAATTGAGAACGATATAATTTTACGACCTATCGACATTTAAAAGTATGAGAAATCAATCTATTATTTCCTTTCATTAATTTTTCTAATGAGCTAAATTTTAAATTAAATGATATGAAAAAACCACCCTACGCTACCGATAAAGCATTAAAACAATTTATAAAATCTGCATTGGAAGAGGACATCCAAGACGGGGACCACTCCACCCTATCCACCATCCCCGCTGACTTACAGCAGAGCGCCAAACTTTTGGTGAAGCAGAACTGCATTCTCGCAGGAGTAGAACTGGCGGAAATCATCTTTAAAACCTTTGACAAAAATATGAAGGTGGAGGTCTTCATCAAAGACGGCGAAGCGGCAAAAGTAGGCGACATTGCATTCATCGTTAGCGGGAAAGCTCAGTCCATTCTGCAAACGGAAAGACTGGTTTTGAACTGTATGCAGCGCATGAGCGGCATCGCTACCCTCACACACGACTGGGACAGCAGGCTTTTGGGAACGAAAACCAAACTTTTGGACACGCGCAAAACAACACCTAATTTCAGAATTTGCGAAAAATGGGCGGTCGCTATCGGCGGCGGAACCAATCACCGTTTTGGTTTGTACGACATGATTATGCTGAAAGACAACCATATAGACTATAACGGCAGCATCACCAACGCCGTGAAAATGGCGCAAGAATACATTAAAAAAAACAAACTAAAACTGAAAATCGAGGTGGAAACCCGCAATCTCGCAGAAGTAGAAGAAGCACTAAAGACCGGCGCACACCGCATTATGCTGGATAATATGGATGTAGAAACCATGACCAAAGCAGTAAAACTCATCGGCGGCAAGTGCGAGAGTGAGGCGAGCGGCGGCATTACCCGCGAAATGCTGAAATCGGTTGCTGCCACTGGAGTAGATTATATATCGGCTGGTGCACTCACCCACTCAGCGGAAAATATGGATTTGAGTTTGAAGGCTGTAAAATAAAAAATCAAACTGTGAAATCTTATAATTTTCGCAGTTTTGATATAAAAGATAATGTGTTAAATTATGCCAAAGCTAACACATTTAGAGTATGATGCTGATTAGTAGAATATTAAAGATTTTAATTATTAAATGCTTATTTAAAAATTAACAAACCGTTAATAAACTTTAGCTAAAATAATGCGATTTTTGCAAAAATTTATGATAACATCAATAATAAAACAATTATGAATTCATTCAAAAAAGCAATGCTAACGGCGGTAGTTACGCTATCCACGGCAAGCCTTTATTACGCGCAGGAAACCGATACTGTCGCAAAATCTAAAGACATTGAGCAGATTGTACTTACCGGCGTCGCGGATATCGCAAGAGATCGTAAAACACCAGTTGCTGTTTCTACAATCAAAGAAGCGCAGATTGTTGAGAAACTTGGTAACCAAGAGTTTCCAGAAATTCTAAACACGACACCATCCGTATATGCTTCAAAAGCAGGTGGCGGATTTGGTGATTCAAAACTAAACATTCGAGGTTTTGATCAAAAAAACATCGCTGTTATGATTAACGGGGTTCCAGTTAACGATATGGAGACCGGAGCAGTATATTGGTCTAACTGGGCAGGACTATCAGATGTAACCTCCGCCTTGCAAGTTCAAAGGGGTCTGGGATCATCTAAGCTGGCAATTGCTTCAGTAGGCGGCACCGTGAACGTACTGACGCGCGCTGCAGACAAAAAACAAAGCGCTACGGTATCGGCAAGCGTTGGCAATAATGGCTATCTTAAAACTTTATTCTCTTATAATTCCGGACTTATGCCGAGCGGCTGGTCAACTTCCTTTCTTGTAAGCCGCACTGCAGGAGCAATGTATGTTGATGGAACCAATTTTGAAGGCTATAATTATTATTGGGCTTTAGGATATAAGCATGGTGCAAATGATTTACAATTTACAATCACCGGGGCACCTCAATGGCACAACCAGAGATATACTTATTCATCATTTAAGACTTATATCGATAGAGGAACTGCTGATAACCCAGACAGAAGATACAATCCAGACTGGGGATATCTAAACGGGCAACAATATTCTTTTAGACAAAACTACTATCATAAACCAGTAATTTCATTAAACTGGGATTGGAAAATCTCTGAAGCTTCGAAGCTAAATACTATTTTATATGCATCTTTTGGACGTGGTGGTGGTACCGCTCCGACAGGCTCAGCAAATGGAAAAGCGTTGTCAACCTTTACTGATGCATCTGGACAAATAAATGTTCCTGCCATTATAGCTGCAAACCAAGCATCCACAGCAGATAAAGGCGTCCTTGTTAAAAACGCATCAATCAACTCTCACAACTGGTATGGAGTTATTACAAGTTTCAACCATAAGATAAATGACAACCTTAATTTTACTGTAGGTTTTGATGGAAGATATTATTACGGCTATCATTATCAAAACATAATCGATCTTTTGGGAGCTAAATCTTTTAAAGATACGAACAACAAAAACTTGTGGAAACCGGATGCCAAAAACGTTCTACAGCCAGTTGCAAATTATGTTAGCAATACTTATAAGGCCCAACCTGACTGGAATCCTTTTGGTGGTAAACTAGCACCAATAAGTGACAGAACAGGGTATAGCAATGATGGCGAGGTTCTTTGGTACGGAGGTTTCGGTCAATTAGAATATACTAATGATAAACTTTCTGCTTTCGTTCAAGGAGCAGTTTCAGAGCAGGGCTTTCAGAGAATTGACAATTTCTTAGTAGACGGTAAATCCCTTCTTAATGGTACTGTAGCCGGATACGCAACTTCCGCTACAAACCCAGCCTTAATAACTTCTACAGAGAAAAATCCTGCGCTTAACAAAAAAACTGGATTTAAAAATTTGTTGGGGTATAATGTAAAAGCTGGAGCTAATTTTAACATTGATGAAAATAACAATGTTTTCGCAAATATCGGCTACTACTCCAAGCAGCCTTTCTTGAATTCAGTTTATCCAAATAACAAAAATTACTTAAATCCAAACCTTACGAATGAAAAGATATTCGGCGTAGAACTAGGATATGGCTACAGGTCTGCAATTTTCAATGCTAATCTAAACCTTTACAGAACTTCATGGAAAGACAGATTCCAAAGAATATCTGGCGCCAATTCTCTTGTTGTAAATGGGACGACCTACCTAAATACCTATGCAAATATCTCTGGAATTACTGAACTTCACCAAGGAGCAGAACTTGACCTGAGTTTTAAAATAAATGAAATGCTAAGCCTTACAGGTATGGCATCGTACGGTGATTGGAGATATAAAGGACAAGCTTCAGGAACTGTTTTTGACGAAACAAATACCCCAGTACCTGGGCAAACTGAAAAAATATTATATCTTGACAATATAAAAGTAGGAAGTTCTGCACAAAGTACGTACTCAGTAGGTTTAGCCTTTACACCTGTTAAGGATATTAAATTAGATGCTAACTACCGTTACACCGATAGACTATACTCCAACTTGTCCGTGGGAAGCTACAGCACTCCTGAAGCTGCTGCTAAAGGCGCCCTTTTATTACCTGGATTTGGTTTGGTAGATGCCGGTGTTTCCTTCAAAATCAGGTTGAACGATCCTAAACAGTACTTTGCTCTTCGTGGAAATGTTTACAATGTTTTTGATACTGTTTATATTTCGGAATCGAATACAAATACCGTAAAACTACTATCTGATTTTAAGGATACGACAACTATGACTGCTCAACAGCAATATGACGCTTATAAAAACAATGCCGTCAACTTCTACAAAGGAATTGATGTAACAAACCAAGGCTTCTTCGGTTTTGGCCGTACTTGGGCAGCTACTATATCTTTCAACTTCTAAATTCAAAATTTAGAACTAATCAAAAATCCCGGCTTATCACCGGGATTTTTTTATCTTTGCTCACAAATAAAAAAATAAAAAAATTATGGATTTCAACCTTATGCTGAATGCTCACCGCGGCTTTGCTTACTTAATATTACTTGCAATAGCCGTTTTCGTGGTGGCACTTTTGATGACAATGTTCGGTTATTCCGGCAAAATCTCTAAACTTTTGAGAAAAACCACGCTCTTCACCATGATTTTCTTTCATACCCAGGCGCTGATAGGCCTTGTCCTTTTATTTTTCTTTTCACCAGGCTTCAAGTCTGCAAAGGAATCCGGAATGCTGATGAAGGACCCCACCATGCGTCACACCTATGTAGAACACCCTACGGCGATGATTATCGCGGCCGTTTTGCTTACCATTTTGAACAAAAAATTTAAGACCAATGATAAATTGCAAATGAGTTGGGTAATAATAGGATTGGTTGCAGTGACACTGATGCTTTGGGCGTTCCAATGGAGCAGACTTTTCGGAGCGTAATAATTCATCAAATATCATTTATCATTAATGAAAGTAGCAGTCGTAGGCGCCACCGGATTGGTGGGCCAAATGATGTTGAAAGTTTTAGAGGAAAGAAATTTCCCAATTACCGAACTCATTCCCGTAGCCTCGGAGCGTTCCGTGGGTAAAAAAATAAACTACAAAGGCCAAGATTTTGAAATCATATCCATGCAAACTGCCGTGGATCTGAAACCTCAGATTGCCATTTTTTCCGCTGGTGGAAGCACCTCTCTGGAATGGGCACCAAAATTTGCGGATGTAGGAGCAACCGTGGTAGATAATTCTTCTGCATGGCGTATGGATCCTACAAAAAAATTAATTGTGCCAGAAATTAACGCTAGTGTTTTGACCAAAGAAGACAAAATCATCGCAAACCCAAACTGCTCCACAATACAGTTGGTTATGGTTTTGAATCCACTTCACAAAAAATACGGACTAAAAAGAGTGGTGGTCTCCACTTACCAATCCGTCACCGGAACTGGGAAAGCGGCTGTAGATCAGTTAAATTCTGAAATTTACGAATCCGTTAATCCAGATGCAGCAAAGGCGGATAAGATTTACCCTTACGAAATTTTCAAAAATGCGATGCCACAATGCGATGCATTCGACACCGACGATTATACCAAGGAAGAACTGAAACTAATGAAGGAGCCAAAGAAAATTATGGGCGACGATTCCTTTAACCTCACAGCGACCGCTGTTCGTGTGCCGGTGCAGGGTGGACATTCCGAAAGTGTGAACATTGAGTTTTTGAAAGATTTTGATTTGGCTGAATTGAAACAATTGCTTTCTGAAACACCCGGTGTAGTGGTTCAGGATGATGTCGCCAACAAAATCTACCCAATGCCACTATACTCGGAAGGGAAAGATGAGGTATTCGTCGGGAGAATCCGCAGAGACAATTCACAGCCAAACTCCCTGAACTGCTGGATCGTAGCGGATAACCTCCGCAAAGGCGCAGCAACCAACGCCGTACAGATTGCGGAATACCTGGTGGAAAACCGATTGGTTTAAAAAAATAAAGGCTCACTCACTCGGTGGGCATTTTTTTTTGAAGAAAATGTAAAAGCTTCCTAGTTTTTGAATCTCATAATTAAACAAAAACAACCGTGCATACTCAACACAATGGCAACAGTGCCGCAAGTTTCAGTTTTCAGCGCAATGTCGCGATTATTGGGATACTGCTTTTCTTGCTAAAGCTTTTTGCTTGGTACCTCACGAATTCAGATGCTGTATTTTCCGACGCCATGGAAAGCATTGTGAACATTATCGCCGCGTTTATGGGGCTTTACTCGCTATACCTCGCAGCAAAACCTAAAGACTATGAGCATCCATACGGCCACGGAAAAGTAGAGTTTGTAACTTCCGGGGTGGAAGGCGCATTGATTATTTTTGCAGGAATACTAATTATAATTGAAGCCGTGAAATCGCTTTTGCACGGGAATGTTCCGAAAGATTTAGACTATGGGATGCTACTGATTGCCGCCACCGCAATCATTAATTATCTTCTCGGTTATTTTTCGATCCAAAAAGGCATTGCCGAAAACTCGTTGGTATTGCAGAGTTCCGGGAAACATCTGCAAAGCGATACGCTCACTACGGCAGGCGTTGTGATCAGTATGATTTTGGTGTATTTTACCAGGTTGAATTGGATAGATGCCGCCGTGGCAGCCTTTTTCGGTGGGTATATTATCTTTGTAGGTTACAGGATTATCCGCTCTGCCCTCAGCGGAATTATGGATGAAGCCGACCCTGGAATGCTGAAAGAAGTAGCTGATTTCTTAGAAAAAAACCGCCGCCCAACCTGGATAGATGTCCACAATATGCGCATTCAGCAGCATGGGAGCGGGCTGCACATAGATGCCCATCTCACCCTGCCCTATTATCTTCAATTAAAAGATGCGCACCGGGAAATGGAAGAACTGATTGTGATGATCGCTGAAGTTAACAGCCGATCCATTGAGTTTAATTTCCACATGGATGACTGCAAACCATTCTCTTGCGAGATTTGTATGTTAGAAAATTGTCCGGTAAGGCAGCAGGAATTTAAACAAAAAATAACTTGGGACGCGGTTACCATTTCTCAACCTAAAAAACACAATCAGGACCGATGATTCGTATTATTCATGGATTTGAATTAATCACCTAAATACGAATTTTACCTTCCCTTTTTCTCGAATAAACTTTTGCGGTAATAAAATAGCGGCACTATTAAGAGCAGCGCCAATGGCTGAATCACAAATCTTCGGATAAAAAATGAGAACAAAAGTCCAATGTTAAAATTGGTTGTCACACAATATAGATACACCGGAAATGTAAGCGCAAAAACGATGACAATAAGCGCGGCCGCCTGGACTGTCCATTTTTTATTCTTGAAAAGAAAATGCACCACCACGAGTGAGAAAAATAAATTGAGTATAAAGCGAAAAAGATGCCCGAAAATTAGCGGAATCCATTCGAATTTTGGAAGGATGGATTTGTTTTCTGCATGAAAAAAATCTAAAAAAGGATCATAGAACAGGCGGTCTTCAAAAACGCGTACTCCTATCAATCCTGCAACGCCGAAAGCAACAAAAATCCAATTAATTAACTTCATCTTTCAGCGCAAAAAATTTAATCCAAATAATCCAAAGCACCACCACCGTTCCATAGATAATCGCCGGAAAAAAATAATCGTGACCTATTTTGAAATATTTCGCCCCTTTGAAATAGACCATATTCAGTCCCGCAATACGGAGCACATTCATAATATGCAAAATCACTAAACCTACAATCGCAAAAACAAAAGTCTTTTTTCCACGGTAAAATGCAAAGACAAATGCCAGAAACAAAAACATGATGGAAAGCGCGTTGCAACCTTCCACCATTCGAGACGGACATTGCCCATTCACGATGAAATAAGATGTTTTGAATTTGACATCCTCACGCATGACCGTGGGATAGCCCAACGAATTCTGCAACGCACTCACCTGCGCACCCACCCATTTTGAAAACCCATCCAAACCCGGCTGCCCGTTCAGGTAAAACTGGTACAGCAGAATGAGCGCGACATAAATAGCTACGAAGCGCAAAAGAATTTTTAATACAGGTTTGAAGTCGTCGAACATCATGCAAATATAAAAATTTAGAAACTTGTAATTCATTATATTTGTGGCATTATGATTCAGCAGAAGGCGCTACATTTTTTTGAGCAACAAACCGGGCAAAAAGCCGATGAATTCAGGGCTTTGCCACAGAGCGGCTCCGAACGCATCAACTTCATCGCTACCTCGGGCAACAGAAAACAGGTCATCACTTCTAACCAAAACCTGCGCGAGAACGAGGCTTTTTTCTATTTCAGCGACCTTTTTTCAAACTTAAAACTCAACACACCAGAAATATCGGCGATCTCGCCAGACCGGAAAATGTATATCCAACAATTTCTTGGCGACCACTCCCTATCAGAAATCATAAGTACAGAAGGACTATCCGCCAGGGTAAAGGCTTTGGTAAAACAGGTTTTAGAAAAATTGTTTGCGCTTCAGCAAGCCACCAAAGGTAAATTTGATGTAAAAAAAACCTTCGAGTACGAAAGATATGACGCCCTACCCGTGACGCACGATCTTTATTATTTTAAAAACTTCATCGCGGATGTTTTGGACCTTCACTATCACAAATCATTATTGTTAAAAGAGTTTCAAATCATCGCCGGACAAATCGAAGATATAGAACCTAAAGTTTTGATGATTCGGGATTTCCAATCGAGAAATATTTTGGTAGATAACGACGATGCCGTTTCTTTTATTGATTATCAGGCGGCGATGGAAGGCCCGGCGATGTATGACGCCATTTCGTTTCTTTATCAAGCCAAAGCAAACTTCCCCGAAGATTTCAAAACGGAGATGCTGAATTATTTTATTTCACTTTATCAAAACGAGCCAGAAAGACATCAACTAAAAGTTTCGGTGAAGCCACTTCAGCTGATGAGATTTCTACAGGTACTGGGTGCCTACGGGCTGCGTGGGCTTGTACAACGGAAGCCACATTTCATCCAAAGCCTTCCGCAAGGAATTAAAAATTTGACAGAATTTGCCCAAGAATGGGAGCAAATGGCGGATTTCCCAGAACTTCAAAAAGTAATCCTTCAGCTTGGGAAAAATTCCATAAAAGAAAAAATAAAAGAAATCCTAAATCTAAAATCAACTTAAAAATGAGCAACTTAAACATAGACATTCATAGTTTTTCTTACAAAAAAGGAGGCGTCCCAAAGGATGATACCGGGAACGGAGGGGGCTTTGTGTTCGACTGCCGTGGCATCCTGAATCCCGGGAGGATCGAAGAATATAAGGAACAAACCGGCGCCGACGAAGCCGTGAAAACTTACCTTAAAGAGAAAACCAAAATCAATGAGTTTTTGACTGCCGTGGAAATCATCGTATCAATCAATATCGAGGATTATTTAGATCGAGGATTTGAGAATCTTCAAATTAATTTTGGATGCACGGGCGGACAGCACCGTTCGGTTTATTCCGCGAACTACATTGCCGACTTTATCCGCAAGAAATATCCGCAAGCCAAAGTTAAAATCACCCACGACGAACAACCGCAACTGAATATTGGTTGATGGTTGATGGTTATACAATCATCGGTAAAAATCATTCATCATTAAAATCATTCATCATTTATCAACTATAAAAAATGAAAGCCCTCCTATTTGCTGCCGGAAAAGGCACCCGCCTGAAACCCTTTACCGACGAACATCCCAAAGCGCTTGTACCCGTGAACGGCGTGCCGCTATTGGAAAGAAACATCAAATTCCTGCAAAGTTTTGGGATTAATGATTTCGTGGTCAACATCCATCATTTTGGTTTGCAGATTAAAGATTTTCTTCAAAAAAATGATAATTTCGGAGCCAACATAGAACTTTCCGATGAGCGGGCCGAACTTCTGGAAACCGGCGGCGGACTGGTATTTGCTAAGCGGTTCCTGAACCACGGCGAAGATTTCATCATCATGAATGCCGACATACTCACGGACTTAAATATAGACGGGCTGGTACGATTTCACAAAGAAAGATTGGATTTTGTAACGCTTGCCGTATCGGACAGAAACAGTTCGCGGAAACTCCTGTTCAACGAGGAAATGATGCTGCGTGGCTGGCTTAATGTACAGACCGGCGAGCAGCGTCTCGCGGAATTTAATAAAGGCTTTAGACCATTGGCTTTCAGCGGAATACACTGCATCAACCCGATTATTTTTAACAAAATAAAAAGAACCGGAAAATTCTCCATCATGGAGGAATACTTAGATATGATGCACACCGAGAGAATCCGAGGTTACCAGCACAAGGCAAAACTGATAGATGTAGGACGCCCGGAATCCGTGACCGAGGCGGAGCTTTATTTTAAATAAAATTCAAAAATAATCGCAGTTGATTCTTTTTTAATAAAATTGAAAACACTTTTTGCGAAATTGACATAAAACAATGAAAGATCGAAATAAAAAACTGGACGAAAGTCTCATAAATCCTCTGGTAGAAACCGAGGAAGGCCGTCTGAAAGAAAGTTTCCGCCAAAAATCCTGGGACGAGACCATTACCAAAGACAGTTGGATGGTGTTCAAAGTTATGGCCGAGCTGGTGCAAGGCTACGAAAAACTGGCAGAGGTGGGTCCTTGTGTTTCCATCTTCGGATCCGCAAGACTGAAACCAGAAGACAAGTACTACCAAGTGGCCACGGAAATTGCGGAGAAGATTACGCAGTTGGGCTTTGGAATAATAACCGGTGGCGGTCCCGGAATCATGGAAGCGGGCAACAAAGGTGCGCACATCGCCGGCGGAAAATCCATCGGTTTGAATATAGAACTCCCTTTCGAACAGCACTTTAACCCCTATTTGGATAAAGACTACTCGATGGATTTTGATTATTTCTTCGTGCGAAAAGTTGTTTTCGTGAAATATTCTCAAGGGTTCGTGGTGATGCCGGGCGGCTTTGGTACTTTGGATGAACTTATGGAAGCTCTTACTTTAATTCAAACAAAAAAAATCGGGCGTTTCCCAATCGTATTAGTTGGCACAGAATTTTGGGGCGGGCTTTTGGACTGGTTTAAAAATACGCTCCTGAACAACGGTCTGATTTCTGAGCAAGACCTCCACCTCTACCGTGTTGTGGATACTGCCGATGAGGCTGTGGCCCATATCAAGGCGTTTTATGACAAGTATTCGGTGAATGTTAACTTTTAGTTGGCATTAAATTTGTCAATAGAATAAATGTTAAATTATTGTTGAGAAGTTTAACATTAAATGTACACAAAATGAAAAAATACCTATACATATCCTGCTTATTCGCACTCTTCGCTATGATGAGTTTTGCAGTCGCAGATTTCTACTCTTCCATGACGAAGGTTGATTATGTGGAAGGCAGTAAAAGCCTGAAGTTTACCACGAAAATGAATACAGATCATGTTTCTAACGCCATAAAAATCGACCCTAGCACAGCGGCTTTTGAAGCAGAAGTGAAAAAATATGTGAACAAAAATATAGATGTTTTTGTAAATGGCGCACCGAAAAACCTAACCTTCACAGGTAGCCAGGTAAACGGCGAATCCGTGTGGGTGTACTACGAAACGGGCGGCGTGGAGAGCATCGACAAATTGAAAATCCGCAACACAATTCTTTTGGAAACATTCCCAAAACAAAATAATGTGCTGAATGTGGCCTACAAAGGGAAACAAAAGACGATGTCCTTCTCCAGGGGTCACGAAACCAACGAAATTGATTTTTAAAGTCAACACCAATATAAAAATAGTAAACACCCGAATTGGGTGTTTTTTTTTGGTTAAATTTGAAGCCATGTTTACCGACGAATATTTTATGAAGCTCGCCTACCGCGAGGCAGAAGCCGCATTTGATCAAGACGAAATCCCTGTGGGCTGCGTGGTGGTATCCAACGGGCAAATCATCGCGAAAGCACATAACCTGACGGAAACCTTAAATGATGTAACGGCTCATGCTGAAATGCAGGCCATCACCTCATCTGCAGAGTTTTTAGGCGGCAAATATTTGAAAAACTGCACCATGTACATCACTTTGGAGCCCTGCGTGATGTGCGCCGGAGCGCTGGCGTGGTCGCAGATTTCACGCGTAGTCATCGGCACGCGGGATGAGCAACGAGGCTTCATAAACAAAAATATTTCACTTCATCCCAAAACAGAACTCACCATTGGGATTTTGGAAAACGAATGTGCGGAGATCGTAAAAGAATTTTTTCGGGGGAAGAGGTAACGCCTAATTTCTCTTTCTTATCCTTCGTAATAGTAAGATTCCTTGAAGATGATTTCGCGGTCACCTACCCTCTCCGGAAGGTTTTTTTCTAGTATCTCAAATGCGCATAGTCCTGCCGTTGCCATCTATAAAAGGTGAGCGATATTCTATTTGACATATTTCTACATATTTCCTTATGATTTGCTCATAAGAATCTACTGGCATTTGCTCGCTTTTTAGTAAAATCTCGTTTAGATAAAGTGCTGTCGCATCCGAAAGCCGCCTTTAGAAATATTATTATCACGGATTTGTCTGGCAAAATCGTACAAACCATCACACAGATAGTTGTGAATCTGTGGCAACCCCTTTGTGGTTACGACTTCAATATTATCTATATCGCCGACTTCCAAAAAGCCGGTATGCATTCTCTAAACTGAGTTTGTCGAATTCCTTCATTGATAAAATCCTCTACAAATTCTTACCCAAAAAATATAAACCTTTCAGCGTGTGCAGTTTATCAGCGACATTTATTTTTTCCGTTAATGGTTTATAAACATGCGAAACGCCGCCGGTAGCGATGACGAAGCAATCGGAATTTACCTCCGCGTTGATGCGGTCTATGAAGCCTTCTACCATGCCGAGATAGCCATACACCATTCCGCTTTGCATACAGGTTACGGTGTCTAATCCTAAAACAGATTTTGGTTTTACCAATTCAATTTCAGGGAGTTGTGCTGTTTGCTGGACGAGAGAGTTTAGCGCGGTAATGATCCCCGGGGCGATGATGACGCCTAATGTTTCACCCTTTTCATCAATACAACTCGCCGTGAGTGCCGTACCAAAGTCAAGAATTATTTTCTTTTTACCGGGGTAGAGGTGGTGCGCCGCAACGAGATTGGCGTAGATGTCCGTACCCATTTGTTTCGATTTGGCTTCCACGGGTGATTTCGTATTGCGATCTACCAAAATAGGTGTTTTCTCGTGCAATTTTTTCAAGGCACGCACCACATCCTGCGTGATTTGCGGCACTACAGACCCAATGATAATGTGGTCTATCTTCTCAGGTTGAATATTGTGCGTTTGATACATCATCCCAAATTGAAGTAGCATTTCGTCGCTTGTTTTGTAAGGTTTCGTATTGATGACCCACGAAACATCGCAGTTATCCCGGTAAAAAAGCCCGAAACGGATGTTGGTATTACCAATGTTGATGACGATGGAATTCACTTTTATAAATGGTTATTTGTCAATGATTGATAATTGATTCTTACTTTACTTCCACAAAATTATCTACAGGATTTACATCTGCCAGTCTTTGGGAAAAATCTATGCCCAAAGCCGAAAGTTGCGTTTTGGAATAAGGAATGGTAAAGGAATATTCCTTCTGTGTCCACGGCCAAAACTCCAAAGTAGTGTAGCCACCATAGATGTCTTTCTGCTTCCAAACATGCGTCATATTCATTGGGATATGGTAGGAGACCACTTTTTTGTCCTTAGTCATCACCGAAAAATCGATTGGCATCGGGATTCCTCCGTTGTTTGCCAAAGTGATTTTTGTTGAATTAGAACCGTACTCCACATTTTTAACGCTATAATCAATGTTTTTCGTAGTATTGATCCAATAATGGTGGAACCACTTCAAATCCATCCCAGAAATTTGCTGCGCGATATGCAGGAAATCCCGATCAGTCGGGTGCTTCAGTTTCCATTGGCTATAATATTCTTTCATGATTAAAGAGAGATTCTGCTCGCCTACGATGTACCCCAACTGGATAAGGTAAGTTTCTCCTTTGGTATAACTCGCTACCGAATAGGCTCTACCATCGTCGTGGTGATCGCCCAACCAAACCGCTGGCTCTTCTTTTCCGGTTTTTACGAATTTCCGATAGCCATCCAGCGCGCCGGTAAAAGGGTTCGGTTGTGGATTTTTTGGCGGGAAGATACGGTACATACATAGGTCTTCCGCGTAAGAAGTGAAACCTTCATCCATCCAAGGGCGCATACTCTCGTTAGTTGCTAAAATTTGTTGAAACCAAGAATGAGCACCCTCGTGGAACATCAATCCACAAAGATCTTCCAAAGTTTTTGCCTCACCTAGGATCATGGTACACATCCCATATTCCATACCACCATCTCCCCCTTGTATAAAGGCATAAGATGGGTAAACATATTTCCCAAAGGAGGCATTCATCAATTGGAAATATTGTGTGATTTTTGGTTTAGCCTGTTCCCAAAGAGCCGTTTTTTCTGATTTTTGGTAAACCAAATAAACTTTCGGTCCATCTAAAATCGTGAAACTATCCACGGAATAATCACGGTCTGCCGCCCATGCAAAATCCAGGATGTTTTTTGCCGTCCAGTGCCAAGTGGATTTTTGATTTTGGTCAAATTTTACATTCGCATTGGCATTATAACCTTTCACTTCAAGTGGATTTTCCAGCGTTCCGCCGGCTCCGATGATGTAATCTTTGTCTATTTTAATATTCACATCGAAATCTGCAAACGGCGCATGAAACTCCCTGCCCACATAATCAAAAGTTGCCCAGCCATCGTAGTCGTATTCAGCAATTTTCGGGTACCATTGGGTCATGGTCATATCAATGCCTTCGCGGTTGTTGCGGCCGGCACGGCGTATCTGCATCGGGATATTGGCATCCCATTCCATCGTGAAAGTGGTAGAAGATTTTGGCTTAATGGGTTCCGCCAACTCCACTTTCATTACCGTTCCTTGGATTTCAAATTTTAAATCCTTGCCATTTTGTTTGATCCAATGAATATTTTGCGCGCCTTCCTGTTCCTTTGGGATGGAAGCCAAGCGAGAAATTCCTTCTTTTTGTAAACGACTGTCGCCGTTTTTACCTTGACTTTGCACCCGCTGATCCATGATAGAGCCGGATCGGAAGGCATTCCAATACAAATGGAAGTACGCCACCTTTAGTTCCTCTGGGGAATTGTTCGTGTAAGTGAGCGTTTGTTTCCCTTGGTAAGTAAAATTGGCGGCGTCTACATCAATATCCATTTTATATTTGGCATATTGATGATAATAAGGCCCTTGTTGTGCAGAAAACACCGCTGCAAAGAGTGTGAGTATGAATAAAAGTCGGATTTTCATTTGATTTTAATTATTATCGCTCTATATGTTCTCATCTATTCGACCTTCCAAGTCCAGAGAATTTAAAAGCTTTCTGAATTTCATTAAACTAAAATTTTAGGATTATTTATACACACTGTTGTTATAACTTCTTATTTTGTTAAACATCAAAGATATTAAATTTGAATTAAAGCATATATTGTAATTCTAATGATTTACTAGCGACATAACTTGGCGTATTAATTAGCCTTTAGTCTATTTGAATTAATAAATTTTTAAAATTTATACATTATAACGAAAATATAACATTTACTTGTCGCCATTGGGTTCTTATTTTTATTAGTGGCTTGTTCCGTGGACACTAATGCTGAAAGCACAAACAGAAACATTCTAGATATTGCGGGTAAATATAATGTTATAGAAAAAAGCGAAGATTTAAAAATCACCGCTTTTTTTTAACTCAATAACTTACTCCTTTTCAGCGCCTAAAATCTTCTCCAAAATTCTTTGCGTAATCAGGTAGGTTGGTTTCACGCCGGTAAGACCGAGGCCACCCGAGGAGAGTGTGCTACCCGTCTCCAGCGGATTATCCGAGGCGTAGTAGGCATACATGACGAAAAGATCTTCCGAAATGTGTCTGCGGATCTTGCTCGCCACCTGGATGGCTTTTTGGTAATGTGCGCCCTCCATTTCCAGACCGATGGTTTTCCAAGAACTGTTCATAAAGTAGGACAAAATATCTTTGTTTTGCAGCGATGTACCGAGTACGGTGAGCATGCTGCCTTCAAAAGCCTTTAAATCATCATCTTCAAAATCCTCCAGATTCAGTGCGTTTTCAAACGGATAATTATCTGCCGTGCCTTCAAAAATATGGGAAGTAGGAATCATGATGTCGCCTTTCCCACCGGTGAGTATTCCAGCCTTGCCCATCACAGAAACCGAACGCACCTTCATTGTATAAATTTCTTCGTTGAAATTATAAGGACGAAGCAACTCATCCATCACCTCATAAGCCTGCTCGCCAAAGGCATAATCGAAAACCAAAAGAACATCATCTCCTTGAAATTTCAAATCTTTCAATGATGTATTAGACAAATCGGTTCTTGCCAAATCTATAATCTGCACATCAATATTGCTTCCGCTGTGGTCATCAATATAAATCAGGCCTTGCTGTTCAGCGTACTTCAACACCTTGTCCTGCAAGTCTTTTTTATTGCTTATTTCCTCATAGAGTTTATAATCCGCGGTGTTCGTAGCCTTTTTTCCCACGGCGTCATGGCCATAAAGCATATTTTTTACCGAGTGCATATTGGCAGAAATGATATGCAAAGGCCGCATATGCAGGTCATTTTTCGCTAAAGTTTCCTTTACTTTGTTCGCCCATTTTTCTCCAAAGAAATGGTGCCCTACACGCTCACGGAGGATAGCGCTGAAGAAAATCTCGCGGTCTCTTGTTCCTAAATAATCTTCCAGACTAAGTTTTCCAAGGTGGTAAATAATTTTGAAAAGTCGGTCGGGGTTGTTATCGTCCCCAAACTTGTTATAAGCATCCAAAACTTCATCAAAAGTCCTTCCCAACAAAGAAGAAAGGTGGATCAGTGCAACCTCTTTTTCTTTTCGGCTGAATTTTTTCTCACCCAAAGCCACTTCTTCTATGATTTTCCAAGTGCGTGTCGGGCGGTGGTTTTCATCTGAAATAAAAGCCAGTTCACGGATTTTATCGGCTTCGATATAAAGGAAGGTAAGGTGCGTAAGGATGTCGTAAATCTCTGAACGGCCAAGCAGTACCTCGATGTTCATTTGGTAGGCATCTATTCGGTAGCAATTTCTGCGGCGTTTTTTTGGAATAATGATTTCAAAACTACCTTTATCAAAACCCTCATCGGAAGTCAGGTGTACGAAAGGCGTTTCCTCTATGCCTTCCGGCAGTCGGTCCAGCACATACAGCAGTCCGTCCAGCTCTATCTTGTTCGGAATTCCCATAGAGCCGTAGATTTCCGGTGCAATGATCATCAACAACTTCCTCAAACTCTCGCCCGAAACGCCTGATGGTTTGAAAAATCCTCTGTAGAAAAGGTGTCTCATGGATACATACAGCCTCTCGATGGCTTCGGTGGTTTCTCTTGCTCTTGAATTTATCATAATCGAAAAAATTTCATACAAAGATACTATTTATCCAAATGACCGACAGAATGCTGCGGTTAACTCTATTTTAATTAAAGAAAATCAATCGGTTAGCTAATAATTTATGGTGCTTAAAACCAAAATTTAAATCAGCCATTTTTCAGTTCAAACGGTGGCGCTTATCACACCTCAAACACTAAAAAGCATGGTCGGTCGATACAGCAGCGAGAAAGAAAATGCGACGGATTGATGATATATCCAAGAAAAAAATCGCAGGTAGATGTCAGCACGCTAAACAACATCAAAGCCATCAGCGCTCATTTCGCACCTGAAAGAATGTTTTTCTAGAGAAATAAGGTAGAACTACTAACGCTTTGGACGAGAAACTGATTCACGGAAAAATCCGTGATGCCACTGTACATTATAAAACCCGTTCCTTTCTTCATCGGTGGTTTTGGGGAACATGAGCAAGTACCTGAGAGATATTACCCAAGATTGCAAGTGATGGAAACGGAAGCGGAAGCGGGAATTTATGTAATTAAAAGAAAATTAGCAGACAAACTCATAAATTTAAAGAATAATCACCAAGCTTTATAACAAAAAAATCCATCAGCTTTATATGATGGATTTTTTATTTTAAAAAAAAATAGGATTATTTATTCTGTGCGTAATTAGAAATCGGTTGCGCATCTGTATTTAGGATTCTTCTTGCAAACCTGAATTTTGGAGCCCAATATTTGTCGGATAGTGGCGAGATCATCACGCCTCTAGAAGACGCCGCATGGATGAATCTAACTTCTCCCTCCGGCGTAACATCGTGTACAATTCCAACATGGGAAATTCTGCTACCGTGTGAGAAAAATACCAAGTCGCCCTTTTTCAGGTCGCTTTTCTCAACTCTCTCGCCTTCCATAGCCTGGGATGCCGCCACTCTCGGTAGGGAGGTTCCCATCACTGCGTTATATACTGAAAGTACGAAAGCTGAACAATCAATCCCGCTTCTGGTCATACCGCCGAATCTGTATGGAGTTCCAAGATAAGATTCTGCTTCAGCTAATAGTGCATCTAATTTAGTGTTGTATACGGAGTTTGTTACTATTTCTGCATTTTTGGTAGAGGTTTCCAAACTTGCAAGTGCTGCGTTGATTTGCTTGGAAGGAGATGCTACTTTGGAATCTAATGCAATTTTATTTGTTATCGCAACAAGTTTGGCATCTACTTTGTATTCCATTGGTTTAGAGACCACATAGTTGGAAACACAAGACTGTAATGACAATACCGAGGTAATTACAGCAAAATAAAATAAAACTTTTTTGTTCATATTGAAATGTTATTCGCGCTATTTAATGATTTGCTCGTGATAACATGACAAAAGTAGGGCAAGCCACCGAAAGAGCTTGAACTTGGCACTTCATTGCGTATTGTTTTAACACATTTTAACAATATTTCTCTATTTGTTAAAGAAAAATACGCTGCAAACTCCCTATTCATCGCAATACATTTTTTTCATTATTAAGATTCTTTAACTTTTTAGCTTAAAAATATATAAACTTGGACTGAAATTGTATAAATGGACAATGAATACCATTACTTTCGGTAAGTAAATGATTTTCAAATAAAAAAAGCCCGCTTTTCAGCAGGCTTTTGGATTTGTACCAATAAGGTACTATCTCGTAAAGAGCATTTCGCGGTATTTGGTCATAGGCCAAAGCTCATCGTCCACCATCATTTCTAAAGCATCAGATGCGGTTCTAATGGTATCAAAATAAGGCTTCACTTCATTGCAATACGCCTCCGCTTGCGCCTGGCTGCCTTTTGTCGACACTGCTTTTTCTTTTGCTGATAGTAGATCATCTACTCCCACTTTTATAATTGAAACATTTTCGGAGATAGAAGCGATTAACTGCATTTGTTCTTTTGCCAAAGGTTTAAAATCTTGATCACCGTAAATTTCTTTCAACCCTTTCACATTTTCTATCAATCTGTTTTGATAATTCAATGCCGCCGGGATGATGTGGTTTCTCGCAATATCCGCCAATACTCTCGCTTCGATATCAATCACAGTAGAGTACTTTTCCAGTTTGATTTCGTTTCTAGCCTCAAATTCTCTATGGGAATAAATGCCTATAGATTCATATAGGTTCATGAATTTGTCATCCATTTCCATTTTCAAAGCCTCTGGCGTCGTCTTCAAATTATTGAGACCGCGTTTTTCAGCCTCAGCAGCCCAATCCTCGGAGTAGCCATCGCCTTCAAACATGATATTTTTTGAGACTTTAATATACTCTCTCAAAACATTGAAGATCGCCTCATCTTTTTTCAAACCTTTTTCCACCAAAGCATCTACTTCGCTTTTAAATTCGCGCAATTGGTAAGCCATGATGGCGTTCATTACCGTCATCACTTCGGCACAGTTTGCAGACGATCCCACGGCGCGAATCTCGAATTTATTTCCGGTAAAGGCAAACGGAGAAGTACGGTTTCTATCGGTATTATCCAACAGGATTTCCGGGATTTTCCCTACTACATTTAGTTTTAGGTCGGTTTTTTCCTCCGGGGAAAGTTTACCATCGGTCACCTTTTCCAATTCCTCCAAAACGGAGAACAACTGTGTTCCTATAAAAGCCGATATAATGGCCGGTGGCGCCTCGTTGGCTCCCAACCTGTGGTCGTTGCTTGCGGAAGCGATGCTCGCACGCAGGAGGTCGGCATAGTCGTGTACGGCTTTCAGAGTATTCACAAAGAATGTGAGGAACTGCAGATTCTTTTTAGGGTTTTTCCCCGGACTTAAAAGGTTTTCATTCGTATCTGTGCTGAGTGACCAGTTGTTGTGCTTACCGCTGCCATTCACACCGGCAAAAGGTTTTTCGTGGAATAAGATATGGAAGTGGTGCTTATGTGCGATTCTTGCCATGATGTCCATCAGCAGGGAATTGTGATCCACAGCGACATTCGCTTCCTCAAACATCGGTGCTAGTTCAAACTGGTTCGGTGCAACCTCATTGTGGCGGGTCGTTACCGGAATCCCCAATTTCATACATTCGATCTCGAGTTCTTTCATAAAATTCATCACCCTTGTCGGGATAGAACCAAAATAATGGTCGTCCAATTGCTGACCTTTTGCCGGAGCGTGTCCCAACAAAGTTTTGCCGGTAATCACCAAATCCGGACGGGACTGGTAAAGTGCGGTATCTATCAGGAAATATTCCTGCTCCCAGCCCAAAGTTGCAGTCACTTTATTTACATTTTTATCAAAATAGGCTTTGCAAACCTCCGTAGCAGCCTCATCTACAGCATGTAGCGCACGAAGTAACGGTGTTTTGTAATCCAAAGTTTCTCCGGTGTAGGAAATGAAGATCGAAGGGATACAAAGCGTAGTCCCCATAATAAACGCCGGTGAAGTAGGATCCCAAGCCGTGTAACCACGCGCCTCGAAGGTGTTTCTAATACCACCATTTGGGAAAGATGATGCATCTGGCTCTTGCTGAATCAGCATACCACCGCTAAATCTTTCAATAGCTCGGCCGCCCCCTATCGGAGTGAAAAAGGAATCGTGTTTCTCTGCAGTAGAACCTGTAAGTGGCTGAAACCAGTGTGTATAGTGCGTCGCGCCTTTGCTCATAGCCCAATCTTTCATCGCAACTGCAACCTGATCGGCAATTTGCCTCTGGATTTGCGTGCCTTTTTTCACCGCATCCATTATGGAATTGAAGGCTTCTTTCGTGAGGTACTCTCTCATGGTTTCTTCTGAAAAAACATTTTCGCAGAAGAGTGCAGATAATTTGGAAGGAATCTCGATAGAGTTGTCCTTTCTATAATTCTTAAAAGGCAATTCTGAAAGGGCCTTGAAACGAAGTGTTGACATAATGATAAATTTTGATAGGGCAAATTTACATTTTTTATTTAAAATTTAGACACACCCCCAAAATTTTTAGGGGTTATTTTAAATTTAATCAATTTTAAATTTGGAGATGACTTAATTTTATAGTAAAATAATATTTTAATAAAAAAATCCTCCCAAAATAAATTGAGAGGACTTGCTCTTTGTTAAAAATGATTACTTTAATAATTGGTCAAAAGTGTTTCCTTGGCGGATATCGCCAGTATTATAACCTTTCATAAACCATTCTTTTCTTTGTGCCGATGATCCGTGGGTAAAACCTTCCTGATCTACATACCCTTGGGAACGCTTCTGTATGTTATCATCCCCGACCGCTTCCGCTGCTGATATTGCAGATTCTAAATCTCCCGGTTCCAAAAACTTCGCGCGCTCATCCGTTTGTCTGGCCCAAAGTCCGGCGTAGAAATCGGCCTGTAATTCCGTAGCCACGGAGACACGGTTCATTTCCGTTTCAGAATATCTTCCGCTTCGGCGAAGATCATCCACTTTTTGAGTAGTTCCCAGCAAGGTTTGGATGTGGTGTCCGTACTCATGGGCAAGGACATAGGCAATGGAAAACTCAGTAACTTGAGCGCCAAAACGCTGCTGCAATTCACCGAAGAAACTCATATCCATATAGATGGTCTCATCTGCCGGGCAGTAGAAGGGTCCCATTGCAGATTGTGCCGTACCGCAGCCAGATTGCGTTACACTCTCAAACATTACCACTTTTGCAGGGCGATACTCCATGCCGTTTTCCTGAAGGATTTTTGTCCAAGTAGTTTCATTGGCACCTGTAAGCATCTTAATAAAATCTCTCACTTTAAGTTCTTCTTGGGAAAGGTCGCGCTGCTCAGTCTGCTGCGGGCCACTGCTCATCCCGGAACCGAGAACGGCAGAAGGGTCTCCACCAAGGAAAAATATAATCGCAGCGATGATAAGCGTACCGAGACCGCCGCCGACCATCATGCCACCACCACCGCCGGAACCGCGCCTGTCGTCCACATTTCCGCTGCTATCGTTTGTCCATTTCATAGTTTATATTATGTTTATTTGAATAAAGATAAAAATTTAATTCATGATTAAAAATAGTCAAAAACCGAAATACAGAAAGTAAGCCGACCGTTCTACAAAAACTCAAGTAATGCTATTTTTTTCCCGGAATATGTTCGAAAAGCAGGGATTTCTTGCTCTCCCCAATTTTTTTCAAATGATATGCATCCTTCACACCAGCAGAATCTCCCTTTTTAACGAGTAAAAGATACTGTTCTGCTTCACGGTTATTCAATTCCTCTCGATTCACCGTTTTCACCACACCGCGGCTGTAAAACTGGCTGGAATAGGTTTTTTCATTTAAATAAAACAACTTGCTGTACTTCCTGTCTTTTAAAATATATTTATCCGTATTGGTATTGTTTTCAAAAACTCCCGGTACAAACCACAGAACTATTCCCATTATCGCAAGAACAGGAACCGCCATCGCCGTAACAAACCATATTTTTTTCTTCTCTTCATTTTTCCAAAACCAACTAACAAAGAGCGCAATTGGAACCACCGTTGGAAGGATATAGGTGTGTATCAAACTTGTTGAGATCGTAAAAAAAATCGGTGTCCAAAGAATCCAAAGCAGGAGGAACAACAACCACGGATTTTTTAGAATCTCTTTTTTGAGTTTAATTACTTTCAGCGTTACATAGATAATCCAGGGTAGTGCCATGGTGTACAGAAATACCCAGATAATGCCTAATGGCTGCGTTTTAGGAAATCCGTATTTGTCGCCTTTCCAAGATGCATCAAAAAATCGTTTGAAATGTTCGCCTACGAAGAAATATTCTAAAAATCCCGGGGTTCGTTTTTCGGCCATCCAATACCAAGGCAGGGCAATTGCTGCAAACAGAATAATCCCAAACAGCCAAGGAAATGACAGAAAAGCTTTCTTGATTTGTCTAAACCAAACCGTCCACACCACCAAAGGAAAGCCTGCAAGAATCAGAACTATTGGGCCTTTCGCCAAAAAGCCAAGGCCTGCGGCGGCAAAAAAGAGGTATTTATAAAACCTCCTGTTTCCGTTTACCGTTTCCCAAAAACTCAACATCATAAGGGTAAGGGATAATAGCAGCGTCATATCTGTAGACACTACTCCGGCGTGAAGTAAAAATTCAGGAATTGTGAGAATGATAAACGCCGGTATAGCCAAATTGACACCAGCTCTTTTCGCGTAAGGTTTTAATAATAAAATCAATGCAACGGCAATCAAGAATGAAGGAAAGCGTACTGCAAACTCATTTACACCAAATGTTTTTATTGATAATGCAGACAGCCATGTTGACAATGGCGGTTTTGCCCAAAACGGAAAACCATAATCCACTTGCGGCGTCACCCAGCTACCTGTCTGAGCCATAATGCGGGAAATTTCTGCGTAGCGTGCCTCGGTTTGGTCCATCAGCGGTATGATTGCGTTCAGCACGAGCCGCAACAACAGCAAATAAACCACTGCCCAGCGGTAAGGCTTTGTGTGATTCAAAGCATTATTATTTCCCCCCATTATATTTTCTATGTATTAAAAATAAATCATACCAAAGCCGAAATAAATATGAAAAACCAACCTTGGAATCTTCTACATCCTCCCATTTTTTCAAAGGGATTTCCCTGCAAATTTCAGGAACCCGTGGTTTGCCGAATAATTGGCTGACACGGAAGAATATTTCAACATCAAACAGCCAGCGTGATAAAAAAGGTTTATCAAAAATTTTTTTTGCGACATCGGTGCGTATTACCTTGCAGCCGCACTGGGTATCGTAAACCGTTATATCAAGAACAAAATAGATGAGCGTTGCCACAAACCTACCGATATAGTGCCGATAAGTCTTTCTCCTGATATAAGAGTCTATTTTCGCCACTCTGGAGCCGAAAGCAAAAACCACATCGCCAGATACTTTTTGCGAAATCTCTTCCCATTCCTCCAACGAGGTTGATAAGTCGGCATCCAGATAGCCAATTCGCTCGAGCGATGGCATTTCTGCAAGTAGCGTAATCGATGCCTGCCTTACGGCTTCTGCCTTGCCCTTATTTTCAGAAAGATTAATTATCCTCACCTTTTCAGGGGCGCTGTCTTTTATTTCCGCCAAAACCTCCAAGGTGGCATCTGTAGAACCATCGTTTGCAAAAGCCAGTAGACATTCGTCATTCGATGCTAAAAATAATTGAAACGCATACACTGGAAGTCGAGCAGCTTCATTATAGCAAGGTATGACGATGGCATTCTTCATTAACGAATTTTCTGTTTTAAAATAAGATGATTATTTTAAATATTTCTTTTAAAATCAATCATCTGAAGTGCTGTTACAGCCGCCTCAACCCCTTTGTTTCCAAGGTTACCACCGCTTCTTGCCAAAGACTGTTCTTTATTGTCATCCGTAAGAACACAGAAAATAGTGGGAACGTCTGTGAGGATATTGCAATCTTTGATGCCTTGTGCCACAGCAGAACAAACATACTCAAAATGCGGTGTTTCACCACGGATTACGCAGCCAATAGCAATAACCGCATCGTAAGATTTGGTTTTGCAAAGTTGCATCGCTGCAAAACTGAGTTCAAAAGCGCCTGGAACTTCATAAACCGATATGTTTTCCTGCTTCACTCCTTCTTTTGCCAAAATATCCAACGCAGCGTCGCGCAGGTTGTGTGTCACAAAACTATTCCACTCAGAAAAAACAATGCCGATAGAACACTCATCGGCATTGTTGATATTTAGTGGCTTATATTCGGAAAGATTAACTGTAGCCATTTTTTTTAATAATATTTTACCATTTCGATATAGGAATCAGACATACCGTTGTCATAGTCTTGATATTTTTCATCAATAGCAGAAAAATATTTTTTAGCTTCCGCTTTTTTCTTCAATGCTAAAGACATCATCCCAGCTTTTCTCGTAAAATAATACGAGGTATAAGCATCATCAGACGCCGTAGTAGCTTTCTCCAAAAGAGATAACGCGTCTTCAGACTTGTTTAGGTTCGCCTGGCAATCTGCCATTGCGCCATATTTCATCGCCATTAAAACTTTATTATCTGAACTGAAATTATCCAAAAGGTCGTATGCTTCTTGGTATTTACCTTCTTTAAATTTCAACATTCCGGCATTGTATGCTGATAACTTACCAACGCTCGTTCCTGGAAACTCTTTGTATGTTCCCAAAAACCCTGGATTAGCAGCAGATTTTCCGCCAAGGGCTTCAGCATCCTTTCCTATGGTAAGGTTTTTCTGCGCCGCCAGATAACTGATTGTGGCTTCCTGATTTTTAGGCTCAACCACAAATTGTTGGTATGCGAAATAACCGATAACGGCAAGAACCATCGCACCAAAAATCATTGAAAGCAATTTGAAGTTCTTTTCCAAAAAGCGTTCTGTTTGAAGCGCTTCTTTATCCAAATCCTCAAAAAACTCTACCGTTTCTCTACCTTCTGGCTTCTGTATAATTTGTTTTTTTGACATAATTTTTTGAATGAGTGGCAAAATTAATCCTTTCCAACGGAATAATAAAATTTTAATTCCGTCTTTAATAATGACATATACTGTAGATATCTTTGGTGAATCGTAGCAATTTTTCATCTCCCTTCAGCACATCCAACGCGATAAGGAAACTAAACTGTGAAACCGTAGCACCTTGTTTTTCCACCAACATGGCAGCCGCTTCCGTTGTTCCGCCAGTAGCGAGCAGGTCATCATGGATTAGCACCCTTTGTCCCGGTTTCAGTTGCCCTGCACGCATCTCAATTTCGGAAGAGCCATATTCCAAATCATACTTTTGTGAAACCAATGGCGGCGGTAACTTTCCTTTTTTTCTAATCAAAATAAAAGGAACACCCAATGCGACCGCAATCGCAATACCGAACAGATACCCGCGGCTTTCTATACCGCAAACCACATCGATTTTTCCAAAACTGTGATTGGCAAAATCTTCGATAATTTCTTTGTAAAGTTCAGGATTTAAAAATATAGGGGTGATGTCTTTAAATTCAATTCCCGCTTTTGGAAACCCGGAAATATTTTCAATAGCCGCCTCAATCTTTTGTGTAAGTTCTTTCGTCGCCATATTATTTAATTCTATAACTTGAAATTTTCCATTCTCCACCTACATTTTTCAGACCGAACGTCACATTTAGGGATGTCGTTTTACCATCTTTGTCGGTGATATCGTAAGTAGCATTTACGGATGATGAGTTTGCATTGGTGCTATTGGTAGAAAGGTTTTTAACAGTAATGCTTCTCACGGCACCAAAACCATTAGCGGGATTTGAAAAATTATCAAACGATCCCCAGTTCGGGTTATCTGCCTGATTGTAGGCGCCTTTCAAATTTTGTGTTCCTAAATTCGACAAAAATGTCGACACGGTATTTTTTGGATCACCGGCCGGCGGAGTTCCCGATGGTTCATCCTGTCCGCCTGTAATAGTTTCTGAGGAAGTTTCTGTGGCATTGCTTACAGAAGGCGCTTCTACTTCGCTCCTTGACGGCATCTGTGGCATCAGCAGCGCCTTTGTGTTTATCGGAATGCCCATCCGCGTCATTTTATAGGTTTTTTTTGTGCTTTTCACAGAGATGGTAATGTCTATTTTACCGTCTTGAACTTTTTCACGAGGCAATGCAGACATTCGCAGGTTGAATCCTTTAAAATTATTGTCTTGCATCAAATTTTTGGAAGTCAGCAATCTGGTACCCGCGGAGTTATACACCTCCATTACAGTTTCCAAAGCAGCACCAGAAAATTGTATCCTGTTTCCTTGGGTATCTACAAGTCGTGGAATCACTTGAATAGCCTTTGGCCCTAAGACTGAATCTACCGACGAAGGCGTGGTAAGGATAGCCAGTCCTGTTGCTTTGACATCATTAGCATCAAACTCTTCCAACTTTTCATCAGCAAAAATATTCATCTCTCCCAAAGATGGCGGAGCCGTACTGCTCCAAGCGATGCCATTTTTCTGCGCTACCTGATCGGCAAGTGCGAAAATATCAGGAACTTTTTTTCCATTTAATAGTTGTCCAAGATTAGCTATCTCTTCACTATCAGTATCTCCCTGTACACCGAAAGTCTTTAGGATGTAAAGCGCTTCATTAAACTTTACCTGCTGCAAAGTGGTAAGTGAAGACGCAAGGTCATTAATACTGGACTGAAAAGTCTTTCGGTTCGTAGCGTCCACGGTTTCTTTTTTACAAGCTGTGAAAAGCAGCAGTAAAGTAAAACATAGGATATGAAGTTTTTTCATCGGTAAAATCATTTGATACAAAAATAGAAAAATCCCGCCATGTTGCGGGATTTTCTTTTATAATATTCTGATTATTAGAATGGGTATTCAAAAATCTCAGATTCTTTCAAATAAGGGTTTCCGGTTGGAATCAGTTTTAGTTTGGTAAGAGCGTTCATCACCACAAAGATAAACAAACCGATGATAAACAATACAGCACCGATTACGAGGATCAACATAGATGGGTTTGCCCAGAATGGTCCTACCGTACCTGGCATCACCATATTGAAATAATCCAAAAGGTGACCGAAGATTACGATTACAGCCATGGTGGTTACTACTTTATAATTTCTTTTAATGCTTGAACTTACCATAACCATCAAAGGAATAAGGAAGTTGAAAATCAACATTGGCAAGAATGTGCTGCCATAGTGCTGGAATCTACCAAAGAAATAATTAACCTCTTCCGGAACATTCGCATACCAATAAAGCATAAACTGTGCGAACCAAGTATAAGTCCAAAGCATGGAAGTTGCAAAGAGGAACTTACCTAAATCATGCAAGTGGTTATCATTAAACTGTGGCAAAAATCCTTTCTTCTTCAAATAAACACTGACCAAGATAATCACGGCGATGGCGCTAGTTAAGCAGCTCACCATAGAATACCAAATATACATTGTAGAATACCAGTGAGGATCGATCGACATCAACCAGTCCCAAGCCCATGCAGCAGAGCAGAATCCGAAGAATACAATATATCCGATAGCCCATCTGTAAAGCATCTGATAATCTCTATGGGATTTAGTTTCATCTACTTTTTTTGATTGTTGTTTTAATTTCCAAGCGAAGAAGGAAGCACCGGCTACATAAAGAATATTTCTAAACACATAGAATGGAATGTTTAAGAATTTCTTTTTTTCATAGAGGATAGCATCAAACTGACCAGATTTTGGATCAGTCAATTCCGGATCCATCCAATGGAATAAATGCCCGTTGTGAGTGACATTCAAAATCATTATTAAAATCAAAATCGCGCCGCCCCATGGGATATAAGAAGCGATGGCTTCCATAACCCGTGTAATGATGATAGACCAACCAGCATGCGCGGCGTGCTGAATGCAATAGAAGAACAACACAGCACAACTAACTCCGAATGCAAATACTGCTACAAAGTGAATCGCCGCCAAAGGCTGATTATGAATCTGCATCGTGGCGTGCTCCAGATGTGCTTTGTGATCCTGCGGTCCTACCATCTCGCTAGAGTGGGTAGGAATATTATGTCCGGCAGAATGGGAAGCCTCCATCATGTGTTCAATCTTAGCGGCATCAATTCCATGGTTCATGAAATATCCAATACCAAAAAGAATTAACCCTACTGCAAGAAGTGCTATAGAGACTAATCTTAATTTAGGTGAAAAACTATACATCTTAATTCTTTTTATTTTTTAGGAGCAGTGGTTACATTAGCCGTAGGAGTTGCCGTTGCTGTAGTTGGTGTAGTGGTAGTTGCAGTTGCAGCAGTTGCTGGAGTTGCTCCGGCTGTAGGTGCGGCACCAGGTTTCTTGAACTCATTCATCACATACATCGCCACTCTCCAACGATCACCGGCTTTCAGTTGACCAGCGTATGAGCCCATCGCGTTTCTACCATTTGTAATCACATAGTGTACGGAGCCCACTGTGATTTGTCTGTCCGCATATTTAGGAACTCCAGAATAGGCGCCACTTGCTACGATAGGTCCTTGTCCGTCTCCGGCTGTACCATGGCAAGCCACACAAGTTTTCTCATAAAGTACTTTTCCTCTTTCCAAATCCTTCGCGGCATTCTTAGGATCAAGTGGTGAAACGGTCACCGCTTTAGAAGCATCATATCCTGCATTATACTGTTCCGGATTCTTTGGAAGAGCGCCTTCTTCAAAAACGCCGTCTTTATTTTGAGCCACCGTACCTTCTACTGGAGAAAGTCCTGTAGCGCCATTGTTTTTAACAAAAGCAGGGATTTCGTTATCGTGATCTCTGTAAGCATCTTGCGCTTTCATCAATGGATCATACGCCACCGGGAAATACATATCCGGGAAATATACCAAAGGTGGCTCGCTTTTTCCACCGCAGGAAACCAACCCAAGAGCAGATATTCCAAGTACGGTCGCTGTTTTTAAAATATTCTTTTTCATCAGATTAAGCATCTTTTACAGTTATTTCTTCAGCGCCGGTATCGATCAGCACTTGCTTAATTGTCTCAACATCACTGCTTACAAACTCCATCATAAACTTGTCGTCTGTCGTTCTAGGATCCGGGTTTTGAGCCGGAGCCATGGGATACATTTTGTTTCTGAATAAGAAAGTAAGGGACATCATGTGCGCTGCACAGAACACCATCAATTCAAACATCGGCACCACGAAAGCAGGCATGTTGTGCGCCCAGTCAAAAGCGGGTTTACCACCTATGTTTTGAGGCCAGTCATGGTTCATGGTGTACCAAGTTACCAATGTACCAATAGTGAGACCGTAGCAAGCATATAGAAATGCCGCATCAGAAATTCTTGTCTTCTTCAGTCCAAGCGCCTTATCTAGTCCGTGCACCGGGAATGGCGTATAGACTTCGTTGATTGCAATACCTTTATCGTTAAATGCTTTCACGCCGTGCATCAAATCATCATCATCAGCGTACAGCCCGTATATTATTTTAGTGGTGCTCATCTCCTTCTTTTGCTTTATATGTTTCTCCTGAGATTTTCAAAATAGATTTCAATTCAGCCTGTGCAATTACAGGGAATGTTCTTGCGTAAAGTAGGAAAAGAACGGAGAAGAATCCGATTGTTCCTAAGTAAACCCCCACATCTATAATCGTAGGTTTGAACATAGTCCAAGATCCTGGCAAATAGTCACGGGAAAGGTTGATTACGATGATATCAAAACGCTCGAACCACATACCTATATTGATAATCAAAGCAATGATGAAAGTTGCTATAATGTTTGTTCTGACTTTCTTAAACCAGAACAGCGCAGGAATTACAAGGTTGCAAATAATTAACGCCCAGAACGCCCACCAGTAAGGTCCCGTTGCAGCACCTGGAGAAAGGTAGGTGAAATCCTCATATCTGGAACCGGAATACCATCCGATAAAATATTCAACAGCATAAGCTACAGTTACCATACCACCCGTTACAACGATTACGATGTTCATAATTTCGATGTGATACATGGTGATGTAATCCTCTAGGTGACATACTTTTCTCGCTACCAAAAGAAGCGTCTGTACCATTGCAAATCCGGAGAATATTGCACCCGCCACAAAGTAAGGAGGATAGATGGTGGAGTGCCATCCTTTAATCACAGATGTTGCAAAGTCAAAGGATACCGTGGTGTGTACGGAGAATACAAGTGGAGTTGCCAAACCGGCAAGTACCAAGGAAAGTTCCTCAAAACGCTGCCAGTGTTTTGCTTTACCGCCCCATCCGAAGGCAAGGAATGTATAAATCTTTTTAGTCCATGGTGTTTTTGCTCTGTCGCGAATCATTGCGAAATCCGGAATAAGACCCATAAACCAGAACACGGTGGAAACTGAGAAGTAGGTAGAGATCGCAAATACATCCCAAAGAAGTGGTGAGTTGAAGTTAGTCCAAAGAGAACCAAATTGGTTTGGCAACGGGAATACCCAGTAACCTACCCAAACTCTACCCATGTGGATTACAGGGAAGATAGCCGCCTGTACTACGGCAAAAATTGTCATCGCTTCCGCAGAACGGTTTACGGACATTCTCCATCTTTGTCTAAATAATAATAGTACTGCGGAAATCAGCGTACCTGCGTGACCGATACCTACCCACCAAACGAAGTTGGTAATATCCCAACCCCAGTTTATGGTTCTGTTCAGCCCCCAAGCACCGATACCGGTACCTATGGTATAGGCGATGCAGCCAAATCCGTATAAAAATAAGGCCAAGGCAACAAACATTGAGACCCACCAGAGTTTACCGGCTCTCTCTTCGATAGGCCTTGCGATATCTTCTGTAATATCGTGATAAGTTTTGTGACCAATAATTAAAGGTTCCCTTATCGGAGCTTCGTAATGTGACATTTTTTACCTTATTATTAAAAATTGTTTTCTTTTCTGTTTCTCACTTTGGTGTGGTAGAAGACATTTGGCTTGGTCCCTATTTCCTCTAGAAGCGTATATCTCCTGGTGCTGTTGTAAAGTTTTCTAACCTCAGACTCTTTATCATTCATATCACCGAATTTCAGTGCGGAAGAAGGACAAGCGTTGGCACAAGCCGTTTGGAATTCGCCGTCTTTCACGGTTCTTCCTTCTTTTTTGGCTTCCAAGATAGTGTTCTGGGTCATTTGGATACACATAGAGCATTTTTCCATTACCCCTCTTGTTCTTACCACTACATCTGGGTTCAGTACCATTCTTCCAAGGTCGTTGTTCATATTGAAATCGAACTTGTCATTTAGGTTATAAGTAAACCAGTTGAATCTTCGTACCTTATACGGACAGTTGTTCGCACAATATCTTGTACCGATACATCTGTTATAAGCCATCTGGTTTTGGCCCTGCTTACCGTGGGAAGTTGCAGCAACCGGGCAAACGGTTTCACATGGTGCGTGGTTACAATGCTGACACATCACGGGTTGGAAAATCACATCTGGATTATCTGCCGGATCGATGAGGATATCATACATCTCAGGAACATTCAAACCTGCTTTCACAGTTTCCTGTTGAGACATTTTGCCATCTCTCTCTACGCTATCTACCTCCTTCGGCATTTGCGTTGAGTAGTATCGGTCGATGCGTAGCCAGTACATATCTCTGGACATTCTTACCTCTGCTTTACCAACTACAGGGACATTGTTTTCTGCCTGACAAGCTACGATACAAGCACCGCAACCCGTACAAGAGTTCAAGTCAACAGATAAGTTGAAGTGTGGCCCATCGGTATCATCGAATGCATCCCAAAGGTCGATTTTACCCGCAGGAAGAGCGCCATTGATGGTGTGGTATTCCAACGGTCTGTTCCAACCGTTGTGCTCATCATCAAAAGCAGTATTCAAGAATGTATTTAAAGGAACTTCCTTAGCAATATCATAACGGCCCATGAGGGTATTTTGCAATTGCATACCCGCAAATTCATGCTCGTCGGATGTTTTTGCTAAAGTTACATTTGAAATTACCAAGTTCGATCCGTCGAAAATTGGATATGCATTTACTCCGGTTGCTGCTACAGTTCCATAATCTTTTTTTCCGTAACCTAATGCAAGGCCAAGAGAACCATCAGCTTGCCCCGGTTGAATGAATACCGGTACCTCTTTTATAGTAACGCCATTTGCAGTCAGGTTTACTTTAGAACCATTCAGCTGCATTCTCGCATTAAGATCATTTACAAGGCCTAATCTTTTAGCATCTTTTGGAGATATGGTAAGGTAGTTGTCCCAAGACAATCTCGTGATAGGGTCCGGAAGCTCTTGCAACCAAGGGTTGTTGGCTTGTGTTCCGTCTCCGATAGAAGATTTTGTATAAAGAACAAGCTCTAAATCAGCTGCTTTGAAGTTGCTTAATTCAGCAACTGCCTGTGCCGCGTTTCCGCCTCCGTAAGAAAGACCTGCGCCTGTACCTGCGTTGCTGAATCCGTTGTACAATGCTTTATTGAAACTTACACCCCCTAGCATTGCGCCGGCGTTGGCTTTTAGATATTCATAATAGTTATTGGCAGCATTATTTTTACCATTGATCCATACCAATAGAGATTCCTCCAACTGTCTTGATTTGAATACTTTCTGAATGGTAGGCTGCATCAAGGAATAGGCACCAGTTTGTGGCGCGATATCGCCCCAAGATTCCAACCAGTTTGCTACCGGTATTACCGCTTTCGCGGCTTTGTACATATCATTTTTCTTATCAGCAAAGGCAACTACACAAGGTACTTTTGCCACGGCTGCTTTGAAGGCAGCTCCATTTTTGTTGGAATAGATAGGATCTACATTGTTTGTAATAAGCGCTCCCACCAGACCGCCGTTCATCCAAGAAAGGAATTCATTGTATCTCGCACCGTCAAACTCTTTCAAAAGGTTCGCTTTTCCTGTGAAAGCTGTAGAGCCAAGTTTTTGATTGATCAAGTGAGACAAAACGATTGCCGCTTTAGAACCATCTGCAAAAACGACAGCTTTGTTACCTTTAGCTTGAAGTTCTTTTACGATTTCAGAAGCCAATTTATCGTTCGTAGCACCGCCGCTAAGAGCATTGTAAACTTCTACTAAAACTTTGTTGACTGCACTTGGTTTTAGTCTGTATCTGGTATCTGCATTTGCGCCGGTAAGCGACATATTGGACTCTACTTGGATATGTCTCATCATATCCGGACCTGGCTGTCTTGCAGCAGCATAAGATGCGTCTAGGTTTTGAGCATTGAAATCTCCAAGGAAATCTGCTTGGAAAGAAACGACGAGCTGAGTATTGGTAAGATCATACACCGGTAATGCCCGCTGACCGAAAACTTCTTGAGCTGCATCCAGATTAGCAGCATAAGGCATCGCATCATAAGTTACCAGCTCGGCAGTAGGATATTTCGCTTTGAAATCTCCAAAAAGTTTTTTGAAAGTTGGGGAAGGGAAAGAGTGAGAAAGCACTACTATTTTCTTACCCGCAGCCTGAGCATCCGCCAAACCTTTCAGCACATAATCATCCACTTTATCAAAAGTTTCATCCTTTCCATTCAGCTTTGGTTGCTTTACTTTATCATTATCATAAAGTGAAAGTACACTTGCCTGAGCTCTTGCATTGGTTTTACCCAAAGCACCAGCAGCTGGATTTGGTTCGATTTTAATTGGTCGGCCTTCGCGCGTTTTCACGAGTACGCTTGCGAAATCAAATCCATCAAAGAATGTAGATGCATAATAATTCGGGATACCCGGAATAATATCGTGTGGTTTTACTACATAAGGAATCGTCTTGATTACCGGAGCCTCACAAGCTGCAAGTGTAACCGCAGCCGTGGAGAATCCCAATAGTTTCAGGAAATCCCTTCGGGAAGTTCCGGAACTGTCATTCTCTGTCTCTTTCAGGAAATCATCAACCGGAATCTCGTTCTGGAACTCTTTTTGAGCCAGCTGCCCATTAAGCGCCGGATCGCTAAGTTCGTGAATACTTCTGAATTGTATTTTATTTGAAGCCATTGATACTTCTAATTTTTAGTTTAAATTAATAGTGACATTTACCGCATTCCAAACCTCCGATTGCATCCACGGTGATTTTTCCTCCATCTTTAGGATATTGCTTTTTCAATTTCTCGTGCAGCGTTTTGAAGTAAGCTTGGTTATATCCGTTCGACATATCGATCTCAGTAGTTCTGTGGCATTCTATACACCAGCCCATCGTGAAGTCATTTGCCATTTGTACCACATTCATTGTATCGATTTTGCCGTGGCAAGCTTTACAAACTACATCGATTTGGTTGTTCGGATTTTTCTTGTTGAAAGAAGAAATAATCGCTTTCTCACCGGCTACAACATGCTGAGAGTGATTAAAGTAAACGAAATCCGGCATATTGTGAATACGAGTCCATTCCACCGGCTGTGTTTTGCCTGTGTAGGACTGTTTAGCAGGATCCCAACCAGTTGCAGCGTAGATTTTTTGAATTTCTGCATCGTAGAAAGCTTTATCCTTTCCTGGCTCTATATATTTTCCATTGTATTCTGAAATTGTGCGGTGGCAGTTCATACAAACATTCATAGAAGGAATTTCTGAAACCTTACCGTACTTAGCACCGGAGTGGCATAGTTGGCAGTCTATTTTATTTTCGCCAGCGTGAATTTTGTGAGAGAAATAGATAGGCTGCTCTGGTTTGTACCCTTTGTACACCCCTATTCCCATTAGCGCATTCCAAACACCGTATAGCGCGAGAATAGCCAAAAGACCAAGCAACGCCTTACCTATAAGGTTATATTTTTGGTATAGTTCGCCAAAAGAACGAACTCGTGTCGCTTCCAAACGATTAAGCTCTTCGCTTTGCTGGAGTTTCACTAATTGTCGAAGTTTGAAAAGCAACCACAATAGCAATCCACAAATTGCAGCTACAGAAATCATGAGCATTTTTGAGTTCGCACTTTCTTGTTGTGCTTTCTCTATTGCCACTGCGGAATTAGCATCGGTAGTTGCACTTCCAGCTGCTGCAGCCGGTTCTGGTGCAGGCGGGTTGGTAGTATATTCCAAGATGTCATTAATGTCCTGTTCCGAAAGATTCGGAAAAAGCTGCATCTCGGTTTTGTTAAATTTATTGAAAACCTCGTTGGCATGCTTATCGCCAGAAGCCCTCAATGCTTTGTTGTTTTTAATCCATTTTTGGAGCCAAGCTGTATCCAGATTTTGCTCTTTTTTAAGCCTTTCCACCACGCCCCCAAGTGCAGGGCCTACCAATTGCTTATCTAGTGCATGGCACGCGGTACAGTTAGCTTTGAAAAGCTTTTCCCCGTTTTTAGCGTCGCCCTGTGCATAAACCGAAGCACTTGATGACAGCAATAACGCTATTGCTACCAAAGCCTTTTTGTAATGCTTTTTCCAACTAATCATTTATAAAATCTTGTGTTAGTAAAAATATTGAGTCTTCATTCAATTCAGCAAAAGTAACATTTTTAACAAGTATTTAACAACACCCTTTAAATGCAATTTATCATTTGGCTTAATTTATAACTATTCTAAATAAGACCGTTTGGTATATTTTTAATTTATCTTAAATTTGCCAAAATAATAAATATTGATGAAAAAACTGCTGACAGGATTACTGATGACCATACTATTTTCTTTTAACCTTGCTCACGCCCAAGAAGTCGTGACTCAAGACACGATAGGAAATACCCCCCTCACGATCAGTATGGATAAAGGTATTGAAAATGTAATCAAGAGGTTAGAAGATAATTGCAAAATGACCACAACCAATAGAGATGACAGGCCAAATGGTTATAACGATAGCAACTCCCGCCCATCTATCTCTGCGCCTTCTCCCTCTAGTACAAGGCCTACGGTGCGCTTAGTTCCGAACCGCGCGCTCACCAATGCGGAAATCTGCCAACAAAATCCGAGGATTTTGGGTTATAAAATCCAAATCAATGTGGTGAAAAGTAATGATGAAGCCAACGAGGTGAAGGCTTATTTCCGTAGAAGATTTCCAAATTTGAAGGTTGAGACCGATGCATCCCTTCGTCCTAACTATAAAATTCTCGCCGGAAGTTATTTCACTAAAGCCAGCGCCAGTGGCGACCTCGCAAAAATCAGACAGTATTTCAAATCCGCAATTCCTGTACAGTACCGTGTATTCTGCGTGGAAGCGAAATAAAACTAATTTTTAAAAACATGAAAAAGACCCGTTCATTTTGGCGGGTCTTTTTCCGTTAAAGTTTTAACTAAACCCTATTTGTAATAAACATTCAAGAAATGAAAAAATTCGGACATTCTATAGATATTATTTGCGGCTAAATACATCATCAGCAAAACCAAAACTGAACTCAAAACCGTTGTGATTTTTGCGGAGTATCGGTAAGCGAAAAATAGCCAACCCAACAAAATCGGATACACAAAAACAAAATGCCCGCCGTAAATATACGAGGTGTGAAGTCCAAATTTCAGTACGCCATGGATCACGATATCAACGGCGAAGGAGATCGCTAAAATTGCAACCATGTTATTTTTTAAATTCTTTGCCACACTCCACACTACTAATGTAATCAACAAGAACACAAAAACATACGGCATCCAAGAGGTGTAAACATCCATGAATAAGGCCTTATATTCAAACCCTTTTTTGTTGTGGTAATCCCTTGTAACAAAACCAGAAAAAAGAACATTCCCACCCAAAAACCAAGACGAAATCATATCCCACAACGGCGTGACTTTCGGCTTGGAAAACTTCTCATATTGTTCGCCAGTTTTAGTGAAAATCCTTTGCACATCAAAATCTATCCTGTTCAAAAACAATAAAACAAACACCGCCACGGAAATTACCATGCGGAGCAAAGCATTCAAAATAGTTTTGTGATTTTTAAATAGATTTTTTTCAAAAAAAACAGGGATAAAGACCTTAGCTGCATTGGTCACGGTGAATCCGCCAACAGAAACCGTGGCAAGGGTAAGTGCCAATGCCGGAATTTTTTCTTCTTTCCTTAACTTTAATGCTGCATAATAATTGAAAAAACAAAGCAGGAACAGCGTATAGGTATAAGTTTCAGGCGTAAAGGCCAGCAATATATTGGTGGAGAACAAGCCAAAGAAAGTCATTAACAAAATCGAAATCCAAAGTGGCAAACGGATGATATTTCGCAAATATTTAAAGACTTGCAATACTGCCATACTCACTACAAATGCGCTGCACATTGATAAAACCAAACGAAATACTTCACCTCTATTCCCGCCTGAAATCGAAAGTGCCAAACCACGCAACTGGTCGAAAAAATAGTTAGAAAGCGGGTGCCTTTCGAAGCCGCCGCCCGTGATCACAATAGAGCGGTTATCAAAACTGAAATAGGCATCCCACGGGATTCGGTCATCAAATACAATACGGTAATTCAGCGCTATGAACGAGGCCAACGCACCGTAAATGGCGAAAAAAACTGTAAAAACCAACCATTCGGCCCAAGACCAGGGTAATAGTGTTTTGAAAAAATACCTAAACTTTTCTTTAAATTTCATCTAAAAAATCTGAAGCGCAAAAATAAATAACGACCTAAGAACTGCAAGACAGCATGGAACAACCCGCCACGCCGTTGTATTTCGACGGTCTTTTTTGGTTAAATTCCGGGAAAACAACCGCATAAGGATCCTGTAACGCAGTCCACAACTTCTCGAAATAAGCCATGCTTCCAGAATCCAAATCCTCGATACATTCAAACAAAAGATAATTGCGAAGTATAAATTTCGGATTATTTTTCTTCATTAATGCTAAGGATTCTTGCCTACTTATTGTATTGATATTTAACCTTTTAACATAAGAATTTAAAAAACTTTTAAATTTAGAAAACAAATCTTCCGTGATGGCCAAATAGGAGATTTCAGCCAAATCAATTTCAGTTATACTTTCGAAATATTCTAATTTTTGAAAAAATAAGGTATGATCCAACTGCAAATCCGTCATCATCTGCTGCCACTCGGAAAAAAACGAACTATCATCAGGCAGAAGCGCATCAAAACCAAATTTTCGGCTAAGCATTTCATCGTGTTTTTGCCAAAAAATATCGCCAAATTGGTTTAAGATTTCCTGCAAGGCATTAGCATCATTAATCAAAGGAAACAAGGCATTTGCCAGTTGCCAAAGATTCCATTGCGCGATCTTGCCTTGTTCGCCAAAGGCATAGCGGCGGCCAGGAAGATCGGTCGTGTTGGAGGTGAAACTCAAATCATATTCTTCCAGCATCGCATAAGGACCGTAATCTATGGTTTGCCCTAAAATCGACATATTGTCCGTATTCATAACGCCATGTACGAAACCCACTCGGAACCAGCCTGCAACCATATCAGCAGTCCGCTGGGAAACTTCTCGGAAAAACTCCAAGTATTTTTCCTTGTCTTCGCCAGAAATTTCGGGGTAATAATTTTTTATGGTAAAATCTGTAAGTTCCTTCAAAAGCTCAAGATTTTTCGAGGCAGAAGCCATTTCAAAATGCCCAAAACGCAAGAAACTTTCGGCGGTACGCATCATCACCGCGCCCTTTTCCGGAGCCGCATTCCCGGAGTACATGATGTCCCGCACTACCTGCTCGCCAGAAAGACTGATGCTAAGCGCTCGTGTGGTAGAAATGCCCAAATGATGCATCGCCTCGCTCATCAAATATTCCCGAACCGTAGAGCGCAAAACCGCCCTGCCATCGGCATGGCGGGAATATGGCGTGGCACCGGCACCTTTCCATTGTAGTTCGGTTTTTTTTTCATTAAAATTTGAAATTTCTCCCGCATAAATCGCACGCCCATCGCCCAACTGCCCTGCCCAATTTCCAAACTGATGTCCCGCATATGCGGTTGCGTAAGGTTTTATTGGTAGGTTTTTGACATTCGAATTAAGAAAATCTTGGTCTTGTTGATTTTCGAATATACCTAAACCAATTTCTTCAGATAGTTTTTGGTTAAAATGCAGGAGTTTAGCCTTTGGGAAGCCCGCCGTTTCCACCGTACACCAGAGGACGCCTGGCGTTTGTCGCTGCTGGGGATTTCCAGATGTGTCGCCCGGAAAAAGAGCGAGGTATTGTTGGGTGATATTATTTAAATTCATTTTCAGGTTTTAAAATAGGTTTTTCTAACTCAGTAATAATTTGACCAAAAAACCTTCCCGAAATCAGGAAGGTTTTAGGTTTATTGATTGAAGTTGACATCGCTCTTGTCGTTGAGACTTTCATTGATGTTTTCTTCTTTCTTCGCCTTCGGCTTATTATTCCGTTTTCCGGATGAAGAGCTACCGGACGATTCTGCCGGTGCCGGTGCCGGATTTTTCAATTGGTCTATGGTTCGCAGTCCGCCATCATCACCATAGCCACCATTCATTCCTTGCAAATCTGAGCAGTCACCCGACCAGTCGGATGGCTCTACAAACTTATCTTCTGGCCGTATATTCAGCGTTTTATCTGCCCAAACTTTTTTCATAAAGATTGCCCAGATTGGGAGTGCCATTTTCGCACCTTGTCCTTCACCTGTTCCCCAGAAGTGTGCGGCGCGGTCTTCCCAACCTACCCAAACGCCCGTTGCAAGGTTCGGGGTTAATCCCATAAACCAACCATCGGAATTGTTCTGAGTGGTACCTGTTTTCGCTGCAATTTGAGTTTCCTTTTTCACACCTCTGCGCGAAAGTTCGCCGGATGCCGTACCATATTCTGCAACACCCTTCATCAATTCAATCATTGTGTAGGCGTATTTCTCATTCATAACCTCCTTGATTTCAGGTTTCACTTCCTTAATCAATCGGCCGTTGCCATCTTCTATCCTCCAGATCATTTCAGGCTTTATGTAATTCCCATAATTAGCAAAAGTAGAATAGGCACCGAGCATCTCATAAATGGTGATATCGGAAGATCCCAGTGCAATAGCATATTCGTTTGGCATTTCGCTGGTTACTCCAAGGTCTCGCGCCAACTGGATTACTTTTTTCGGCGAAGCCATTTCGATAAGCCTTACTGCCACAGGGTTTTTGGAGTGCGCCAAAGCGTCTTTCAAAGCGAGACTGCCACCGGAGCCTTCCACCGTCCAACTTCCTTTGCGGTAGGTAGCGTTGGAAATTGTGGAACAAGGCGTAAGTCCTAAATTCATAATCGCAGTGGCGTATACAAAAGGTTTGAAGGTAGATCCCACCTGTCTTTTCCCTTGTTTGATGTGGTCATACTGGAAGTGCTCCCAGTTGATACCGCCAACCCACGCTTTTATCTCTCCCGTTCCTGGCACCATGGACATTAGACCGGCCTGTGCAATCTGCTTGTGGTAGCGGATGGAATCCCAAGGCGACATCTCCACATCTTCCTCTCCTTTCCAAGTGAAGCGCGAGGTTTGTACCGGTTTTTTGAATTCCATCATGATGGAATCTTCGGAAACACCAGCTCTTTTCAACTGTTTGTATCGTCCTGTTCGGTGCATCGCATTGAGCATGATGTTGTTCGCCTCTTTATCAGAAATCAAATAGAACGGTCTGTTTTTACGCCCGCGTTGTTCAGCATCAAAGCGTCTTTGTAGGTCTGTCATGTGTTCTTTGATGGCTTCCTCTGCGTAGGTTTGCATTTTCGAATCCAAAGTCACATAGATTTTAAGACCGTCTTTGAATAAATTAAGTTCTTTTCCTTTCTTTTTTTCGTACTCTTTCAGATACTTTTCTATTTCCTTACGAAGATAGAATTTATAATAAGCCGAACCACCTTCTTCAATGGTTTTAATGGGATGATAATTCAATACAATTGGCGTAGCCACGGCTTTTTCATAAGTCGCTTGGTCTATGTATCCCGTATTTAGCATCTGCTGAAGCGTAATATCTCTTCTTGCTTTTGCACGAGTCATATTCCGCATCGGGTTGTTTTTCACAGGATTTTCCAGCATCGCGACGAACATCGCTGCTTCCGGCAGAGTAAGCTGCTTGGTAGATTTGTTGAAGTAAATTTTCGATGCCATTTCGATTCCGTTTGCATTATAAAGGAAATCGAATTTGTTGAAATACATCGTTATAATCTCTTCCTTAGTGTATCTTTTCTCCAAACTAACGGCCACCACCCATTCTTTAATCTTTTGGAAGGCTCTTTGTAACTTGTTTTGAGAAGCAGTTCCCGTAAATAGGAGTTTTGCAAGTTGCTGTGTAATCGTAGAACCACCACCACGCTCGCCACCGTAGTACACGGCACGCCCTATGGATTTCAAATCTATCCCGGAATGTTCCGTAAAACGCTCGTCTTCTTTGGCTTGCAAGGCATAAACAAGGTAAGGCGGCATATCCTTGTAAGTCACTGGCTGGGTTTTTTCTTTTTCAAATTTACCAAGAAGAACCCCATCTGCAGACCAAATTTCTGATGCCACATAGATGTCCGGGTTTTCCAATTGTTTTACATCCGGCATTTCTCCTACAAATCCTTGGGAAACAGCAAAAAATAGACCGGATAAGCCCAATACTAATGCGATGAAGCCAAGCCAGGTGAGCCTTATCCACTTGCGGTATGCTGTTGATTTTACTTTTTTCGGCGGCAGGGGAAACTGTGTTTTAGGTTGATTTCCTGCGTTCTGATTATTTGCCATATTTATGGTTTCGCTTGTTCTATTTTAATTCCAAAATCTTCTATCCCGGGAAGCACATCTTTGCGCATAGCATGCCTTACTTCTACTTTATATTTTCCTTCAGACGGAAATTTATGATTCAGTTTGTACTGGAAGAGGGTTTCTTTCGTTTCTCCGAAACCACTGCCTATCCACGCTCCATTGGGTTGTGCAAGGGTGTAATTTAGCGTATCTGGTTTTACGCCTTTCTGCCCCACTTTCGACAATGAACTGATTACCCTAATGTTACTATAAGGATAATCATTATTATTCCTAACAACAAATATAATATTTTTAGGAGTTTGCGCATCTTTTATTTCAAACTCAAAAATTTGATTTTTATTTTTAGCCCACGCATTGTCGAGAGAGTTCATGTAAACCTCTTCCCCTGCCGGGTTGCAGGCTACAAGTGAGAGCGCGGCACCAAAAAGAAGCAATTTATTCATTGGAAGGAGAATCCGGTTTGTTTGGTTTTTTCTTAAAAAGTTTCTTGTTGCGGTTTTGTGGTGGTCTTCCCTCAGAATTTTGGGGGATGCCGCCTTGTGCCGGTTTTTGCTCGCGAGGTTGCTGCGGCTTTGGCTCTCTTCGCTGCTGTGGCCGTGGCTCTCCATTTCCATTGTTGCGATTATCTGGCTTACGGTCGCGGTTTTGGTGTGGTTCGCGTTCGGCTGTGTCCGTATTTCCACCATTCCCATTTCGGTTTTTGTTGGCAGGCTTGCGGTTGTTTCGTTTTTTCTCAAAACGATCCATATTATTTTCCTGAATCAAATCCACAGACTTCACCTCTACGGTGGGTGGCGCCATCAAATTTTCCAATGGTGGTGCCTTGATGCCTTTTTTATTATCGGCAATCAGTTTTTTTACTTCACGCGAGTCGAGATCGTACCATCCGAAGGAATTATCCGAATAAGCAAACCACATTTTTCTTTTAAATACATCAATCTTGATGCAGTGCGCGCGCCCTTTTTCGGTATCCAGCGTAGCATTGGACGCTGGGAAATCTCCAAGTGCATCCAGGTAACTATCTAATTCAAAGTTCAGGCAGCACTTCAACTTACCACATTGCCCCGCCAATTTTTGAGGGCTGATGCTGAGTTGCTGGTAGCGCGCTGCGGAAGTATTCACCGAGCGGAAATCCGTAAGCCAACTGGAGCAGCACAATTCCCGTCCGCAGGAACCAATCCCGCCAACTTTTGCCGCTTCCTGCCGATAGCCGATCTGCTTCATATCAATCTTTGCACGAAATGCCGATGCAAATTCCTTGATCAACTGCCTGAAATCCACCCGGTTATCTGCAGTGTAATAGAATGTAACCTTGCTGCCATCGCCCTGGTATTCCACATCGGAAATCTTCATATCCAACCGAAGTGCGGCAGCTATTCTGCGGGCTTCCATCTGCACTGCAGGCTCTTTTTTCCGAGCTTCTTGCCAGGTTTCAATATCCTTTTGATTCGCCAGGCGGTATATTTTCAGTGCTTCGCTTTCTGGGAAGCGCTTTTTTTTCATTTGAATTTTCACCAGTTCCCCGGTGAGGCTCACTACACCCACATCGTGACCCGGACTGGATTCCACGGTGATAATGTTGCCTGCATGCAGCGGTAAATTATTTACATTTCTGAAAAAACATTTTCTGTCGTTCTTGAATCTTACTTCAACAAAATCGTTTTCCGGCTTTGTACCGGGGCTTTTCACATTTGCAAGCCAATCAAAAACACTTAATTTATAACTGTTACCACATGTATCTACACTATCGCATCCATTCAGTTTCGTACCGCATGAATGGCCGGAATCGCCGGATGTTTTGCATCCACAACTCATATCTCTACTTTATATATAATCTCGCAAATTTAGTTATTTTTTCATTAATGATAAGATAGAGCCTGAGGATATGAGTTTTATTGAGAATTAAGACAATGACAGAGATGAAATAATTTCAATCAAAAATAAACTTTGTTTATATTAAACAAATGCTTAATAAAACAAATTTATTTTGAATAAAAAACAGATTATCAATTGTTTAATCAAAAATTGTTAATTTAAACCAATGCATGAAATAACAATTTGTTTAAAAAATATTAAGAAAAGTTAACAATGTATTTTGAAATGTTTCTATATTTGACCTAATAATTACTAAAAAATGAAAAAACTACTTATTTCCACATCGCTGCTTGCAGGAGTTCTCGCTTATGCGGGTGGCTTCCGGGTATCGCTACAAGGCGTGAGACAACTCGCTATGGCGCATACTTCGGCGCATGCAGATGATGCCAGTGTGGCATTCTTCAACCCGGCAGGTATTTCCTTCATCCCTGCTAAGCTAAGTGTAGCGGCGGGCGGTTTCGCAGCGAAATCTACCGTGACCTTCCAAAACATGTCCACCTTGCAATCCACAGAAACTGACAGTCCGTTTGGAACACCCGTGTACGCGGCGGTTGCCTACAAAGTGACGGATAAAATTTCCTTAGGTTTCAGTTTCGCTACGCCATTCGGAAGCACCGTTGAATATCCCGAAAACTGGGAAGGCCGCGAGATGGTTCTAAAAATGCAATTGAAGGCACTTTTCTTCCAACCGATGATTTCGGTAAAACTTGCACCGTGGGCTTCTGTAGGAGCTAGCTACATCTACGCGAAAGGCCTTGTAGATTGGGATAAAGCTGTAACCCAACTGGGCGGGACGCTTAATATTAACGATGAAAAAGCCAAAGGCCACGGTTTCGGGCTAGGATTCTACTTCCAACCGGATGAAAACTGGGATGTCAGCGTAGCCTACCGATCCGCTGTAGACATGAAGGCAGATAAAGGTATCGCAACCTTCAAAATTGCACCGTCTTTATTCCCTCTTTTAGGACTGGATGCCGGCGGACAAGATAAATTTACAGCCGTGCTCCCTCTGGTTGATGAATATACTATCGGGGCAACCTATAAAGTAACTCCAAAATGGAAGGTTTCTGCCGACTTCAATTATAGTGGTTGGGAAAGATACAGTAGATTGAAATTGGATTTCGCTAAAGCTAAAGTGGGCAACCAAGCTACGGATAATACGCTTTTGGTAACACCGAAAAACTTCCATAATACCAAAACTTGGCGTTTGGGTACGGAATATCAAATCAACGATATGATTGCTGCAAGAGTAGGATGGTACAATGACGAATCTCCTTATGAAGATAAAGATTTCATCGCAGAAACACCATCTTTTGATTCTAATGTCGTAACAGCCGGTCTTGGATTCAAATATAGAGGCATGGGTGTAGATATAGCCGGCGGATACGCAATGCCACATAGCAGAGCAGTAAACAATAACTACTATAACTTCGTAGGACAGGCAAAAGCCAAAGCCTTCTTTTTAGGTCTTGGATTGCATTATAATTTTATTAAATAAAAACACATGAAAAAAATATTTCTTTCGGTAATAGCTATTGCGGCAATTTCGATGACGCAAAGCTGCCATACAGACTTCGAACGCGATGCGCAGGATATCGCAGTGACCAGCGGCGAGGCTAATTTTAGCAAATACGTAGCCCTCGGAAACTCCCTAACATCCGGATACCGAGATGGTGCGCTGTATTCTGACGGCCAGAACGAATCCTACCCAAGCATGATTGCCCAGCAGATGAAACTCGCGGGCGGTGGCGATTTCACACAGCCTATGATGCCAAACAATATTGGCGGTTTCAATAACCTCCCAGGTTTTGGAGGAAAATTTACTTTAAAGTTAGTAGATGTAATAGATGGTACTACGGGTACCGTCATTAGCAAAGAACTCTCTCCGGTACAATCCGCAGCTGCAGGCGCGCTGGACAAACTGACGGGCACCTACCAAAACTTGGGTGTTCCAGGCGCAAAATCTTTCCACCTTATAGCTCCAGGATACGGTAGCATGACAGGACTGCAAACAGGAACTGCAAACCCATATTTTGTGAGATTCTCCTCATCATCCACTACAACTGTTTTGGCTGATGCCGTAGCACAAAAACCTACTTTCTACTCTCTTTGGATTGGGAATAATGATGTTTTGTTCTACGCCATGGCGGGTGCATCCGGGATAAACCAAACCGGAAACATGGATCCAAAAACATATGGTATGTATGATATGTCCGATCCTAAGGTATTGGCAGGCTCCATCCAAACCATATTGGAAACGATGAAAACGAACGGCGCCACGAAAGGTGTGATTGCGAACATCCCGAGTGTAGAAAACATTCCTTTCTTTACCACGATTCCTACTGCGCCACTTTCTGCATCTGTTATTGGAAAAAACAACCAAGCTGCCGGCGAATCCACTATTGACGCTTTGAATGCGCAACTCTACGGCCCAGTAAAACAGGTTCTTACAGCATTGGGACAAGGAGATAGAATCAATCTTTTGTCTAAAACAGCGGCCAACCCCTTGCTGATTAAAGATGAAACTTTGACCGATCTTTCTGCACAAATCACTTCAATCCTAACTCCAAAAGTAGGCGCAGCACAGGCTTATGCAATCGGAAAAACATTTGGTCAGGCGAGACAAAGCAAAGCAGGTGATCTAATCCCACTTTCTACAAAAGGTGTTATTGGGACGGCACCAAACAGCACAGCATACCCATACGCCGTGGCACCGTTGAACAGTTATGGCATTACCTTCCCAATGGAGGATGCCCATATCCTTATCCCATCTGAAATCGAAGCTATTAAGAGTACAACAGCAGCCTATAATGCCTCTATTAAATCCTTAGCTTCTTCTTACGGATTGGCTTTTGTAGATGCGAATGCTAAAATGGCAGAACTTTCATCCTCTTCAGGTTTACAATTCAACGGCGTGAGATACACCACGAAATTCATCACCGGAGGAACTTTCTCTTTAGACGGCGTACACCTCACAGGAAGAGGATATGGCATGATTGCTAATGAATTCATCAAAGCCATCAACAATAAATACAATTCTAATTTACCACAGGTAAATGCCAATTCTTATTCCGGGGTAACTTTCCCATAGGAATTTGATTAAAATATTTATAAAATAAGCCATCTGAAATTTATCTGGTGGCTTATTATATTAAAATCAAGTTGCAAAGCGTAGAATTTCTGATCTTTAAATACAAAAAAGTGGTATGCGAGTTAGAAATAATAGGCACGAGGATAGAGCTCGTCTGCATGTCCTTAATGATTTATTAACATTAACTAAATATTTAAGCCTCTCAAACTTTCGGGTGGCTTATTTTTATTAAATTTGCCGAAACTAATACAAGACTATGGCGCATCAGGCAAGTTATCTATTTTCTACCCGTACAAGCATGGCTTTGGCGGAAAAAATAGCCCACCACTATGGGCAGGAATTAGGAAAAATTAATTTCCAAAACTTTAGCGACGGTGAGTTTGAACCGGTATTAGATCAATCCGTTCGCGGTGGTCGCGTTTTCTTGATAGGCTCCACCTTCCCGCCGGCAGATAATCTTTTGGAACTTTTGCTCATGATAGATGCTGCTAAAAGGGCTTCAGCTAAAAACATCACCGTAGTGATTCCTTATTATGGACTTGCAAGACAAGACAGAAAGGACAAACCAAGAGCGCCAATCGGTGCAAAATTGGTTGCCAACCTCCTAACTGCCGCGGGCGCTACCAGAATTATGACCATGGATTTGCACGCAGACCAAATTCAAGGATTTTTTGAAATACCAGTAGATCATCTTTATGCTTCCACTGTTTTCATCGATTATATCCATTCTTTAAAATTGGAAAACCTTACCATCGCTTCTCCGGATATGGGTGGTGCCAAAAGAGCAAAAAACTATGCAGGTCACCTCGGCGCCGAAGTGGTAATCGCTTACAAAGAGCGTAAAAAAGCAAATGTGATTGAAGAAATGTTTCTAATTGGGGATGTGACAGACAGAAATGTAATCCTTATTGATGACATGATCGATACTGCAGGCACTCTTTGCAAAGCCGCTGAAATCCTAATGGACAAGGGTGCCGCCAGCGTTCGCGCTATGGCAACACACGGCGTACTTTCTGGTAAAGCTTATGTAAACATCGAAAATTCTAAACTTCAGGAAGTCATTGTAACCGATAGCATTCCTGTTAAAACGGAGCTTTCCACAAAGATCAAAGTATTGTCTTGTGCGGAACTGTTCGCAGATGTAATGAAGATGGTACACGAACACCAATCCATTAGTGAAAAATTCATTATCTAAAGAATGACGCCTTAAAAATTTTTTAAACCTTCCCGAATGGGAAGGTTTTTATATAAAAATAATTACTACCTTTGCAAACTAAAATTCTGTAAAAAAAACAATTTTTTAAATCATAATAATGAAATCAATTACAATTCAAGGTACAAAAAGAGAAAGCGTGGGCAAGAAGTCTACAAAAGCTTTACGCGATGCTGAGCTAGTTCCTTGTGTTGTTTACGGTACCACCGAGCCATTGAATTTCTCTGCTGAGGAGAGAGCCTTCAAAGGTCTTGTTTACACACCGGACGCACACACAGTAGAACTCGTAATCGAAGGGCAGAGTATACCTGCCGTTCTTCAGGACATCCAGTTTCACCCGATTACAGACAAGATCCTACATGCGGATTTCTACCAGCTAACTGCCGACAAACCAGTGGTAATAGAAGTTCCGGTTAGACTTACAGGTCGTTCCAAAGGTGTGGTTGCAGGTGGTTCGCTAAGACAGTCTTTCCGAAAATTGAAAGTGAAAGCGCTTCCGGCAAACCTCCCAGACGAAATCGTGATAGATGTAACACCATTGAAAATTGGAAGCAAACTCTATGTTGGCGATATCAAAACTTCAGAGTATTCTTTCATGCATCCTGACAATGCGGTGGTTGTAGCCGTGAAGATGTCTAGAAACGCGATGAAAGGCGGCGCTTCTGCAGATGATGATGATGAAGAGGGAGGAGCAAACGAAGTTCCGGCGACTGAACAAAGTGGAGAAGCTTCAGCTGACACTGCCGCTGAATAATTTAATCTACATTATAAAAAAGCCCTGCTTAACCAGCAGGGCTTTTTTATTATAACTCTTATTACAATGAATCAAATGCTGAAAACGACCTACCTTACAAGCTTAAAATTTTACTAAAAAAATTTTTTTTAATTTGAAAACATATGTTATTGTTAAGTTACGTTATTTTTTTATTATGTACCTGTTGTGTTCGTTAAATTGTATCTTTGCACCGAAACAAAAATGTGAAAAAAAATTTACTAGCTAAACTTATAATACAAAAGCTACACTTTGGCAATGGGTTCTCCCAGTTGCCAAGGTGGTTTTCTGCCTTGCTGTTTGTAAGCTTCCAAATGTTTTTTGCGCAAGAAGCTACTGCCATCACCGTTATTGGCGGCGCACAGATTATTGGTGCATCTCAGATGCGTTACGCGCATCCAACACCAAAAAATGTTTACAAGAAGAACATTAAAAAAACCTGTGTTGAAACTTCTGCTCGTAAACGCACGAAAAAATCAATTGAAACGGTTAAAAAATTATATACCTATGGCGCAATTAAATTTGATCTAGCAAAGCAAGATAACACAGGGAACTCTCAGATTTCTAACGGGAAATACGCGTCCAATTGTGCAACTCCGGGATCTTCTTATCAAAATTATGGAGTAAATGATAGCGTACATCTCCACTACTCATCTGCCAAATTCTTAGACAAGCCTATAGAGTTGGAACAACATTTTAAATATTTCGAATACCGAGGGAAGAAAAGAAACAAATCACCTCCCGCAATTAGAGTAATCTAAAAATAGTTAAGAAATAATTAAAAAAAACATAATGAATACTATAAAAAAAATACAAATTATATTATTTGCGTTTTTCACGATGATCGTGAGTGCGCAAACGAAAATATATGTGTCACAATACGCCGGAAGTGATGCTAATGATGGTACTAGCTGGATTAAAGCATATAAAACCATCCGTGCGGCATTCACAAAGATAGGCACTGCCACTGGCACATATGAGGTCTATGTTGCACAAGGTCTGTACATTCTTGATGGTAATGGCGGTCCTTCAGCAAATGAAATACGACTGGGCGCAGGTCAGTATGTAAGAGTATTAGGGGGATATGCGACACCTTCTAATGGCGTTACGCCAGCTTATAACCCACTTGTGTATACCACATCTTTCGACTCAGTGGACGGGTCGACCTTTTCATCATTTAGAATGATAAATGGTAGCGATGCTAGCCTATTCTTAAAAGATTTATCTATTGTAAATTCTCGCGGGGGAGGTAGTCTTGATGGTACCTTTATCACCTTTGATCAATCAAACGGATCCTCTTTTACTATGGACAATGTAAAAGTGCATGAGTGGGAAGGTGGAGATGGCGTATCAGGAGATGGCTTTGCATATGTGTATCAATCATTAAACACAACCATAAATATAAAGAACTCCCTTATAGAAAGAGGGACCAACAAACAAGGGGCGGGGCAGTTTATAACTACTGGTTCACAAACAAAAAATTTAGATATAAATGTAGACAATACTGTTTTCAGAAACATCCGCGGTTCAGGTTTGAACGCTGCAT
>JAGLBA010000001.1:0-255214 GCA_018260475.1 Chryseobacterium sp. | reverse complement strand
GACCAATCAGGTGGCGCTATTTACTCGGAAAGAAGTACTACAATAGACCAATGTAGCTATTTTGAAAAAAATGCCGCAGCAAATCGGGGCGGTGCTTTATGGGCCGATGATAAGACGACAATTGACGGTTCATATTTTAAACAAAACTCTTCAGGAATGAGTGGTGGAGCTGTATTTTTCAATACCCCGGACAGCCATACCGTTCAAAACTCAACATTCACTGGAAACACTTCAGGAAATGGAGGAGCAGCAATTTATGCTAACAATGATGACCTTACAAACAATACAGCTCAATTTACGGTTCTATCTTCCTATTTCTTAAACAATACTGCAACACAAGATGGTGGTGCTATTGAATTATACTACTATAACGCTACGATCTCAGGTAGCTATTTTGATAAGAATGCTGGTAGAAATGGTGGAGCATTGTTTGCAACCGGAGGAGATAATAAGTTAATTACTTCTACAGGCAATTACTTTATGGATAATAAATCCAGTGCACAAGGTGGCGCTATTTCTTCTTGGGTTGATATTAAATCCACAAATGATAAATTCTACAGAAATATCGCAACGGTAGAAGGAGGGGCTATTAGAATGGAACGTCTTTTATCTAATCTTACTACAAACAACTCTATGTTCTATGCCAACTCCGCAGTGAATGGAGGAGCTGTTTCTGCCCAAATAAGTTTTAACTCCACAAATGATAATTTTTACAAGAATATTGCAACTGGAGACGGCGGAGCTGTTAGAATGATCCCTATTAATTCTAAGCTTACCACAAACAATACCATGTTCTATGCCAACTCCGCAGTGAACGGAGGAGCTGTAAGACTATACGGTATAGGTGACTTTACTAATAATACTAAATTCTTGAAAAATACAGCAACTACGGATGGTGGTGCAGTATTCACCCAAGATACAGGTGTAACTGGTAATGGAGATGCCTTATTTTTTACAAATAGTTATGCATTTGGGAATACTGCAAATGGCAGCGCAACAACTATCAATAGTTCAGAGTTCTTTCTACCAAAAGGTCCTCTCAATTATTATGTAAACGCTGTTATAACTAATAGTAAAACACAGTTAGTACCAAGTACTACTAATTATCCCGCAGGAAGCTTGCCAAATAATGGTTATACTTTAACTGGAACAAATACACAAAGTACTTCCATGGCAGATCCTTCAAATCCTACAAATCCTACCTATACGCCTACAACTTGTACATCACTTGCTTGCCCAGTGAAGCTGCCAACCCCAGTTGCGCCAATTGTAGTGTCTGCTCAAGGCAGCGACATTAATTCTGGTGTAGTTGGTTCATACATAACTTATACTGATGTGCCAGTGGACGCTCTATGTAAGCCAGCCGCTACTGAGGTTGCTTTTTCAGCAAGGTCTAATGAAGCCGAATTACAAAATGGAACTGTACTCCCAACACCAACACCTGAACTTAATATAACCTATAGTTTGACGGTTGTACATAATCGTACCGGGATTGCTACCACTACACAAGGTCTTACCATAAACAGCACTAAAGCTACCAGGGTTGAAGATCCGTCAAATGAAATTGATCCATCTGACCCAAGAGACTTGTATAAAACCTATTACTTAAATGTTACACCGCAGGTACAAACAGGATATACTTACATCTATTCAATCACACAGGTAGAAATAGTGGGAGGTAATACATTTACATTCGCTGACGGACTTTATTCTACAATTTTAGCAGTAGGTACTGGCGTTAATTGCGGATGCTACGATCCGGCTAACACAGCTGCGCAAGGGACAGTTACAAAACACGGGATAACTGCGATGCAAAGGGCAGGTTCTAATAATGGTGGTTGGCCTATGCTTAGAAAATCAGCCTATACAGCTCTTGAAGCTAAGAGCAAAGGTTTTGTAATCACAAGGACAGCAAGCCCGGAAACGGCTATCGCAAATCCTGTATTGGGAATGGCAGTGTTCGACACAGATGAAAATGCAGGTGTTGGATGTTTGAAAATCTATACCACCGGTGGATGGAAGTGTTTCACAAAACCAGCTTGCCCATAATTGTTTAATATTTAATTTAATTAAAATGAAAAAAATAATAATAGGTATTGCTGCATTATTTTCTACCCAAGCTTTTGCGCAGGTGGTGATAAATGCAGATGCCGCTACAGCACTCACGGGACCTAGTTCCACATCCGTACTCCTCGAATTCGGCAAGGATAATAACAAAGGCATCATCCTGCCGTATGTAGAAACTTTGCCTACCTCGGCGGTAGCTGGTACTTTTATATTTGATGTTACAAGTGATACAGAGTATAAAGTCAAAATAAAAGATGCTGCTACTGGCTGGATAGATTTCAGCACACGGTCCGGATATACTACTGATGTAGCAGGTGTCGTAAAAAATCCACAAGCAGCGCCGCTGGCGGAATTGGCAACTGCTAAAGCATTAATAGGGGCTACCTCATCTACTGCAGATGGTATCCTTGTTTTGGAATCTGCTGATAAAGCGATGGTGCTTCCAAAAGTTAGTGACGTACAAAAAATTCCATCGCCTTCACCAGGCATGATGGTATTCGTAACCGGTACTGCTGCGGACGGCAGCGGCGAACGGTTTGCAGTTTATAACGGCAAAGTTTGGAGCTTCTGGAAACCTTAAGTAAATATTTTAGGTTTAAAAGCCGCCCTATTAAGGGTGGCTTTTTTGTTAAAATCTTTTGGCTAAAGTTATGTTGGATAACGCCAATATTGTTCGTATTTTTGTAATCTAAATTTATTCTAATTAAGAACAATGATAAAAGTATCCGACTACGCAAAGGAAAAAGCCATCCAACTGATGACGGAAGACGGTTTTGACCCCGCAAAAGATTTTATACGGGTCGGCGTGAAAAGCGGCGGCTGCTCCGGACTAGAATATGTCCTGAAGTTTGACAACCAACAAAATGAAACCGACCAAGTCTTCGAAGACAATGGTATAAAAGTAATTGTTGAAAAGAAATCGATCCTATACCTCGCAGGAACAACACTGGAATTTTCCGGGGGATTGAACGGGAAAGGGTTCATTTTTAATAACCCCAATGCCTCAAGAACTTGTGGGTGTGGGGAAAGTTTTTCTTTATAAATAGACTGCAAGATTCTAAAGCCGAGAACCAAAAAGTAGAGGTCTCGAATCTTGATTTGATTTTCGAATCTAAAAAAATATGGCAAAATATACCGAGGACGACCTACGGGAAGACCTTAAAACTAAAGAATACGAAGCGGGTTTTTATACCGATATAGAATACGAAGATTTCCCGACGGGACTCAGCGAGGAAATTGTATGCATGATTTCGGCTAAAAAAGAAGAACCGGAATGGATGACCGAATGGCGTCTGGAGTCTTTCCGGGTTTGGCAAAAAATGACAGAACCTGATTGGGCAAATATCCGCTATGCAAAACCTGATTTTCAAGCAATAAAATATTACGCGGCTCCAAAAAAGAAGCCTGAATTTGCAAGTTTGGACGAAGTAGATCCTGAACTTTTGGCTACTTTCGCAAAATTGGGAATCAATATCGAAGAACAGAAACGCCTTTCTGGCGTGGCAGTGGATATCGTAATGGACTCCGTGTCCGTAAAGACGACTTTCCAAGATACTTTAGCGGAAAAAGGTATTATTTTCTGTTCGATTTCCGAGGCTATTAAAAACCACCCGGATTTGGTGAAGAAATACATCGGGAAAGTGGTTCCGCGTGGAGATAACTTCTATGCTGCACTCAATTCCGCTGTTTTTTCGGATGGCTCTTTTGCTTACATTCCAAAAGGTGTAAAATGCCCGATGGAACTTTCCACCTATTTCCGTATCAATCAGGGTGGAACGGGTCAGTTTGAAAGAACCTTGGTAGTGGCTGACGAAGGCAGTTTCGTGAGCTACCTCGAAGGTTGTACGGCTCCGGCTCGAGACGAAAACCAACTTCACGCGGCCGTGGTTGAGCTCATTGCAATGGACGGCGCAGAAATTAAATATTCCACCGTTCAAAACTGGTTTCCAGGCGATGCCGAAGGGAAAGGTGGTGTTTATAACTTTGTGACGAAACGCGGCTTGTGCGAAACCAACGCCAAAATCTCTTGGACCCAAGTGGAAACTGGCTCTGCCGTTACCTGGAAATATCCGAGTTGCATTTTGAAAGGCGACAACTCCATTGGTGAATTTTACTCAATCGCTGTTACAAACAACCACCAGTACGCAGACACGGGCACGAAAATGATCCATATCGGGAAAAACACGAAGTCGACTATTATTTCAAAGGGAATTTCAGCTGGGAAATCCAACAACTCATACCGTGGACTGGTAAAAGTAATGCCTTCTGCAAAAGGAGCAAGAAATTTCTCGCAATGCGACTCCCTATTGATGGGCAATGAGTGTGGTGCTCATACTTTCCCATATATCGAGATCAAAGATCCGACGGCGCAATTAGAGCACGAAGCGACCACTTCAAAAATTGGCGAGGACCAAATCTTCTACTGTAACCAGCGAGGCATCGATACCGAAAGAGCAATTGCATTGATTGTCAATGGTTTCAGTAAAGAAGTTTTAAACAAACTTCCTATGGAATTTGCCATAGAAGCCCAAAAATTACTGGAAATTTCACTTGAAGGAAGTGTTGGATAAACAGCAGACATTTAACTAAATTACACATTATCATAATGTTAAAGATAAACAATCTACACGCAAGAATTGAAGAGCGTGAAATTTTAAAAGGAATTAACCTAGAGATAAATCCGGGCGAGGTACACGCTATCATGGGACCGAACGGTGCCGGGAAATCTACACTTTCTTCCGTCATTGCCGGGAAAGAAGATTACAAAGTTACTGGCGGAGAAATTCTTTTCCGAGGAGAAAACATTGTGGAGGATGCTCCTGAAGAGCGCGCTCACAAAGGTATTTTCCTTTCATTTCAATATCCTATAGAAATCCCAGGCGTATCGGTAACGAACTTTATCAAAGCTGCTCTGAACGAAACCCGCAAGGCAAACGGACTTCCTGATATGCCCGCAAAAGACATGCTTGCAATGATTCGCGAGAAATCTGAATTATTAGAAATAAAAAAAGATTTTCTTTCTCGATCATTGAACGAAGGCTTCTCTGGTGGTGAGAAAAAGCGTAACGAAATCTTCCAAATGATGATGCTAAATCCGAAACTCGCCATCCTCGATGAAACCGATTCCGGGCTAGACATCGATGCTTTGAGAATCGTAGCCGACGGCGTGAATAAATTCAGAAATGAAAATAATGCAGTGCTTTTGATTACCCATTATCAAAGACTTCTAAACTATATCCAACCGGATTTCGTACATGTTTTGGCAGACGGAAAAATCATAAAAACCGGCGACAAATCTTTGGCTTTGGAGCTGGAAGACAAAGGATATGACTGGCTCGTGAAATAATAGATTCGAGGGCCAAAAAATCAAGAGAAATGACTATTTACTCTTATCAAATTTAAAAATATGCTGCTTAATCAAATAGAAAAACTAAAATTCTCACTTTCTGGCGAAAAGCTTTCCGCTTTAGAATCCTTTCTGGCAAAAGGTTTTCCCACCAAAAAAGATGAGGAATATAAATATACTAACCTTCGTGAAATCACAGAAAAAGATTATAATTTCTCACCCAACCTTTCTAACAATATTTCTCGCCCACAGTTGGAAGCTTTGCACTTTGGTGAAGAACATTTCGATTACCTCATCTTTATCAATGGTCTTTTACATAAGGAATATTCAAAAATTTCCATTGAAAATGCAGAGTTTTTAACATTAAATCATGCCTTTAATAATGAAAAATACGCACCTCTTATTTCAGAATATTTAAACAAAATCACCGCAGATACCGCTTTTTGCAAACTAAATTCAGCATTTGCAAATAATGGATTTTTCCTGCATATTCCTAAAAATGTGGTGATAGAGAAACCAATCCACATTTACTATATCTCTGAAAATCAAACTGAAAACACTTTCTATAACACACGAAATCTTTTGATTGCCGAAGAAGGCAGCAAAGTAGAAATCTTGGAAAGTCATCATAATTTTGATAGCAATTTCGTATTTACCAATTCTGTAACTGAGATTTTTGCAGGCAAAAACGCAAAAGCAGACTGGCACAAACTACAAAACGACTCTGATGTTAGTTATATGATTGACAGTACTTTTGTGAAGCAAGAACGCGATAGCCAAGCTACCGTAAATACTTTTAGTTTTGGTGGCAAATTAGTGAGGAATAATCTTGATTTTGTACACAATGGCGAGAATATTAACTCGTTTATGAACGGAATTACCATCATTGGTGGTGACCAGTTGGTGGATCATCATACTGCCGTGCACCACAAAACGCCAAACTGCGAAAGTTACCAAAACTACAAAGGCATTTATAAAAATAATTCGCACGGCGTATTCAATGGGAAGATTTTTGTAGATAAGATCGCACAGAAAACCAATGCTTATCAACAGAATAACAATGTGCTACTGGATCTAGGTGCAACCATAGACACCAAGCCTCAGTTGGAAATTTTCGCTGATGATGTGAAATGTTCCCACGGTTGTACAGTTGGACAATTAAATGATGAGGCATTGTTTTATCTTCGTTCCCGCGGTATTTCCAAGAAAGAAGCGCAGGCATTATTGCTCTACGCTTTTGCCCACGATGCTATGGAAAATATTGATATTGAACCTCTTAAATTAAAAATATCCAAACTTTTAGCAAATAAACTAGAAGTGGAAATGGTATTTTAAAGATGGATTCTTCTCATATTTTAGACCATGTAAAAGCCTATCATGAAAACGGACAGACTTTGGATGCCGCGAGATACCTAATAAGAGCTTATCAACTTGAAAGTGAAAATCTTGCAGGTTTCGAGATCCAAAAGGATGTTCCGAAAGGACAAATTCTTATGACGGCGGTGGGTGATATTCCCGGAAAACAAACCGTGAATATCCCCGATGGTGTTTTTAAATACAACTTCAATCTCGTCCTCAACCTTCTGATGCACGAAATGTTGCATGTAAGACAGAAATCTCCTGAAAACCCGGTATTCGACAAGAATGAGCGCGAGTTTCAGGCGTATTACGAGATGCTCTTCCACGAAATTTTCCCAAATGTTCCAGATGCACCCGTGAGCAGCCGCATAGAGTTTGCAGAAAAAGCATTGGTTTATCATCACCGAATGGGCGAGGGTTCTGCACTTCAATCGAAATACGCAGATCAGAAGGAAAATGTACAAAAACTTCTGACGGATATGCAGTCCATGCTTTCTTCAAAAAATATTAGTAGCCGGGCTTAGCTTTTGCGCTTAAATTTAAAAGCCATGATCCAAAACATTCCTATAGAAAAAGTTTTATTCCTTGATATTGAGACAGTTCCGAATGCCTCCGCTTGGAACGAACTTCCGGAATCTGAGCAAAAATTATGGGATAAGAAAACATTTTTCCAAAGGAAAAACGAAATCACCGCCGAGGATTTTTATATGGAAAAAGCCGGCGTAATGGCAGAGTTTGGGAGAATTATCTGCATCTCCGTCGGGATGATGGAGAAAAACAAGAAATTGCTCATTAAAAGTTTTTATGGTGATGACGAGAAGAGACTCTTAGAGGAATTTGGCGAAATCTTTAACCGCCAGAAACTACGAGATGTTATTTTGTGTGCACACAACGGCAAGGAGTTTGATTTCCCCTGGATAGCTCGCCGTTTCCTCATCAACGGGATGCCGCCGCCACTTCCCTTCCAAATGTTTGGCAAAAAACCGTGGGAAATTCCACACCTCGATACCATGGAACTCTGGAAATTCGGAGATTATAAAACATTTATATCGCTCGAACTTTTGGCGCATGTCTTTGGGATTCCAACCCCGAAAGACGATATTGACGGCTCCATGGTTTCATCAATTTATCATATCGAAAAAGATCTATCTAGAATAGTTAAATATTGTGAAAAAGATGTCTTAACTTTGGCAAATGTTTTCCGCCGAATGCGGCAAGAAGATTTATTGAAAAGATTTTAAGACTCTCTGCCTGATTGGCAGCAGCTAGTAATAATCAGCAAATAAATGAAATATACAGACGACCAAATCGCCGACATAGGCGAAAATATCATCAAAGCATTAAAAACCGTTTATGACCCTGAAATCCCAGTGGACATCTACGAATTGGGACTTGTTTATGATGTACAAGTCTCCGAGGAAGGCGATGTAAAAGTCATCATGACCCTTACCACGCCCAATTGTCCGGTGGCGGAATCTTTGCCACAAGAGGTAAAAGACAAGGTTTCTGAAGTAGAAAATGTGAAAAGTGTAGATTTGGAACTTACTTTCGAGCCGTCCTGGAACAAAGATATGATGAGCGAGGAAGCGCGATTTGAGTTGGGAATGCTTTAGTCGCGCAACATTTCTGAGTGAGGAAGGTTGTCTTCCAAATATTTTTTCCCAGTTTCTTTGAAGCCAAATTCCGAATAAAATTTAATCAAATAATCCTGCGCGGAAATCCGTACCGTTGTAGTTCGGAAACGGCTTGCGATAATCTCCAGCGCAAATTTCATCATCTGCCTCCCTAAATTTTGGCGACGAAATTCCGAACTCGTGCATACCCTGCCGATAGAGGTTTCATCATATTTAATACCTTCAGGGAAAATCCGGCAGTATGCTGCGATGCGACCGTATTTTTCTGCCCAAAGGTGTATGGCATCCTCATCTGCACCGTCGGCATCCAAATAATTACAATCTTGCTCGATAATGAAAACCTCCTGCCGAACCTTCATGATGGCATAAAGTTCTCGTGAGGTTAGTACATCAAAATTCTTAACCTTCCAAAGAATGCCCGTCATTGAAGTTTACTTTATTTTTTTTGAGGTAATCATTTGTTTTTGAGATAAATTTCAGGACTTCATCTCCGCCTACTTTCTTTTCCGCAGAAGTGACATACATTCCGGGAAGTTCTTCCCAAGTTTTTAGGAGTTCTTCTTTATAAACCTCTACATTCTTATCCACCGCACCGGGGCGGATTTTATCAGCTTTGGTAAAAACTATGGAAAACGGAACACCGCTCTCCCCACACCACTCCATGAATTCCAGGTCGATTTTCTGCGGAGTGTGGCGCGCATCTACCAGAATGAATAGATTCACAAGGTTGGGGCGGTTTAGGATATAATTGGTAATTAGTTTTTCAAAATCTTTTCTTTTCACCTTGGAAACTTTGGCGTAACCGTAGCCAGGTAAATCGGTAAGATACCATTCTTCATTCACCAGAAAATGATTGATAAGCTGTGTTTTCCCTGGAGTTTGCGAGGTTTTTGCAAGGTCTTTATGGTTCATCATGGCATTAATGAGGGAAGACTTCCCTACATTGGACCGACCGATGAAGGCATATTCCGGCAGCGTAGGTTCCGGGCATTCCTGCCATTTGCTACTGCTCTTCAAGAATTCTGCTGTTTTAATTACCATAAGATTTATTACAAAAAATGTTTTGTTAATTTAGTTTGTCTTTAAGTCCAATGACCATATGAAGGAAGTTTATGAAAAATGGAAGAACACTCTTCCATATATATCACTATTTATATTACTATGATTTAGATTGAAGCCAACTATGTAGGATTTTATTAAATTCGTCTGGCTTTTCCATCATGGCTGCGTGGCCGCACTGGTCTATCCAAAATAAATCGGAGTTCGGAATCAGTCGATCCATTTCTAACGCGACATCCGGTGGCGTCACATTATCTTGCTTACCCCAGATCAAGCAGGTGGGCGCCGTGATTTTGTGCAGTTCGTTTTCCATGTTGTGTTTTATGGCGCTGCGGGCCAGCATCACGGTTTTGATGCCTTTAGAACGGTCATTCACCACAGAGAAAACCTCATCCACCAATTCTTCCGTAGCCACTTCGGGATCATAAAAAACTTCTTGCGCCTTTTTTTTGATATAAGAGCGGTCGTTCTTTCTCGGGAAACTATCTCCAAATGCTCTTTCGTATAAACCGGAACTACCGGTAAGCACAATATTTTTCACCAAATCCGGACGAGAAAGCGTAAGGATAAGGCCAACATGCCCTCCCATGGAATTTCCAACGATGATCGCAGGCTCTTTCACTTCATCCTCTATGAATTTTGCTACAAATTTTGCAAGCGTGGTAAGGTTAGTGTTTAAAATCGAAAGATCGTAGATAGGCAAATCCGGGAAATAGACTTTATAGCCCCTTTGCGAGAAAAAGTTGATAAGACTTGTGAAATTACTCAGCCCCCCCATCAGTCCTTGCAAGAGCACGATCGGTGGCCCGGATCCCTCTTCCACGAAGGTAAATTTCTTTTCTTTTTTCTTATTAAAAATCATAATCTTCCCAAAAACCTCAGCAAAAATACAAATATAACCGTAAAAATCGTAGTTTTTTTTAACATCTTACTATTATTATTTCCTCTGCTAAAACCCCATCCTATAAGCAAGTTTCAGACCATATTCGGCATTTATTAACTCTCATTGGATCAATATTTTACATCCTTTAAACAAAACTTATTAACATTGAGGCTAAAAGTGGGAAAAAGTGGGAAGTTTTAGAAATTTTTGTATAAATTTGTGCCAAATGAAAAGTTTCATAGGAACATACGAGTGCAAAATCGACGACAAAGGCCGTATTAAACTGCCCGCGCCACTGGTAAAGCAGATGGAAGACTTCTCCGGAGAGGCCTTCGTGGTGAAGCGCGCTGTGTTCCAAAACTGCCTTGAGGTGTACCCGATGAAACACTGGGACAGAATGATGGTGAAAATCAACAGCCTGAACCGTTTTGTAAAGAAAAATGCCGACTTCATACGGATGTTTACCGCCGGTGTGAAGACCGTAGAAACCGACAGTGCTGGGAGAATCCAAATCTCCAAAGACCTCACGCTTTTCGCTGATCTTCAAAAAGATATCGTAATTACAAGCGCCGGGGAACTCTTTGAAATCTGGGACAAAACGGCCTATGAAAAAGTAATTTCCGTGAATGAAGAAGATTTCGCCGCCATGGCAGAAGATGTGATGGGAGGAATGGACCTAAACGAAATAAACTAAAATTGCTGCTGATGTACCACAACCCTGTTTTATTGAATAAAAGTGTGGACTACCTGGTGACCAACCCGGACGGCATATATGTGGATTGCACTTTCGGCGGCGGCGGGCACTCCCGCGAGATTCTTTCGAGGCTTTCGGAAAAAGGGAGGCTCTATAGTTTCGACCAAGATACAGACGCTATTGCCAATAGTTTAGATGATCCAAGGTTTACGCTGATCAATCAAAACTTTCGTTTTTTGGAAAATTCTATGATGGCCTACGGAATCACGGAAGTGGACGGCGTTTTGGCAGACCTCGGGGTATCATCTCACCAATTCGATGCCGCGGAGCGCGGGTTTTCTATCCGTAGCAATGCGCCACTGGACATGAGGATGAATGTAAAGCAAGGACTGAGCGCAAAAAAAATCATCAACGAGTATGAAGAGGAGCAACTGGCTGATCTTTTTTACTACTATGGCGAACTCCGCGATGCAAGAAAACTGGCACGGGAAATTGTACACCACCGCAAGCAGAAATACATTAAAACTACGGATGACCTGAAAGCAATTTTCAGTTATATCCCTCAGTTTAAACAAAATAAATTCTTCGCACAGGTCTTCCAAGCCATTAGAATTGAGGTAAATGAAGAACTGGAGGCGCTGAAAGAACTTTTGGTGCAGGCACACAGAATTTTAAAACCAAACGGCAGGATGGTGATGATTTCCTATCATTCTTTGGAAGACCGTCTGGTAAAAAGATATTTGAAAAACGGCATGTTCGAGGGCGAGCCCGCACGCGACATCTACGGGAATTTTAAAAAATCCTTCGAACTATTGCAGAGCAAAGCTATCATCCCGGACAGCACTGAGATAGAAGAAAACTCGCGTGCTAGAAGCGCAAAAATGAGAGTGGGAATTAAAATATAGAAGCATGAACTTAAAAACGAAACGATAGAATTTAAAACTTTCACTCATAGTTCACGGTCCTAAAACCTAAAAATGGCAAAAAAACCTACATATCGGCAAAAGAAACTGACCTTCATGGATATAGTGAAGGGCAACTTCCTGAACCGCGATGAAGTGAAGATTCATTACAAATACTTCTTATTGGTTTTTGTTTTAATGATGATGATGATTTACAGCAACCACCTTGTAAGCCAAAAAATAGAACGGGTAAACGAACTGAAAGAACAAACCGAAGAATATAAATCGCGAAATGCCTACGCACAAAGCAAACTTATAAAAGTAAAAATGGAATCCGAACTGGGAAAAGAAGTCATAGGAGATTCCCTGATAACGCTGGAAAACCACCCGCACAAACTACTTATAAAACTAGACAGTACTGATGCAAAAACAAAATGAATACGAAAACAAGCGTGGACAAACGCTGAAATGGGGCTACCTCTTCGCCGGGGCGGCTTTCATCGTATTCTCTGTGTTCTTGGTGCGCATCGTGCTGCTTCAAAATACCAATGTAGAAGAAATCCGCAACGATTACATCAACAAAAACTACCGCGAAGCCACTCTTCGCGCCGCCCGTGGTAACCTCTATGCCTCGGATGGTTCCATCCTCGCTACTACCGTGATGGAGTACGATATTTTCATTGATTTTAAAACAATAAAAGACACCGTTTATAGCAATAACATCGGGCCGCTTACCGATTCCCTAAGTAAAATGTTCGGGAAACCGAGAAGTTATTTCCGTGCAAAATTCGATGCCCAGCGCAAGAAACAAAACCAATATTTTTCTTTAATCAAAGGTTTGGATTTTGATGAATACGACCGCCTTCGAAAATTTCCTCTATTTAAAAAAGGGAAAAATAAGGGTGGCTTCATCGTGGACAGACGCTACAAAAGGGAACTTGCTACCACGGAAATTGGCGCGGGAACCATCGGGATGGATGACGAACGCGGGAAATCCGGGCTGGAAGCCGCATTTTCTAAATACCTTACCGGTACAGATGGCACACGACTGGAGCAACGCGTAAACTCCTCCCAATGGAAACCCATTGATTATTGGAAAGTTAAGGAACCCGTGGACGGCCAAGATGTGTACAGCACGCTGGACCTGCGCATTCAGGACATCGCACATACGGCCTTGGAAAAACAATTGATCGAGTATAATGCCGATCACGGTTGCGTTGTGGTGATGGAAGTCGCCACCGGAAAAGTACGCGCGATGGTAAACCTACGCCGTTCGGAGCCGGGAATCTATTCCGATGCTTATAATTATATCATGAAAGATGCCACGGAGCCGGGTTCGACTTTCAAGACGGTTTCGCTACTGGCAGCCATGGATGATGGTTTCATTGATGAAAATACCACCGTGAATGTGGGCGGAGGCGTTTGGAACTATGCAGGGCAACGCATCACCGATGGACATGGAGGCGGCACTTACGAAATCAGCGATGTTTTGGCAAAATCCAGCAATGTGGGCTCGGCGAAACTCATCACAAAATATTATGCTGATAAACCGCAAGTATTTCTGGATCACTTGAAAAGATGGAAAATGTTCGATAAAATGGACATCGAAATCCCGGGAATCACCAAGCCATTCATCGTAACGCCTGAAAACAAGCGCTGGAATGCCGCCACATTGGCCTCATTGGCCTATGGTTATTCTTCGCGATTCAATCTGTTGCAAATGACCACTTTTTACAATGGTATAGCGAACAAAGGTGTGATGGTAAAACCGCTTTTCATTGATAAAATTATGAAAGATGGTAAGGTGGTATATAGTGCGAAACCACAAGTGATTGTTAAAAAAATGGCATCCGAAGAAGCCATTGAACTTATGACGAAATCCTTAACAAAAGCAGTTGAAAAAGGAACCGCAAAAAGCATCTACACCCCGAACTTAAAAATCGCTGGAAAAACAGGAACGGCGAGATTTGAATACTGGAAACCGGGGCCCGCAAAATATCAGGCATCTTTTGCAGGATTTTACCCATCGGACAATCCGAAATATACCTGCTTCGTGATGATCAATCAGCCGGATAATTCCAAAGGTTTCTACGGTGCCAAGGTAGCAGCACCAGTTTTCAAAGAGATTGCCGGAAAGACTTTCCTAAAAACACCACAAAATATTGAGAAGGAAATGCTGGTGGAAAAAAAAGTGGATCTCTCCAAAATGACGGAGCCGAATAGAAAAATAACCGTGAACGGCAGCATGCCGGAAATCATCGGGATGATTGGAAAAAATGTTATTCCACAACTGGAAAACCAAGGCTACCGCGTGGATTATAAAGGCGTAGGAAAAATCACTGGCCAATTTCCCACCGCCGGAACATCCATCAAGAAAAACCAAAGAATCTACCTAACCCTACAGAAGTAATGACACTAAGAGATATTTTAAATAAAATCAACATCCTCGAACGCTACGGCGACCTCGATCGGGAAGTGGCGGACATTATATTCGACAGTAGAAAGGCGGTTGAGAATTCGCTATATGTAGCGATCAAAGGCACTGTTTCGGATGGTCATGATTTTATCATACCTGCAATAGAAAAAGGAGCAATAGCGGTTGTTTGCGAAGAAATGCCGGCAGAAAAAAAAGATGGCATCTCTTACATTAAGGTAGAAAATTCATCTAAAACCCTCGGGCAGATAGCCTCTAATTTCTACGGAAATCCGTCAGAAAAACTGAACCTCATCGGTATTACGGGTACAAACGGAAAAACTTCCACAACAACCCTTTTGTTTGATATATTTAAAAATTTAGGATTCAAATCCGCATTGATTTCTACCGTGGAGTATCGCATCGGCGAAGAAGTTTTCCCGTCCACACATACCACGCCGGATGTTTTAACTTTAAATAAAATCCTCTCCCAAGCTGTAGAAAAAGGCTGCGAATATGCATTTATGGAAGTTTCTTCCCACGGCATTCATCAAAACAGAACCAATGGGCTTCGTTTCCGTGTGGCAGGATTTACGAATATCACGCACGATCATTTAGATTATCATAAAACTTTCGCCGAATATCTCAACATTAAAAAAAGACTGTTCGACGAACTTCCTGCCGATGCCGTGGCCATCTCAAATTTGGATGATAAACACGGTACCGTGATGCTGCAAAATACGAAGGCAACGCGAAAGACCTATGCACTGAAAACCATGGCAGATTACCACGGCAGAGTCCTGGAAAGCGATTTCAACGGGATGATGCTCAATTTCAATGGTAAAGAGCTTTGGACAACCCTGACGGGGAAATTCAATGTGTACAACCTTCTTCTTGCCTATGCCATAACTGAGTCTTTAGGGTTTATTCAAAATGAAATCCTAATGGCAATCAGCAAATTACAACGCATAAAAGGTCGTTTTGAAACACTCAAATCCGGTGGCGGAATCTTCTTCATAGTGGATTATGCACACACGCCGGACGCGTTGGAAAATATTCTGGACTCTATCAACGAAATTCGGACCAAAAACGAACGCCTCATCACGGTTTTTGGCTGTGGCGGCGACCGCGACCAAGCGAAACGCCCGGAAATGGGGAAAATCGCAACTCGAAAATCTACGCTTACCATCATCACATCAGACAATCCGCGATCCGAAGATCCGAACGCCATCATCAAAGAAATAGAAGCCGGTGTGGAGCCGCAGAATTTCAACAAGTTTACAGTGATTCCGGACAGAAAGGAAGCGATAAAGATGGCGATAAAGTTTGCCGAGCCAAAAGACATCATTCTGGTTGCAGGAAAAGGACACGAAAATTACCAGGAAATAAACGGCGTGAAACAGCATTTTGATGACAAAGAAGTAATTGATGAACTATGGAAGGCGATGAGCAAGTAAAGAGGCCCAACCCGAAAGGGAAGCCATTAAGTATGATAAAAAATATTCAAATATAAATTAATACCGCCCTGCTAAAGCCCCTTTGGGAGCTGGGAGACTGCCTATGCTATACTACCTATATGAATATCTAACCAACAACGGAATCCATGTTCCGGGGCTGAATCTTTTGCGGTATATTTCTTTCCGTGCTGCGCTTTCCGTGCTGTTGTCGGTGGCGATTGCCACGATCTATGGTAAGAAAATCATCAACTATTTGCGGAGAAAACAAATGGGAGAAATGGTGCGCGACCTTGGATTAGCCGGGCAAAAACAGAAAGAGGGAACGCCTACCATGGGCGGACTTATCATCATCATGGCTACGCTGATTCCCGTGCTACTCTTTACCAAAATCACTAATATTTACATCATTCTTTTGGTGGTTTCCGTAATTTGGATGGGGGCAATAGGTTTTATTGATGATTATTTAAAGAAAATTAAGAAAAATAAGGACGGTCTTAGCGGAAAATTCAAAGTAATCGGTCAAGTTGGACTTGGGCTTATCGTAGGCGTTACTATGTATTTCCACCCAGATATTACGGTGAAAAGGAAATATGCCGATGCTAAAGTCGTGAACCGTAATAATGTGGAACAAAACTTCATGCCTACAGAAAAAATCACCGTTTCCACAGTTCCTTTTACAAAAAATAATGAGTTCGATTACAGTGGGATACTCTTTTGGATGAGCCCAGAGGAAGCCCACGAATGGTCTTGGGCAGTGTTCATTCCCGTGGTGATTTTTATAGTAACCGCGGTGTCTAACGGCGCAAATATCACTGATGGAATCGATGGTTTGGCGGCAGGAACAAGTGCCGTAATCCTCCTCACACTCGCCTTTTTCGCATATGTGTCGGGGAACATCATCTTTGCAGATTATCTGAACATCATGTTCCTCCCGAACATGGGGGAAACCACCATTTTTGCCGTCGCCATGGTGGGCGCCGTCATAGGGTTTTTCTGGTATAATACCTATCCTGCGCAAGTATTTATGGGCGATACCGGCAGTTTGATGCTGGGAGGCGCGATTGCAGTTTTAGCAATTATTTTGAGAAAAGAATTATTAATACCGGTACTCTGCGGAATTTTCTTAATTGAAAACATTTCGGTGATGCTGCAGGTAGGCGTTTTTAAATATAGAAAAAAGAAATACGGATTGGAGTACGCGCAAAACCACCGATTTTTCAAAATGTCACCACTGCACCACCATTACCAAAAGGAAGGATACCACGAGAGTAAAATCGTGAACAGAATGATCATCATCGGCGTAATGCTGGCGATTATTTGTTTGATTACGCTGAAAGTAAGATAGAAATTGGGGTATAAGGTTAAGTTTAAAATTTAATTCAATTACTGGAAGAGCTAAAGGCAGATTGCCAATAGCAAAAAGCAAAAAAATATGAAAATAGTTGTTTTAGGAGGAGGTGAAAGCGGTGTGGGTGCTGCGTATCTGGCCAAAAAGAAAGGAATCGAGGTATTCCTTTCCGATCAAGGGCAGATCAAGGATAACTACAAGCAATTTCTCATCGAAAATGAAATCGAATACGAGGAAGGCCAACATGACGAGGCGCGCATCCTAAATGCCGACTGGGTCGTGAAATCACCCGGCATTCCGAAAAAGGCCGACATCATCTACAAAATAAACCTAAAAGGCATCCGTATTTCTTCCGAGATTGAGTTCGCTGCGGAATTTACCAATGCGAAAATAATTGCCATCACTGGAAGTAATGGGAAAACTACCACCACATCTCTCATCTATCATATTTTGAAAAACGATAACATGAATGTGGGACTTGGCGGAAACATCGGAAAAAGTTTTGCAAAACAAGTGGCGGACGAAAGTTTTGATTACTACGTTTTGGAGGTTAGCAGTTTCCAATTAGATGATATTCAAAATTTTAGACCTTATATTTCTTTATTATTGAATTTAAGCCAAGACCATTTGGATCAGTACAATTACAATTATGAGGAATATGCTTTGGCAAAATTTAAAATCGCTGAAAACCAAGAGGCGGATGATTTCTTCATTTATAACAAAGATGATGAAATGAGCCTGAGCCTTTTGGAAAAAATCGCCATCCGCGCCAAAAAAATTCCTTTTACATTAAAGGAAAAACTTCCGGAAGGCGGTTACCTCGCAGATGAAAAGATCGTAGTGAAACTGGACGATGAATTTTCCATGAAAATAGAAGACCTCAGCTTGGTCGGAAATCATAATGTCGCCAATAGCCTCGCGGCATCTATCGCTGGTAAAATATTGAATATCAGCAATGAAAGCATCAGAAATTCACTCATGACTTTTCAAGCGGTAGAACACAGATTGGAACAAGTAACGGAAGCCGATGGCGTGAAATTCATCAACGATAGCAAAGCAACGAATGTAAATGCGGCCTATTATGCGTTAGAAAGTATGAAATCCCCGACCATTTGGATCGTGGGCGGTGTAGATAAAGGCAACGATTACAGCGAGATAGAGGAACTAGTGAAGAAAAAAGTAAAAGCCATCATTTGCCTTGGAATAGATAACCAGAAGATTTTGGAATTTTTCCAAGATAAAAAGGAGCACATCTACAACACTTCCAGCATGGCAGAAGCGGTGAAAATCAGCAAAAGCATCGCCGAAAAAGGGGACACAGTGTTGCTATCACCGTGCTGCGCAAGTTTTGATTTGTTTAAAAATTACGAGGACCGTGGCGAGCAGTTTAAAAAAGAAGTTCTAAGCAATTAACTATAATGAATAACCAATATACAGAATCCAAATTTGAATTTCTGAAGGGCGACAAAGTCCTTTGGATGGTGATTTTGGTGATTTCTGTTTTCTCCATTTTCCCTGTCTATTCCGCAAGTTCCAATCTGGAATACATCGTGAACAACGGTACCACTACGGGCCATGTCATCAAGCACATGATCTTCGTGGCGCTTGGTATTTGCATTATGCGCGGCGTGGAAACCGTGAAGTATGAATACATCGGGAAACTCAGCGCCATACTCCTTGGCGTGATGGTTATTTTATTGATTCTCACTATGTTTATGGGTCAAACCATCGATGGAGCAAGTGCTTCCAGATGGCTAAAAATTCCGGGTACGCCGATATCATTCCAGCCATCATCTTTTGCGTATTTAATGCTTGTTATTTACCTGTGCCGGTATTTAACAAAAAAAATAAAACGCGAACGGCTTCCGATTGAAAACATACTGTATATTTTCGGCCCTATCCTATTGGTTTTCATATTGGTAGCCAAGGACAACGGTTCAACAGCGTTGATGATTTTGCTGGTGTCCATCGGTGTTTTAGTCATTGGCCAGCTTCATTGGAAATATATTGCAGGCTTCATCGCCACAGCATTTGTAGCGAGTGCATTGTTCCTCACTGTGGCTCTGAATACCAACCTCATCGGCGGAAACCGTGTACACACTTGGAAAAGTAGGGTTGAGACTTTCTTTAATTCCCAAAAAACCACAGAGGTGGACGATGAGAGTTTGAAGACGAAAAACTACCAAGTGATGCAGGCGAAAGCCGCGATAGTCCACGGTGGAATCACAGGAATGGGACCCGGTAAAAGTGCCTTGAAACAGATGCTACCGCAGTCAGCATCGGATTTTATTTTCGCCATTATTGTAGAAGAATACGGGTTTTTGGGAGCTATATTTCTGATCTCGTTGTACCTCATTATGATTATTCGTATCGTAATGATTGCCAGTAAGATGCCAGCTTTTTTCGGATCTTTGTTGGTAATTTCATTAGGGTTAATGATTTTCTTGCAAATGGCAGTGAACATCGCCGTAGCCGTAAATTTGATACCCGTGACAGGTCAGCCGTTGCCCCTCATTAGTTATGGAGGAACTTCTATGTTGGTTACTTACATACAGTTAGGAATTATTTTGAATGTAAGTTCCAGAATACAAGTTTTAGATGAAGAAGGAATGGGCAGAAAACAAAACATCGAGGAAATAAATGATATAGCATAATCATTAGTAAAGCAATCAATAAAATGTCGAACAAACCAACAACCAACAACCAACAACCAAAACCTTTGAGAGTTCTCCTCAGTGGCGGGGGAACTGGTGGGCATATTTTCCCGGCTGTAGCGATTGCCGACGAGATTAAAAAGCGCTACCCAAATGCCGAGTTCCTTTTCATCGGAGCCAACGGCAAAATGGAAATGCAGAAAGTGCCACAAGCGGGTTACAAAATTGTAGGTGTAGATATTGTGGGCTTCGACAGAGGAAATATTTTATCAAACTTCAAACTTCCTTTCAAACTTTTATATAGTTTGAGCGAAGCAAAGAAGGCAATTAAAGATTTTAAGCCAAATTTTGCAGTGGGGACTGGAGGTTTTGCGAGCGGTCCGGCGTTGTATGCGGCGTCTCAGTTGGGTATTCCGACCTTTATTCAGGAACAGAATGCCCACGCAGGTATTACGAACAAGATTTTGAGTAAAAAAGCCAAAGCGGTTTTCACGGCTTATGCAAAAGTGGAAGGTTTCCCTCAAGAAAAAATTAAGTTTTTAGGGAATCCAATCCGTCAGACCATCGTCACAGGAATGACGGATACAGCATCTGCTAAGGTGAAATTAGGCTTGGATAAAGACAAGCTAACCATTCTATCCGTGGGCGGTTCCTTAGGTTCCCGTACCTTGAATAACGGCTGGAAGGATAATTTGGATAAAATAACCGACCGCGGCTACCAATTAATTTGGCAAACTGGAAAAGAGATAGCAGAACCAAAAAGCGAGAATCGAGACAATATGAAATCTTTGATCTCGGCTCTCGGCCCTAATGTCTTAAAAAGCGAATTCATCTCTGACATGCCGATCGCGTATTCCGCAGCGGATGTGATTGTTTCCAGAGCTGGAGCAATCGCAATTTCGGAGTTGGCGGTGGCGAAAAAGCCTGTGTTACTGGTGCCATTTCCGTTTGCAGCGGAAGATCATCAAACCAAAAACGCACAGACTTTAGTGGAAAAAAACGCAGCGAGAATGGTAAAAGATTCCGAAATGCAGGAGAAATTTTTGCCCACGCTTTTGGAGCTTTGCGAAAATGAAGGTTTAAGAAAAGAAATGTCCGCCAACTTGGAGTTTTTTGCCAAACCCAATGCAGCGAAGGAAATTGTGGATGAAATTTTAAAATTAGTTAAATGAAAACATACGATAACTTCTACTTCGTGGGCATCGGCGGGATTGGGATGAGTGCTTTGGCGCGCTACTTCCACTCTATTGGGAAAAATGTTTTGGGCTACGATAAAACGCAGACCAAACTGACTTCTGCTCTGATTTCAGAGGGTATCGATATTGTTTTTGAAGATAAATTATGTGAAAAAATCACCTCCCTTTCTCCCGAAAACACCTTGGTGATATATACACCTGCTATCAAAAAGTTGGGAATTTTAGATTATGTTATCCAAAATAATTTTGAAGTTCTGAAACGTGCAAAAGTCCTCGGGATGATTACCCAAGATACGGAATGCGTAGCCGTAGCAGGAACCCACGGTAAGACCACGACCTCTTCTTTGTTGGCGCATCTTTGCAAGGAAGCCAACTTGCCGTTTTCATGTTTTTTAGGCGGAATTGCAGAGAACTTTAAGTCTAATTTCCTCTTTAACGGAAACCAATATTCCGTGGTGGAAGCCGATGAATACGACCGTAGTTTCCTAAATCTATCCCCGGATTGGGCGGTGATAACTTCTACGGATGCCGATCATTTGGATATTTACGGGGATAAAGATACGATTGAAGAAGGTTTCAAAGAATTTGCGAAACTCGTCCCGAATGATAACCAACTTTTTGTGAGAAAAGGAATTGAAATCGGGCGCGACTGTAAATCTTACGCTGTAAATGAACCGGCTGATTTCTATTCTGATAACCTAAAAATGGATGGCGATAGAATTTCGTTTGATTTCCATAGTGAGAGCGGTGAAATCATTCCGTTTTCATGGGGAATCCCAGGAATTCACAATGTGGAAAATGCGACTGTAGCCATCGCAATCGTGCATCACTTGGGAGTGGATTTTGAGACTTTGCAGAAAGGAATTGCCAATTTCAAAGGCATAAAACGCCGCTACACGAAGCATTTTTTTGATAGTGGCAAAATTTACATCGATGATTATGCGCACCACCCTACGGAACTGAATGCCGTGATTGGTTCGATAAAAACCTTCTATCCGTACAAGAAACTTTTGGTGGCATTTCAGCCGCATTTATTTAGCCGGACAAGGGATTTTGAAGACGGATTTGCAGAAAGTTTGGAAAAAGCAGACGAACTGCTTTTGCTGGATATTTATCCGGCAAGGGAACTTCAAGAGCATTTTCCAGGAGTGACTTCCGCGGCTCTTTTGGAGAAAATAAATTTAGATAAAAAAGAAGTTTCGACCCTGCCAGAAGCCATTAACAAAATAAAAGAAAAAGATTTTGATATTTTATTGACCGTAGGAGCTGGCGATATCGACACGCTGTATGATGGAATTGTAGAATGGTTAGGAAATACAAGAAACGCAGAGAGTATTGAGAAATAAAACTTATATGCGTAAAAAAATAAAGACAAAAGTAGAATACATAAAGTACGATATATGCAGGTTCAATTAACAGATGCAGCTTTGCGGAAAGAAAATTTATAAAAAATAACTCTGAAATTCTGCGTGCAAAAAATGATATGAAAAATAAATGGCGCATTCTTAAAATACTCGTGACAGTGGTGATCCTCGGATTCCTGCTGAGTTTCTCGTTGAAGAGATTCAGTCAGAAACCGCTGGATAATATACTCGTGAACCTGAAGCAGTCACCGGTGTACTTCATCGATGAAAAAGATGTGCGCGAGATAGTAAGAAAAAACAATCCAACTAAAAAAATCGGCGACATCAACATCCCCGATCTTGAGAAAAAGCTAAACGCCCTGCCCGCCGTGGACAGCGCAAATGTTTACTTGAATCTAAACGGAATTCTCAACCTGGACATCAAACAAAAAGTTCCGGTTTTCCGTCTTACAAAAAATGGTAAAGATTTCTATGTGAATGAGAAAGGAGAAGAGTTTCCTACCTCGAAAAACTACTCTTACCCATGCATGCTGGTGACCGGAAATGTCCCGCCAAGTGACTATCGCGATCTCGCCGAACTCATTAATAAAATCGATAAAGACGATTTTTGCAAAAAATATTTTGTTGGAATATCGAAACACAACGGAAGCTACAGCCTGCTCACGAGCGAGGGAAATTTTAAAGTGGAAATCGGCGATTTGGACAATATTGATTTTAAAGTAAAAGGGTTCAAAACTTTTGTTGAGAAATATTTGGTCTATCAAAACCCGGAAAAATACTCTAAAATATCAGTAAAATATGATAATCAAATCGTTACAACCCTGAATCCTCATTACACTGGAAACGACAGTATCCTGACCTCTGGGCAGAAGCAAATCGCTAAAACTCCAGTGGTGGCTAAGCAAAAAGCGCTCGCCAATGCACAGAAAGTCATGGAAACTCCTAAGAAGAAGCTGGAGAAAAAGAAAGAAGAAAAAAAGAAAGAACCAGCCAAAAAAGAAAAAAAATAATACAAAATACAATGGAAAATCAAGGATATTCAGTAGGACTGGACATCGGTACTACCAAGATTGTAGCCATCGTCGGACGGCGTAACAGCCACGGGAAAATAGAAGTGATGGGCGTAGGAAAAGCCAAAAGTTTGGGCGTGCACAAAGGTATTGTGAACAACATTTCTCAAACCATCGAATCCATCAAAACGGCGGTGGAAGAAGCACAAAAAAGCGCTGGAGTACCCATCTCCAAAGTGACTGTGGGTATTGCTGGCAAACACATCCGCTCGCTACAACATTCCGATTACATCATGCGCGAAAATCCGGAAGACTATATCACGGAGGACGACATAGACGCACTGAAAGAACAAGTGAAAAAACTGGTGATGCTTCCTGGCGAAGAGATCATCCATGTGCTTCCGCAAGAATATAAAGTAGATTCCGAGGGCGAAATTTTGGAACCCATAGGAATGCACGGCAAAAGATTAGAGGCTAATTTCCATGTAGTAGTAGGCCAGATGGCCAGCATCCGAAACATCGTTCGTTGCGTGAGAGAGGCCGGTTTGGAGATGGAATCCCTCACACTGGAGCCGCTAGCTTCCTCTGAATCGGTTTTAACCAAAGAAGAAAAAGAAGCCGGCGTTGCCATCGTAGATATCGGTGGTGGGACTACGGATATTGCTATTTTCAAGGACAACATCATCCGCCACACCTGTGTGATTCCTTATGGCGGCGGGATCATTACCGAGGACATCAAGGAAGGATGTTCTATCATCGAGAAGCATGCCGACCAGTTGAAAGTGAAATTCGGTTCTGCCGTTCCGGATTTAGAAAAAGACAGCACTTTCGTGACGATCCCGGGCCTTCATGGCCGTCCGGACAAAGAGATTTCTTTGAAAACTTTGGCACAAATCATCAATGCTAGAGTGGAGGAAATTTTGGAAATGGTAAATACCGAACTGAAAGCCTACGGCGCCTTCGAACAGAGAAAAAAATTAATCGCCGGAATCGTGCTAACTGGCGGGGGATCTAATCTTAAAAACCTAAGGCAATTAGCTAATTATGTAACCGGTTTCGACAGCCGAATTGGTTATGCTAATGAGTACATCGCGAATGATAAAAACCAATTCCTAAAAGGTCCGGAATACGCAACGTCTATAGGTCTTCTGATGGAAAGTTTGAAAATCCGCGATCGCAAGCCATCCCAGGTTCAAGAAGTGGCGGCACAAATAACTCTAGATACCGCAACAGAAACCACTACGAGAACCTCCGAAACCGAGGATAAAAACGAACAGGAAGACATAGATAAGCCAGCGAACAAACTGACTTTCGGACAGAGCCTTATGTTAAAGGTGAAAAAATTCTTCGAAGAGGTGGAATAAACCCAGTGTTTTTTGTAATTTGTAAATTCATTCATCAACAATAAAAAAATATGGAAACCAATAACAATCAAGGTTTTACATTTGATTTACCAAAAGGAAATTCATCAATCATTAAAGTCATTGGTGTAGGGGGCGGTGGAAACAATGCGTTGAAACATATGTACGAACGCGGAATTCATGGTGTGGATTTCGTAATCTGCAACACAGATGCGCAAACTTTGGACAACAACCCTGTGACTAATAAAGTTCAACTTGGGATGAGCATCACCGAAGGTCTTGGTGCGGGAGCAGACCCAGATGTGGGCGAAAAAGCAGCCATTGAAAGTATCGACGACATCAAGGCTTCTCTTGGCCAAAATACAAAAATGGTCTTCATCACTGCGGGTATGGGAGGTGGTACAGGTACTGGCGCGGCTCCCGTGATTGCCAAAATCGCAAAAGAAATGGGAATTTTGACAGTAGGAATCGTGACCGTTCCGTTTAGTTTTGAAGGTAGGAGAAGGTTGGAACAAGCCGAAATCGGTTTGGAGAAACTGAGGAATAATGTAGATTCCCTAATCGTCATCAATAATGATAAACTCCGCCAACAATTTGGAAATCTTGGTTTCAAACAAGGATTTTCAAAGGCTGATGAGGTTTTGACCAATGCTGCAAAAGGAATGGCAGAGGTAATTACTGGGTATTTCGATGTAAATATTGACTTCCGTGATGCCAAATCGGTTCTTCAAAACTCAGGTACCGCATTGATTTCCACAGGAACTGCTTCCGGCGAAAACAAGGCGGAAGAAGCGGTGAAAAAAGCACTGGATTCCCCACTTTTGAACGACAACAAAATTTCCGGTGCGAAGAATGTTTTGCTCCTCATCCGAAGTGGTTCCGAGGAAGCTACGATGGACGAAATCGGCCTCATCAACGATTATATTCAAAAAGAAGCCGGCCACACCGCAGAAATTATTTTCGGGGTGGGGACTGATGAAGAATTGGGCGACGCCATCAGCGTATTGGTAATCGCGACTGGTTTTGCTAAAGACAACCGCAAGCACGCTGGACCGACTGAGAAAATTAAAATCAACCTGAACGATTCGCTGGACAGGCAACACCGCGAATCGCCGTTCCGCTCCCGTACGGAACGCGATGAAAACAATAACGAATCCGGAAAGAATGTATTCCGTCTGGATGATGAGGAAGATAAGCAGCAGCCACATTTCCGCACGGATCCTGCTGAAAAAAAAATGACAATAACGGACGATACTGATACACAGGTAAAATTCTACGAAGAATCAACTGAAAACCAGGTAGTTTCCAATAATTATTACGAAGAAGAGCTTCAAGAAATAGATCTTTTCTCTTATGACGGTTTGGGGGACGATGATGTACAAGCCCAATCTTTCTCTTTTGAAACCGAGAAAACGGTAAAAGAAGAGCCTACATTTTTCGCTGATGAAAAGCCGGTAGAATATAACTTTACCATAAAATCTACCGAGGAAGAGCCTGTTTCTAAACCAGGTATTTTTGTTGAAGAAGAGCAGCCACTTTCTAACTTTGAACCTTTAAAAACGGAAACCTTCCAGCCAACCTCTAGTGAGCCTGTAGTTTCTTTTACTGAGGAACAGCCAGTAAAAAAACAAGCTGCAACTCCAGTGGTAGAAGAAGAATTTACTTTCATTAATAAAACCGCAGAGACCAATCTGAAAGCCAAGGAACGCCGCAACAAACTGAGGGAATTCAACTCACGATACCAAAGTACGGATGTGAAAGATGAATTTGAAACCGTGCCCGCTTTCCGCAGAAAGAACATCAACATCGGTGGCGAAAATGCTTCGGAACAGAATATCAGCAGTTTCCTTTCTGAAGATGAAAATGGATATATGCAAGTGAAAGAAAACAGATTTCTGAATAAAGATGTAGATTAAAACATAATTAATGAGTAATTTTTAATGGTAAAATTGTTAATTATTATTAGTTAAGCCAAACTCTTACTCCTAATCTATAACCATAAATACTAAAAATGAGTTTAGAACTAACCATAAACGAGGCGATAAAAACCGCCATGCGTGAAAAGGACAAAGTTGCTTTGGACGCACTTCGCGCTGTGAAATCTCAAATTCTTTTGCTAAAGACTGAGCATATCGGTGCACAGGTTTCACCAGAACAGGAAATCGCGATTCTGCAAAGAATGATTAAGCAAAGAAAGGATTCCTACGAACAATTCACAGCCCAAAATCGTACAGATTTGGCCGAAGTGGAAGATGCGCAAATGAAAGTGATTGAGAAATTCCTACCGACACAACTCACGCCAGAAGAATTGGAATCAGAAATAAAAACCATTATCGCAGACACCGGCGCCGAAGGCATGAAAGACCTCGGGAAGGTAATGGGCGTAGCCTCTAAATCCCTCGCGGGTAGATCTGACGGCAAAAGTATTTCCGAGATGGTGAAGAAATTACTTAGTTAGAGGGGAAGTTAGAAGTTAAATAGTATTAAAGTCTGCGCAATTGTTCAGACTTTTTTGTCAATTTGTCCGAACTAAAATGCGGCACGGTTTTGAAGGTTTCCGTTGAGAATTTATTTCATAAATTTGTACTTTAGAGTCATTCGTCATTAACCAAAAAAATAAAAATTATGTACCCACAAGAATTAGTAATGCCCATGAAGGCAGAACTTACAGATAAAGGTTTCCAGGATCTCACTACTGCAGAAGCCGTGTCAGAAGCATTGAAAAAAGAGGGCACTACCCTACTGATGATTAATTCCGTATGTGGATGTGCGGCAGGCGCGGCAAGACCGGGCGTAATTTTCTCCCTTACCGGAGACAAAAAACCCGATAATTTAGCCACCGTTTTCGCAGGATTTGACACCGAAGCCGTGGCAGAAGCGCGCAAACACCTCGCACCTTTCCCACCAAGCTCACCTTGTGTAGCCCTATTTAAAGATGGAGAACTCGTACACATGTTGGAACGCCACCATATCGAGGGCAATCCCGCAGGTGCCATCGCCGCCAATCTGCAAGGTGCCTACGAAGAGTATTGCAACTAAAAATAACCGCCCAGTGAGGCGGTTTTTTTTTGCTGAAAGTTTTAATGTAGGTGGTTTTAAGCAAAATGCAAAAAAATTAGTAAGTCTATGTTAAGAAAGAATCGCTTCGGGAAATTATACCCAATAAGCTCGCACTTTTGTTAATCATAAACTTGCATGACTGTATTGGCCTTAGAAAAAAAATTTAAGCAAAAAACAAATACGCCAACACCACTGAAGTGATAATGCCTACCAAATCGGCAATCAGCATGGCAGGAACGGCGTAGCGTGTATTTTTCACGGCTACGGCACCAAAATACACGGCAATCACATAGAAAGTAGTATCAGAACTGCCCTGTAAAACGGCGGCCAATTTACCTTGAAAACTATCGGCACCAAAGGTGGCCATCGTATCCACCATCATACCGCGAGCGCCAGAACCGGAAAGCGGCTTGATGAGTGCGGTAGGAAGTCCATCCACAAAACGGGTGTCCAGATTGGCAATGTTTGCCACCCACTTCATCCCGTCGATAATCACATCAAAAACGCCGGAAGTCCGCATAAGGGAAATCGCAATCAGCATACCGACCAGATACGGAATAATCTTCACACAGGTGGTAAATCCTTCTTTAGCCCCATCAATAAACGCATCAAACACATTGATTTTTTTATAAACGCCGCCGAGGACGATTGCAAAAAATATCAACAAAATAATTCCGTTGCTCAAGACTTTACTAAATTCATCCAATCCATCTTTTGTAAGTCCGGTTAGATACAAAACCAAAAGCCCGATGATAGCCGAAACTACGCCCACATAGGCAATGACAGCTGGATTCAAAAGATTGATTTTTTGGTAAAGTGACACCACAATCATTGCTGCCATGGTCGCTGCAAAAGTAGCAATCATACAGGGTAAAAAGATGTCCGTAGGCGTAGCAGACCCCATGGATGCTCGGATGGCGATGATGGAAACCGGAATCAGCGTCATCCCGCCAGCGTGCAGGCATAGGAACATGATTTGGGAATTACTCGCCACATCTTTATTAGGATTAAGAGTTTGCAGGCTTTCCATTGCTTTTAACCCAAAAGGTGTGGCGGCATTATCTAACCCAAGAAGATTTGCGCTGAAATTCAACAACATATGTCCAAAAGAGGGGTGGTTTTTCGGAATTTCTGGGAAAAGTTTCGAGAAAAACGGTTGTATCATTCGGCTTAAAAGATTGATTCCGCCGGCGCGCTCGGCTATACTCATAAAGCCCATGAAAAGCGTCATAATCCCAATCAATCCGATGCAAATATCCACTGCGGTTTTACTTGTGCCAATCACGCCGTCGGTTTCTTGGATGCGGTACAGCTGAACATTTTGTTTCAAAGAATCGGTTTTATAGATGATGCGCCCATCATTAAAACCTTTGCCTTCTTTATCCTTCATCAATCCATTAAAAATTGGCGCGGGAAGTTCGTTGATTTTTATCGTTGAAAGTTTTACCGTATCGCCACCTTTGCCCACAACCATATCATTAAAAATAGATTTGTAGTTTGGTGAAAACATATATTTAATGCTTGCCACCAAAATCGCTACAATAATGAAGGCGGACCATATCCTGCTGAGTACCATTTATAAAAATTTTGATAAAAATAAGGAAATTTAAACCAAAAAAAAATCGCTCTGATACCGAATCTAAAAAGCAATCTTTACAATTTCCATTTCACAGAAAAATTGAAAACACGCCCATCAATCGGTGCCCAAAGTGGTTTGAATTGCGGATTCAGGATACTGCCTGTGTATAGCGATTCGTGCTTGCTTTGGCGGTAATCAAACAAATTTTCGCAGTTCAGAACCAGCGTGAAATGCTCGCCGATTTCCTTTGAAACCATAGCCGCAGCAAACAAATATGCAGGGGTCAAACTATAATCCAAACGGTGCTGGCTGCCATTATAACTGGCCTCTATACCGGCGCGCCAACCATCAAACTCCTTCAGTGCGGTCATGGCAAAACGATTTTTTGGTGTCAGCGGCAAAAATTTATTTTGTTCTAAAAATCGATTCTCGGCAATGGTAAAAGTGTAACCCAGATACAGTTCCCACTCGTCCACGGTAGCCTTTATATAGGTGTCAAAACCCTTGGAAACCACGGGCGCATTCATATTTTTAAATGAAATATTCCCCGCAGAATCTTCTACACTGGTGATGGGATGGGCGATTTGCGTAAAGAAAAATGCCTGGTTGATGAAGATTTGACCCTCGTTCCCAAACTTCTTTTTATAATTAAATTCCAGGTTGTAACCGGTGGAGCGTTCGGCGCGCGTGGTATTTTGGTCTATTGGTAAAAGTTTTTCCAGCGGATAGTCGTAAACCTGCGGCGAAAGCGCGTTCGGCGTTTTATAACCAAGTCCCACGCCCGCTCTTGCGCCCCAGTTTTCATTGAAATGGTAAATTGCGGCTATACTTGGCAAAATAAAACTTCCAAAGTGATCTGTAAAATCGCTGCGCAAGCCAGTCTCTATCGTGGCTTTTTGAAATTTCAAAGTGTTTTGGGCAAAAATCCCAAAAACATTGTTGCTAAACTCGGGAATCTGAAACATTTTAAATTCCTGTGGTGTGAACTTGCTTCCCTGCAAATCTACGCCGATGACCCAGATCATCTTATCGGTGGGTTTCACGAATGATAGTTCGGAAAAATAGTTTTGTTGACGGGCATTCAGAAAGTTTTCATTGCTGCTGAAGTCCCGTTGAAAACTGCTAAAACTATTTTTGAATGCGAGTTTTGAGCGGTCGCTAAATTTTTGTTCAAAGTTCAGTTCGAAAGTGTTGCGCGCGGTTTTATTTTGTTCAAAATATTGGTGTTGGGCATCAGGATTATTTTTAATGACCAGCATATCTCCGCCGATATTTTTGTCGAAAGTCCCCGACCAGCCGAGGCCAATCGTAGAATTTTCGGATGGGTAGAAAAATAGTTTTGGATGGATGACCAGTGAATTGGTTTTTGGGACATCGGAAAAGCCGTCTTTATCCACATCCTGGGCGTTTTGCGATGTACCGCCCGTGAAAATGGTGTAACCGAAATATTTAAACTTTTTCGAGGCAAAAATATTAAGATTTTTTTCGTCCAAAGTAGAATAATTCACCAAAGCAGAAAATTGCTGCCGCGCCGTTGGTTGCCGAGAAATAATATTTACTAAACCGCCGATCGCACCGCCGCCATACAATGTGGAAGCGGAACCCTTGATGAGTTCCACCTGTTGCAAATCCAAAGGCGGAATATTTAGCACGCCCAAACCGCCCGAAAATCCGTCGAAAAGTGGCATGCCGTCGCGCAGAATTTGTGTGTAACGGCCATCCAAACCTTGGATTCTTACATTAGAATTTCCGCTCACCGCAGATGTCTGCTGGATTTGAACACCCGAAACATCCCCCAAGATGCTGCCGATGCCCGCAGGTTTTATGCCGCTTTCCTCCTGCATATCTTCCTGGCCCAAAACCTCTACTTTTTGCGGCGAATTCTCAATTTTTTGCTCAGTGCGAGATGATGCCACAATCACTACCTCATCTATCTTTTTCTCCGCGGAAACGGTATCTTTCCCTTGCGCAGAAACAAAACCGACAGTAATAAAACCGAGCGCAGACACCAACTTCTTCATGATAAAAAATTTATGCAAAGGTATTTCAATTAAAAGTACCGGCGGAAGAATTATTTAATTTTATAAATCTGGATACGGAAGGAATTATTGATGACTTTTTTTTCTTCAAACTCCGCGGCCGGTAGGTAGATGTCCTTTGTTTTAGAATCATATCCCAATGTTTTGCTTCGTTTCGGTGTCGAAAGCGTTTGGATTTTTGTATAACTCAATCTATTGTTTTGATGGTAAATATCCAAAGTGCCATCGGCATTGGAAACAAAAATATTTTTCGTTTCTGGATCGAAAACCAGTGCATCAGCATCCTCGCCTATCGGAAGGTTTTTCAAAACTTTTTTAGAACTAATGTCGAAAACAATGAGGTTTTTATTAGCACAAACACTGAAAAGCAAATTATTCTTTTTATCAATTGCCAAACCCGTTGGTTCCTCGCCAGGAGCGATGCTGAACGCAGATTTTAAGGTATTGGTTTTACTGTCCAGCCACGCAATTTGGCTTTTATCTTCCAGATTTACAAATACATTGCCCTTTGCATCATTTACTGCAAACTCGGGTTTTCCCGGAAGCGTGATGTCTTTGATTAACTGAAGTTTATCCGCCGAAAATACATTCACATTATTCGTTTTGCCATTCATCACGAAAATATTACCAGAGAAATCATCTACCATGATGGCATCGGGATTTTCACCTTTTGTAGCGACGGAATCTGTCACTTTAAAATTCTTTAAATCAAATACATACACGCTGTTTCCCTTTCCGTTGGAGATATAGCCGCGGTTCAGTTTATTGTTAATCGCTATGCCATGTACACCCTTGGTATTTGGGATGGTCGCAACAATTTTATGAGTGTCCGCAGAAACGGCAAGCACCTGAACCGCATTGGAAACAAAAATATTCCCGTTCACGGAATCAAAACTCACATAATCCCAGCGGTTATTATTCCCTACAGCTATGGTTTCGGCAAGTTTGTAAGTTTGGGCGTTTAGTCCAAAACTGCCGGCCGCAGCCAGCAGAAAAAGTATTTTTTTCATTTTAAATTATTTGGTTATGGTAAAAGTATCAATCACCTTTCCATCAATATCTATTTGTTTTAAATTAAAAGTTTGCCCGTTTACATCCACCGCAGAAAGCGAATGTTTTTTAGCCAAAAACTTATCCGTAAATTTCTGCCAAGTGTCCGGCTGATCGGTCTGTTCCGGGTTATAGAGGTCTTGTCCGCCGGCACCCGTCACGATGTAGATGATGCCTTTCGGGCGTGTGTTGGTCTTACCGTCGAAGGTATGGGCTATTTTCTTCATCACAGCATCGTCCACTTTTACACCCTGTGCCTTCATTGCGGCGGCAAGCGCCCTCCTGCCCATCCATGTTTTCTTTAAAAAACCCGTAATTAAAAGAATAATCATCCCCAACGCCACCGACCAATGAAGCAAACGGTGCAGAGAGGTAAACTTGCTTTTTCTAATTTTAGCATCCATAAATTTGCCCTGTTTATATAAAATCTTAGCAAAGGTATATTATGAAAATCTTTGTTTAGAGTTAAAATCGTAAACATAACAAATCTGTAACAATCACCCCTTTCAAGATTTAAGCCTTCAAGATTTATTATTATGAAACAAAAAACCACGCTTTTGCATGGCTTTTAAACTGATTTTCTGCGGAAATTACATTCCTTGGCTTTCCTCGTAGGTCGGGCCGTATAGTCCTGGAACCTTGTTGCCGGTCGCACGCAGATGCGCTACCAACTCCCCGCGGTGGTGGTACAGGTGGTTGAAAAGGAAGCCGCGAACCATCGCAATCCTCGGTGCAGGCGGCATCAAAACTTGTCCGTTATGAACCATGCTCCAGTTATTCATGTAGGTAGATTCGTCGGAATTTTCCAGAGTTTCTTTCGCTTTTTTGAAGTTTTCCTCAAATTTTTCAACAATATTTGAAGCTTTGCTGATGTCTCCCTTGTCGTAGCTGTAAGATCCCATATCGAAATCATCTGTATTAAAGGTGTCCGGGAACCAGTTGTAAACTTCCGCAATGTGGGACGCCAGCTGTGCCACTGACCAAAGGTGCGGTTGCGGACGGTAATCCAGAGCAGAATTCGGGATTGCGTTTAGCAGTTTTCTGGTGTTTTCTGCCTCGTACAAAAACTCATTAATCAATGCTTGCTTAATCATTTTGTTAAATTTTTTTTGGTTAATATTTATGAAAATGGTGATGTAATGTACACAAGTTCTTCGCCAGTGGGCTGTTCCAAATTTATCAAAATCTTTGCAGTTTTAGTCTTTTCAAGCAAGCCATCAATTAAGAATGAAGTTTCGAAAAACTGCCGATGGATAGATGTTAATTGTTCAAAAAAATAGTCAATTCCTACTTGGTTATTGTGTAGATCCATAAATCTTTGCAATGGCTCATTTGGAAAAATATCTTCGTGAAAATTAGTGATTTTCAGACACCAATCTTTAGATTTTCGCGGTGATGAAACCTTGCAGCAGTAGGACATAATTAAGCTTGTCCAAAGCGCATGTCGAAAGGCGTTACCAATGCCGAAGGAAGAGTGTGTCTCCGGAAAGTAGTTTTTTGCGAGTGCAAAAGCCTTTACAGTGGCCCAGAAACTCAATACAGCAAACAAAGGATGTTGAAGAAGTATCGCAAACAACCTCAGTAACTTACCGAAAGTAAGCCCCCGAACAGTCCGAATAAAAGTGGCGGCAGTTTCTATCATAAAAGAAATCTCACCCGCAAAAGGTGAGATTTTTGTTTAGTTTAATTAAAATTAATTAAGCGTTCGTCAACAGTCTTACCACCTTGCTCACGGTTTCCTTGATTTCGGTTCTCTTCGATATGAAATCTACAAAACCCTTTTGCAAAAGAAACTCCGATGTTTGGAAGCCTTCTGGAAGGTCGCGACCGATGGTTTCTCGGATCACGCGAGGCCCGGCAAATCCGATAAGCGCACCCGGCTCTGCGATGATAATATCCGCAGTCATCGCAAAAGATGCCGTGATACCACCAAAAGTTGGGTCGCAAAGATAGGCGATGTATGGCTGTTGCGCATCCGACAATTGTGCCAGTTTCGACTGAACTTTAGCCAATTGCATCAGTGAAAATGCTGCTTCCTGCATACGCGCACCGCCGGATTGACAAATAATCATGTAAGGAAGTTTATGTTTGATGCAATAATCCACAGCTCGACGGATTTTTTCGCCCATTACAGAACCTAAAGATCCACCGATAAACGCAAAATCCATACAGGAAATCACCATCTCGGCGCCGTTCACTTTACCTACTGCATTCCGGATAGAATCGTTCAGTTTGGTTTTGGCTTTTACATCTTTCAAGCGGTCAGCATACGTCTTGGTATCTTTGAAATTCAGCATATCCACACTTTCCACCCTGGCATCCAGTTCCTTATACTTTTCTCCGTCGAAAAGCATTGCAAAAAATTCCTGACTCCCTACACGCACATGGAACCCATCTTCCGGAGAGACATAATTATTCGCTTTCAGTTCCTCATGCTCAATGATTTTTCCCGTGGGTGTCTGGTGCCAAAGGCCCTTTGGGATATCCTTTTTCTCATCGGTAGATGTGGTAATGTTTTTTGTTTTTCTTTTAAACCAGTCGAATGCCATTTGTTGAAATGTTAAATTTTGAATTTTTCTCGAATTTGAATTTAGGGTTTTGAATTTTCAATATTTGAGAAAATAACCTCAAAATCCAGAATTCAAAACTCAAACTATTTTAAAAATTCAAAAATTTATTTTAAAGTATCAATATTGTTAAGATCTTCAAACGCTTGTTTCAATCTTGCGCTGAAAGTCTCTTCTCCTTTTCTGATCCAAACTCTTGGGTCATAGAATTTCTTGTTCGGTTTATCTTCGCCTTCTGGGTTTCCGATTTGTGTTTTCAGGAACTCCAATTTTTCTACCATGTAATCACGGATGCCTTCTGTAAAAGCAAACTGCAAGTCGGTATCGATGTTCATTTTAATCACACCATAGTCAATAGCCTCGCGGATTTCTTCCAAAGAAGAACCTGATCCACCGTGGAATACGAAGTTCACAGGCTTATCACCAGTTCCGAATTTTTCTTTCACATATTTCTGAGAATTATCAAGGATTTTCGGAGTCAATTTCACATTACCCGGTTTGTAAACGCCGTGTACATTTCCGAACGCCGCTGCTATGGTGAAATTGTTTGAGATTTGTTTTAGTCTTTCGTAGGCATAAGCAACTTCATCCGGCTGAGTATAAAGTTTGGATGAATCTACACCGCTGTTATCTACGCCGTCTTCCTCACCGCCGGTTACGCCCAATTCGATTTCGAGGGTCATATTCATTTTCGCCATTCTTTCGAAGTATTTGCAAGAGATGTCCATATTTTCTTCAATCGGCTCTTCGGAAAGATCCAACATATGAGAAGAGTATAGGGATTTACCCGTTTGCTTGTAAAATTCTTCGCTGGCATCCAAAAGCCCATCGATCCAAGGCAAAAGTTTCTTCGCACAGTGGTCGGTGTGTAGGACTACGGTTGCGCCATAGGCTTCTGCCAAAGTGTGGATGTGTTTTGCACCAGCCACGCCGCCCAGGATAGCAGCAGTTTGTCCTTCTGCGCTAAGGCCTTTGCCCGCATTGAATGCAGCACCACCGTTTGAAAATTGAATAATAACCGGGGCGTTTAGTTTTGCCGCAGTTTCCATAGTTGCGTTCACATTACTGGATCCCACCACATTCACGGCCGGGAGGGCGAATCTATTCTCTTTTGCATACTGAAAAATATCAGTAACTAACTGTCCTGTGGCAACACCTGCCGGAAACATTTTGCTCATAGCGTTGAAATATTTTTGTTAAATTTGAATAAAGATTGGTTTGTAAAATTAAGAAAAAAATCAGTTCCTTTTATCTTTTCCCCAAAGAAGTTTTTGGCGAATGGTTTCATAAAAACTGAGATTATTGGGTTGTATCAGACTGATGTTGAATGGCGCTTTTCGCAAGGTAATTTCCTCATCTGTTCCGATGTGGACGAGCCGGGAATCTAGTGATAATGAATATTGCGGCACCCTGCTTTCCACGGCAAAGCGAAAATTCACGCTATCGTTCACCACCAGTGGGCGCACATTCAGGTTGTGAGGAGCAATCGGGGTGATGACAAAGCTTTCGTTTTTCGGTGAGATGATCGGTCCGCCACAACTCAGGGAATATGCCGTGGAGCCCGTGGGCGTGGAGATAATGACACCATCGCCCCAAAATACATTTAGAAATTCATCATCAATGTAAGAATCCACCGTAATCATGGAGGTCGTTTCTTTACGGGAAATAGTAACATCGTTCAGAGCATACGGGAAAAATTTGTCGCTGCGTGGGGAAGTCACTTCTATCACAGATCTTTGGCTCACCATCACTTTTCCTAGGAGAATATCATCCAACTCCTCGAAAATATTTTCTTTGGTAAAACTTGCGAGAAAACCCAATCTGCCGGTATTCACACCCACCACGGGGATTCCGCTATCTTGTACAAAAAGCAGGGAGTTTACAATTGTACCATCTCCGCCGAAAGTGAAAAAGAAATCAATTTCTTGGCGCTGGAGGTCTTCTTTTGTTGAAAAAACCTCAAAATCTTTAGAGAACTCCATGGCCTCCGCCATACCGGAATAAACCACTGCGCCTACACCGCGGGCACTCAACTCGCTAATGAATTTACTGAGATATACGAAGGTATCAAGGTCATTTTTTTGAGTATATATTGCGCCTTTCATGCTTTAAAATTCCAAATATTTTTGAAAAAAACCAAACCTGTCGCGGATCAGTTGTTCTTTTTCGTCTTGATAAGATTTGTGTGTCACAAGGTAGCCGTACCGCTCGAAAGTTTCGTCTATCGAGCTCAGGTTTTCGCTGCTGATGCGCATGGTGATCTCCACGCTGTCCTCGTGTATCGCACTGATGTAGCAACCGTAAATTTTTGCATTATTTCCCTCCACAATCTTGGCGATTTCTGTGAAGGAATAGTGCAAACTATTCACCTGTACCGTAAGGACCGCGCCCGCACCGCTAAACAATGGTGAGCGCGAAAATTCAGCGAAAAGGTCATCGCAAACAACATAGCCAAGGTATTTTTCGTCTTTGTTAATGATCGGCACCACATTCGCCCCGAAAGTATAGAAGACTTTCACCAAATCCAGAATATCGCCATCTTCCAACGCTGCAAACTTCTCGAAGTGGATTTCCAGATCTCCGAGCTTTTCCGCAGCAGATTCTTCTAAAAAAGACTGACTAAGCGCGCCGGCAAAACTCCCCTTTTTCTTGATGAAAACATGGGAATATCCAAAATCTTTCGCTATTTCTGATGCCTCAACAACAGAAGCCGACATACCGAACGCAGGATAATCTTTAGAAATGTATTCCTTTATAAACATCAGGCTAATTTAGTTTAAAAAAATTAATTCTGATGTCCTATTGTTTTAAAATCCGAAAAAACTCCCACATCACAATGCCACCGCACACCGAAACATTTAGGGAATGCTTAGTGCCATGCTGCGGGATTTCAATAAAGAAATCATACGCTCCGAGGGTGTCATCGGACAGTCCATCTACTTCATTTCCAAGAACTAAGGCATATTTTTTGTTTTTAATGACGCTAAATTTATCGATTAATATAGAATCGGAAGTTTGTTCCACACCAACTACCGTATAACCATTTGATTTTAAGACGATAAGTGTATTTTCTATGTCATTCTCATACACCCAATCTACACTTTCAGTGGCGCCTAATGCCGCTTTATGTATTTCGCGGTGCGGCGGCTGTGGCGTGATGCCGCAAAGGATAATTTTTTCTATCAAAAAAGCATCGGCGGTACGAAAAACGGCTCCCACATTGTGCATACTGCGCACATTATCCAAAACAATAACCAGCGGAATTTTTTCGGTGTGTTTGAAGGTTTCTATATCGATGCGCCCGAGTTCTTCGAGTTTGAGTTTCTTTGTCAAGGCTAAATTATTTTGAACAAAGGTAATCCAAATAAAATTTTCCGAAATCCCGTAGCGTGCTCAACAAACAATCAATAGTTTTATTTCACAGCTAATTTAACCCAAATGATCCATTTTAGTGGTAAAATGCGGATTCGATTTTTCGAGCAGAAGGACTCCCGCAACTTGTTCCGCATGCCGCTAATGATACTAAATTTTGATTTTTTTATATTTTTATTTATAGTTAATACTTTAAGCATATTAAAATCTATAACCTCCTTCCATCCTCAAACATCATTTAAATTCGTATTTTTGGCAGATAATTTCGAGAAGAAGATGGCCAAGAAAGAAACCCCGCTTATGACGCAGTACAACACGATAAAGGCGAAATATCCTGATGCGTTGCTGCTTTTCCGTGTGGGCGATTTCTACGAAACTTTTGGGGCAGATGCAGTACGCACTTCGCAAATTCTCGGAATTGTCCTTACTAAAAGGAACAACGGCGGGGATGGCCAAACGATTGAACTTGCTGGATTTCCTCACCATTCATTAGATTCCTACCTCCCGAAACTGGTGCGTGCGGGAATTCGCGTCGCCATATGCGACCAACTCGAGGATCCGAAAATGGTGAAGGGTATCGTAAAGCGCGGCGTAACGGAACTCGTGACGCCTGGCGTAACCTTCAACGACCAAGTTCTCAACTCTAAGAAAAATAATTTCCTGCTTTCCTTGCACAAGGAAAAGGAAAAATACGGCATGGCGCTCGTGGATATTTCCACCGGGGAATTCCTGGTGGCAGAGGGAAATCTAGAGAAACTTCTGCATATTGTGCATACTTTTGATCCTTCGGAAATAATCCACCAGCGCAGCGCGCAAATCCCTGAACAAATTAAAAACCGTAATGTTTTCAAACTGGAAGACTGGGCATTTCAACAAAACTATGCCTACGAGAAACTCACCAACCATTTCAAAACCACTTCATTAAAGGGTTTTGGTATTGAGGAATTACACCTCGGAATTATTTCGGCAGGTGCCATTTTTGCCTATTTGGTAGAAGACACGCATCATTCACTTTTACAACACATTACGCGCATCACCGTGATTCCGCAGGAAGATTACTTGCTGATGGACAACTTCACGCTTCGGAACTTAGAAATCGTATATCCAAGCCATCCGCAGGGTAAGTCTCTGCTGAACATCATCGACAAAACTTCTACCCCGATGGGCGGAAGGCTGCTCAGGCGGCGGATTATTTTACCTTTAAAATCCGTAAATGAAATCAACCGCCGATTGAATTTAATTGAGTTTTTAAACAAAGAAGACGCCCTGAAATTCGAGTTGTTGGGTTTGCTGAAATCCATTTCCGATCTCGACCGGCTCATGGGAAAATTAGCCGCAGAGAAAATATCGCCAAAAGAACTTGGCTACCTAAGACAAAGTTTAGTTAATATTCATAAAATCAGACAGTTATTAAGTCCATGTCACGACACGCTGGCTTGGCTGGATCCTCTGAATAATCTTGAAGATTTAATTAAATTTCTTCAAAGCAACCTCAACGAAGAACTTCCGGTAAACATCAACAAAGGGAAAGTCATCAAAGAAGGGGTTTCCGAAGAACTCGACCGACTCCGCAACTTACAATCCAAGGGCAAAGGCTTTCTGGACGAAATGTGCCGTCGAGAAGTTGAACGCACAGGGATTACCTCGCTGAAAATAGATTTTAACAATGTCTTTGGGTACTATATTGAAGTCCGCAACACGCACCGCGACAAGGTTCCTGAAGAATGGATTCGCAAGCAAACCTTGGTGAATGCCGAACGCTACATCACCGAAGAACTGAAAGAATATGAAGAGCAAATCCTGGGAGCGGAGGAAAAAATAGCGGTTTTGGAGCACCAACTTTATCGAAAAGCCTGCGAGGAAACCATGCTCTACATTGATTATATCCAGGAAAATGCCAGGATTATTGCAGAATTGGACTGTGCGGCAGGACTATCCGAACTTGCTGTAAATGATGGATATACACGCCCCGAACTGAAGGAAGGTTTTGAATTAAATTTAAAAGAAGCGCGTCACCCAATCATCGAAAAAGCTCTTCCACTCGGTGAAAAATACATTCCAAATGACCTATTCCTTGACCGAGAAACACAGCAAATCATCATGGTAACTGGGCCGAATATGGCGGGTAAATCGGCGATACTAAGACAAACGGCAATAATTTGTCTGCTCGCACAAATGGGCAGTTTTGTCCCGGCAAAGCATGCCGAAATTGGGATTTTAGATAAAATTTTCACGCGTGTGGGAGCGACCGATAATATTTCCGCCGGGGAATCTACCTTCATGGTGGAGATGAATGAAGCGGCGAATATCCTTAACAATATATCTGACCGAAGTTTGATTTTATTAGACGAAATCGGGCGCGGAACTTCCACTTATGACGGAGTTTCCATCGCGTGGGCGATTGCGGAATATCTGCATCAGCATCCTACTCAGCCGAAAACACTATTTGCTACGCACTACCATGAACTCAATGAAATGACGGTCAATTTTGAAAGAATAAAAAACTTTCATGTGAGCATTCAGGAGCATAAAGGCAGCATTATTTTCCTTCGCAAACTGCTTCCCGGCGGCAGCGAACACAGTTTCGGTATTCATGTGGCGAAACTCGCAGGAATGCCTTCCAAAGTCGTAAACCGTGCCGCGGAAATTCTTAAAACTTTGGAAAAGAGCCGCAACAATAGTGGAACTTCTGAGAATATAAAACGCATAACAGAAGAAAACTTGCAACTTTCATTCTTCCAGTTAGATGATCCAGTTTTGGAAAATATCCGTGAGGAACTTACGAAAATCGACATCAATACGCTGACGCCGATCGAGGCCTTAATGAAACTCAATTCAATCAAAAAAATGATTGGACAATAGAAAATGTTTCACGGGAAACTATGCGATAACGCCGCTGCCCAAAAGTTCCTCTCCGTCATACCATGCCGCAAACTGACCTTCCGCAATCGCCGACTGTGGATTTTCAAATTCTATATATAGACCATCCTCAAACTGATGAAGCACAGCGGATTCCAAAGTTTGGCGATATCTAATTCGCGCCAGAACGGACATGGTTTCTCCGTCCTTTAGTTTTAAATCCTCCCGAATCCAATGCACATCGGAATTTTCAATTTTTAGAGCTTTGCGGTACAGTCCGGGGAAATTTTTTCCTTCACCTACAAAAATCAGGTTATGCACTATATCCCGTGAAATGATGAAGCAAGATTCCTTGTGTCCGCCAATTCCGAGCCCTTTACTTTGCCCTATAGTAAAATAATGCGCACCGGGATGTTTCCCTATCACTTTGCCGTCGGATTTCTGATAGTTTATTTTTTGAGAAAGGTATTGCAGTTCTTCCTGTTTTGATTTGAATTTAGGAGTTTCGGTATGAAAATCTTTAAAATCATCAAAAATCTCTACAATTTCGCCTTCCTTCGGTTCAAGTTGCTGTTGAAGAAAAGTCGGCAAACTCACTTTTCCAATGAAGCACAAGCCTTGCGAATCTTTTTTGTCGGCAGTTACCAACTCCATTTCCCTGGCAATCTCACGAACTTCCGGTTTGGTAAGTTCACCGATCGGAAACAACGCTCTACTGAGCTGGTCCTGATTAAGTTGGCATAAAAAATAGGATTGATCTTTATTACTATCGTTCCCGGAGAGAAGGTGGAAAATTTCTTTGCCATTATCATCAAATGAAGAAGTCACGCGCGCGTAATGACCCGTTGCAACTTTCTCAGCACCAAGGGATAAGGCTGTTTTCATAAACACATCAAATTTGACTTCTCTGTTGCAAAGCACATCTGGATTCGGGGTGCGCCCTTTGGCATATTCATCGAACATATAATCCACAATTTTCTCCTTATAAAGTTCGCTCATATCAATGACTTGGAAAAAGATTCCGAGTTTTTTGGCGACCATCAACGCATCATTGCTATCCTCTATCCATGGGCATTCCTCCTCTAGGGTCACCGAGGCATCATTCCAGTTTCGCATGAAAAGTCCCACGACCTCATGCCCTTGTTTCTGAAGGAGATACGCGGCAACGCTAGAATCTACACCGCCGGAAAGTCCTACGACTATTTTCATAATGAATAAATGATGAAGTTAAATGATTTTGCAAAAATATGAAATTAGCAGCTGAAAAGTCTCACGCTTCGCCCGCAGCATTTTTTTTTAATTAAATATAGGCTAAATTTGTTTAAACAAAAACACACAAATTGAAAAAATTACTACACTGCTTCACGCTGGTAACCGCAACCTTTTGCACCGCACAATTGGGCACCAATATCCCAAATACAAAAATAGGAGGCGAAAATTCCAAATGGACTTTCGGAGGAAATGCCGGGCTTGGAGGTGCTTTTGGCAGTAATGGCAGCGGGACTACGCTCTACATCACACCGCGGGTAGGTTACAAACTCATGGAAAATATGGAAGGCGGAGTAGCGGGCAACCTCAGTTGGAGTAATTCCAAATACTTTTCCTCTACCACCGTGGGCGTGGGGCCATTTGTTAACTATTATTTTGGAAGAAATTTTTTTGCAAGCACAATGCTTCAGGAGTTTTTCTTTAACCAAAATGACAAATTCAATAACTTCAAATATTCCGGAAACGAAACTGCGTTGTATGTAGGCGGCGGATATATGCAGCAATTGGGCGAACACACCTACATGCAACTGGGCGGAATGTATAATGTATTATATAATAGCAACAAATCTATTTTCGGTGGAGCATTTATACCGAATATAGGAATTGTTTACGGCTTATAAAGCCATTGAATTAAATATTAGAAATTCATGGTAGCGGCAAATTTCCGGCTTTATTTTTACCTGACGGAGTAATATTCTATGCCGTGGGAATCTTCCTGCTCGCGCTGTCTGCTTTGAAACTGGTAAATTTGTTCACTATCGTCATTATTCGTTTTTGTGAGAAGCCTTCTCAATGCAAAAATTCCAAAAACTCCAATGATGCCTACTGCCGCGACGATAAAAATTGCCTTTTCTTTTTCCATTTTAAAAATACTAATATATTATAATAAAACAAAACCCGTTCCGTAAAGTCGTAATAATGCGCTAAAGTCTGTTAAATTTTTTTTATATTTGAATAAACCTTAGTCTAAATGAATATCAAACCAATTTTAATCGCAGCAGGATCGCTTTTTTTAACCTCTTGTTCTACGCAAAAGATGAGCACATCTAAAATGAATTATCCCGCAACGAAGAAAGGAACCCACACCGATACCTACTTTGGCACTACCGTAGCAGACCCATACCGCTGGCTGGAGGATGACCGCGCCGAAGATACCAAGGACTGGGTGCAACGAGAAGTGGCTTTTACACAAGATTACTTGGCAAAAATCCCTTTTCGTGAAGAAATCCGAAACCAACTGAGAACGATTTGGAATTACGAAAAAATAGGGGCGCCATTCAAAGAAGGCGATTATACTTATTTCTATAAAAATGATGGCTTGCAGGCACAAAGCGTCGTATATCGCACCGGGAAAGATGGAAAAACAGAGGTTTTCCTCGACCCAAATAAATTTTCCGAAAAAGGTACGACATCTCTTACTGGGCTTCGCTTTAACAAAAAAGGAACCCTAGTGGCCTACTCTATTTCCGAGGGCGGCTCCGATTGGCAAAAAATAATTGTGATGGATGCCTTAACCAAAAAAATTATCGGCGATCCTGTAGTGATGAAGTTTAGTGGTGCTTCTTGGCTGGGTGACGAAGGTTTTTACTATTCCTCCTACGACCAACCGAAAGAAGGCAGTATGCTCTCCGGGATTACAGATACTCAAAAGGTTTTCTTCCATAAACTCGGCACAAAACAGTCTGAAGACCAACTCATCATCGGTGGAGAAGATTTCAAACGCAGATACATGGGCGTAGCCGTTTCCGAAGACGAGCGCTACCTGATTCTCTCTGCATCTAATGCCACAAGTGGTAATGAGCTCTACATAAAAGATCTAAAAAATAATACCGATTGGATTCCGATTCAAAAAGGATATGAATATAACTCTTCCGTAGAGGACACCAAGGGTGACTGGATTTATCTTTCCACAGATAAAGATGCACCCAATAACCGACTGGTGAAATTCAACATAAAAAATCCTTCTGCTTGGGAAGAAGTCATCCCACAAACCGACAATGTACTGAATATTTCCACTGGAGGAGGTTATATTTTCGCTACTTATATGAAAGACGCCGTGTCTTTCGTGAAGCAATATGACTATAACGGGAAGCCGGTTCGGGATATTACGCTGCCGGGCATCGGTACGGCGGGAGGTTTTGCCGGAAAAGAAAAAGAGAAGGATTTGTATTTCTCCTTCACCAATTACATCACGCCGGGCACGATTTATAAATACAATGCTGAAACTGGGAAATCTGAAATTTACCAAAAACCAAAAGTAAAATTCAACCCAGAAGACTATGTATCGGAACAGGTTTTCTACACCTCAAAAGACGGCACAAGGATCCCAATGATGATCAACTACAAAAGGTGCATCAAGTTAGACGGGAAAAATCCAACCATTCTCTACAGTTACGGTGGTTTCAACATCAGCCTACAACCGGCATTCTCCGTGGTGAATGCCGTGTGGATGGAAAACGGAGGAATCTATGCCGTACCTAACATCCGCGGCGGAGGCGAATATGGTAAAAAATGGCACGACGCAGGCACAAAACTTCAAAAGAAAAATGTATTTGATGACTTCATCGCCGCAGGAGAATATTTGCAAAGCCACGGCTATACTTCCAAGGAAAAAATGGCAATTTCCGGCAGATCAAACGGCGGCCTTTTGGTAGGCGCCACCATGACCATGCGTCCTGATTTGGCAAAAGTCGCCTTCCCGGGCGTGGGTGTTTTGGATATGCTTCGTTACAACAAATTCACCGCCGGTGCGGGATGGGCATACGACTATGGCACCGCAGAAGACAACCGCGAAATGTTTGAATATCTGAAATCCTATTCTCCTGTTCACAATGTAAAACCAGGCGTATGCTACCCATCTACCATGGTGATTACCAGCGATCATGACGACCGCGTGGTTCCTGCACACTCCTTCAAATTCGGAGCGAACCTTCAGGAAAAACAAGGTTGTACCAACCCAATTCTCGTAAGAATAGAAACCAATGCTGGCCACGGTGCAGGGCGCAGTACGGAACAAGTCATAGGTGAAAATGCCGATATATTAAGCTTTGCGCTTTATGAAATGGGGTACAAATCCTTGAAAAAATAATGTGTCGGCGAGCCTTGCACGGTTTTTGTTAAACCTTTTTAAACCTTAAAAAAATAATAGCTATGGAAAAAAAACCAATGCTTACCCTATCCCAAGTGATGGCAAAGCTAGCAAAAGACAAAGGAATCCACAGGGAATTTCGCATGAATGAAAACGGCGAAATGAAATTGCAGGACAACGAAACTATTTACTCGCCACAAGATTTGAAGATTGTGAAGTCTTACCGCTTCGAGGGTGAAAGTGACCCATCCGACAATTCTGTTTTGTATGTGGTTCAAGATCAAACGGGTAACAAAGGTATCCTGATCGATTCCTACGGTGCTGAAAGCAACTACCCCGAAAGTTTCGATGAATTCTTGAGAGATATACCTGTGGAAGAACAAGATGAATACTTCTTCGAGTAAATCATTTTTTACATCAAATAAAAAAGGCGGAGATTAGTTTTTCGCCTTTTCTTTTTTCTTGAAAATCCTATTGAAGAGTCCGCCTTTTTTCTCGGAAGATTTTGGATTAGGATCAGATTTCATTTCTTTTTTCACCTCATTCACGGTTTCTTTCACCATTTTAGTGGCTTCTTTAGCATCCTTCACAGTATTTTTCACCGTTTTCTCAGTTTTTTCAATGTTTTCGCTGATGAGCGTTTTCTTCAAACCTTCCTGTACACCTTGCCAAAAAAGATTGAAGAAGGATTTCGTAGGATCGCGCTTCACATTGTCCACGGTTACAGATTCCGGGAATTTCTCTGAATCCGTGCGCACGAAAAGGTTCGCCACCGCAGAAAGCAGTGTGTTTTCTTCCCCGGTTTCCTTGAGTATGGAGACTTTTAGGTTTTCATGTTTTAGGTTGAAAGTCCCATTCAAACCAGACTTATTTCCTTTGAAATTAAAAATCAAATCTCGAATTAATCCTTCCGCACGAACCTTTAAATAAGGCTCAATAAAAGGATTAATGCGCGCGACAGGCATATCGGCGATATTCCCGCTAATGGTGAAGGCATCGGTCATGCTTGCGGTATCGATGTTCCATTTCACATTCATAGGGGACGCGTTCATAAAGGCGCAATGAATCGTAATCGGAATCATAGTCGGTTGCCCAGCAGGTTTATCAGAATTAATGTTTTTCGCATTCAGGTTGAACCGTCCGAAAGACAATTTACCCGCTCCCACACTTTGTTTGGTGTCTTCCTCATATTCCAGAAGAGAATTTTTTATGTTTAAATCTGCGATTCTTAACGGAAATTTTATTTTTCTCAAAAGCTCGGAATACATGGGTTTGTCCGAAAGATCGTCCTTCGGAAGTTTGCTTCGGAAAATTATAGCGTGCATCCCGGAAACACTTACCGACGACGCATTGAAGAATTTTTTTTCAGATAGTAAGTCCCACTCTCCGTTTACGGTAATTTGCGAGGTTTTTATGTCGTATAAATCCCGTTCGGAGGGAATCATGCGGATGAACTGCGCACGGGAAACCAGTGGCTTCACTGCAAATCCATTTACGGTGAGTTGATTTTTATTAAATTTCAACAAGCTGGCGCTCAAATTATAAAAGGGTGAGATTCGGTAAAGCAGGTGAGATGTAGTAAGGGAATAATTGCCCGTTTTGAAAGGGATCCCGTTCTTTACGGTTTCTTCGTTCATTTCCAATGCAGCCACATTCAGGTTCAGGTTTTTTAGGGTGATGCCTTTGTCGCCAATGTTGTATGATAAGTTGGAGTTTTTTATCGAGATATTTTTCACTGTAAGCGGAAACTGGAGACCGGAATAATTGGCTTTCTTTTTCTGTGGATTTTTTGCCGCGGAGATGTTTCCGTCTATACCTTCCAAAACAAGCTGATCGGCGTTCAATTTGAGTTTGTTGTTCTCCAAATTCCAATCTTTCACCGTAAAACGCGCGCGCTTTGCCGAGAAATCCATCTGCGATTTGGTCGGGTTGGATCCTATCGGGCGGATAGAAAGTCCACGCAAATCTCCCGATCTTTGGTTTAAAGCCAGGGAAGCCACCATCATATTTTGGTTGTCGCTAATGTAGTTCAGACCTTTTCCAATTATTTTGAATTTTTCATAAGAGAATGGAATATTACCTTTTGCAGAATTTTCGTCCATGAAAAGTCTGCTGATGCTCAAATCTAAATCTTCCGCCGAGAATAGTTTAGAACCACCCGGTTTTAGGATTGAAACTTTTGCATTGTTCAACGCCACATCATCAAAATTGACTTCGTAAGTGAAACTTTTTTGTTTTTGCTGGAGCTTTGCTCCCGTGGTAAACATTTTCAAATCGGGACTGTTGAAAGTCACATTCGAGAGGGATAACTTCTTATTGTTCAGAATAATATCCTTGAATTTCATCTCCTTTGCCTGAAAATCGAACATATTTATTTTCTCAGGATAAGCTTTGATGAATTGCGCATGGCTCATGAGAGGTTTCAGTTGGAAATTGATGATGTCCATCAGCCCGTCCTTCGTGCTAATTTTGGCGGCAAAGATTTCATATACATTATCTGGACGGAAATAAAAACGGTCGCCCTGGATATCATATCTGTCAAACACTACGGGAAGTTTATTTTCTACATCTTCCTCAGTCATTTGCAGGTTTTCTACATTTAGCATCAGATTATTTACGGCGATATATTTTTGCTTTGTATGCCTAAAAATCTGAATATTTCCGTCTTTTATGCGGATGTTTTCAAAAGTGACTGGGTTACGCTTTTTTCCTGTTTTATCATCAATAGGTTTTGCTAGAGTGATGCTCAGATGCGGGTTTACCAAAAGCAGATCATTGGAACTAATAGTTTTTTTCACTAAAGCCTCATAAATACCAAAACGGCTTATCTTTAGCGTATCTACTGATCCTTGTAGTCCTATAACATTATGATTATTAGGGTTTTTATTATTTACAGAGATTCCGGTGGCAGAGATATTTCCGGTAGCGAGTTCCACATCCAGCGTTTTATAATTCACGATGTAGTGGGTATTCTTTTTCAAATAGCCAGGCAGGCTATTCTTTAACCAAAAATTCAGTCCAAAGCTCCCCACCAAAAGTACCAATAAGAATATACCGAGCGTAATTCCGATAGGTTTTAGATATTTTTTACTCATTTTTTTTACGATGCTGTTTTGTTCTAACTAGAATATTTCCAATGTCATAGTGTAGCCTTCGTGCGCCCTTATATTTATCTGATTACCACCCTCAAAGTTCAAATACTGCCCTTTGATTCCGATGAGTTTTCCCTCAAATTCCGGCTGCTTATCCAAACTAAAAACGCTGATTTTCTCCGGCGTATCATACGGGTAATCCAGGCGGATTATTTCATCATCATGACGGAAGAAATTTTGGTACTCCTCTGGGAAATATTCCTTTATCTTTTCACGGAAATCTGCCAAATCCAAGTCATCTTCATAGTCATCTTGCAGCATTTTTCGGTAATTCGTTTTATCTGGCAGGTGGTTTTTCAGAGCCATCTCTATCATTCCAGCTTCATAGCGGTTTTCAGTCTTAGCGATAGGCAATGCAAAAGTTGCGCCTTGATCTATCCAGCGTGTCGGAACTTGGTGCTCGCGGGTCACGCCCACCTTTACATCGCCTGTATATGCAAGATACACGATGTGCGGTGCCAGTTGGATCTTTTTCTCCACTTCAAAATTGCGCTCTTCTTCGCCGAGGTGCGCGCGCGACAGTTCCGGGCGGATGATGGTTTCGCTGGCATAGGGGCTTTCAAAAAAACATTTTTTACAGAATCCCATGCGGTACACCGGCTGGCTGCTACCACAATTCACACATTCATAACCAGTATGCGAAAGTTTTAAGCTCCTGCCAATCAGAAGGTTCACATTCAGCATATCTCCGGAAAGATTCATATAATATTGTATCGGTGTGCCTATTTCGGTACGCATTTTCAGGATTTGTCCGTGGAATTTCATAGTTTATCGTCTTATGGTCTGGTGGTGACAGGCACCGCCTTCAAGGTTTTCATTTCGTTCTGTAAGTCATTCAGTTGCTTTTGCAGGTTTTGGATTTCCGTATTTTCCGAATTTCCAGGCGGCGCATATTGCCAAATCAAATCTATATCTTGGATGATGTCGTTGTGTTCATTCAGTTTTTGCTTGCTCACAGTGCTACTGTCGTTCAACAGCGTAATTTTCAGAAATTTTTTATCTCCTTTTTGGTAAGGTTCATAATTAATGATTGCAAGCTCCGGATGTTTCTCCTTAATCTTGCTAACATATAATTTAGCGCGGCTATTCAGGTTCTCATTGTCCCATTTTTCTTTGTAATGATAACGCTTGGAATCAAAATAACTGCCGATAAAACACTGATAAGTACCGAAGTACCGCGGTTTGTAGGATTATTAATGTAAAATTTTTGATAGCCTAAAAGAATTGCCAATGTCCAAGTTCCTACACCGATGAAAAAACAATTGATAAGATAAAAATAAAAGCCTCCCCAGAAATAATCCCAGTTTCCGTTGGCGATGCCATATCCGGCAGTACACAGCGGCGGAATACACGCCGTAGAAACCGCCACGCCGGCAATCACCTTAATGGCTTCTTTCCGAATGATGCCTAAAAACCATGCGAAACCTCCCAACAACGCCAGCAGGGAATCGAAAACCGTGGCGTTCCTAAAACTATCCAACTGCCCAGTTTCTTTGTGAAATGGCGATACCAAAAAATACACCGTAGAAGAGGCAACGCCGACCACAATCATCAGTAGGCAGTTTCTAAAGCCCAGCTTTAGCAAATGTCGGTCGCCAATCGCCAACCCAAAAGCCATGCCCACCACAGGGCCCATAAGCGGTGAAATCAGCATGGCCCCGATGACCGCCGCGGGGCTGTTGATGTTCAGTCCGATGCTCGCAATTCCCATAGAAATGACCAAAAGCCAAAGATTATGACCCCGAAAGTGCGCGCCCTCCTCTACCTCAAGATAAGAGAGGTCTTCGGTTTCTTCCTTCGGCAATGCGAATGCTGTTTTGTACTGGCGAAGATTCATCAAAATATTTTTAGCAAAAATAACGAATTGGCTTTCAACTATAATTAATAAATTTGCAGATAAACATAATACAAATGACTTATCTCGTTACCGGCGGTTCTGGCTTCATTGGTTCCCATCTTGTAGAGCAACTGCTGAAAAACGGACATTCTGTCATCAATATAGATAATTTTGACGTTTTCTACAATTACCAAATAAAAATCAAAAACACTCTCGAAAGCATAGGAATCCCGCTTGATTTTGATTTTAAGGATAAAGAAACCGACATCCTGAATCTCATTGACCAAACAAAATCAGATAGGTATCAACTTTATTATCAAGACATTCGGGATAAAGAAGGTTTAAAAAAAATCTTCGAAGTCCATCAATTTGATAGCATCGTTCACCTTGCGGCATTGGCGGGTGTGCGCCCATCCATAGAACGACCGATGGACTATGAGGAAGTGAACATCAAAGGAACGATGAACCTTTGGGAACTTTGCAAGGAATTTAACTTGACCAAATTTGTTTGCGCCTCATCATCCAGCGTTTACGGAAATAATGAAAAGATTCCATTTGCAGAGACTGATAAGGTGGATTACCCTATCTCCCCTTATGCTGCGACAAAAAAATGTGGAGAGATACTCGGACATGTCTACCACAGTTTGTACGGGATTGATATGATCCATCTAAGATTCTTCACAGTGTACGGCCCACGGCAGCGGCCGGATCTCGCGATTCATAAATTCACAAAAATTATTTCTGAGGGTGGCAGTATCCCATTTTATGGCGACGGTTCTACGGCGCGGGATTATACTTTTATAGATGACATCATCGATGGAATTATAAAATCTGCCGATTATTTACTGCAAAACAGCGGCGTTTATGAAATCATTAACCTCGGCGAAAGCGAAGTCATTAGCCTAAATGAAATGGTTTCTACAATAGAGAACGCCCTTGGTAAGTCCGCCATTCGAGATCCACAACCCATGCAGCCTGGCGATGTGAACAAAACGAATGCAGATATTTCCAAAGCCAGAAACCTCATAGGGTATGCCCCTGTCACAAAGTTCCAAAATGGCATAAAAACATTTGTGGAATGGTATTTGAAAAAATAATCCAAATACGCACAAAACGGTGCAGGGTGCCAAAAGACAAACCAATAGTGGAAAATAATTGAAAATCAGCTGGGAAAACCTTTTTATTCCCTTCTATTTTTATACTTTTGCAAAAAATTAGAAAACAAGACTTACTATGTACTGGACATTAGAATTAGCCTCTTATTTAAGTGATGCGCCATGGCCAATGACCAAGGCAGAACTTATTGATTATGCCATCCGGACCGGTGCTCCGATGGAAGTTGTAGAAAACCTCCAAGCCATCGAAGATGAGGGAGAAATCTACGAATCCATCGAAGAGGTGTGGGCAGATTACCCTACCGATGATGATTTCCTCTGGAACGAAGATGAATACTAATATACAGTAGGCTCTAGGCGATACGCTTCCTGCCTACACATATACCTTTGAAGACAAGCACATTTGTGCTAAACAAGTTGGCTTACTGCGTTTTGCTTTAAGCCTAAAGCCTAAAATATTATGAGTTTTTTAAATAAAGTACTGAAAGGTTTCCTAGGTGACAAAAACGCCAACGACCTGAAAGAAGTGAAGAAAGTGGTTGCAAAAATAAAAGCCGCGGAACCGGCGATAGCACAACTTTCCGATGATGGGCTGCGCCAAAAAACCGCTGAATTTAAGGAAAAAATAAAAGCCGCCACCGCGCACCTTACTACTCAAATCGAACAGATACAGGAGCAGATAAAATCCTCTACCAATGTAGATGAGAAGGAGGTGCTCTTCACGAAAATAGAAACCCTGAATAAGGATTCCTACGAAGTAGAGGAACAAATTCTTCAGCAAATATTGCCGGAAGCCTTCGCCCTTATCAAAGAAACTTCTAGAAGATGGGCTGAAAACGGAGAAATCCGTGTAACGGCAACCGATTGGGATAGAAAACTCGCTTCATATAAAGATTTTGTTGAAATCCAAGGCGATACCGCTGTTTGGAAAAACCGATGGGATGCTGCCGGCACGCCTGTGGTGTGGGACATGGTTCACTACGACACGCAGTTCATCGGTGGGGTGGTCTTGCACTCCGGGAAGATTGCCGAAATGGCAACCGGGGAAGGTAAGACCCTCGTGGGAACGCTACCTATCTACCTCAACTCACTACCTGGTCGCGGGGTGCATGTAGTAACGGTGAACGACTATTTGGCAAAAAGGGACTCCGCTTGGATGGGCCCATTATACCAATTCCACGGTTTGACCATCGATTGTATTGATAATCACCAACCTAACTCAGACGGCCGCCGCGCTGCCTACAACTCCGATGTTACCTACGGAACCAATAACGAATTCGGTTTTGACTACCTTCGGGACAACATGGTGAATACGCCGGAGGAACTCGTACAGCGGGAACAAAACTTCGCCATCGTAGATGAGGTGGATTCCGTATTGGTAGATGACGCCCGTACCCCACTCATCATCTCCGGGCCCGTGCCACAGGGCGATCGCCAAGAATTTGATGTGCTGAAGCCTTCCGTAGATAGAATTGTAGAGATTCAAAAGAAAACCGTAACCGCTATTTTCAACGAAGCCAAAAAACTCATCGCCAACGGTAATACCAAAGAGGGCTCTTTCAAATTACTTCAGGCTTATCGAGGTCTTCCAAAGAACCGCCAACTAATAAAATTCCTTTCCGAAAGTGGAAACAAAGCCCTTCTGCAAAAGGTAGAAGCGCAATATATGCAGGACAATAATCGCGATATGCCCATCGTGGATAAGGATCTATATTTCGTGATTGATGAAAAGAATAACCAAGTAGATCTTACTGATAAAGGTGTGGAATACATGTCCGCTGGTAATGCCGACAAGGATTTCTTCGTTCTACAAGACATCGGAACCGAAATCGCCGAATTGGAAGCTAAAAACCTTTCTAAAGAAGAGGAATTTGAACAAAAAGAAAGACTCTTCGCGGATTTTGCCGAAAAATCCGAACGCGTACATACTTTGAACCAACTTTTGAAGGCTTATACTTTGTTTGAAAAAGATGACGAGTATGTGGTTATAGATGGGGAAGTGAAGATCGTGGATGAGCAAACGGGCCGTATTATGGAAGGTCGCCGCTATTCCGATGGTCTTCACCAAGCAATTGAGGCTAAGGAGAATGTAAAAATTGAAGCCGCTACGCAAACCTTTGCAACCGTGACGCTTCAAAACTACTTCCGCATGTACAAAAAACTCGCAGGGATGACGGGAACGGCGGAAACCGAAGCAGGAGAACTTTGGGAAATTTATAAACTGGATGTTGTGGTAATCCCAACCAACCGACCAATCGTGAGGGACGACAGACAGGATTTAGTTTACAAAACCAACCGTGAGAAATACAACGCCGTTATCGAGGAAATCGAAAGATTAACTGCAGCAGGACGCCCGGTTTTGGTGGGTACGACTTCCGTAGAAATCTCACAATTGCTTTCCAGAGCGCTTCAACTTAGAAAAATAGAACACCAAGTACTGAACGCGAAACTTCACAAAAAAGAAGCCGAAATCGTAGCCGGTGCCGGTAAGCCGGGTGCTGTAACCATTGCTACCAACATGGCTGGGCGTGGTACAGACATTAAATTACAAGGCGAGGTGAAACAAAATGGCGGACTTGCCATCATCGGGACAGAGCGCCACGATTCCCGCCGTGTAGATAGACAACTTCGCGGTCGTGCAGGAAGACAGGGCGACCCGGGAAGTTCCCAATTCTATGTATCCTTGGAAGATAACTTGATGCGTCTTTTTGGTTCCGAAAGAATCGCAAAAATGATGGACAAAATGGGACACAAGGAGGGCGAAGTCATCCAGCATTCCATGATTACAAAATCTATCGAGAGAGCGCAAAAAAAAGTGGAGGAAAACAACTTCGGAATCCGTAAAAGACTATTGGAATACGATGATGTAATGAACAAGCAGCGCGATGTCATCTACAAAAGAAGAAGAAATGCCCTCTTCGGCGATCACTTAAAGTACGACATTTCGAATATGATTTTTGATGTTTCCCAATCTATCGTTACGCAAGGTAAAAACCTGGGCGACTTCAAGGAATTTGAATATGATATCATCCGTAATTTTACAATGGATTCCCCGGTTTCGGAGGCAGAATTCAAATCTAAGCAAGTGCCAGAACTTACGAATATCGTGTTCCAAGCAGCACAGGAAGACTACCGCTTGAGACTGCAACTCTTGAAGGAAAAGGCGTTCCCAATCATCGAAAATGTGTACCAAAACCAAGGTAATATGTTCAAAATGATACAGGTGCCGTTTACCGACGGACATAAAACCATGACCATCGTAACCGATCTGAAAGAAGCCTACGACACGCGTTGCGAAAGCCTCATCAATGATTTTGAGAAAAATGTATCGCTCTCCATCATCGATGAAAACTGGAAAAACCACCTCCGCGAGATGGATGATCTACGACGCTCTTCCCAAGGTGCCGTTTATGAGCAGAAAGATCCACTTATTATCTACAAACAGGAATCCTTCTACCTATTCAGCGAAATGGTAGATAAAGTGAATAGGGAAACCATTTCTTTCCTGTATAAAGGTGAAATTCCTGCGTAGAACTTTAACATCAATAAATGATAACATACCTCAGAAATGTTCTGCTTTTTTAAGACAAATTAAATCTTTGTAAAACATAAATTTTTACTATATTTAAAGTCTAAAAAATACAGGACTATGGCAGTTGTTGATCTTTCTAAGCAAATTGCCCTCGGGATCGATATCGGTGGCACCAATACAAAGTATGGACTGGTAAACCATCGCGGGCAAATCCTTGCAAAAGGATCGATGAAAACAGTGACGGAAAGCCCCGAGACCTTTGTACATGCCTTGTACGAGACACTATCTCTGGTAGTAGGTATGTATTCTCAAGACCATGTTTTGGAGGGTATCGGCATCGGTGCGCCCAATGCCAACTACTACACCGGCACCATAGAAAATGCCGCCAACCTCCCGTGGAAAGGCATTATTCCTTTCGGGCAAATGATCTCCGAAAAATTTGGGGTGGCTTGCAAAATGACCAATGATGCCAATGCTGCAGCTTACGGCGAAATGCTATTTGGCGCTGCGCGGGGGATGAAGGATTTCATCATGATTACCCTTGGAACAGGCGTGGGAAGCGGAATCGTATCCGGTGGCAAGTTGATTTACGGTCATGACGGCTTCGCCGGAGAACTTGGGCATACCATTATAAAACCTGGAGGCAGAAAACACTGGAACACTGGTTCCGAAGGGACTTTGGAGGCTTATGCATCGGCGACGGGCATTACCATTACCGCAAAAAAAATGCGCGCAGAATTTCCCGATTCTATGCTGAACAAGTATGCCGAGGAAGACATCAATGCTAAAACGGTACACGAATGCGCAGTAAAAGGCGACGCTACAGCCATCGAGGTGTTCCGCTACACAGGACAGAAACTGGGTGAGGCTTTCGCTAATTTCGTCATGTTCTCTTCGCCAGAAGCCATTTTATTATTTGGCGGAGTGATCAAAGCCGGTGATTTTATTATGAAACCGGCAAAAATGCACATGGAGCGCAACCTATTCCCAACTTTTAGAAATAAAGTAAAACTCGTTTTCAGTGAACTAGACGAAGCCGATGCCGCTATTCTCGGAGCGAGCGCATTGGTTTGGTAAAATAAATCTTAATTATGAAAAAACTCTGGCTGCTGATGTTTGGAATTATCCTGATTACCTGCAACGGTCAGGAACAAAGGCCGCGCAGCACGCCCAAACAACCTAAAATGAATATGGAAAATTTAAAACAAGTCACATTCGGCGGCGGATGCTTCTGGTGCGTAGAAAGTTGTTTCAATATGCTGGAAGGCGTACACAGCGCCATTTCTGGATATTCCGGCGGAGCAAAACCTAACCCTACTTATGAGGAGGTCTGCACCGGGGAAACCGGACATGCTGAGGTAGTACAAATCACCTACGATCCCTCCATTATTTCCTATAACCAACTTTTGGAAGTGTTTTTCTTCCTGCACGATCCTACCCAGCTGAACCGCCAAGGAAATGACATTGGTACGCAATACCGCTCGGTCGTTTATTTTAATGATGAAAATGAAAAACAGGCAGTGGAAAAAGCCATTGCAGCCATCAATAACTCTGGGAAATATTCCGATAAAGTAGTGACGGAGCTCAGCCCTTTTGAAAAATTCTGGCCTGCAGAACAGTACCACCAGGGATATTACAACCAAAATCCTAATCAGCCTTATTGTAGTGCGGTAGTCGGCCCGAAAATCTCGAAATTTAAAAAGCATTTCGGAGAACTGGGCATGCTAAAAGAAGAAAATTAGATTTTATAAAAACAATTTAACTCAAATATTTTGGAAACTCTTAATGGAATTAATGCTTTGTCGTTGATTTTTACATCATTGCTCATCTTCGCGATTGCATATCGTTTCTACGGGCTCTTCTTGGCCAATAAAGTGCTTCGCTTGGACGACAAACATACAACGCCTGCCGTGGAGTTTGCAGACGGAAAAGATTATGTACCAACTAACAAAAATGTTCTTTTCGGACATCATTTTGCGGCAATTGCAGCCGCAGGTCCTCTCGTAGGACCCGTATTGGCCGCACAATTTGGTTACCTACCCGGAGCCATGTGGATTTTGATAGGTTGCGTACTGGGCGGTGGTGTACATGATATGGTTGTACTTTTTGCATCCGTAAGACACAAAGGGCAGAGCTTAGCAACCATTGCATCCAAAGAAATCGGAAAAACTACGGGAACCATTGCAGGGTTTGCCGTACTTTTCATCTTGATTTTAACTTTAGCAGGACTTTCATTAGCTTGTATCAATGCGATGCATGAGGCATCATGGTCTTTATTTACAGTACTGATTACCATGCCGATAGCAATTATCATGGGATTGATTATGCGATACAGGAAAAACTCTGTCACTTTCGCAAGTATCTTAGGAGGTGTACTTTTGATAGCGGGAATTATCGGTGGACATAGTTTGATGCAGAACGAGACTATGAATAACATGTTTACGTGGAGCAAAGAATCAATATCCATTGCAGTTCCCATATATGGCTTTTTGGCGTCTGTGCTTCCTGTTTGGTTATTGCTGGTACCGAGAGATTATCTTTCCACTTATTTAAAGATAGGAACGATCATTATGCTGGCTGTGGGAGTGATTATCATCCATCCCACCATCCAAATGCCGGCTTTAACTGAATTTATTAACGGCGGCGGACCGGTAATCGGTGGTCCGGTACTACCCTTTATCTTTATTGTAATTGCGTGCGGAGCTATCTCAGGATTCCACGCCGTAATTGCAACAGGAACTACCCCAAAAATGCTGAATAGAGAGCGTGAAATACTTTTTGTAGGCTATGGAGCAATGCTCGTGGAAGGTTTCGTCGCATTGATGGCTTTAATTGCTGCGTGTACCCTTATGCCTGGAGATTATTTTGCCATAAACACCCCAAAAGATACCTATGACGCATTCCTTGCTGCTCACCCTGATTTGCATGCGGTAGACATTAATTATTTCTCGGAAAAAATCGGTATTGATTTGCATGGAAGAACAGGTGGTGCTGTTTCCCTTGCTGTGGGAATGGCGCACATTTTCAACAAAATCCCTTATATGGATCAGTTGATGGCTTATTGGTATAACTTTGCAATCATGTTTGAAGCGGTATTCATCCTAACCGCTATAGATGCCGGAACCAGAGTAGGAAGATTCTTCTTACAGGAAATGCTCGGATCTGTAATACCTAAATTTAATGATAAAAACTGGATACCTGGGATTATTATCAGTAGTTTAATCTTCACTTTTGCTTGGGGCTATCTTGTGTATACCGGAAATGTGAGCAGTATTTGGCCGCTTTTCGGAATCAGTAACCAGTTGCTTGCCGCCTGTGGACTAATCGTTTGCACAACTATGCTCATCAGAATGAACAGAGGCAAATACGCACTATGCTCAGCAATACCAGGAGTTTTTATGGCGATAATCACCTTTTGGGCGGGCTATGTGCAGGTGGCCAACATCTATCTTCCAAAAGAGCAATACCTGCTGGCAACCTTGGCTATTATCGCAATGGTATTGATGCTACTTGTATTTATCGGAGCGTTCAGAAAATGGTATCATTTAATGAAAATCAACGCTACAAAAATAGATTACTACGGCGAACCAGTGAAAGAATTGGTAGAAAGATAATTTGTCCATCCGCCTCCAAAAAACGCAAAAACAGTCTTGATTTTGCGTTTTTTTTATTTAAATAAAAAATTAAGACAAGGCAACTTCCCTACCGCTGCGGCACCATTCGCTCCAGGATCCGATATAGAGCGTAGGGATTTCAAACCCAGCGGAAGCCATTGCTAAAATCGTATGGCACGCCGTAACGCCGGATCCACAGTGGACGATTACCTCTTTATTGGCTAAAGAAGAATATAGTTCTTTCAGTTTTTCTGGACTTAAAAATAGTCCGTTTTCGTCAAGGTTTTTAGTAAAGGGAATATTGATAGCTCCCGGGATATGCCCGGCCACAGGGTCGATCGGTTCAGATTCGCCATTGTATCGGTAGGCATCCCGGACATCTATAACGGTCGCAGTTTGGTTCGCCAATTTTTGCTCAACTTCTTGTATTGTAGCCGTCTTCCATTGCCATTCTCCCGGAATTTTCACCACCGAAGAATGGATATGTTCTTCTCCTGAGGACATTTCCAAACCCCCTTCCTCAGCCAATTGAAATCCACCATCCAGTACCTGCGCATTTACAATTCCGAAGGCACGCAGCATCCACCAGCATCTTGCAGCGGCATTGGCGCCATTTTTATCATCATAAATGACAATTGGGGTGTCCTCCGCAATGCCTAAATCCGAAAGGGTTTTCGCGAAATCAAACAAGTCCGGCAAAGGGTGTCGCCCGCCTTTGGAAGCATCTGCAGGGACATTTGCCAGATCTTTTTCAAGGTCGATAAAACGCGCTCCTTTGAGGTGCTTTTTGAGATATTGCTCCTCGGCATATTTCCCCGCGCGCGCATCGAGGATGATTATATTGTTAGAAAGCAAAAGTTTTTTTAATTCTTCTATGCTGATCATCGGGGAGTGTTGGAGTTTCATGTTAAATATTTTATGCTTTGAAATTTATGACGTGTCCCTCTTTCGGTCACTTTGGCCGCGGCGCCTTCGGCGCCGCGGCCTCCGTTCCCTCTTTCGGGTCGGGCTGTTCAGGGCTTCGCTTCGCTACGGTGCTTTGCACTGCTCCCTTTCGGTCGCACCCTTACCATCCCTCACGCAGCGGTGTGATAATGGTTGATTATAAAACCCTTTTTCGCCATCAACAAGGACAGTGCGATATAAAACTTATTTAGTTAAGGAGATTTCAACAGCAGTTTCTGCATGAATTTTTGTAGTATCAAACAGCAATACATTCACATCTTCTTGATTTAATAATAGAGTGATTTCCGTGCATCCTAAAATTACGGCTTCTGACCCTCTATCCACTAGTTTATTTATAATTTGGATATATTGAACTTTCGAAGGATGATTTATCTTGCCGAGACAAAGCTCATCGTAGATAATATCATGGATAATTTGTCTGTCTGGGGGGCTTGGTATGATTACTTCTAATCCGTGTTTGTGGATGAGTCGTTCCTTATAAAAGTCCTCTTCCATTGTAAACTTTGTTCCCAATAGACCTATTTTTTTTAAACCTTGAGATTTAATTCTTTCGGCGGTTGCATCTGCAATATGTAATAAAGGTATTCCTATGCTATTCTGAACCGATTCTGCCATTTTATGCATCGTATTAGTGCAAATAATAACAAAGTCAGCGCCGCCCTTTTCTAACCTTTGTGCCGCTTCTATCATTATTTTCGTTGCTTCTTTCCAGTTTCCACAATACTGTAAGTTTTTTATTTCTTCAAAATCGACCGAATACATTAAGCTTTTTGCGGAATGCAAAGCTCCTAACTTTTCTCTAGTTTTTTCATTTATAATACGATAATATTCGAGAGAGGACTCCCAACTCATGCCACCTATCATACCTATAGTTTTCATAAAATCTATTTTAAATGTTGCGGAATTTCATTCTTGGGCTAATGATTTGTATACTTTATAGGAAGTCATTATAATAAGAATACGCGGGAATTTTCTTAATTATTCAGACATAAATAACAATACCCATATAGGTTTAAAAATTTCAAAAATGAAAAATATCTTTCGCCTTGTTCCATGCGCTTTCGAAGTTGAGCAAATTCAAAGAATGCTCTATTTTCTCATGCGCCATAAAGTTGATGACTTGCTCTGTCGGCATATTGCCAATCAGTTCATCCTTTGCCATGGGGCAACCGCCAATCCCTTTTATAGCAGAATCAAACCTGCGACAACCTTGATCGTAGGCCGCTTTTAGTTTAGAATAAGAATCTTCGTATCGGTTATGGAAGTGTGCCCCGAAATCTACGCCTGGATATTTCGCAGGAATTTCTCGGAAAAGCTGCTCGATTTGCGCCAGAGTGCCGGTTCCGGTGGTATCGGATAGCAAAATGTTTTTAATTCCCAATTCGCTAAACCTTTTTGCCCAAAAATCGACATCTTCGGCCTTCCACATTTCCCCGTACGGGTTCCCGAAAGCCATGGAAAAATAGATGTTTAGAGTCTTTTCTGCACTATTTGTGAGCTCAAAAATCTCTATAATTTGGTCGAATGCCTGTTCCTGCGTTTTATTGGTATTTCTAAATTGAAAAGTTTCGGAAATCGAAAACGGGAAGCCCAGAATGTCCACTTTCTCGTGTTTCAAGGCGTGTTCCGCACCGCTGATATTGGCAACAATCACGGAGAGTTTTGTCTTGGAAGTACTTTTATCGATATGGTCTATTACCTCCGCCGTATCCGCCATTTGAGGAATGGCTTTTGGGGAAACGAAACTGCCGCAATCTAAAATATCATAATTCACAGCCATTAATGAATTGATATAATCAATTTTCTGTTGAGTTGGGATAAATTCGCCCCAACCCTGCATGGCATCTCGCGGACATTCGGTAAGAAACATTTTCGCTGTTATTTGATTATTTCAAAGATAACACTTTTAGCCAATAAGCAAAATCTGTGTGAACTCAATTACCCTCTCCCTCCTTCCACACTTCTTTTCTACCTCCCTCCATCATTCCTTCCCTCACAAAAATTTCCTTAACTTTGTTCTTTACTTTTTAATCTAAAATCATGTCTAAAATAAACTTCACCGCGGAATGGAAAGAAAAACTACTAAAACGTTTTATTTCTTACGCCAAAATATTTTCAACCAGCGATCCTGAAAGCGAAACCACACCTTCCACAGAAAGACAATGGGACATCGCCAACTATATTTTTGAAGAACTGAAAACATTAGGACTCAGCGATGTATCTATCGACGAGAATGGCTATATCTTTGCCTATCTTCCTTCCAATTTAGAAAATGACAACCAGCCGACTGTGGGATTCATCGCGCATTATGATACCTCACCGGACTTCAATGGTGAAAATGTAAACCCGCAGATTTGGAAAAATTACAGCGGCGAAGACTTAGTTTTGAACAAAGAAACCGGCTTTACACTTTCGGCATCGCACTTTGAAAGTTTAAAGAAATTTATTGGTGAAACCCTCATCACGACTGATGGAACGACCCTTCTCGGCGCCGACGACAAGGCTGGTTTGGCAGAAATCGTAACGGCGGCTGAGTATCTTTTGGCACATCCGGAAATTAAACACAGCAGAATTGCAATCGGGTTCACTCCGGATGAGGAAATCGGGCGTGGCGCGCATAAATTTGATGTAGAAAAATTCGGTGCCGAATGGGCCTACACAATGGATGGCAGCGAACCGGGCGAACTGGAATACGAAAACTTCAACGCGGCCGGTGCAGTGGTCAGCATCCATGGACTCAGCGTGCATCCGGGGTATGCGTTTGGGAAAATGGTAAACGCTTCGCTTTTGGCAGCAGATTTCATAAAGTCTATGCCGGAAAACGAAACACCATCTACCACGAAAGGGTTTGAAGGGTTTTTCCACCTAACAGATTTGAAATCGGATGTTTCGGAAGCGAAAATCCAATACATCATCCGGGACCACGATAGCGGTAAATTTGAAGCGAGAAAGAAATTTTTGGCGCAAAAAGTAGCTGAATTCAACCAAAAACATGGCGAAAATACGGCAAAACTCGAAATAAAAGAGCAATATCGCAACATGAAGCAGCAGTTTGAAGGTAAAATGCACATCATCGATATTGCGGAACAAGCTCTGAAAGATGCCGACATAGAACCGAAAATCAAAGCCATCCGCGGTGGGACCGATGGCGCGCAACTTTCCTACATGGGATTGCCTTGTCCGAACATCTTCGCTGGCGGCATGAATTTCCACGGTCCGTATGAATATGTGACCTTGGAAAGCATGGCGAAAGCTGTGGAAGTCATAGTAAATATCGCAACCGCGGATAAAACACAAATAGCGTAAGTCATTTTAAAAATTAATTCTAAAACCTCAAGACTTATTTGCGAGGTTTTTTTGTTAATACCTGAATAGTCGCCGTACCTGGTTTGTTTTTGAAAATTCAGAACTTTTTAACTTGAAATATTTTGGTGAGGTTAAAAATTACATGCAGCTTTCTGATATAGAAGTTCCAATGGGGATTTGGCTCACCGCTCAAAAATTACTGTGAGATATCCTCTGGCAACATGCGCTTCGGAAGGTTTTCTATCCGCTTTGAGAATTGAGGAGCGAACGGTTTTCAGTCTTTGCACCGACAATAAACCGCTGGTACTCGGGAATTCATTCGGGACTGCGAATCCCGTGCGCCCCGGCCTGAGCGGAGCTCGTTTTGCGAGGAGGAACGACGAACAAAACAGCGGGAGCGGAGGACGGAAAAGGCGCCCAAACCTTCCCCGGAAAAAACAAGTGGATTAAAACTTAATTTTGGCTTAACTTTCAATTCATTTTTGGGGTTTAACTTTGAAAAAACTGAAATGCCGAACAAAAGACGCGAAGTGGAGGTGGTGATTCTGTCTGATATACACCTCGGAACCTACGGCTGCCACGCGAAAGAACTGCTGTCCTACCTGAAATCTGTAAAGCCTAAACTGCTGATCCTGAACGGTGACATCATAGATGGATGGGCTTTCTCGAAACGCTATTTCCCGAATTCCCACATGGCGGTTATCAGCGAACTGTTCAAACTGATGAAAAAGGATACGCAGGTGATCTACATCACGGGAAACCACGATGAATTCTTGCGAAAATATACCGACCTGCGCATGGGAAACCTATTCCTGACGGATAAATATCTGCTGGAAATGGATGGCCAGAAACATTGGATTTTCCACGGGGATGTATTCGATAATACGACGAAAGGCGGGGCTAAAATCTTGGCAAAACTGGGAGGAATCGGTTATGACTGGTTGATTTTGATCAACCGTGCGATCAATTTCCTAATGGAATCTATGGGGCGTCCGAAGGTTTCTTTGTCTAAAAAAATAAAGAATTCGGTGAAAAAAGCGGTGGCCTTTATCGCGGATTTTGAGGGAAAAGCAATCGAACTGGCGATAGACAATCACTATGATTTTGTAATCTGCGGACACATACACCAGCCGGCAGACCGAATCGCGACGAACGAAAAGGGCTCCGTGCATTATTTAAACTCAGGTGACTGGATTGAGAATCTTTCCTCTCTGGAATATCATAACGGGAAGTGGGATCTTTGCTATTTCGACACGAAAAATTATGTGGAGGAGGTGATAACGGAAAAGTCTATCGACCTGAATGTTCAGGAACTAATTCATCCTCAGATGTTTGCGGCGTTTACGGAGCAAATGCTGCACGCGGAGTGATTTTTTTGGGCAGAATTTTGGTTAATACTCACTCAGATTGATTGATTTTACTGAATTTATCTAATCTAATCTTTTTTTCTGGCGGCTTCGTTGCGTTCGATTATGTGACCGGGGCGCGTCCATTTCGGTTTTTCTCCGAGGGGCTGAATTTTGGACTCCTCAGCCGGAACTACTTCGCGTTTTGGATGTTTTTCAAATGGACTTTGGGGTTTTATGCCTAAAAGATCGAAGAGTTTTTTGTCCTCGTTGACATCAGGATTTGGCGTGGTCAGGAGTTTGTCGCCGGCGAAAATAGAATTGGCACCCGCCAAAAAACACAGCGCCTGGCCTTCCTGAGAAAGCCCCGTGCGCCCCGCCGAAAGCCGCACTTGGGTTTTTGGCAACACAATACGGGCGGTGGCCACCATACGCACAAATTCGAAGATATTCACGGGTTCCTGTTCTTGCAGCGGCGTCCCTTCTACGGCCACTAATGCGTTTATCGGCACGCTTTCCGGTTGCGGCGTCATGTTTGCCAAAACTTTCAACATTCCGCAGCGGTCTTCCACGCTCTCGCCCATCCCTATAATTCCGCCGGAACACAGGGTGATAGAGGTTTTCCGGACATTGCCTATCGTTTCCATACGATCGTGAAACGCGCGCGTGGAAATTACCTCTTTGTAATAATCTTCGGAACTGTCTATATTGTGATTGTACGCATAAAGCCCAGCTTCTTCCAATCGTTTTGCCTGATTTTCGGTGAGCATTCCGAGCGTGCAGCAGACTTCCATATCTAGCTTGGTGACTTCTCGCACCATATCTAACACTTGGTCGAAATCTTTGCCATCCTTCACATTGCGCCACGCGGCACCAAGACATACACGGGAAATTCCGTTTTCGCGAGCACGCAATGCCTGGGCTTTCACTTGGCTTACAGGGAGCAAATCATGAATTTTCACCTCCGTATGGTAGCGCGCCGCCTGCGGACAGTAGCCACAATCTTCCGGACAGCCACCGGTTTTCACGGAAATGAGCGAAGAAATCTGAACTTTATTGGGATCGTGATGCTGGCGGTGCACTTCTGCCGCACGATAAACAAGTTCCAAAAACGGGAGTTGGTAAATATCGAGGATTTCTTGGGTGGTGTACATAACTTCGTTATTATAATCAGTTTAAAAAAATGGGAAAACAATGCAAGTTTATGACTATTTATTCAAATACGCATCCCATCCCTGCGCAGTGAGTTTTACCAGTTCCTCGGAACCGCGCGCCACGAGATAATTATCCGGGGTTTCTGTTGCGTGTCCTATGATACTGAAATCCGGGTGGTTTTTAATTTTGTCGAAATCTCCGGCTGCAATCGTAAACAGTAATTCATAATCTTCACCACCATTAAGAGCCGCCATTACAGGGTTTAAATTGAATTCATCTGCTGTACTAATAGTTTGCGGATCCAGTGGGATTTTCTCTTCATAAAGTCTAAAACCCACTCCGCTTTGATCGGAAAGGTGCAAAATTTCAGACGCAAGACCATCTGAAACATCAATCATAGAAGTGGGTTGAACGCCCAATTCATCTAATGTTTTGCGGACATCCGTGCGTGCTTCAGGTTTTAATTGGCGTTCGAGAATATATTCATAGCCCTCCATTTCCGGCTGCATATTCGGATTAGCAAGAAAAACCGAATGTTCCCGTTCCAAAATCTGTAATCCAAAATATGCACCGCCTAAATCGCCCGTCACTACCAAAAGGTCGTTAGGTTTTGCTCCCGATCTTTTTACTATTTTTTCGGTTTCAGAAAAACCTATTGCCGTGACACTTAATATTAATCCAGCATTAGAACTCGTGGTATCACCACCTACTAAATCAACTTTATAATGCTTACAAGCCAGGTCAATTCCGGCATAAATCTCCTCAAACGCCTCTACTGGAAAACGATTACTGGCAGCCACAGAAACTAGTATTTGTGCAGGTTCAGCATTCATAGCGGCAATGTCGGAAAGATTGACCACTACTGCCTTATAACCCAAGTGTTTCAGCGGGACATAGCCTAAATTAAAGTGAACCCCTTCCGCCAAAATATCAGTGGAAATAAGTATTTTTTTGCCTTCGGGATTTAGGATTGCGGCATCATCGCCCACTCCCATTTCGGAAGATTTCTGTTTTAAACTAATATTTTCGGTAAGATGTTTTATAAGGCCAAATTCTCCCAAAGAAGAGACAGGGGTGAGTTGCGGATTTTTATCTTGAAGCATGCGTTTATTTTTTGGTGGCTGGATACTGGCTTTTCATAATTGCCTAATAGTATTAAAATTTATCTTTGAAATCTTAAGAAAGATTAAAACCTAAAATTACAAACCAACGACCAAATCCTCTGGGTTAATATTCTCTGGGCGGAAAGGAAGATTTTTGATATCTTCTTTGGACATGAGTTTGGTCTTTTCAGATTTAAAATCATTTAAAACCTCTACAATATCATCCGGCGGCGTGGTGGATTTTCGCAACATCATATCAATCCAAACGCCCGTAGCTTCGGCAGTGGCGCAATGTGTTCCATCCGGGAGGTAGAACTTGTGAACAAACTGGTAAATAGAGGCGTCTTCGGACGAACCGCCCACTTCCAAGGTTACAATCACAGTTTGATCGGCATAAATTTCCTTGAAAAAAGAATAGCGTTCGTGTAAAATCACCGCCCCAATTCCCCATCGGTTCAATTGGGCAAGCCCCATTTTATAACGATTCATGAAGGCCATTCGCGTTTGCGCGCAATACTCCATATAGGTGGCGTTGGCGAGGTGGCGGTTGGCATCGATATCACTCCATCGCACCTCGAATTTATATTTGAATAAAGACATTTTCTTAAATTTTAAGCTCAAAAATACGCAATCTAAGCCGGGTAGAAAAATTGTATTTTTGTGTCGTTCCTGGAAATCGGAAACTTCGGCACATTTCAAAATGGAAAAAAAGAAAATCATCATCATTGGCGGCGGCGCAGCAGGATTTTTCTGTGCGGCAAATTTGGACGAAACACAATTCGACATCACTATTTTGGAACAAAACACCGATGTTTTACAGAAGGTAAAAATCTCCGGTGGTGGGCGATGCAATGTGAGCCATGCCTGTTTCGACCCAAGAGAATTGGTAAAGTTCTACCCTCGTGGAAACAAGGAGCTGCTAAGTGTTTTCAGTAAATTCCAGCCCGGCGATACCATGGATTGGTTTGAGAATAGAAATGTGGCGCTAAAAATAGAGGACGACAACCGAATATTTCCTGAAACCAATAATTCCCAGAGCATCATAGACGCAATGCAAAACGAGATTCTCACTAAAAAAATTGAAGTCAAAACACAGACAGGAGTAAAGGAAATCCAACCGTGGGGAGGGAAATATCTAATTAAAACCAATAATGGCGATTACCAAGCCGATACGCTGATTTACACCACGGGAAGTTCGCCCAAATCTTTGAAAATCCTTGAAAGTTTAGGTCATAAAACCATAGATCTGGTGCCGTCGCTCTTTACTTTCAACATCAAAAGTGAAGTCCTACATGATCTGCCAGGAACGACTTTTACCAATGCCGAAGTGGCCATACCATCGCTGAAAATGGAAGAATCCGGACCGATGCTCATCACGCATTGGGGGCTTTCGGGGCCAGCAATTCTAAAACTTTCGGCGTGGAAAGCGCGCGAGTTAGCGGCACTGAAATATCAGTTTGAAATTGTAGTAAATTTCATCGGGACAAATAAAGATGAAGCCGAGGATATTTTTAAAAAATTCCGACAAGCAAACCCTAAAAAATCAATTGGCGCCAGCAAAATATACTATATTTCGTCGCGGTTTTGGCACCGTATTCTTTGGCTTTCAAAAGTGGATGTTGAGAAAAACATCTCGAATATTACTACTAAAGAACTACAAAGAATTCTTGAATTCCTTTGCGAAAACAAACTCAAAGTTTCCGGAAAATCTACTTATAAAGATGAATTTGTAACCGCCGGAGGTGTGGATTTAAAGGAAATAAATTTTAAAAATATGGCCTCGAAAATCCTCCCAAATTTTTACATCGCAGGCGAAGTCCTCGATATCGATGCGGTAACGGGCGGTTTCAATTTCCAAGCATGCTGGAGCGAGGCATGGCTGATTGCGCAGGATTTGAATTCGAAAAATATAATTTAATTTAACATTCCTGCTTCAGGATCGTAGTATTTTTTAAATCTGCTGTAAATAGCCTTCAAAAACAGTGAAATTTGCACGCAAGAATTTTTGCCTACGATCCCAACTTTTTGCATGATGAAAATCTTACCTTATAGATTGCTTCCACACAGAAACTGGTGGAAAATCAATTGAGAAATTTGAGGAAATTAGATTTCAGATCATAAAAATTCTGTATTTGCACGGCACGGCCTCGTATTCAAAATAGAAACCTACCGTAGTTTTTTTGAGCAAACAGACTGCTACATACCCATCTCGTGCAATGTGAATAATGAACTTAGCCTTTAGAAAAAGCAAATGTGCTACTGCTGGAACGCTATTAAATATGCTGAAGACCATTACGATGCCTTCGGGCGGTAAATTTTTTCGATAACAAAAAGGATAATGCAACCTCCGGCGTAGCACAAAATATCTACCCAAGAAAATGTATCTCCAAGGACGATGTATGGGACACTTTCCGGCCTGAATCCTAACAAATCCGCAGTATGAAAATGTTGTAGAACCTCAATAAACACAGAGAAAATAAAAATTCCGATGATCAGTTTTGCCTTGTCATATATTTCAAAAAAAGACAGTACAAAGATGTAGACGAGCGCCTCCACCAAAACATCTCCAAAAAAGGCTCGGATGAATAATATATTTTTGAGTTTGGTCGCAATTAAAACTTCAACAATAAAAATTGCGATGGTGAAAAGGAAATATTTTAGTGAAAAACGGAACATAATATTCTTCAAAAGTAATGATTCGATATAATTTAACCTGAAAAAAATTCCTTATTTTTACCAAAAACCTACCATGACCAAGGAAGAAGCATTGCAATCCCTCGAAATTCTAAAAACCGGATACATCGCTGTATTAAATGATTTGGATGTGATGAAAAACTGGGGCAAAACGCAGTTGGAAGCTCTGTATCAAACAAAAATCGGTATCTTTGAAATTGAGATTCTGGAGCTTCAAATTGCCCTGAAAGCAGCTAAGAAAAAGATTCAACTCTGTCATCAAAATATTAATCATGACCAAACCCCTGACTTTACAGCTATTGAAGCAACGGTGGCTGAAATGACTAAAAAAGCGTACACTGAAGTTAATGAGGGTAAGAAAAAAGTAGTTTGGGGCAAGGCGGTTCTCAGCAATCTGCATTCTTCGGAATTCAGTATGGAATTGCGAAAAATTTACCGAACGATTGCTAAAGCGCTGCACCCTGACATTAACCCTGAGATGACGGAACTACAGCAGGAAATGTGGCAACAATTCCGATTTGCTTACGATAACGGCGACTTGGATCGTATGAAGGCGCTGCAAATTGTATATTCCGAGCAACTTGCAGCCAAAAATACTAATGCCGACGAGCAGAGCGTGGAAAACATCCAACTGCAAATTTCGGCTCTAAAACAGGGAATTTTAGAACTTGAGGAACAAAAAAAAGCATTGGAAGCTGAATTCCCTTTTAAGATTGCAGACCTTATCCGGGATGATGAATGGGTAGCCGAACAGCAAGACCGCCTTGCAAAAGAAATTGAGGAGTATAAAAAGGCATTAGCCGAGCAAAACCAAATCTACCAACTGATAAAAGAAACCTATGAGTAACGGACTGATAAAACCCGACGGGCAGTTCCTAAAAGGAATCCTTGAGAGATCCATTTCGTTCACAGCGTTCGATGAGGATATCCTCGCGCTCCAATCCATTGTCGCAGGAACTTCCTACCTCAACCTCACCGAGATTGAAAAGCAAATAATCATCGGTCAGTCCGAACTTACGCTGAGACGCGAGCCTGATAATGAATATGATAAATTTGCGGTTCTTGTGCTTTTCGGCGACCAAAAAATCGGCTATCTTCCGAAAGCGAAAAACCAAACCATCGCCCGCCTAATGGACGCCGGCAAAAGATTCTACGCCAAAGCCGTGAGCAAAGAATGGGAAGGAAAGTGGCTCAGAATGGATTTGGAGGTTTTTATGAAGGATTAAATTACCGAGCCAGCCACTCCTTAAATTCCTTTACACGATCGCGGCTCACGGTGATTTCCTCTTCTGGTTGGTATTGCATTTCGAGTTTATAAACCGGCGAAGTTTGGATGTTTTTAATATAATCTAGGTTGATGATAAACTGCCTGTTTACGCGGTAAAAATGACTATCCTCCAAAATATTTTCAAGTTCGTCTAAAGTAAAATCCGTGGGAAAGGCGCGTTTCGAAGTTTGTGCATAAACGATTTTATTCTCGCTAAAAAAACACGACACTTCTGCCACAGGAATAATCTTCAAATTGTAACCAATTTTTACCAAAATCCTCGAAAGTTTTGGATTTTCTTTTTTAATTAAATCCTTCAGATTCAATTCATTATGAGACTGGTTCTGTGGTACGAAAGATTTGTATTTTTCGATGGCATTTCTTAGATCTTCCTCTATAATTGGCTTTAGCAGATAATCTACTGAGTTGAGTTTAAAGGCTTTCAAAGTATAATTATCAAACGCTGTGGTGTAGATGATAAAGCTTTTCACCGGAACCTGCTCGAAAATATCGAAAGACAACCCGTCTCCCAAAACAATATCGGAAAAAATCAGATCTGGATGTGGATTATTATTAAAATATTCTACCGCTTCTTCCACAGAATTGACCATTGCAACATTCTGAATTTCAGTAAATAAACCTAACATCCGCTCGAGTTTTCTTGCGGCAGGTTTTTCGTCTTCGATGATGATGGAGGTAATCATATATTAATGAACAATACTAGGGAAATTATTTTTTTAATTCTTCGTCCATTAGATCTCTAATCTTTTTCTCCTCCCAATCCTTTCCGAGAAAGAAATGAGGCAAAAAGAAGCTTGAACCATGCACCAGTAGCCCTATACCCCAGAATAAAGCAGTCCAGTAAATGTCGATATCGAAGATAGATTTTCCATGATAAATTTTTCTCGCAATGAGAAACAAATTAACAAGCACATAAACCGTCGCATGGGTATAGAAGCCTTTAAGTTGTTTTACCTTTCTCTTCGCTTCTAAATACTTAATTTCACTGTAATTTTCCATGATTATTTATTAAAATTTTCTTTTTCCAAAATTTTTCGGATTTGCTTTTCTTCCCAGTTTCTTCCAATTCCGAAAACCTGTAAAGCGTGTGATGCCAACCCTATTCCCCATCCTAACATCGGCCACCAAAACCAATGGTATCTTGGCGCAGTATAAAGGTTTACAATAATTAAAAATGGAATCACAAGACAATAAGAAATAAGGTTTCCGTAGAACCCCTTCAGTTCTTTTACGCGTTTAGATGCTCTGTTGTAAGCAATTGATTCGGAGGTAGGTTGCATAGCCATAGCTGTATTTTTTTGGGTAAGAATTGGAATTTTAACACGGAAAAAATCCTCTGATTTTTCGATTGATACATGTTGTTTGGTTAATAATGAATACCGTTGTACTATATTGGAAAGGCCAATTCCTGGGCTGTCTTTAACTTGCTCTCTCTGCATCAAATTATTTTCAATCAGTAAATGGCCTTCTTCTGAATAAATCTTGATGTTCAGCGGATTATTAGCAGTAGCGAAATTATGTTTGATGCAGTTTTCCAATAATAATTGCAAAGAGAGTGGTACCACAAAAAACTTTTTATCTTTTTCGTCCACCTCAAATACAAAGTTAACGCTGTTTTCGAAGCGGGTTTTCAGCAGTACACAATAAGTTTTAGCAAAGTCCAGCTCTTCCTCCACTGTTACAAGTTCTTTATCTTTCTGCTCTAAAACATAGCGGTAAATCTTTGACATGGATTCCGTGAACTGCTGTGCCTGCTGCGGATTTTCATCAATCAGAGCGCTCAAAACATTCAGGGAATTGAAGAGAAAATGCGGATCTAGTTGGTTTTTCAAACTCTCAAATTGCGCACTCACATTTCCCGTAATTATTTTTTGTTCGAATACCTCTTTTTTTGCCGACTTTTTCCATTCCTCCATGAAACTTTTGGCGTGGAGAATCGCGGAAATTAGGAGTGCGACATTGATGACCGCCCAATTATAAAAGGCTGTAATCCCAGTGAAAAACTTGTTCGGATCTGTTTTTTGAATTAAAACAAAATCAATATAGTTTCGAGTTAAAACTACGATGGCATTTCCTAAAACAATGAAAATAATCCCGTAGAACAAGCGTTTTTTAGTCTCATTCGCCCACGAAAACTTTGTATCGAGCCACTGATTTCCAAAGCCATTCACAAAGGCCAAGGGGATGGAATAACTAAATGAAGTCGCTATAAAAAGTAAAGCGTTATAAGGTGTTTTTTCATTGGCAAATGCCACAAACATAATCAGTCCGGCTAAAATAGAAGTCCAAATAATGGTGTTGATGAATTTTCTGGTCATTTTTTTTATTTCTTTGTTAAAGGTAAAACTGCTTAGGCGGATCTGGAAAAAATTCTATCCGAATGGCAGATTTTACTTGCTCAATGGTTTTATAATTTTAATTTTATCAAAGCGTTTTGGTGGTAAATTACTAACGAAAAATAAATAATCGACTTTATTTTGAGCCTATCAAATGGTTTTTTTAAGGAAATTATTGCGCTCTAGCAATCAAGTTTTCCGCTTCTTTTTGTCCCCAATTTGGATCCAGCGCAGTTTTCGGAGTGAATTTTTTGAACATGTCCAGCGATTTTTTCAGCATCTCAAGACCTTTTTCCTTGCTTCCGCCATACTGTTTCGGTGTGAAATAGGTGTCCTCTGCCTCCAACAACATGATGCGGGGGTTGTTCGCATCTAAAGATTTTGCAACAGACAGTGCCTTTGCCGCTTCGTCACCTTCCGTACGGAACCTCATCATGGGGTTTACCCTCATGCGCAGGCTGTGCGTCATTTTTTTAAGGATAAATAATTCGGAATTCATCGGGGAAAGTGCTTCTGCCAGGGCAATGTTTTTATCAGCCTCGTCTGCAATGGCATCCACGCCTTCGTTTTTGTTGTCTTGCAAAAGCATGCGTCCTTTTCGGATATTCGCGAGAGCCGAATAGTAGAACGGCAGCCATTGCTTTTTTTCTTTCTCTCCAATTTTTGCAAAGTCATTTGCCAAAGTGGATAGCGCGTCGAGGGTGGTTGCCTGATCCAGCGCCGAAATTTTTTCCGCCATTGTTTTTTCGTAATCTGTGGATTTACTTGTTGAGATTGTTTTAGTCGAAGTTTTTACTGCGGTTTTTTGCTGTGCAATAGCGGTCTGCGTGAAAGCTAATACTGTGATTGCGAAAATTATTTTTTTCATTTTTAAGTAGTTTTAGGTGTTAATGATGAGACAAAGGTATTGCCTGTTTGATTTGAAATAAATTTATTTTGGCTGAATGGTAGATTTCTTTGACTGAATGGTAAAAGAAAAGTTTGAAGCTATTTTACCAGCGAATCTCGTGCGCCCCGGCCTGAGCGGAGCTCGTTTTGTGAGGAGGAACGACGAGCAAAACAGCGGGAGCGGAGGACGGATATAGGCGCCCAAAAAAAGAGTCTCCCAAAGAGTCTCCCGCTGACCACCAAATAAAAACCCTCGCAGAATGGTGTCTGCAAGGGTTTGAAAAATATAGTTCGATAAGAGAAATTACATGCCTTTTAGCGTGTCCGAAGGGTAAAGTTTCCCTTTTTCGGAGTAGCTGTGCGGCGCGTCTCCCACGGTATTGGTAATCATAAGACGGTCGGTTTTCGGATCATAATACACATCCGTTCTGTATGCAGCGCAATCGTGCGCTTTGCAGGCACTGAATTTATAGAGCTCGCCATCCGTAACGATAGGAGTTTCTGTGTTAAAGTTTTTCACTAGCTCCTTGTAATCGGCACCGGTAGTTCTTTTGAACCTCGCCATGAAAACTGGGTTTCTAAACAGATTGAGATCCATCATTGCGTATTTACCTACATTTCCTGTAATCAAGGATTTTAGCGATTGTCTGTGTGCTACTGTTTTTTTGTACACTTTTTGATGTTTTACTCTGTGTTGCGCATTTACGCCTGTGGTAATTGCCATGATAGCCGATAGGGCAAGGACTTTTGTGATTGACTTCATTTTTTTTTTGATTTTAATTATGGGATATCAATGCAACAGCGATGCCAAATATCAGCGTTTTGAACAAAATCTTTTTCCTAAGCATTTGTTTAATTTCCTGAAAATTTTAATGGATATAATGTCAAGATTAAGTGGTATTTTTTACTAATTTTGAAAATAAATCTCAACCAAAATCTTAAAGTATGAAAAATCTAATTTTAGCAGCGGGAACACTACTCGCAGTGGCCTCTTGTACGACCACGAAAACCTACACCATCCTGGCAAAAAGTGGCACGGAAACGCAAGGAACGGCAAAATTCACACAGAAAAACGGTACTGTGGAAATGGACCTGAACGCCTACAGACTGAAACCGGGCACGCATGCCGTGCACATACATGAGTTTGGGGACTGCTCGTCCGATGACGCAAAATCTGCCGGCGGACACTGGAATCCGACCAAGGACGGCCACGGCAAATGGGGCACGGGGCAGTACCACATGGGCGATATTGGAAACCTGATCGCTGATAAAAATGGCACTGGGCGCGTCATTTTCAAAACGGATAAATGGTGTATCGGCTGTGCAGATGCTTCTAAAAACATCATTGGGAAATCCATCATCGTACATGCTGATAGAGACGACTACAAAACCCAACCAACCGGTAATGCCGGCGGAAGAGTGGGCTGCTTGGAGATAAAATAGGTTTTATCCTCACCTGAAAATTCCCTCTCCATTTTTGGAGAGGGAATTTTTTCTCTAAATTTTTAGTTGGCATCTATGCTATCGAAAGCATTTTCTATATAGGTGATTTCCAGTTTGCCGTTGGGAGTGCGAATAACGGCGATAATGTCGAAACGGACTTCGTTCGTTCGCTCCTTCATAAACTCGTCTGCGGCGGCCACTAAAAGTCGAATTTTGGCCTTGTTTACGGCCTCATGAGGCTCCATTACGGTATGGTTTTGCCGCGCCTTTACTTCGACAATAATAATTTGACTTTCAAATTCAGCGATGATATCTACTTCGGCCTTTCGGAAACGGTAGTTTTTAACCAAAATTTTATATCCTTTTTTGGTTAAAAAATCGGCGGCAAGTTCTTCGGCGAGTTTGCCAAAATCATTGTGATCGGCCACGGCAATTGGTTTTATATTCTTCGTTTTTGTTTCCCGTTTCTAAAAATCTAAAGTAACCTTCTCTCCTACTTTCATCCTCACATCGGCGCCGATAATCAGCGGACGGTTGTCAAAAATATGGCCATTTGGGAAACCGAAAATAGTCGGAAAGTCGTAATTTTTAATCCTTTCTGCAACGATTTTGTAGGCAAAATCATCAAAACTTTCCTCGAAATCTTTGTTGGATTTCTCGTCTCCCATGTTCGTCATTCCGCCAACAATTAACCCCGAAATTTTGCTAAAAACGCCTGCTAAATCGAGCGACATAAGCATCCTGTCCAGTGCGTAGTATTGTTCTCCGATATCTTCTATAAATAAGATTTTATCCTTAAAATCATATGAATATTTTGTACCCAGAAGTGCATATACCAAAGCCAGATTTCCGCCAATCAGCTGGCCCTCTGCCGTACCAAATTTGTTGCATTTATGCGGTTTTACAGAATATTTTGGCTTCTTTCCCAGAAGAATATCAAAAGTGCGGTCATAGCCATCATCAATCACACCGAAACTTGAAGTTTTGATGGTTTGCCCATGAATGGAGGCAAAATTATTTTTAAGCAAAAAACTGTTTATCACCGTATTATCTGAATATCCAATATACCATTTTGGCGTTTTTTTGAAGCCCGATAGTTTAATATTTCTAACCAAATGCATACAGCCATACCCACCTCTGGACGCCCAAACTGCGGAAATTTCAGGATCGTTCAGAGCCCAGTTGATATCGGAAATCCGTTCTTCTTCCGTGCCGGCATAACTGTATCCGCTAAACACTTTGGTAAAAACATTTTTGCCTAAAACAGTCTCGAATCCTTTTGATTTTAAAAAATTGATTCCTTTTTCCAGTTGGATTTCCTCCACCGATCCGGCAGGAGAAATGATGGCGATTTTCGCTCCTTTTTTTAGTTTTGGAGGATAGATTACTTCTTTCATTTTAAGTAGACTTACCGCTTTTGTTCCTGTTTTTCAGCCTCCTCTAATTTCTTATCGAACTGGTTGAACTTAGCAAAGCTTTGCATAAATATAAAAATACTGAAGCCACAAAGAATAAGTCCCACACCTTTGCGAATTTTATTGGCGAGATTATCGGTAAGTTTTTCATGGAACTGTTTAGCCAAATATATCTTGAGCAAATCTATACCCAAGTAGGTCATAATCATAAGTACCATATAAAATATAAAATCTTCAAGATCAGGATATTGATTGCGAACAGAAATCACCGTAACCAACCAAAAAAGCACCACTCCTATATTCAAAAGATTGAGGAAAAAACCACTCAAAAATGTTTTAAAATAGTTTTGATTAATGATTTTGTCTTCCTTTTCTAAATGCATATTGGTTTTAGAAAAAATCATAAAAACGCCATATACTAATATAATGAATGCTGTAATCCTGTAAAAACCAGGATGCTTGTCAATAATATTTACCAAGTCCTTACTGGCAAAATAGGCCACTATGATGAAGAAAATATCAGCTAAAATAACGCCCGCATCCAGTGCAATGGCATGTTTCGGGCCGCGCGAAAAACTTGTTTCTACAAGCAGAAAAAATATAGGCCCTATGAAGAACAAACTCAGCATGAAACCAAGACCGACCGCAGAAAATATGAGTTCTAACATCAACAAAAATTTTGGTTAAAAATATAAAAAACTCCGGCCCAGTTGCCGAAGTTTGATTTAAATTAAATTTCTTCCTGAAACGCTGTTTTGGACACAATCTTAAAATCGAGTTGTTTCGCAGCGAGATTGGCCTTCACCACCTGAATTTTCAGCGTATCCCCCAACTGGTATCGGTTACCGGTGCGCGCACCATACACGGCGTGGGTTTGAGCATTGTATTGGTAGGAATCGTCCATCAAATCGCGTAATTTTATCAAACCTTCGGCACCGTTTTCCGGAATTTGAACCCAGAATCCGAAATCAGCAACACCGGAAATCACGCCTTCGAATGTTTCTCCTAAGTGTTTTTCCATAAATTTTACCTGCATGAATTTAATGGAATCCCGCTCTGCATCGGCAGCAAGGCGCTCCATAGCGGAACAATGCTTGCATTTTTCTTCATATTCCTGCTTATTAGGGGATTTTCCGCCGTCTAAATAATGCTGTAACAGGCGGTGGGCAATTAAATCTGGATAGCGGCGAATCGGTGAAGTAAAATGGCTATAATACTCAAAACCAAGACCATAGTGACCAATTGGCTCTGTGGAATAAATCGCTTTACTCATGGAACGCATCGCCAAAGTTTCAATCATATTTTCCTCACCTTTGCCTTTCACATCTTTCAAAAGGGCGTTCAAGGATTGGGCGATTTTTTTGGCATTATCCAAACTCATCTTATAACCAAATGTCCCTACGAAATCCCGCAAAGCTTCGAGTTTTGCAGGGTCCGGATCATCGTGAATACGGTAGATAAATGTGTTTCCGTTAGGCGTCCTTTTTTCATTTAATGAAATAAATTCTGAAACTTTCCTATTCGCCAACAGCATAAATTCCTCGATCAAATGGTTGGAATCTTTGCTAATTTTAAAATAAACGCCGATAGGCTCATCATTTTCATCTAAATTAAAGCGCACTTCGCTTCTATCAAAAGTAATGGCACCATCGCGAATCCTCTTTTCCCTTAAAATTTTGGCCAGACGATCCAGAGTAAGGATTTCTTCGGCAAGGTCGCCTTCGCGGGTTTCTATACGCTCCTGGGCCTCTTCATAAGAGAATCGCCGGTCGGAATGTATCACCGTTCTACCAAACCATTGCGCCATGATTTCAGCATCATCATTGAGTTCAAAAACGGCGGAAAAGGTGTATTTATCTTCATTTGGACGAAGGGAACAAACATCATTACTCAATACTTCTGGGAGCATAGGCACCACTCTATCAACTAGATACACGGATGTTGCACGGCTGTAGGCTTCTTCATCCAAAATAGTCCCAGGAACCACATAATGCGAAACATCTGCAATGTGTACCCCAATTTCCCAGTTCCCGTTCGGAAGTTTTTGAATGGAAAGGGCATCATCAAAATCCTTAGCATCTTTCGGGTCAATCGTGAAAGTCAATACACCACGCATATCACGGCGGTTGGCTTTTACCTCCTCTTCGTCTATAGTTCTATCAATGTGGTCCGCCTCTGCCTCTACCCCATCTGGAAACTCGTAAGGAAGGCCGTACTCTGCAAGAATCGAATGGATTTCGGTATCGTGATCTCCAGGTTTTCCAAGGATTTTTATGATTTCTCCGGTAGGATTCTTTTCTCCGGCGCGCCATTCGGTCATTTTTACAATGACTTTATCGCCGTCTTTGGCATCATTAATATTACTTTTTGGAATGAAAATATCAGTATTAATGGTCTTTTTATCACACACCACAAAACCAAACTCCTTATGCGGAATGAATTGCAAAGTCCCCACAAACTGGTCTCGTTTCCGTTCTAAAACTTCCAAAACGGAACCCTCCATCTTCTTACCTTTGAAGTTATAGGTTACGATCAGGACTTTGTCGCCCTGCAATGCGTCTTTCACATTTTTGGAATGGATAAAAACATCATCTTCCACACCATCTATGCGCACATAGGCATTCCCTGCCTGGTTGAAATCGATAGTTCCGGTAAGGGTACCTTCGATTTTAAGATTAATCATGTATTTGCCTTTTTCCGGCTCGGTGATTCGTTCTTCGGCCTGTAACTTGTGCAGTGCCTGTATCACTTGCTCTCTTTGGCGTGGATTTTTTTGGTCTATCCCGTCGGAAATTTGCTTATAATTATAAATTTTTGCAGAATCCGTATTCATGAATTTGAGGATTAGTCGGCCGATTTCCTGTAGTTTATGGTCGTTTTTCTGCGATATGTATTTTGATTTTTTTTGCATAATTTTTTAAGTAAGTTTAAACTTGTGTTAATTACATCCAATCTTCGCTACCCTTGCTGCGTGTCTTCCACCTTCAAAGTCGGTTGTAAGAAAGTTTTCTACGATCTCCAGCGCCAATTCTTTGGCGATAAATCTTGCAGGAATGGCCACCATATTGCAATTGTTATGTTGTCTTGCAAGAGCACCTAATTCTGGCATCCAGCAAAGTGCGCAACGGATTTTTTCATGTTTGTTAGCAGTAAGTTGCACACCTTGTCCACTTCCGCAAATAAGGATACCCATTTCGTTTTCACCAAGTTCTATAGAAGTAGCCGCCGGGTGCACGAAATCCGGATAATCCACGGAATCCAATGATTTAGTGCCATAATCTGTTATTTCATATTCCCCGGAAAGTTGGGACTTCAAATATTCTTTATACTCATAACCGGCATGATCACTTGCAATAGCTATTTTTTTCATTTTTAGATTCTATATTTTTGTTTGAATGAAGTTCAACCATTCACGACAAATTTAATACTATTAAAACAAATGTATAAAACTATCCCTATTATTTGTTGAAAAGAGAGCGAACTGGTGTTAATAAGTTTTCGGAAATTGTTCTTTTTTAATTCATATTAAATTCATATTGCACTAAATTTTGTTAACCGCAATCTTTTATTTTAAAAAATTTCAGCGGGGAAATAAGACACTTTATCCATATCAATTTAATCCCAAAACACCTTTAATAAAGATTTTCCACAAATGTTCATAACCATACTTTTACAATGATACATAAGGTTTTACAATGTTAATTAAGTATGAACTCTATTTCGATTTTATGTGATGAAAAAATATTTTATTTTTTATCCCCGAAATCCCAAACACTCATCACCATCATTCATTTCTTTTTATTAATTAAAAAAAATAAGGTGATGATTGGTGAGAGATCGTTTGTGGAATTTTTAAATCAAATTTAATTTCAAGACGCCTAAATAAATCTTAAATTTGTGAAACAAAACAAAACCTTTTAAATGAAAACTATTAACGATTTTGATTTTAAAAATAAAAAAGCCCTCGTTCGGGTGGATTTCAATGTTCCGCAAAATGAAAGTGGCGAAGTAACGGATAACACGAGGATTCAAGCCGTGAAGCCAACCATAGAAAAAATTCTAAACGATGGTGGTTCCGTAATTTTGATGACACATTTAGGCCGTCCTAAAGGTAAGGTTTCTGAGGAATTTTCTCTTAAAAATATTATTCCTGAAATTGAAAAAGTTTTAGGTAAATCTGTAAAATTTGCATCTGATGCGATAGGGGAGGAGGCTGAAATAATGGCGTCTGAGTTGCAGCCGGGTGAGATTCTTCTTTTGGAAAATCTGAGATTCTATAACGAAGAGGAGGGAGGCGATAAAGATTTCGCTGGCAAATTAGCAAAATATGCTGATGCTTATGTGAATGATGCCTTCGGTACAGCCCATAGAGCGCATGCCTCTACAGCTGTAATTGCTCAAAATTTTCCTTCAACTAAATTTTTCGGTTTATTAATGAGTAAGGAGTTGGAAGCTATTGATAAGGTTCTTGGCCACGGAGAAAAGCCGGTAACTGCAATACTAGGCGGTTCTAAAGTTTCTACTAAAATTACCATTATTGAGAATATACTTCCTGCGGTAAATAACTTGATTATCGGTGGCGGAATGGCATTTACTTTCATTAAAGCATTGGGTGGAAATATCGGAAAATCTCTATTGGAGGAAGAAAAAATGCAGTTGGCTTTAGAAATATTGGAAAAAGCGAAAGCACAAAATGTAAAAGTATATCTGCCTGTTGATGCGGTGATTGCAAGTGATTTTAATAATGATGCGGAGAGAAAAGAAGTGGATATTTATGATATTCCAGAAGGGTGGATGGGTATGGATGCGGGTCCGAGAACACGCGACCTTTTCCATGATGTTTTGTTAAACTCAAAAACTATTCTTTGGAACGGTCCAATTGGTGTGTTTGAGATGTCTAATTTTGCTGCCGGTACAGTTGCTTTGGGCGACAGTATCGCTGAGGCCACCAAATTGGGTGCGTTCTCACTAGTAGGCGGTGGAGATAGTGTGGCTTTCGTGAAACAGTTCGGCTATGATGACAAAGTAAGTTATGTATCTACCGGTGGTGGTGCAATGCTGGAGAGTTTGGAAGGTAAGGAACTTCCTGGTGTGAAAGCTATTAATAACTAAAAATTTAGTTTAATATTTAAAAAGAAGTTCCCGAATCTATCGGGAATTTTTTTGTCTTTAAAGTGACCGATCACTGAAATATTTGGGGAGTTATCTGTTGAATATATTACTAAAAATTTAAGTTTGATTAAATTTCATCAAAAAACGACATTCAGAAATATACCAAAAATTTACTTTTTAAATTTTTCTGATAATATATATCAAACTAGAAAATTCGCCGGTTTTTGAAGCCTTAAAATTAGAAATGGCTCCGTAGATACTTCCTTTTAGCCAATAAAGTGTTGATTTTTGATATTTTTCGCTTAGCATGGAAATATAAAATGAATCGAGTAGGAGAGGCTTTACTTTTTCCAATTTCCATTTTGGCGAAGTAAATAACTTTTCTATACCCGTTTTTGTAAAATGAAAAATATGTCTTGGGATATCGTAAGCCGCCCAAAATTCCTTGTAATGTTTGGCATCATAGGAATTTGGATTTGGAACTGCAATAATTAATAACCCATTGGTTTTCAGTTTTTTATTAAATAATGAAATCATTTCTTCCTGATTATCAATATGTTCTAAAACATGCCAAAGAGTAATAGCATCCAAACTGAAATCAGGGATTTCTTCTATAGAGGGAATCAGTTTTGCCTTATTTACCTTTTTCTCTGCGGCGGCTCTTGCTTTCGGGTTAGGTTCGTACCCATAAGTTTCAAAATCCTTTTCTATATATTTGATAAATTCACCCGCACCGCAGCCATAGTCTAATATTTTTGCTCCAACGAAAAGTTCCTTTGCTATAATATTTCTTTTATAATTAAGATTGAAACTTTGCAGAAATTTATAAAGTTTTTCTTTTAAAGAACCTGAGTCTTGATGGTGCGAAATATAGTTTTCACTTTCATAATAACGACCTAAATCCGATGGAGTAGGGTAGGTTCGATATATTCCGGGTATATCGGTTTCTCTTATTTCGAATTCTTCCTGTGTGAGAAAATGGTCTTTTATCTTCATGAATTTTCAGAAATGTTTCACGTGAAACAAATAATTTATCTTCCTAAGTGGATAAGTAAAACATTTATATCCGATGGAGAAACTCCGCTAATTCTAGCGGCTTGAGCAATGGATTTTGGTTTCACTTTGTTCATTTTTTGCCTTGCCTCCGAAGATAGCGAATTGATATTCGTAAAATCAAAATCCTCAGGAATTTTTATAGTTTCTAGGCGTTTAAGTTTGACTACATTTTCGCGTTCCTTATCGATATATCCTTTATATTTGATATTTACTTCGGCTTGTTCACGAACCTCATCTGAATATTGTTTCGTTTTCTCTTTTATAAAATCAATCTCCCCAAGCTTCTCTATCGTCATGTTTGGCCTTGTTAAAATTTGTGCTGCTCGGTAGGCTTGATCTACTGGCGAAGATTCTATACTTTCTAAAACAGGGTTTATAACACCGGGTTTTAAAGAAGTTTCTGCAAAAAAGGCTTCCAATTCTCTACTTTTGTTAATTTTTTCTTCTACTTTTCTAAGGCGTTCTTGGCTTGCTAAACCTAAATTATAAGCCTTTTCAGTCAATCTAATATCAGCATTATCTTGTCTTAAAAGTAAGCGATATTCGGCGCGTGAAGTAAACATCCGGTAAGGTTCTTCTGTACCTTTTGTAATCAAATCATCAATCAAAACGCCGATGTAAGCTTCCTCTCTGCCTAGAATAAACTTATCTTTACCATAAACCTTATTATGAGCATTGATACCTGCCATTAGACCCTGCCCGGCTGCTTCTTCGTAACCTGTAGTTCCATTAATTTGGCCGGCGAAATAGAGATCTTCAATCAATTTGGTTTCTAATGTGTGATTGAGTTGTGTAGGAGGGAAGTAGTCATATTCTATAGCATAACCAGGGCGGAAAACTTTTACATTTTCGAAACCAGGTATATGTTTCATTGCCTTTATCTGAACTTCTTCTGGTAGGGAAGAACTAAAACCGTTGACATAAATTTCAACAGTCTTCCAGCCTTCCGGTTCAACGAAAAGTTGGTGTCTGGTGCGCTCAGCAAACCGGTTGATTTTATCTTCGATGGAGGGGCAGTAGCGAGGTCCCGTACTTTGGATAGTTCCATTAAACATCGGGCTTCTATCAAATCCCTCTTTGAGAATCTCATGAACAGTTTCATTGGTGTAAACGATATGGCAGCTAAGTTGTTTCGATAGTCTTGGGGTATCTAGGTAAGAGAATTTCCCCGGGTTTTCATCGCCTTTTTGTTCTTCCATTTTAGAATAGTCCAGACTGCGGCCATCTACCCGCGGTGGCGTTCCGGTTTTCATTCTTCCTGCTTCAAAGCCTAGCGATACCAGCTGCTCTGTGATGCCAAAAGCGCGTGGTTCGCCCATTCTACCTCCGCCTAATTGCTTATCTCCAACATGGATTAATCCATTCAGGAAAGTACCGTTTGTAAGAACTACCGATTTACCTTTTATCTGAATTCCGAGGGATGTAACAACGCCTGCAACGCGATTATTTTCTATAATTAAACTCTTCACCATATCTTGAAAGAAATCAAGATTTGGAGTTTGTTCCAAAGCGTAACGCCACTCCTCGGCGAAAAGCATTCTGTCGTTTTGTGTTCGAGGTGACCACATGGCGGGACCTTTGGAAAGGTTAAGCATTTTGAATTGTATTGCAGATTTATCTGCTATGATCCCACTGTAACCTCCCATCGCATCAATCTCACGGACAATCTGCCCTTTCGCGATTCCGCCCATGGCTGGGTTGCAAGACATCTGCCCGATGGTCTGCATATTCATGGTTACGAGTAGGGTTTTCGAGCCGAGGTTTGCGGCTGCGGCTGCGGCTTCGCAACCGGCATGACCTGCGCCTACAACTATGACATCGTATATATCTGTAATCATTATATTCTATAAATTAAGAATTGTTTCACGTGAAACAATTAGGTTCTATATACATCTACTTGGCAATAGCCACGATAGGAACGGCATCCTTTTTTGTGGGCGGAGCGATGCCAACCGAAGGGCGGCAGCGAAACGCTCGCAAAAAAGATACAGTGGATAGCGTGAAATAGCTCCTAAAATAGATTTAAATAAAAATCTTCTTTTGAACGCATCTGCTGTTCTTGCTCCAGTGTCTTGTCCATGTAGCCGCAAAGGTGGAGTATACCGTGTGCAAGAACGCGAAAAAGTTCGTTTTCGAAAGTCTTGCCAAGAGCCGTTGCATTGTCCGCTACGCGTTGCAAAGATACGAAAATATCGCCCGAGACGGTATTGCCTTTCACATAGTCGAAAGTAATGATGTCTGTGTAATAATCGTGGTCGAGATACTGCTGGTTGACCGCGAGAAGATGAGCATCATCGCAGAGGATATAATTGATTTCACCGGGCTTTTTTCCTTCGGAAATTATTAGATTTTCTAACCAAGGTTTGAGTTTGGAATCCAGTTCTATCGGTGCTATATTTTCGAAAAAAAATTGTATCATATCTTTAAAACCAATGACCGAGAACGACATTAAAATAACCTTTCTGAGACTTCACTCCGTGGCTGTAATTCACTTTGATTTGCCCAAATGGCGACTTGTATCCAGCCGTGATTCCGCCAGAAGCTTCAGTAAGATTTAAGAGATCGTTTACCTTCAAATCATCGAAGAGTTTTACCATACTTACATTGGCAATCGCAAAGAAATTTTTGTTAAACCTGAATTGAAAATTGTTCGACACTAAGAAGAGGTTATTGGCTGCCATTTGACCAAATTCGAGGCCTGTGAACCGCTGAAAATTATTGAGGTTTTGCTCAAATAATCCACCAATCCTATACTTGTAATAGGTATCCAGATTTTGTCCGAAAGTAAGACCCGCAACGGCTTTCAGTTGGTAGGACAGGAAATCTGCCAATGGAAAATTTAACCTTAAATCTGCTTTTGCTTGGAAGGTTTTGCCTTGGCTAGATGCATTAAATACATCAATCAATTTACCTTCGGCATTCAGATAGATTCCGCGGGTAGGGAAGCCTTTATCGTCCTGAGAATCGGTTTTTATAAATGCGTATGGGTTTATGAAATTCTTCGGAAGATGGTAATTTCCATCATAACCTTTTGAGTTGAAATAATCGTGACTAAGTCCTCCTCCAATCGCATATTTTTCGCGCCAAACCGACTGTATAAACGCCTCGTTGCGCAACCAAATCCAACTTTCATATATATTGGAATTAATGTCCCGCAGATTGAAAGACATTCCCGAAGCGTAGATTCCGAAGCCTGGGATATAGCCATTATCGATGAAATAATTCACATAGTATCGCGGTTTGTCTCCAATGACGCCATCTACAGAAATCGTGGAATTTCTAAATAAAAGCCGCTTTGCGGTGGCATTTAATAATAACCCGGTTTTGAATATTTCGTCATAATGCAAACCGAATTTCAGGAAAAACCGCGTGTCATCTTCCGTGACTGTGACTTTCAAAATGTTTCTGGTATTATCCTGAATGATGTCGTAATTGATGATGTTATAGTTATTGGTAGAATATAATTTGTCGATCATTTTATTAATCGAGCCGTAAGTCTGCAAAGAGGGAAGTTTCAGCCCCATTTTTCCTAAGACATAGTTTTTCCCAAAAATCTTGTTGTTTTCGAGGATAAGGCCGTCAATTTTGTAAACATTAGAATACACTGTGTTCATGGGCAACGATAGCAATTCATCTTTGCGTTTTGGGAGTTGCGAAAGAATAGCTACATATTTTTCCGCCTCAGAATAACCAGCATTTAAGATTTGTTGTTTATCTCCGTAACTTGTGGCCGACATGCCGGTAAGATTGGGTTTTATGTTGATATCCGTGAATTTGTATTGGTATTTTGTTTCCTTATGGATGCCAAAATCTATGACTTGGTTTAGGATCGCTATTGCACTCTGTAAGTCTTCCCTTTTGCTAAGATTTTGATTAAGATCTACTCCGATAACGATATCAATGCCCTTATCCTTTAATGGCTTTGATGGATAATTTACAGTCATAGCGCCATCTATATAAAGCGAATCACCAATTTTTACGGGATCCATTAAGGAAGGAAACGCCGAACTTGCCATGATGGATTTTACTAAATCACCACGCTCGAAAAGTTCCATTTTGCCACTTTCCAGATTGGTCGCCACACACATGAAGGGAATTTTCAGTTTAGAAAAATCCTCCTCATTAGACACATGTTTGAAGAGTTCTTTCAACATATAAATGTTTTTCTGGCCTGTAGATATGGCTTTTGGAAGAACATTCACTTTACCATCCTTTACGGGAACCGTGAGCAAATATTTGTCCACGGATTTATTGAAAAAAGTGGTTTCCTGACGCGTTTTTTCGTTGGCAATCAATGTATAGAAATCGGTTTCCATCACGATTTTTTCAATATCCTTACCCGTGTAGCCCGCTGCGTATAAACCACCGACAATGGCTCCCATGCTTGTTCCGGAGATATAATCCACCTTCACTCCCAAAGAATCCAATACTTTTAAAACGCCGACATGTGCAAAACCTTTTGCGCCACCGCCCGCAAGAGATAGCCCGATTTTCGGATTTTTGGGGATTACAAGTCCTTCTTTTATCTGTGCGCCCGCCTGAATTATGATAAAGAGCAGCAACGCTGTAATTAGATTTTTCATTTAATTTTTGATATAAATTCGTTTTACCCGCCGAGAAATGGAGGTGAGAACTTCATAAGGAATCGTCTTACAATATTCTGCAAAATTGGATAGGGAAGGATTTCCGTTAAATATCACCACCTCGTCACCCTCCTTTACCGGAAGATCGCCGATGTCCAGCATCATCATATCCATACAAACATTACCCACAATAGGGACTAAGGAGCCGTTTATAGAAACTTTACCACGTTGGTTGCCCACAAGTCTCGGGATCCCATCGGCATAACCCACGGGAATGGTTGCGATTCTTGTGCTTTCGTAGGGTTGGTATTTTCTGTTGTAACCTACTGATTCCCCATGTTTAACCTCAGAAATTTGAGATACAACGGTCTTCAAACTCACCGCACTTTGTAACAGTTTGGCAATCTTAGGATTATAAGCAATTCCCGCCATTCCTATACCAATTCTCACCATATCAAATGCATTTTCCGGGTAATTCAAGATGCCCGAAGAGTTTAAAATGTGCCGAAGCGATGCATAGCCCAATTCTAAAATCAATAGGTCAGAATTTTTTCTAAAATCTTCGATTTGGCTTAATGTAAATTCTCGTTCCAATGGATCGTCCGCCGAGGAAAGATGGCTGAAAATACTTTTTACTTCGAGATTTTTAGCTTTAATAGCGGATGCTAATTCAATGATTTCATTTGATTTATAGCCAAGCCGGTGCATGCCCGATTCCAACTTGATATGTACAGGATACTTTGTATCGATTCCTTTTCGGGTCAGCTCATTGCTAAATTGTTCCAGCACGCGAAAACTATAAATTTCTGGTTCCAAATTATAATCGATAATGCTGCTGTAACTATGCTGCTCAGGATTCATCACCATAATCGGAACCGTGATGCCGTTTTTGCGAAGGTCTATTCCTTCATCCACATATGCAACTCCCAGATAATCAATATGATGGTGTTGCAGGAACTCCGCAATTTCGTAGCCGCCAAGACCGTAGGAATACGCCTTTACCATCGCCATCATTTTTGTTTGAGGCGGCAAAAGGGATTTATGGACATTTATGTTATGAAGAATCGCATTTAAATTGACCTCCAAAACAGTGTCGTGTTTTTGAAGTTCCAGATGGTCTTTTACTTTTTCAATCTCAAATTTCCGCGCACCTTTCAGCAAAATTAATTCATTTTCTAGAAGATTTAATGATTGGCTATCAATTAATTGTTCAGTTGTAAAAAAGGTGTATGTTTCAGCATTAAACAATTTTTCATAAACCGAAATCTCTTCGCCCACCAAGAAAATTTTGTGGAAATTCATAGCGTTTGTAAGTTTCGCTACTTTTTGGTAAAAACCTTCCGGGTTTTTGATACCTTCTGCAAAATCCGTCAGAACCAATGATTTTTGTCGCTTATTATATTCTTTCACAAACTGGAAAGCCGTGACCAAAGAATCCATATCGAGGTTAAATGAATCATTAATAATTAAATTATTTTTAGCGCCATTTACACTTTCCAAGCGCATTTCGACGGAGCGGAGCGTGTTAAGTTTCGTCACTATTTTTTCATTGGAATAACCAATATCTTTTAAAACAGCGATAATGCAGAGAGCATTATTTAGCGTGGCTTCGTTACGGTTATTGGCCGGAAAAGACACAGGTTGCCCGAAATATTCCGCAATAATGTCCTTGCCGTTTTCATTGTGAATTATTTTTAAATCATTGTCTTTATTTAATCCAAATGACACTAGTTTTTTATAAGGATAGATTTTATTTATCTTATTCTTTACCAAAGGATGATCTCCATTAAAAATAATAGTTTCGGAATGCTGAAATAACTTTATTTTTTCAGTTAAAAGTTGGTCATCACTTTCAAAATTGGAGATATGTGCGGAACCAAGATGTGTAAAAACACCTATCTGCGGTTGGAAAATGCCTTCAAGATTTTCCATTTCACCGGGTAACGAGATACCGACTTCAAAAATCCCGATTTCGTGTTCTTTTTCAATCCTCAAAAGTGAAAGCGGCAACCCGAGTTGGGAGTTGTAGCTTTTCGGACTTTTCACAGTGGGCGTATCTTCGCTAAGGCATTGGTATAGCCATTCTTTCACGATGGTTTTTCCATTGCTTCCGGTAATCCCTATGGTTTTTAAATGGTGTTTGCCCAAATGATATTGCGCAAGGTTTTGTAGAAATTGTAAACTATCTTTGGTAATGATCCAAGTGATGGCGGAGTTTTCCGTGGTCTTATTTTCGGAAATAATGGTGGTGATGCCTTTCTCAATAGCACTTTCTATGTATTTTTCACCATTATTTTTTGGAGTTTTCAAGGCAATGAATGCCGTTTCGGTCGCCGAGTAAATATTTCGGCTATCGAAAACGATATTTTTGATGCACGCTTCGCCATCGCCTATGTAGGTGGATTGGGTGATGCGTGCGAGTTCTTCCGCCGTGTAATTCATTGGTTTTCAATATTTTTACTATTCATGGCTTCTACAAAAACTTTACGGCTTACGGCTTCGTAGCTATCGGTTTCCCCGAGTTGCACGAGGTCTTTGTTATCGGAAATCCTCATGGAATAATTGGCGAGATTACCGGTGCGTTTGCAAATGGCGTGAACTTTCGTTACATATTCTGCCGTCGCCATGAGGAAAGGCATTGGCCCGAAAGGCCGCCCCATAAAGTCCATATCCAGACCGGCAATCACTACGCGGGTTCCGGTATTGGCGAGTTGATTCGCAATTTCTACAATGCTTTGGTCGAAAAATTGAGCCTCGTCTATCCCCACCACATCGCAAGACGATCCCAGCAGTAAAATCTCGGACGGACTGCACACCGCAGTGCTTCGGATGCTGTTTTGATTATGAGAAACCACTTCGTCTTCGGAATATCTGTTGTCGAGTTTTGGTTTAAAAATCTCGACGCTTTGCCCCGCCATTTCGGCACGGCGAAGCCTTCGGATGAGTTCTTCGGTCTTCCCGGAAAACATACTTCCGCAGATGACCTCCATCCAGCCGCTTTGTTTGGCGTGATTGATTGTATTTTCTAAAAACATTTGTAAATTAGCCGGTAAAGATTGAAACTTCAAAATTAAGGAAAATTTAATAGGTTATTATCATGCACCACCTTACCTCTTTACAGGATAAAATCGTGTCCGAGTGCCAAGCGCTAATCGATCAACTTAAACAGTCCCATACCGCCGAGGATTTGGTGGAAATTCACCCTGTGATTTATGAGCTGTCACAAAAAATAGGTTTCCTAAAAGTTTTAAAGGAAAATCCTGTTTTACAAGAAGAAACCGAGCTAATAAGTCATGATGATGTAGAGGAAGAAAATTTTAAAACTATAAAAGAAGATTCTGATATTCCGTTTACTGGTGATATCCGGTGTGAAGAAGAATCTACAAATATAGATGCTATTGTTTCAGAAAAAAATCTTCCATTAGCCGACGAAGTTTTAAAGGATTCTTCCCAGAATAATGATGTTTTAAATGAAAATTCGGTTGAAGACATTCATCAATCGGAAACCGCAATAGTTACCGATGAACATGTCCCAATTGCCCACGAAGTTCTACAAGATTTCACTCAGCATGACGATGTTTTAAATGAAAATTCAGTTGAAAACATACCAGTAACCGAAGGGGAACATTTAGAACCATTTCAAGAAGAGATTTTTGAGGAAGAATTGATTGCGGAAGCGCCAATTAGCGAGGAAGCTTATGAAAGAAGCGTTCAACTAGTTGAAAATAAAGAAGTAAACGCCGATGATATAACGGTAAAAGAAATCTCTGAAACTGAAAAACAACAAGAAGAACAGCGCGTACAAGAGGAGAAAAAATTCCGATTGGCGCAAATAAAAGGGCTTAATAAAAATGTGCCTTCACTTTTTGAGGAAGAAGAAATTCCTACCACACCGGTATCCTCAATCGGAAAATCCAATATGCCAACGGATTACATGGAGGTACCCAAAGCAAAACCCGATTTCAAACTGGATTTAAATGATAAAATTGCTTTTTCACGAAAACTTTTTGGTGGTAGCCAATCTGAGATGAATGAGGCCATTCGAGTACTAAATACTTTTGATACTTTGGATGAAGCCAAGGAATATCTCAGCGATATTTATTACAAAAAAAGTTGGGGCAAGGTAGATGAGTATGCGCAGCGACTTTGGGCTTTGGTAGAAAATAAATTTTTGTAGATGTCGGGCATGCTGTACTTTGTCCCCACGCCGGTGGGAAACCTGGAGGATATGACTTTCCGCGCGATAAAAGTGTTGAAAGAAGTGGATTATATCTTGTGTGAAGACACGCGGACTTCCGGCGTTTTGCTAAAGCACTATGAAATTTCCAAACCTCTACGGTCGTATCATCTTCATAATGAACATCATGCAACCGAAAAAATAATTGAAGATCTAAAGAACGGACAAAACATTGCACTCATTACAGATGCGGGAACTCCAGGAATATCGGATCCCGGCTACCTTTTAGCAAAAGCCGGTGCCGATGCCGATATTGAAATGATCTGCCTGCCTGGTGCTACAGCGCTGATTCCGGCGCTGGTGGTTTCCGGACTACCAAACAACGAGTTCCTTTTCGCCGGGTTTTTACCTCAAAAAAAAGGAAGGCAAACCAAATTGAAACAACTTGCCGAGGAGAAAAGAACGGTGGTACTTTATGAAAGTCCTCATAAAATTAATACCACTTTGGAGCAGATCAAAGAATTTTTTGGTAAAGAAACAAAAGTAAGTTTGAGCCGGGAAATCTCCAAAAAATTTGAAGAAACCAAGCGCGGAAGCATCGGCGAACTCATTGAGTTTTCACAAAGCAAAACTTTAAAAGGCGAAATCGTCTTGATTATCAATAATTCGGTTTAACTATTATTTTTAAATTGCTTTATTCTTACCACATAATAATTATAGATATAAAGTAAAGTTTGGAAAACAATGAAAGAAAGTTTCCCTTACTTAAGGATCAGATTCAATAAAAAAATTTTACAAGAATTAGAAAAAAATACATGAAACTATTACAAGGAAAAACGGCTATTATCACAGGAGCAACCCGAGGAATTGGAAAAGGGATCGCCGAAATATTTGCTAAAGAAGGTGCTGAAATCGCCTTCACCTATGCAGGATCAGTGGACAAGGCAAAGGCGCTGGAAGAGGAACTCTCCAAAATAACGAAGGTAAAAGGCTATCAATCCGATGCTTCTGATTATGATGCAGCGATAAAACTAGTGGATGATGTGATGGCAGATTTTGGGAAAATAGATATCCTCGTGAACAATGCCGGAATCACCAAAGACAACCTTATGCTGCGCATGTCCAAAGAAGATTGGGATACAATTATAAAGGTAAATTTGGATTCTGTTTTTAATTTGACAAAAGCCGTTATAAAGCCAATGATGAAGGCAAAAGCTGGATCAATTATCAACATGACCTCCGTGGTGGGCGTGAAGGGCAATGCCGGACAAGCCAACTATGCAGCTTCCAAAGCCGGTGTGATTGGGTTTACAAAATCTGTTGCGCTGGAGTTAGGTTCCCGAAATATCCGCTGCAACGCGATTGCACCAGGTTTTATTGAAACTGAAATGACTGCCGCCTTGGACGCAAAAACAGTACAAGGATGGATAGATGGCATCCCTTTGAAACGCGGAGGACAGCCGGAAGATGTTGCCAATGCTTGTGTTTTTTTCGCTAGCGAGATGTCGTCCTACATTACCGGGCAAGTTCTGAATGTTTGTGGAGGAATGCTGACCTAATGAAATTTTTAGAAAAGTTTCAATGTTATTTATCAATCATCGACATAAGTAGTTTGTCTTACATTTCAATGTTTAATACCTATCAAACAGACGATTACGGTTCGCTGGTCGCACCGATCAAATAGGATTTGTTGCAAATAGCATAGAATTTATTTAAATTGGGGAGGCAGATATTAGGCATTCATTGTTTTTTCCAATTCCGTAATATATTCGTGGGCGGTAAGATCGAATTTTACCGGGACTACCGAAATATAACCATCGGCGAGGGCGTTTTCATCGGCATCTGCTCCGGGATCCATATTGTTGAAATATCCTGTGAGCCAAAAGTATTTCTTCCCGTGCGGATTAATTCTTTCGTCAAAGTTTTCTTCCCATTTTGCGTTGGCTTGTCGGCATACTTTGATGCCTTTTATCTCTTCCGCTTTTAATTTTGGAATATTCACATTTAAAACAACGCCTTTTGGCAATGGATTGTCCAAAACATTACGCACGATTTTCTGAATATAATCTTTGGCTTGTGAGAAATCTGCATCCCAGGAAAAATCTAAAAGAGAGAACCCAATCGCTTGCAAACCTTCTACACCTGCCTCCACAGCGGCACTCATCGTCCCGGAATAGATGACATTGATGGAAGAATTAGCGCCATGGTTGATCCCCGAAACTACAATATCTGGGCGGCGGGTTAGGATTTTGTCGAGGGCAAATTTTACACAATCCACGGGCGTACCACTCAGGGAGAAGTCGGTTTGCGGCCCCTCGAGCTGGATTTCCTCATAGGTCAGTGTGGAATTTATCGTGATGGCGTGCCCCTTTCCGCTCTGTGGTGAGTTGGGTGCTACCACCACGACATCCCCGATTTCGTTCATAAAATTTACAAGATTGCGGATGCCCGGAGCGGTAATTCCATCATCATTGGTCACTAATATCAGCGGTTTATGCATTTAATTTCGATTTTGCACAAATTTATGCAAAAATCAAGCGTTAAATAATATTAAGGTATTAAATTTGTTGCTTTGGTTCTCTGTACTGAATTGTATCAGAATTAACAATATATCATTAATTATTTGCAAAAAAATGTTTAAAAAATTTAAACTCAACACACTTTTACTATTCATCCCGCTTACGAGCCTTATGTTTTGCTTCAATGCACCGAAGGATGATAACGATAAAATGTCTACCATTATGATCAGCGTGAAAAACACGCTTTCTTATCTTCATTTCAACCCTAAGCCTATAAACGATGCCTATTCACAGGATGTTTATAAGAAATATTTCGAAACCATCGATCCCGCGAAGAGGTATTTCCTACAATCGGATATGAATGATTTCGCCAAACACCAAACCAAGTTAGATGATTATCTGAATGGCGGCGATCTTACTTTTTTCAATCTTACTAATAGCCGCATGATGCAGCGCATAGAGGATATTGATAAAATAACGAAGGATATTTTGTCAAAACCTATTAATTTAGATGAAGATGAAACTTTGATTTTGGAGCCGAAAGTAAAACAAAACCCGAAGGATCAAAAAGAATTGCAGGCGGAATGGCGTAAGTATATAAAATATAGTATTTTGCAGGAAATTGAAACTTTAAACTCTAAAGAAGAGGCGCAGAAAAAGAAGAAAGATTCCTTCCAAAAGAACCATTTGAAGGATACGGTGATGGTGAAAAGCCTCACGCCGGAGCAAAAACGGTTAAAAGCCTCAGATGAAGTGCGCAATTTGCTTTCGGATTCTTTCCGAAGAATTAAGAAAGTGAAAAAAATGGATTGGTTTACACGCTATATGAATGCCTATACAGAGGTTTTCGATCCGCATACCAATTATTTCTCACCAAAAGATAAGGAAGATTTCGATACGCAGTTTGCCGGTAAAGTTATCGGGATTGGTGCTTTAATTAAAGAAAGTAAAGGGTATTTGGAACTTGGCCAACTTACCATCGGTGCGCCGGCTTGGAAGTCCAAGCAACTAAATGAAGGCGATAAAATCCTGAAGGTAAAGTCCAAACCTAATGAGCCAGCTGTGAATGTTGTGGGCATGCTTTCCGATGAGGCGGTTCGCCTCATCCGTGGCGCAAAAGGGACACCAGTAACGCTTACCGTACAGAAAAAAGACGGCACGGTGAAAGATGTAACCCTGATTCGCGAGGAGGTAGCTATTGAAGATACTTTCGCAAAAAGTGTCGTCATCAATTCTAATGGAAAAAAGATAGGATTTATTAATTTACCAAGTTTCAATGCGGATTTTGTAGATTCTAAAGGCAGAAATGCTTCTGATGATGTGAAAGCCGAACTTTTAAAATTAAAAGCACAAGGCGTACAGGGCATCATCCTTGATCTTCGAAACAATGGTGGTGGATCTTTGACGGAGGTTGGCGATATCATGGCGCTTTTCATGAAGGAAGGCCCCTATGTTCAGGTAAAAGACAGTAATGGCAAAATCCAGACGCTGCGCAATAAATCCAACACCCCGATTTGGAACGGGCCACTGGTGATCATGCAAAACGAACTATCAGCATCCGCATCAGAGATTTTGGCGGGACAGATGCAGGATTATGGCAGGGCAGTCGTTTTGGGGTCGCCACAAAGTTTTGGTAAAGGAACAGTACAAACTTTTGTGGATTTGAACAGATTCCTAAATACTTCCGATGATTTCGGTGCTTTGAAACTGACCATTCAGAAATTCTATCGCATCACAGGAGAATCTACACAGAGAAAAGGTATCGAATCGGATATTAAAATGATGGACTATTACACTTTCTCCGAATTTGGCGAAAGATATGATGACTATGCGCTGGCTTGGGATAAAATTGCACCGGTGAAATTCCAAAAAGAAAACACGGTGGACATCCCGACTATCGCAAAAAATAGTTCGGCAAGACTTGCCATCAACAAAAACTACCAATTGTTGCAAGAGGCAGCACAATGGAAAGAGGCAGTTGATAAGGAAGAAAGCATCCCGCTGAACCAAGCCAAATTCAACGAGTTAATGAAGATAAGAAAAGAGCAAATAAAACGCTTTGAGATACTGGATAAATTTAATAACGGATTGAAATTCATAAGATATAAAGAAGATGTTTCACGGGAAACAAAAGACGAAGCCTTCAAGAAAAAGTCAGAAATCTGGCTAAAAAATCTGACCCGCGACATCTACCTACAAGAAGCGGTGAATGTTATCTCCGAAATGAAATAATTTTAAAGGCCGTTGATTTCAGCGGTCTTTTATTTTAGTTTAAATTTAATTTTTAAAAGAAATGAAAACTTTTTTCATCACTGGCGCAACTTCTGGTATTGGAAAGGCCTGCGCAGAATTGTTTGCAGCCCAAGGACACCGCCTTATTCTTTGCGGACGCAGAAAGGGGGTTTTAGAACAAATCCAACAATCATTGAATACAGAAACCTATACGCTTCTTTTTGATGTTAGAAATAGCGAAGAAGTGGAAATAGCAATCCAATCATTGCCAACGGAATTTAAGAATATAGATGTTCTCATCAATAATGCCGGGAATGCCCACGGTTTAGAACCTATCTCGGATGGAAATGTAGCCGACTGGGATGCTATGATGGATGGCAATGTGAAAGGCTTGCTCTATGTGTCCCGCAAAATCATTCCCGCTATGAAGGCGCAAGGTTCTGGGCATATCGTGAACATTAGTTCTGTAGCCGCTCGACAAACTTATGCCAATGGCGTGGTGTATTGTGCCTCCAAAAAAGCGGTAGATGTGATATCCGAAGGGATGCGCTTGGAGCTTACGGAGTTTGGTATCAAGGTCACGAACATCCAGCCCGGCGCTGTGGAGACCGAATTTTCGGAAGTCCGTTTTAAAGGAGATAAGGATCGTGCAGCCACGGTTTATGCGGGCTACGAAGCGTTGAAACCCGAAGATATTGCGGATGCCATTGCCTATTGTGTGAACGCCCCGGCGCGGGTCGCTGTTTCGGACATGACGATTTATCCCAGTGCACAGAGCGAGCCGCGCACGATTTACAGGAAATAGTTATTTTTGTTCAATGAAAATCCTACACCTCGAAACCTCGTCCAAAAACTGTTCTGTCGCCATTTCGGATGGTGAAGAACTCCTTTGCCTTTGTGAAGAAGTTTCCGAAAATTATAAGCAAAGCGAGAGCCTCCACACCTTTGTAGAGTGGGCAATGGAGGGGGCAGAAATTTCGTTAAAAGATTTAGATGCCATTTGTTTGGGTATGGGACCCGGCTCTTACACGGGTTTGCGTATCGGGGCGGCTTCGGCAAAAGGATTTTGTTTTGGGTTAAATCTTCCTTTGATCGCAGTGAATTCCCTCTTTTCATTGGCAGTACCCTACATAGGAAAAGGGTACGATAAGGTAATCCCCATGGTAGATGCCCGTAGGATGGAGGTATATACCGCCACCTACAATGGCAGTACCGGCGAGGAAATGTACGCTACGGAGAGTTTGATTTTGGATGAAAATTCCTTTGCAGAACTTCATCAGGAAAAAGTGCTTTTCGTGGGAGATGGCGCTGCCAAGACTAAAGAAATAGTAAACTTGCCCGATGCAGAATTTGTGGAAGGCTATCCATCTGCGCAATATCTCATAAAAACCGCGGTAGAGAAGTTCATCCAAAATGATTTTGATGATGTAGCTTATTTTGAGCCGTTTTATCTGAAAGACTTTCAAGGCGTGAAGAAAAAATCGTTAAGGTAAATTTCTAATATAAATAAAGAAAATGATTAAAGATAACCACGGGACAGGCCATATCATCCAGAGTTTGATTGTCAATTTATTAATTGTCTTTGCCAAAGGATTTGCGGCTTTTATGACAAATTCCGGAGCCATGTTGGCGGAAACCATACACTCTTTTGCGGATTGTGCCAATCAGGCTTTATTGCTTTTGGGAGTGAAGCAAGCCAAACGCCCGGCGGATGATTCACACCAATTTGGGTATGGTATGTCGGCGTATTTTTGGTCATTTATGGTGGCGATGTTGTTATTTTCTGTCGGCGGTATGTTTTCCATTTACGAAGGTTGGCATAAGCTACACCACCCAGAACCTATGAGGCAGATTTGGTGGGGCGTAGGTGTGTTAGTGTTCTCCTTGATATTGGAAGGTTACGCCACAATTTCCAATATAAAAAGCATCAACCAAAAGCGCAAGAAAAGTTTTATGAACTACATAACCACGACTAAAGACAGTGACTTGATCGTAGTTTTTGGTGAAAACTCAGCGGCGGTATTAGGTTTATTTTTCGCATTAATGGCAATGCTCGCATCCTATTTTACCGGAAACCCAAGTTATGACGCCATTGGATCCATCATTATTGGCGTGATTTTGATTTGTGTGGCGATTTTTTTGGCGAAGGAAGTTCATTCGCTCCTCATTGGCGAAAGCGCCGATGAAGAGGTGATTGCCATTATCCAGTCGGTGGTATCCACCCATCCTTCCATAGAAAATATCATTAATATCCGCACCATTCAGCAGGGACCGGGGAATGTTTTGGCATGTATCAAAATAAAGGTGAAATCGGGCATTTCGGCTGTCGAGATTAGTAAAAGCATTAATGATATGGAAGCCGAACTCCGCCGCCAGAAACCAGAGGTAAGGTACATTTACATTGAACCCGATTTACAAGAATGGAGTGTAAATTCTTGATGATCAGAATTTATCAGAATTAAAAAATATGAAAAGTTTATTTTTAATTGACTTTGTGGTTTTTTCTGTGTCATTAGCACAAAACAAATCGTTTTAATATGATTTAAAGTCTAAAACTAACCTTGCGAAAGACAGCATGCAGACAGAACAATTTGTGTTTTTTGTGAGAGAAAAAACGTCTGTTTTTCAATCGTCCGTTGTTAAAGAAAATGATTCTGCTTCTTATCTCACCAATCATTTGCTACAATTGAATTTTGGTTTTGAGAATCAATTATATGTAGTTAAATATTTTGCAAATGGGAAAACAGGCAATTATGAAGTAATTTCGGATGTTTATTCATTCTTAGGAGAAGTTAGGGATTTAGGGATATAAGTTAATTTTAAAAGCTCAGTTTCGGAAAGATTTAAAAAAGTTTCTGAATATTAATAAATACGTTGAAGAGATTTGATTTACATTAATGATTCTTCACGCGGAAGGCACCGCAGCATCCCCGCCGAGATGAAGTCGAACCAATTAAAAGGCAATTGGGAACGCCATATCCGTCCGGAATTGCTTATGATTTGGTATTAGGTAGATAAATCGGCGATACAGAGTCATTTTATTAGCGGTGGCACGCATTCCGGTCTTACAAATAGCCACTTGCTTTCCTTATCTTTGTATTTTATTTTTAAAATGAAGTTCAAATTACAATCCGACTACCAGCCTACCGGCGACCAGCCGCAAGCCATCGAAAAACTAACAGAAGGCCTGAACATCGGTGAAAAATACCAAACCCTTCTCGGCGTTACCGGCTCCGGGAAAACCTTTACCATCGCGAATGTAGTGCAAAATGTACAGCGCCCGACCATTGTTTTGGCTCATAACAAGACGCTCGCCGCACAGCTTTTCATGGAGTTTAAAGAGTTTTTTCCTGAAAACGCCGTGGAATATTTCGTTTCCTATTACGACTATTACCAGCCCGAAGCCTACATCGCCTCATCGGGAACTTATATTGAAAAAGATCTTAGCATCAATGAAGAAGTGGAAAAACTTCGGCTTTCTGCCACGGCAAGTTTGCTTTCCGGTCGTCGGGATGTGCTGATTGTGGCGTCGGTTTCCTGTATTTATGGTATCGGAAATCCGAAAGAGTTTCATAAGTCCTTGGTTTCCATAGCGATTGGTGAAAAGGTGACACGCACAGCACTGCTTCATTCCTTGGTAAATGCCTTATACGCAAGGACTTTGAATGAATTTCAGCGTGGAACTTTCCGTGTAAAAGGCGATGTCATAGATGTTTTTCCTGCCTATTCGGATAATGCTGTGCGCATTCAGTTTTTTGGTGATGAAATTGAAAAAATTCAATCTTTCGATCCCGTTTCGGGAAATGTGATGGCAAATTTTGAACAAATTCAAATTTATCCTGCCAACCTTTTTGTTACGACTAAAGAAACCATGAATGGCGCCATTCGCGAGATTCAAGATGATATGGTAAAGCAGGTCGAATTTTTTCAATCTATTGAAAAACCCTTGGAAGCCAAGAGATTACAGGAGCGAACGGAATTGGATTTGGAAATGATAAAGGAACTCGGCTACTGCTCCGGGATTGAGAATTATTCCCGTTATTTGGATGGTCGTTTGCCAGGCTCGCGACCGTTTTGCCTTTTGGATTATTTTCCGAAAGATTTCTTGATGGTGATTGATGAAAGCCATGTGACTGTGCCGCAGGTGCATGCCATGTACGGCGGTGACCGGAGCCGAAAGGAAGCATTGGTGGAATATGGGTTCCGCCTGCCGGCTGCGATGGACAACCGCCCTCTGAAATTCGAGGAGTGGGAAGCCATGCAGAATCAAGTGATTTATGTTTCGGCGACGCCAGCTGATTATGAACTGGAAAAAACTGGCGGCGAATATGTGGAACAAATTATTCGCCCGACTGGATTATTAGATCCCGTGATAGAGGTGCGCCCAACGGTGAACCAAATTGATGATTTGATGGAGGAAATCCATAAACGCTCACAGATTGATGAAAGGGTGTTAGTGACTACTCTTACAAAAAAAATGGCGGAGGAACTTACCAAATACTTCACCAGATTTGGAATCCGCTGCCGCTACATCCACTCGGATGTGGAAACTTTGGAGAGAATACAAATTATGCAGGATTTGCGTTTAGGTTTGTTTGATGTACTAATCGGCGTGAACCTTTTGAGGGAAGGATTGGACTTGCCGGAAGTCTCTCTGGTGGCCATTTTGGACGCCGATAAAGAAGGGATGCTGCGCTCCAGAAGGTCTATGATCCAAACTGTGGGTCGTGCGGCGAGAAACCTGAACGGGCGCGCCATCCTCTACGCAGATAAAATGACAAAAAGTATGCAGGCGACCATCGATGAAACCGAATACCGCCGTCAAAAACAAATAGAATACAACGAGAAGCACGGCAAAATTCCGATGGCTTTGAATAAAAAAATCTCTGAAAACCTTGTCGGACGAACCAAAGATTTTCCAGACGAAAAATATACCCAAAAGGCTATCTTAAAACAAGTTGCGGAAGAGCGCGCCGCCTATGGAAACGAAGATATTTCCGGACTTATCAATAAGAAGCAAAAAGAAATGGAAGCCGCTGCAAAGAATTTAGATTTCATAAAAGCAGCCAAACTCCGCGACGAAATTGTAGCATTAAAAGGCGATGCGTAACGACCCCCAATAGCTTTAATAAAAAAAAGATGTTTCAGGAATTTGAAACATCTTTTTGAATTCTACCTAAACCCTAAATCCCTTTCCTAATAGGTTTTAATAAATCTTCCAGCCCGTTGAGTTTGATTTCATAAACCGTGGAAAGTTGCATCCCGAGTTTGCCTGGTGGCATTCCTTGTCGCTGAAACCATTCCAAATAGTGGATGGGTAGATCTGCCAAAATACAGCCTTTGTACTTGCCATAGGGCATCTTATGCACGCAGATCTCACGCAAAATTTCAGGATTCATTAGATGATGAGGTCAACCTTTGGCTCAATTTCTTTAGGTTCGGGAAGGATAAGTTGGTTTTCATCCGAACTAAATTCGTCTTTATACACCTGTATGAGCAAAACAGTAATGGAAACCAGAATCGGCCCAAAAACCAATCCCATAAAGCCGAATAAATTCATCCCCATAATAATCCCAAAAACAGTGTTGAGCGGGTGGATGTTTTCCAATTTTTTTAATAGTGTGAAGCGCAAAACATTGTCGGTAAGTCCTACTGCGACTAGAGACCAGACGAGCACGCCGATACCCCCGAAATTATCGCCTTCTGCAATCATAAAGATGCCTACGGGAATATAAATGATCGCCGCACCCACAATTGGAATCATGGAAGTCACCGCCGTAAGTGCAAATAATAGCACCGCACTTGGCGCACCGAAAATCAGATAACCTATAAGCGCTACAATCCCTTGCCCAAGCGCTACCACTGGGATTCCCACCGCATTGGCAATGACCAGTTTGCGGAATTTCTCGCCGATGAGGTTCACATTTGCCCGTTTTAGCGGCATAGTTTGGGAAACCACTCTTTCAAACAATCTCGGTTTTTCAAGCATGAAATAAAGAATGAAGTACATGGAAGCCAAGATGGACAGCATATTGAAAGTTGTGCTGACCGCCGAGGTGGAAAATTCTCCAATCTTAGTCTTCAATTTGGTCATATTGTCCTTGCTGAGAATGTCCACGTTTGCTTTGGAATAAACAAAATCGTGGATTTTATCTACAAAAACATTGAATTTACCCATATACTGTTGGGCACTTCCTAATTTGGCAACAATCATATCAACGAGAAAATAAACCGGCAAAACCATGATGAACAATGTTAGGACAATAATCAGCATAGAGGCCGCCCAGGGTTTCCATCCGCGGTCTTCCTGCAGATGGAGATTGAGTTTTCTGGTAACGATGTACAGCGTAACCGCCCCGAGAAGTGAAGGAATAAATAATGCCAAGTTATAGACGATAAGCCCCACCATCGTCGTAATGAGCAGGATGAGGAAAACCTGTTTGATTTTTATTCCATTAATAGGGTCATTAGTATCATTCATAAGTTTAAATTTTAATGAGTAAGAAAGAGATTTCTTGGCAAAAATAAAGATTTCAGGAAATTTTTCAGGAATTATTTTTTCTCTATTTCGGAGAAAATGTTGCGGTATAATGCATATATCATAGCATTCCAAAAAGGAAAGGTGAAGACTGCGCCTATGATGGTCATAAGTCCGGCATATTTCACGAGAAGGGCTACCAGAGCACATACGATGATTGCTCCTGGATATTTCTTCAACGCCTGCCAGTTCAGTCCAAAAATTTCAAATATTCTTTTATCCATAAAAAACATCAGAGGTGCGGCGAATAGCGTGGCGAACACCCAGGCAACGGCTAAAAATAGGGTAGGTACTGTGTAGGAAAATATCATCATCCAAAATAGAAAATAACTAGTATAGATGAAGAAATTCATGCCTACATACCCCGCAAAGAGGTCGCCTGTCACAGGCTTTTCATTGAGATCCATCTTTCTGTAAATTTTATAAAAACCAATATTTAAAGGATATAAAAACACCAATGTGAGGAGCATTGCCCAAGAAAGATTCCGATATTCCGGGGTTGCCGCGATACGCTGTACCTCCTTCATGTACGCCGGTACACCATCTTTCAGTTTGTCCGCTGCAGACTCATACTGATCGAGTATGCCATAATGAGACGAAAAATAGTACGACACCATAAACAAAATTGAAAAAAACAACAGACTAAACATCGCCTGGAAAAGAATTGTCTTTTTCCAATAGCCAAAGGCTTCGCGAATGATTTTTTTTGATGATAAGATAGCAGGTATTTGGTTTTCCATAATTTGATTTGTGCAAAAATAAACATAATCAAATTGGTATCCATAGCAATTAAAGGAGTTAACCATTAAAAATCTTAATTTTACAGCGTGAATATGCCGTATCATCAAAATTTCGACCGTATGGATGCTCTTTCTTTGGAAGGGGAGCCGTTCTTTTTTATGGTTGATTTTCTTATGGTAAATGTTGAAATATTTTCTCCAAATGAAATCTCTGAAAAAGGCTTATTGATTGATTTTCAAGATTTTAAAGCGATCGAATCTAAACACACAAATTTTATTTCCTTTGAATGGAAAGCTTATCCCGAAAGTTTTGAAAGTTACCAAAAAGGTTTTGATGAGATTAAAAAGGAACTGCGCGCCGGAAATTCTTATCTTGCCAACTATACCCGCAAAACACCGATTGAAACAAATCTTTCTTTAGAAGAAATTTTTGCTTTAACAAAGGCGAAATATAAGGTGTACTATCCAGGTAAATTTGTTTTTTTTTCTCCTGAAACTTTTGTTGAAATCATTGATGATAAAATTTTTGCTCATCCGATGAAAGGAACGATAGAAGCCTCAGTTCCTAACGCGGCGGTGGTTTTAAAAAATGACATCAAGGAAAAAGCGGAACATTACACCGTGGTAGATTTGCTTCGGAATGATCTCAGTATGGTGGCAGATGATGTGAAAGTGGATGAATTCCAAAGAATTGATACGATAAAAACTAACGGCAAGGAACTTTTGGCAATGAGTTCCGAGATTAGCGGGAACTTGAAACCTGATTTCCAAGGTCGCGTGGGCAGCATTCTGAAATATTTGCTTCCTGCTGGTTCTATCTTAGGTGCGCCAAAGAGAAAAACGCAGTCTATCGTCATAAAATCAGAAGGTTACGATCGTGGTTGGTACACTGGCGTATGTGGTTATTTTGATGGGAAAAATTTAGACTCCTGCGTCATGATTCGTTTTATCGAGGTAAAACATGAGCAGAAATTTTTTAAAAGTGGCGGTGGCATTACGCACATGAGCACCGCGGAAAGCGAATACGAAGAAATGAAAAACAAAATATATGTTCCGATTTATTGAAAGCATTAAAATAGAAGACCAAAAAATATTCCTTTTGGATTTACACCAAAAGCGTGTCAATCAAACCTTTGCCCATTTCGGGAAAGAAGGTTCTATCGATATCTCTAAAATTTTTAAGGACTTAAATGTGGACGAAAACGGGCTGTATAAACTGCGAATTGTTTATGATCTGGACAAAAATTTTAAAACACAACTCATCCCATACGCCATCTCGGAGATTGATGAATTTCGTTTGGTTGAGAACAATACCTATGATTACAGTTTCAAATTTGAAGACCGCAAGGAGTTGGAGAAAATGAAAGCGTCCTCTAAAGCGGATGAAATCATTGTCGTGAAAAATAATAGGATTACCGATACTTCGTTTTCAAACCTATTATTCTTAAAGGGAAAAACTTGGTATACGCCATCTGATTATCTTTTGAATGGAGTGATGAGGCAGCATTTGCTCAAGACCAATAAAATAAAAGAAGTGGATATCACCCTGCAAAACCTTTCGGAATACTCTCATTTTCAGTTGATAAACTCTATGAATGATTTTGATGAAATGTTTGTTTATCCGATAGAGAGAATTAAAAATTTACCAGACAACGGCAGTTATTTGGAGGATTAATATCTTCCGTTGAATCGTTCTTTCGATGTGTTTGCACTATCGTTTTCGGCATCCAGAAGCCATGCGTCAATCCGGGCTTCGAAATATATTATGAAATCAAATCTTCACTTTGTAGTGTTATAATTATTGAATAAAATACAGTTTTCTCGTTTGAATCTTCAAAACTGATTTATCTAGACTATAATCTTATGCTAAATTTGGAAGCCATCGTGAAAAAATTAATTATCCGCTCCCACAGGCGCATTTTTTCCTCCTAAAGATCGAAAATAGGCCTTTAGAATTTCTGCGTTTTGAGATTCTTGTGTCATCACTTCCAAAATTTTAGGCTTTGGTCCGGCGCTGAAAAAATTCTCTAAAACCCGATCCAGCGTAACATCATCACTCACCTGTACATAACTGAATCCGAAGTGTTTAGCAATGTCTTCGGCATGATGGCTGTGTTTTGTGGTGATGAGTTCATCCAAAACATTTTCGTTTGCGTTGGACGGTCCGGGAATAATTCGGAATATATTGCCCTCTCCATTATTAAAAATGATAATCCTCGTGAACGGCGGAATATATTGGTTCCAAAGTCCATTCACATCGTAGAAAAAACTAATATCGCCCGTTACCAATAGAGTAGGCTCCGTGTTTTTCATGGCGAAACCCATCGCGGTAGAAGTGCTCCCGTCTATGCCGCTCGTTCCGCGGTTGCAATAGATGTTTTTGTTTTGATATTCAAATAGTTGCGCATACCTAATGGCTGAACTATTACTAAAGTGAACACTATAGTTTGTAGGAATTTTCTGCGAAAGACGATGGAACAGGTAATAATCTGAAAAGCCCACCGACTTTGTGTAGGCGGCGTGTTTCGCATCGGTTTTATCGCGGAGTACATCCCAAAGATTGTAGTACGGCTGTGGCTCCAGTTTGGCGACATTCAATAATTTGGCGAAAAACACTTCTGGCCTCACTTCTATTTTTTGGGAAAGATGATGGTAAGTATCTGGCTGCCAATGCTCATCAATGTGCCAGTGTGCTTTTGGAGCGGCTTTTCGCAGGAATTGTTTTATTTTTTTAGAAACCACATTCTGACCAACAGTTATGAGCAAATCCGGGGCGTAAGTTTTAAAATCTTCGTCTTCAAAATTAAAAATATAGCGGTCTATGTGCGGGAAAAATTTCTCGTTATGCAGGTTGCTGTTCACCTCGCAAAGGACCACCGCGCTGTGGTTTTTTACAAGTTGTGCCAGTTGCGCTTCTAGCTCGGGTGATGGTAGCCGCGTGCCTACCAAAATTAAAATCCTTTTTGCGGTATTCCATTCTGCAGTGAGGGTGGCGGAAAGTTCAAACTTTTTCTGGGGTATATTTTTTTCCACTTCGGGAAACATCGGCAGCTCGGAAACCAATTCATAAAGTGGTTCTTCCAGCGGAATGTTGATATGTACAGGCCCTTGTTTTTGTATGCAAAGTTCTATGGCGGTCTTTATGGTTCCGAAATTGTAATCATCCGCTTCGGGTTTGCTGTCTTCCAAAAGTTCAAAATCCCCGTAGGAATGCTGCTGAAAAAGGTTTTTCTGGCGGATGGTTTGTCCGTCGAAAATGTCGATATAATCCGTGGGTCTATCGGCGGTAAGGACCAAGAGGGGAATATTGGAGTAGAATGCTTCCGTAATGGCAGGGTAGTAGTTGGCCGCCGCCGAACCGCTGGTACAGGTGATGGCGGTAGGTTTCCGAGATTGCAGGCTCATGCCGGCGGCTACAAATGCTGCGCTGCGCTCATCCACGATGCTGTAGGTATTCAGCCCGTCGGTTTCCCCGAAATGTATGGCGAGAGGAGCGTTTCGGGAGCCTGGCGAGACCACGATGTCGCTAATGCCGTATTGTTTTAGGAGGTGGGCAAGAATCTGGATGCTCCGTTTGGAAGAGTATTTTTTCATTTTAAATTAAAGGATTACCGCAAATTTAGCGATATTAAATAAAGCTGAATATATTTTAAATCAAAACAACCTCAATTGCTGCTCTTTCGCCCCTGTGAAATCAGCCGTATTCAGCGGTGGAATTCCTTTGCCTGCGAAGTATTTTCGGTGTGCCATTGCGTAGGTTTGGTGGATCATTTCCGCGATGTTACCTTCGCCTTTGTACCTTTCGTAGTAGCGTTTTTCTCCGAGATTCCCGCCACGCATGGAGCGAATCAGGTTCAGGACTTTCTGCGCGCGGTCTGGGAAATAGGTTTCCAGCCACTGCACGAAGACGGGTTCCACAGTATCGTTCAGCCTTACCAAAACATGGTGTGCACTTTTCGCACCAAGTTCGGAGACGGTTTTGTAAATCATTAGTCCTTCCTCGGAGTTCAATCCGGGGATTATGGGAGCTGCCATTACATTCACGGGGATGCCGTTTTGCGAGAGGATTTCCACGGCATTTAGTTTGTTTTTCACGGTGGAAGTTCGCGGTTCCATAACCTTCCTCAAATCCTCGTTGATGGTGGGGATGCTCATATTTACCGAAACCAAATTTCTCTCCGCCAGTTTTAGGATTAAATCTAAATCTCTCAGAATCAATGCGTTTTTAGTAATGAAAGAAACGGGATGGCGGTAATCCAGAAACAATTGCAACAGCTTTCGCGTTATTTCTAGTTTCCGTTCCACGGGTTGATAGGGATCGGTATTTCCCGACATCACGATGGTTTTTGGCTGATAACCTCTTTTTTTGAAAAAGGTTTCCAAAAGTTCCGGCGCATTCTTTTTCACCATAATTTTTCGCTCAAAATCTACTCCGGCGGAGAAACCCCAATACTCGTGCGTAGGTCTGGCAAAGCAATAGGAACAGCCGTGTTCGCAGCCCTGATAGGCGTTCAGCGAATATTCCATAGAGAGATCCGGGCTTTTCACAGGGTTCACTATGGTTTTTGGGAAAACTTCGGTGTAGGTGGTTTTCGCTGTTGTAATATCTTCATCCTCAGGATCAAAGGTGTATTTGTCGAAATGGTTTAAAGTGTTTCGTTGCGCGCCCTGTCCCTTGATTTGATTTTTTTCTTCCATTTGTTGGGTCAAATTTACTCGATTCTACACAAAAAAGCCTGCTCTTTTTGGAACAGGCTGATTATCTGTTGATGTTAAAAAAAATTAAACTGTCTCTTCTTTTTGAACTTCGGAAGTTTGTTTTTCAAGTCCGTCTTTGGCTTCGTTCAAGCCAAGCACAATAGTGTCTCCCTCGCTGATTTGTTTGTTCACGAGCATTTCTGCTACCAAATCCTCGATATATTTTTGAACGGCGCGTTTCAGTGGTCTGGCGCCGAAATCTTTGTCCCAACCTTTCTCAGCGATGAAGTTTTTCGCTTCCTCGGTCAGCTGGATATTGTAGCCCAGTTTTACGATTCGGCTGTATAATTTGCTCAGTTCCAAATCAATAATTCTGCGAATATCCTCTTGTTGAAGTGAGTTGAAGATGATAATATCATCAATTCTGTTCAAGAATTCCGGGGCAAAGGCTTTTTTCAAAGCATTTTCTATCGTAGCTCTTGCGCGGGCATCGCCGGTAGTTTTTTTTGCCGAAGTTCCAAATCCTACACCATCGCCAAAGTCTTTTAAATCTCTGGTTCCGATGTTGGAAGTCAGGATGATAATGGTATTTCGGAAGTCTATTTTTCTGCCCAAGGAATCGGTCACATGGCCTTCATCCAATATTTGAAGAAGGATATTGAACACATCCGGATGCGCTTTTTCGATTTCGTCCAAAAGAACCACGGCGTACGGTTTTCTGCGCACAGCCTCGGTCAGTTGTCCACCTTCCTCATAACCCACATATCCCGGAGGCGCCCCCACGAGGCGGGACACGGCAAATTTCTCCATATATTCACTCATGTCAATTCGGATAAGGGCATCATCGGAATCGAAGAGTTCGCGTGCCATCACTTTGGCAAGTTCCGTTTTCCCGACACCGGTTGTTCCGAGGAATATAAAGGTTCCGATTGGGCGATTTGGATCTTTCAAACCGGCGCGGTTTCTTTGGATGGCTTTCACCACTTTCTTCACCGCATCTTCTTGGCCTATGACTTTGCCATTCAGTTTTTCATCCATTTGCGCCAGTTTGTCCATTTCATTTTTGCCCACCTTCGTTACGGGTATGCCACTCATCATGGATACAACTTCGGCTACATTTTCTTCGGTTACGCTTTCTTTTTTGTTCTTCACATCTTTATCCCATTGGATTTGTGCGGCAGAAAGTTCCATTTGAAGGCGTTCTTCTTCATCCTTTAATTTTCTAGCCTCCAAGTAGTCTTGCGCTTTTACGGCCTGCTGTTTCAGGGTTTTTATTTCTTCAATTTTTGTTTCATGCTCGATGATTTGGGTAGGCACCTTCATGTTTTTAATATAAACCCTGGATCCTGCCTCATCCAGCGCATCGATGGCTTTATCCGGAAGAAATCGGTCGGTAATGTAGCGCGCAGTAAGATTTACGCATGCATTTATGGCCTCGTCTGTATAGGTCACATTATGGTGGTCTTCATATTTATCCTTTATTTGGTTAAGGATTTGGATAGTTTCTTCGATGGAGGTAGGCTCTACCATTACTTTTTGGAATCGTCTTTCCAGTGCGCCGTCTTTCTCGATGTACTGGCGGTATTCATCCAAAGTGGTGGCCCCTATGCATTGGATTTCTCCTCTTGCGAGAGCTGGTTTGAACATATTCGAGGCGTCCAAAGAGCCTGTGGAACCGCCTGCTCCCACGATGGTATGAAGTTCATCGATAAACAAAATCACATCGCGGCTCTTTTCCAGTTCGGTCATGATGGCTTTCATCCTTTCCTCAAACTGGCCACGGTATTTGGTTCCTGCAACGAGGCTCGCCAAATCCAGCGTGATAACGCGTTTTCCATAAAGCACACGCGATACTTTTTTCTGATGAATTCTCAAGGCAAGGCCTTCCGCAATGGCAGATTTCCCCACACCTGGCTCACCTATGAGCAGAGGGTTGTTCTTTTTCCTTCTCGATAAAATTTGGGATACCCTTTCGATCTCCTTTTCTCTACCGATAACAGGGTCTAGTTTGCCATCTCGTGCCATGGTGGTCAGGTCGCGACCGAAATTATCCAAAGTAGGGGTTTTGCTCTTCCCGGTCCCGAGGTTTCCGGTAGGGCGGCGCATTGCGCTCAAATCTTCGCGCTCGTCATCTTCCTCGAAAGCGCTCATTTTCGGTGCTTGACCGGTGTTTTTCAGAAGCATCTGGTATTCGTTAGATACTTTTTCATAATCAATGTCGTACGCCTCCAAAATGCTGGAGGTTGGATCTTCCAGTTTATATAGAATTCCCAGCAATAGGTGCACGGTATTGATCTCGTCGCTTTGGTATTGTCTACATTCCAGTTCGGAGCGTTTCAGCGCTTGGTCCGCCATTTTGGTAAAGGAAATATTGGGCGAAGGATCTGCAAATGCGCTTGTGTTAGCGGCATTCAACGTCTCAATCTTCCGGCGAATCTGTACCAGGTCAGCGTTTAGCGTCTGTAGGATATCCTTTGCGGAGTTATCAGTTTTGAGGATGCCAAGCAGAAAATGTTCCGTATTCAGGAACTCACTTTTCAGGCGGCGTGCCTCGTCTTTGCTTTGTTTGAAGACCTTGTTCAGGCCATCAGAATATTTATAGTCCATTTTTGGTCTTTCTAAAATTTAATTAAAGATAAGGATTTTTATATTGATGTTGTACCGAATTTGCAAAATGTTTACCAAAAATAAAATAGTGACGATATGTCCGATTTGCTTTTTAATATTTCATTAAAAATGATTAGGTTTGAGGCTTAAAATAAATATCATGACGCACGAAATTGCAAGTTACTTTGGCTATGCCGCCTCGTTTTTTATTATCCTTAGTTTTTTATTGAAGGATTTGAGGAAAATCCGTTTGATAAATCTTATAGGTTGCTTGTTCTTCGTGATCTACGGCGTTTTTAGCGGTATGCTTTGGCCTATTATCATTCCGAATGCCATTCTTTGTTTCATACAAATTTACCATCTTATAAAGAAGGGCTGATGCGTGTTTTAGTCAGTGTTTTTAATAATTTATTTACCGATCAGCGAGTGGAAAAAGTATGCCGCACACTCCATAATGCCGGCTATGAAATCTTCCTGATTGGTAACGACTGGGGCGGACTTCCTGATATGGCACGCCCGTATCTGTTCTATCACATTCCATTGAAATCAAAAGTTTTGCGTTATGCCTACTTGGAATTTAACAGAAAACTATATTTTGAATTATTAAAGCATACAAATCCCGACACGGTATTGCTCTCCAATGATTTGGATACGCTTTTTCCGAATTATTTGGTCTCAAAAAAACTTAAGTTGCCGCTAGTGTACGACAGTCATGAAATTTTTACCGAAATGCCTTCTCTGAAAGGACGCTGGGTAAAAAAGGTCTGGCAAATTTTAGAGAAAAGTGTTGTTCCGAAAGTGAAATATATGATGACGGCCAACGAAAGTTATTCTCAGTGGTATGCGGAAACTTACCGCATGAAACGGCCTGTTACCATTCAAAATTTCCCAATACGGAAACAATTTTCCCAAAAGATTTCTGATGACGAAAAGAGTAAAGTGATTCTCTATCAGGGTGTTATAAATCCGTATCGGGGCTTGGATAAAATCATTCCAGCGATGAAAAACATCAATGCCGAACTCTGGATAGCCGGAGACGGACCGAAAAAAGAGGAACTTGTAACCCTTACCAATCGTTTAAAGTTAAACCATAAAATAAAATTTTTAGGAAAACTTTCGCCGGATAAACTTCGGGAAATCACGCCTTTGGCAGATGTGGGTTTGAGCATCGAGGAACACGGCGGGCTCAGTTATTTTTATACTTTACCCAATAAAATAGCAGACTACATTCAGGCGGGTGTGCCTATCGTGACTTCAAATTTTCCGGAGATGATGAAAATACAATCCAAGTACGATGTCGGGGAAGTGATTATGAATCATTCTGAAAACGAACTCATCAACAAAATAAATTCAGTTTTAATAAAAGGGAAAATTCATTTTAGAAATGGATTAGAAACTGCCGCCGCAGACCTATGTTGGGATCAAGAAGTACCAAAACTTTTGATGCTTTTCCGTCAGGTAGAGGGGCAACATTTTTCTTAAAATCTATATCTTTGCAAAATGAAAAGCATCAAGGAAAAACAAGACGAGCTGGTCGAAGAATTTGCCTTTCTCGAGGATTGGGAGCAGAAATACGAGTATATTATCGACCTCGGGAAAGAACTGCCCGGACTGCCCGAGGAGAAAAAAGGCGATGCCAACCTGATCAAAGGTTGTCAGTCGAAAGTTTGGATTGATGCGGAACACCGCGATGGTAAACTGTTCTTCAATGCAGATTCCGACGGGATTTTGCCGAAAGGAATTGTGGCGTTGCTGGTGAATATCTACAGCGGCCATCCTACACAGGAAATTTTGGATTCCGATTTTGATTTCATCGCTAAAATCGGCCTTCAGGAATTTCTTTCCCCTTCCCGTGCCAACGGCCTGATGGCGATGACGAAGCAAATAAAATTCTACGCAGTCGCTTACCAGTTGAAATCTTGACGACCATTCTCGCATACCGATTTTCCGCCTTCGGCGATGTCGCGATGGCGGCAATTGTCTTCCGCGAATTTGTGGAGCAGAATCCCGGAGTGCGCATCGTTATGGTCTCCCGAAAGGCTTTCGCCGATCTTTTCGAGGGCATCCCAAATGTGGAATTTGTAGGCATCAACCTTGAAGATTATAAAGGGTTTTTTGGGATACGGAGACTGGCAAAGGAACTTACTAATGCCTATCACCCAGTTTTTGTAGCCGACCTCCACGATGTGATTCGCACAAAAATTTTGTACAGACTGCTTGCCCGCAGAGGCCTGAAAATCTATAAAATAAATAAAGGAAAAGAAGAAAAAGAACACCTTACCGATGTTTGGAATCTCGATAAAACCCAACTGAAATTTACCGTGGAACGCTATGCGGATGTCTTCCGCGAAATGGGTTTTAATGTGCAACTTTCTCACCAATACCGATCCCGGGCAGTAGAAAAATCAGGAATTGGGTACGCCCCGTTTGCCCAGCACAAAGGAAAAATGCTGCCATTGGATAAATCATTTGAGGTGGCAAAAATTCTTTCGAAAAAAAATAAAATATATTTTTTCGGTGGTGGAAAAAATGAAGCCGAAATACTCGCAGATTGGGAAAAACGCATCCCGAATTCCGAAAACCTCGCAGGGAAACTCTCATTAAAAGAAGAACTCGACAAAATTGCGTCTCTTGAGGTGATGATTTCTATGGACTCTGCGAATATGCACCTCGCCAGCCTAATGGGTACGCGCTGTGTTTCGGTGTGGGGTTCTACTCATCATTTTGCTGGATTTTTGGGTTACGGTCAAAGCGAGCAGGACATCGTTCATATTAAAGACCTCACCTGTCGCCCTTGCTCGGTTTTCGGGGACAAAGAATGCTACCGCGGTGACTGGGCTTGCCTGGAGGAACTGCAAGTGAAGCAGATTATTGATAAAATTTAGTTGCATTTTAACACGGAGACACGAGGGCTTCATGGAGAACACAAAGAATTTATCTCCGTTTTATCATTGCAGGCTCTGTATAACGGTTATTTAAAGAAACCCCACTTCTCCTACAGTTAACGAAGTTTCTTGCACCACCATCTTTAACAAAAATTTAAAATCCAATTTCCGTATTTTTGCACAGATTATGTCGGATATCATACAACTTTTGCCGGATCATGTTGCCAATCAAATCGCTGCTGGAGAGGTGGTGCAGCGCCCTGCGTCCATAGTGAAAGAACTTTTGGAAAACGCCATAGATGCGGAAGCCACCAAGGTAGAACTCATCGTCCGCGATGCTGGAAAAAACCTAGTGCAAGTGGTGGATAATGGTCTCGGAATGTCCGAAACCGATGCACGGATGGCTTTCGAGCGGCACGCGACTTCTAAAATCCGCAGTACTGAAGATATTTTTAAAATCGCTTCCAAAGGCTTTCGTGGTGAGGCCTTGGCGTCTATCGCGGCGGTGGCGCAGGTGGAACTTCGTACAAAAAAGAAAGGTGCCATATCCGGAACCACGATATATATTGAAGGTGGCGCATTGCAGTTTCAGGAACCGGTACAGACTGCCGAAGGTTCCAGTTTTTCGGTGAAAAATCTGTTCTACAATCTCCCTGCGAGGAGAAAATTCCTTAAAAATAATAACATTGAATTCCGGCATATTATTGATGAATTTCAGCGCGTGGCATTGGCGCATCCGGATGTGGAATTTGATCTCTATCATGATGATGAAGTCGTGTTTCGCTTGCGCAAAGGCGCACAAATGCAGCGTATTGTAGAAATTTTTGGTCGAAAATTGCAGCCCCTTTTGATTCCGATTAAAGAGGAGATGGATTGGGTGAGTTTTCACGGATATGTGGCTAAACCAGAAGGTGCCAAAAAGGCGCGTGGTGAACAGTTTTTCTTCGTCAATAATCGCTTCTTTAAAAGCCCATATCTCAGCAAAGCCGTGCAAGATGCCTTCGAGGGATTGCTTTTGCCAGGCCATATTCCATCGTTTTTTCTTTTCCTCGAGATAGATCCGGAGAAGATTGACATCAACATCCATCCGCAAAAAACAGAGGTGAAGTTCGAGGATGAGCCGCTGATCTACGCTCTGGTGCGCTCAACCATAAAAAAATCCCTCGGCATTTACAATGTTGCGCCAAGTTTGGATTTTGAACGCGATCCGCAGATGGATAGTTTTTTCCAAAAATCATCGGGAAGCGCGATGAACGGACGACAAAACCAGATTTCCGTAGATCGTGATTTCAACCCTTTTCGAGAAGAAAAAACTACGCCGGCGGAACTCATCAACCTCCAAGAGATTTATGGACAAAACCTTCAGGCGCAGCCATCGAAGATTAATCTTTTTGAGGATGAGGATTTTGAAGAGGATTTGATGCGCTTGCCAAACGGCTATTGGATTTTTAACAAAGGTGAAAAAACCCTGATGCTGGATCCCGGGCGTATGCACAGAATCATCATCATTGAAAGGGATAAGGACAAAAAAAGCAACTCCGAAAGTCGCGCGTTGCTTTTCTCGCTGGAGTATCACATGAATGAAATTGAAAAAAATAAATACCGCTCGATTAAAAAATTTCTGCCGGGATTGGGCTACCAAATGACCCTGGCGCAGGGAAATGTCCTGAGGATTGAGGCCATACCGGAAGGTATGAAGGAAACACAGGTGATCAAGTTTCTGGAAAATCTTTTCGAGATACTGGATTACCGCACTGAGGATGAGTTTTTGAAGTTTTACCGCTACCAATGGACGAAGATGAATGCCAAAAGCCGCTTCGATTTTATTTATAAATATGAAATGGAGGAGTTAATAAAAGATTACACCGCGTTGGATTTCCCGGCCTACACGCCGAACGGAAAGAAATGTTATATTGAACTACCTTTGGACGAATTAAAAAATAAATTTTAAAAAATGTTCGGCAACCTTACCCCTATTACCCGAAACATCGTGATTTTGAATGTCTTGGTGTATCTCCTCTCTAATTTTATATTTAAAGATTGGTATATTACGCTTTCGGCTTTTTATCCGTTTTCTCCAAATTTCCATCCTTGGCAAATCATCACGCACATGTTCATGCATGCGCCAATGGGCGAGGGCATGGGGATTACGCATATCATTTTCAATATGTTCACGCTCATTAGTTTCGGTCCGGTGCTTGAGCAGGTTTTGGGTGAAAAAAGGTTTATCTTCCTTTATTTTGTAAGTGGTTTGGGTTCGTTTGCGCTTTTCAATTTGTGGAATTTTTATCAGGTGAACGAAGTGGCTTCGCAACTACAAACAATAGGCGTGGATTTAGCTGAGATCTACCGCAGAGCCGATGTTCGGTATTATGATGATATGATGATTAATACCGTAAACCCACAAGGTCAAGCGCTTTCGCAAGAATTATTTAGTGCGCTTCGCAGTCCTATGTTGGGTGCCTCGGGCGCTATTTTCGGGATTGTTGCGGCATTTGCAACGCTATTCCCGGATGCCAAACTTATGTTTATGTTCATTCCATTTCCGATAAAGGCGAAATATCTTTTACCCGTGATTATCATTGGATCAGTTTATCTTGGATTTTCCGGAGATGTGGGTGGTATTGCACATTTCGCACATGTAGGCGGTGCCATAACCGGATTTTTATTGGCTAAAATTTGGAAAAGAAAGCAATACAGAATTAATTAATGAAACTTATTCGCGCGGTTTTTTTATTAGTGCATTTAGTCGTGGCTTCGCTCCTGTTGGCCATGCTTCTGAATGCTTATGTGCCGCCAACAGTTTTTCTCTATTTGAATTTACTTTCGCTCGCTTTTCCTTTTTTAATGGGGTTTCACTTGCTTTTGACATTCTTTTGGATTTTAAGTCAAAAAAAGCGATCCTTCTTTTTTTTGTTGATTTCTGTCTTGTTTTTTAATCCCACTATTCGCTGGGTCAATTACCATCCCAACCAAAAGGAGGGCGAGATTAAAGTGCTGACCATGAACACAAGAAGCGGAAAACTCGGGCAAACAGCATTGGACGCCTATCTGAAACAATATCAAAATTACGATATAATTTTTTTGCAGGAGGATAGGACAGAGCCTTTTCATAATTCTGCGAGTTATGACATTTCAAAACTCATTACCCCACATAAAATTTTAAAACAAGGTAAAATACTGCCAGACACTGTAATAGGTGAATCCTTTTATGCTGATATTGAAATTAATGGAAAAACTGTTCGTGCCATCAATGTTTACCTTGAGCCGTTCCAACTGAACAAAGAAATGGTGAGGCCGACCGGCAGCTCGCAGGTAAATGAGGAGAAAGCCAAGACTTTAGTTAAAACTTTTCTTCCTATTTTTAAAATTCACCAGTACGAAATCCGGGAAATCCGTAAATTTATAGAGGCATCGCCATATCCTGTAATCTTGGCAGGAGACTTTAATTCTGTGCCAAATTCCTATGAGTATTTCCAAATTTCAAAGGTATTAAGCGACGCTTTTGTGGTTGCCGGGCATGGTAGTGGCACCAGTTTTCATGATTATAAAATTCCCATTCGGATAGATTATATTTTCACATCACCGGCGCTGAAAGCAGTTTCCTACAAGGTAGATCGGAGCGTTCGGCGGTCGGATCATTTTGCTGTGACGGCGTCTTTCAATTTTAAATAAAGGTTTCATAATGAGATTATTTTCACTTATATTTTGTATAATAAGTTTTATAGGTTGTAAAAAGAAAACCGAGGAAGCCCATATCGCGGAACATTCCACCACTGCGCCGCCACCTTATGACACCGTGGCGATAGATTCCTTTGCGCCCGGCGCCACACCTGCGGGAGTAAGTGCGGCATTCGATACCATGCGAGGCGTTGCCAAGAAAGATTCCTTAATTCCTGTTTCCAAGGAGGATTTAACAAAAAAAGTACAGGAAGAGCAGACTAAAAAAGATGTGGAAAAGGACAAACAAAATGACAAGGAAAAACAAAAAACTGCCTTTCGTAACAAGAAAGACAGTCTTTAAAGTATTTTTAGCGAGCACAATTCCCCTTTTCGGGTAGGGAGCCTGGCTTATTTCCAGTCCACCACTGCCTGTATAAAAGCGGCAGCATTTTCCACCGGAATATTTGGCAGGATGCCGTGTCCGAGGTTCACGATATAGCGGTCTTTCCCGAATCGGTTAATCATCTCATGTACCATTTTGCGGATGGTTTCCGGTGAAGAATTCAACCTTGCAGGATCAAAATTTCCTTGAAGCGTCATCGTATTATTGGTAAGTGCGCGCGCAACCTCCGGTTTTATCGTCCAGTCCACGCCCAATGCGGAAACCTTGCTTTTCGCCATATCTTCCAGCGCAAACCAGCACCCTTTCCCGAAAACCACCACATGCGTCATAGGGTTCAGCGCCTCTACAATTTGGTTGATGTACTTCCAAGAAAATTCCTGGTAATCCTCCGGCGAAAGCATCCCGCCCCAGGAATCGAAAACTTGTACTGCGGAAACGCCTTTTTCAACTTTTCTTTTTAGGTACGCAATCGTTGTATCTGTAATTTTCTGAAGTAAAAGATGTGCCGCCTCTGGCTGAGTAAAGCAGAACGATTTTGCAATATCGAACGCCTTGCTGCCTCTGCCCTCCACACAGTAGCAAAGGATGGTCCACGGCGATCCTGCAAACCCGATAAGTGGCACCTCGTTATTGATTTTTTCTAAAGTCATCTCGATCGCCTCGAACACATAGCCCAGCGTATCGTTCACATCCGGTACCTGCACGGCCTGCACCTGCGCCATGGTACGGATCGGATTATCTAGCCACGGTCCTACGGATTCTTTCATTTTAAAATCAATGCCCATGGCCTGTGGCACTACGAGGATGTCCGAGAAGAGAATCGCGGCATCCAGAGGGAAGCGGCGCAGCGGTTGCACCGTAATTTCGGAGGCCAGTTCCGGAGTTTGGCACCGCGTGAAGAAGTCGTATTGGTTGCGCAGTGCGATGAATTCTGGGAGATAACGGCCGGCTTGGCGCATCATCCACACGGGTGGGCGTTCCACGGTTTCGGCGCGCAGGGCTTTTAGGTATAGGTCGTTCTTTATCATAATCATTTGGTTTTAGGCGCAATAGTCACCGAGATGAGGTTTAGTAAGTCTTCCAGATTGCTTTCCTTGCTGGTATAGATCTGCTGGTTCGTATATTTTTTCAATTCCTTTTCGGTGGTAAAGCCGATGGAGAAAATAATTTTATCTTCCAGGGAATTATTTTTAATAAAACTTTTCACACCGCTTGGGCTAAAGAATGCTACCGCCTGAAAATCATTTTTCAAGACTGGGTAGAGCATTTCCGTGCGGTAAAGCGGCACTTTTTTGTACCAGATATTTTGTAGGGAAAGATTTTTGTCAAAAATATCTAGCGCAAGATTTCCACAAAAATGAAGAAATTTTTCCCTTGAAGCGTTATTCTTTATAAAATCCGACAGTTCTGAGGCGTGGCGCATCACTTTGTAGGTTCCGAAGCCGTGGTTCCGCAGTTCCGCCTTGGTTTTTTTTCCTACAGCGTAGATTTTGTTAAAGTTTTCTTTCGTAAAATCTTCGTTGGGTTGAAACTTATTTTCAAAAAAAGACCGAACTCCGTTTACACTCGTGAAAATCAGAGATTTATTTTTAAGATCAAATGGAGCGAGTTCTAAATGGGTAATCCGGATAACTTCAACAAATTCGTAGGAGAGCAGCCCGCCGATTTTCTCGGCAACCATTTTCTTTTCGAGTTTTTTGGTAAAGAGGATATGCATTATAACTAAAAATTTAGTTTTGACTTTTAATGCGGTTCATGATCTCTTTTCCTCCTTTTTCCAGAACAAATTTAGCGATATCTTCGCCAGCGGTTTTATAATCGGAGGCATTCATTATTTCATCTGTTTCTATGCAGTCTTTTCCATCCAAAGAACACAGCCGCGCTACAAAACGCATCTGCCCGTTCAGAATTTCTGCGAAAGCACCGATGGGCGCTGTACAACCGCCTTCCAAAGTGTTGAGGAAAGTTCTTTCTACTTCCACACATTGTTGGGTTTCAGCATGATTTATTTTTTTAATAAACTGGTTAATCTCCACACTATCAGTTCTCCCCGCGATGGAGACCACGCCTTGCGACGGGGCGCAAATCATAAAAGGGATTTCTTCATAATCAATCTCTAATCCCAATCTTTTAATTCCGGCAAGTGAAAACATGGTGGCATCGGCAAGGCCTTTATTCAGTTTATTCAATCTGGTTTGTACATTTCCACGGATGTCTTGGAAGGCTGTTCCGGGGAATTCTTTTAACCAAAAAGCCCTTCTGCGGAGGCTGCTGGTTGCAATTTTCAATTCTGCCAAAGGTTTGTCCTTAGCCGAAGGATTTCGCACCAAAACATCCTGCGGATAGTCGCGTTGCAGGTAGGCCACGAGTTCTATATTAGAGGGTAATTCCGTAGGAACATCTTTTAAGGAGTGCACTGCGATATCGATTTGCCCGTTCAGAAGTGCGATATCCAAATCTTTGGTGAAAACACCCGTAATGCCCATCGTATAGAGCGGTTGGTTCAGGTTTTTGTCGCCGGTGGCCAGGATCGGGATGATTTCTGTATCCACGCCCAATGCTTTTATTTTTTCGGAAACCTCCTTTGCCTGCCACATGGCGAGCGGGGAGTTGCGTGTGCCGATCCTAATGCTTTTCATTGAATTCGTTGTTTGGTTGTTCCACGAGAATCTCGTGCATCAGTTTGCTCACCTCCTCGGCTTTCCAAGGATGATCGATGATGTATTTTGCAAAACGGTTCGTGATTTTCTGTACCAGGCGGTCGGATAGTTCCATATCATCTACCTTGATGTAGCGGTGCTTGCGGTATATATTGTGCATCTCGTTGCGTTCCATATTTTTCAGCGCAGCCTTGAAATGATGGATGTTCGGCACGAGTTTTCTCTTTTTTTCCCATTCGGTAAATTCCTTTGTCATCTCTTTGATGATGGCCTCCGCCTTAGGAATTTCCTTCTTCCGTTGTTCCATCGTATTGCTGATGTGTTGGGAGAGTATATCCACATCCACCAGTTCCACTGATTGGCGTTCGCCGATGGCTTTATCTACATTATTTGGGATGGACAAGTCAATGACCAGCATTTCTTTGTCCACTGGCAAGTGCTCCTCGCGCACAATTGGTCGGGAGGCGCCTGTGGCCACGATGAGGATGTCGGTTTGTTTCAGTTCCTCTGGAAAATTAGCAAATTCGATGTGTGGGATGTTATACTTTTTCGAGATTTTTTCGGCGTGTTCTGTGGTTCGGTTGGCAATTTTCACCTTTGGTTGGTGCAGGTGTTTCACGAGGTTTTCCACGGTGTTTTGTCCGATTTCGCCCACGCCTAGCAAAAGTATTCTTTTGTCCGAAAGTTGTTTCTGATTATTGAGGATGTAGTGTACTGCCGCATAGGAAACAGATGCCGCGCCGTTGGAAATTCCAGTCTCGTTTTTAATCTTTTTTGAAATCTGAATAGCGGAATTAATGGCGCGTTCCAGATAAGGATTGGAATTTTTCTTTTCTTTTTTGAAACTGTTGTAAGCGTTTTTTATCTGCCCGATAATCTCAAAATCGCCGATAATTTGGCTCTCTAAGCCCGCCGCCACACGGAATAGGTGGTTCAGAGCTTCATCGCGCTTGCGCACATTTACATACTGCATAAAATCCATAAGGGTAACGCCCGTAGATTTGCAAAATTCTTCTGCGATGAGGAGGTAGTTAGGTGCCGTGGTGTAGATTTCGGTGCGGTTGCAAGTGGAAACCACGAAGGCGTCGCCCAAATTATTGTCGTGAATTTTCTCTACAAAACCCTTGATTTGTTCGTCAAAAAACGCAAATTTTGAACGCACTGCAGCATCAGCCTTTTCATAACTGATGCTCAGGACTGCAAAATTTGAGGTTTGATGGATGTTGGTTTTGGACGACATAAGCAGGTGCAAATTTAAACTTTTTTAATTTAAACTTTTTATGATTTTACACGCCCTTAGAGGTTTGTTTTAAGTAGGAAATGTTGAAGAAAATTCTTTTTTCTCTGTTAAAAAAAACATCTACAAACTCGGAAAAATTGTGGAAAACTTTAATAAAACTTTAACCTAAATTCAGAAAAGCGGGTTATAAAAATACTTTCAAATTTATATCTTTGTAAACTTAAACAAAATAAATAAAATGGGCTTATTTGATATGTTTACCCAAGAGATTGCTATCGACTTGGGAACAGCCAACACACTGATTATTCATAATAATAAAATCGTTATAGATCAGCCTTCTATCGTTGCGATAGAGCGCTCCACGGGCAAGCCAATTGCAGTGGGCGAGCAGGCAAAACATATGCAGGGGAAAACCCATGAGGACATTCGTACCGTGAGACCACTGAAGGACGGCGTAATTGCAGACTTCCACGCATCGGAACACATGATCAAAGAGTTTATCAAGAAAATCCCAGGGATTAAGGGTAGGTTTATTCAGCCCGCGCTTCGTATTGTTATTTGTATTCCTTCCGGAATAACCGAGGTTGAAAAACGCGCGGTAAGAGATTCTGCACAAAAAGTAAATGCCAAAGAAGTTCGCTTGATTTATGAGCCAATGGCTGCCGCAATAGGGGTGGGTATTGATGTTCAAAAGCCTGAAGGTAACATGATTATCGACATAGGTGGTGGTACCACAGAAATCGCGGTGATTGCCCTGGGTGGTATTGTTTGCGACAAATCCGTGAAAATTGCTGGTGATGTCTTTACCAATGATATTGCCTATTATCTGCGTACGCACCACAACCTCTACATCGGGGAGAGAACTGCGGAGAGGATCAAAATCGAAGTGGGATCCGCTGTGGAAGAATTGGATGTGGATATCGAGGATATCCCGGTACAAGGCCGTGATTTGATAACGGGTAAGCCGAAGGAGATCATGGTAAATTACAAAGAAATTGCAAGGGCTTTGGATAAATCCATCATCCGTATAGAAGATGCTGTGATGGAAACGCTATCCCTTACGCCGCCAGAATTGTCTGCGGATATCTATAAAACCGGAATTTATTTGGCCGGTGGTGGGGCGCTTTTGCGGGGTCTTGCCGATAGATTGCACCGCAAAACAGGCCTTCCAGTTTTCGTGGCAGAAGATCCGTTGCGCGCCGTAGTTCGTGGAACAGGTATAGCATTGAAAAATATGGATAAATTCAACTTTCTGATCAAGTAACTTTTTAACCAAAAAATGTAGGCCTGTATTGTGGGATTTTTGTTGAGGCTGTTTTCGAAGAACGGATTTTTCTTTTTCTTTTTGTTTTTGCAGGCCATCGCTATGGTATTGGTGTTCAGCCGCAATTCCATGCAGCAGTCATGGATAGCTGCGCAAATGGCAGGTTTCAATTCATTCGTTACTGGTTATATAGATGAAGGGGCGTCTTACCTAAAATTGAAACAGGTGAACGAAGGCCTCGTGGCGCAAAATAAACGCCTGATGTTGGAACTTTATGGCCGCGAAAAGGGAGCAAATCCCGTTTTTAGAAAAGTTCATGATACCGCGGGTGGCGGCCAGATCTACACTTTTGTAGATGGTGACATCATTTTCAACAGCATTAATAGAAGCGACAATTATTTTACCATCAACCGCGGAAAACGAGATGGCGTGGGTTCCAAAATGGGCGTCATTGCGCCAAACGGAATCGCTGGAATCGTGGTTAGTACCACCGATAGCTACGCCCTAGTGCAGTCTGTACTGAGTATGAATAAAATCAAAATCAGTGCGGCGCTGAAAAATTCCGGTTATTTCGGAACGCTGACTTGGCGTGGCGATAATTCCCGACTAATGCACCTTTCCGATATTCCGAAATATGTTCCACTAAAAATTGGTGATACCGTCGTTACGGACGGCCGTTCTGCCATCTTTCCAAAAAACATCATGGTGGGCCGCGTGGCAGGGTACGAGGTAGATAGCAAAACAGGCTTCTGGGACATCTCCGTGGAACTCAATGAAAAAATGGGACAACTGAACAAAATTTTCGTTGTAAAAAACCTCAAAAAAGCAGAAATTCAAAAGATAACCGATACACTGGACGCCGCTCTGAATAAAGATGATAAGTAAAAACATATTTACCGATATATTGCTGATAGCGCTGCTGGTAGCGCTACAAGTTTTCGTGCTGAATCGTATCACTCTTTTCGGAAAATATACCCCGGTGATGTACCCGGTCTTCGTGATGTTCTATCCTTTTTTCAGAAACCAGTATACCTTTTTGGCGCTGAGTTTTATCTTGGGATTAAGCATTGATGCCTTCCTCGGAACTTGGGGAATCAATGCCTTTGCGACCACGATGTTAGCGTATTTTCGAACGCTTATTTTTAGAACTTCTACGGAAACTTCCACGGATTTTTTCTCTTTTCAGTCATTGCAATGGTCTCAATTTCTATTGTTTATATTTACAAGTATCTTTCTGCATCAACTCATCGTGCAGTATATGGAGTTTTTTAAACTCAGCAGAATTTTAGAAAATCTACTGAATGTTTTGGCGACTTCTGTCGTTTCTTTTTTCTTTATTTTGGTGAATGCCCTTGCTTTTAAGGTAAAACAAAAAATTTGAAAAGTCAGTACCTCAATATCACTATTGCGTTGGGTATTATCGTTTTGATATTTACCGCGCGACTGGCGTATTTACAGTTATTTACAGATCGTTACGCTCTGAATGCTGCCAATACTTCCATTAAAAAAGATTATATCATCCCACAGCGGGGCGTTATTTTCGACCGGAATGGCAAAATTCTCGTAGGGAATATGCCTTCGTATGAGATTTCCTTTACGCAAGCTCTTTTGACGCCCGATTTTGATACTTTGGGATTCTGTAATTTGATTAAAATTTCCAAACAGGACTTCATTAACACCATTAATACCATTAAAAAAGAAAAATATTACAGCAGACTCACGCCGATGACCTTTATGAAGAACATCAGCCGAGACGAGATTGCGAGAATACAAGAGATCATTTTTAGATATCCGGCCTTCAGTATTGTGCAAAGAACACAGCGGCAATATGAGGTGGCGACATCTGGAAACCTCTTGGGCTATACCAGCGAGGTAAATGATAGGGATTTAAAGAAAGATTCTACCTACTACCTACCCGGGGACCTTATCGGGAAATCGGGCATAGAGAAATCTTATGAAAAGGAACTCCGTGGTGCCAAAGGTCTTAAACTTATTCAAAAAGACATCAAACTCCGAGATGTAGGCCCTTATAAAAACGGTGAATTGGACAAGGAAGTGGTAACCGGTAAAGACCTCACTCTAACCATAGATTATGATTTGCAACGAATGGCGGAGGAAATGCTCGTGAATAAGCATGGCGCCATTGTGGCAATAGACCCGAATAATGGGGAGATTTTGGTAATGGCGACCGGCCCGGATATTGATCCCAATCTATTTACCGGTGAGGAAAAATCTAAAAACCTCTACCGACTGAGCAACGATACCATTTACGAAAACAAACCCACCTTCGATCGCTCCGTTCAAGCGGCTTATCCTCCAGGTTCTACCTTCAAAATGCTCACCGCTCTCGCCGGCATGCAAATGGGCGTTTTTGACGAAAATACCGTTTTCCCGTGCGGCGGCGGCTTTAACTATAGGGGATTGAGAATCAAAGGACATGGCGGCGCGGTGCCGCTGGTGCCTTCTATACAAGTTTCGAGTAACTGTTATTTTACCTACGCGTTCATTTCCATCATCAATAAATATCCCGGAAACCCAAGCAAAGGGGTAGATGAATGGAAGAAAATTATGGAAAGTTTTGGACTAAATAAATTCATGGATAATGATATTGCCGTGGGTACCAAAGGAAAAATTCCTAGTGGGGAATTTTATGAAAAAAGGATGACGCAAATCCTAAAAGCCTCCGGAAATACTACCAAAGACCCAAAAAACTGGGATATGCTTGCGACAGGAGCAATTTTCAACGGGATGGGACAAGGCGATGTACTTCTTACACCATTGCAAATTGCCAACTTTACGGCAGCTATTGCCAATGAGGGTTGGTATTACACGCCGCACATCGTGAAAGCCATCGACGGAAAACCTAACCCAGATCCAAGATTTAAGAAAAAACACCAAACGCTGGTTACAAACAAGAAGTATTACAAACTCATAAAAGAAGGCATGGAAGCCGTGATGCTGCGCGGTACCGGTGCGAGTTTGAAATCTAAAGACTTTACTCAACTTGCGAAAACGGGGACGGCACAGGTACCGCAAGGGAAGGATAATTCCATTTTTACCTTAATTGCGCCAGCTGATAAGCCAAAAATCGTAGTGGCTGCCGTGATGGAGCATGCTGGATTCGGAGCCACTTGGGCGGGACCTGCAGCAAGCGTAATCGCAGAAAAATTTGTGACCGGAACACTGAAACGCGAACATCTCTATAAAAAATTGGTGAACGCGAGTTTCATGCCCGAATATAAAAGGCAGTATGTTTCTGAAATGAAACGCAAAGGCTGGTATGTGGAACAAAAACCGGATTCCGCCCAGTTGAAAAAAATACAGGATAGTTTGAATTTAATTAAAGAAAAAAAACTGAAAGAAGCCGCACTGAAAAAAGATCCCGTGAAATCTGACGCCAAAAACCCAACCAAAACCAAAAAGAAATGAGGTGGACCGAAGGTATAGATAAACTTGGGATTTTCCTCTATGTTGTAATCTCGCTATTTGCAGTCGCAAATATTTATAGTGTGGATGAAGGATTGGGTAAAAAACAATTCATTTTTTTCTGTATTTCCCTTTTCGTGGGGTTGGTAATTTTCTTAATGAGGACCAAATTTTTTGAGAATTTTGCGAGTGTGATTTACTTTTTTGGTCTTTTGCTGTTGATCGGGCTTTTTCCGTTCGGTACAGAAATTTTGGGGCAGCGCAATTGGTATAAATTCGGTAGCATCACCATGCAGCCTGTAGAGTTTGCCAAAATTGGCGTGTCGCTTATGCTTGCCAATTATGTTTCTGGCCCGGATTTTAATTTGAGATGCCGCAAATCCCTGTGTACGACTTTTGCCATCATCGGTGTGCCTGCCGTAGTGGTTCTGGCGATTCCGGATGTGGGGTCATTGCTCGTTTTCATGGCGTTTATGATTGCCCTATATCGTGAAGGTTTAAGTGGATTATTCTTCTTGGTCTGCGGGATTATTGGCGTCGTATTCTCGATTTCGCTGGCTGTAAATCCACTGTATGTCGTCGGAGCCATCATCTTGATTGCCGCAATTTTCATCTTTTTGCAATTAAACAAAATTTCATGGAATATTTTCTCAATTGGGAGCATCGCCGGTTCCGTGGGATTGATCTGTGCCTTATCCTACGGAGCTCCTAAAATCCTTGAAAAAATGCCGAAACACCAGCGTGAAAGAATTGAGGTTTTGTTTAAAGGAGAGAAGATGTTCCGGGATACTTCCGGTTATAACTTGCTGTATTCAAAAACGGCCATCGGTTCCGGCGGCTTATTTGGCAAGGGCTATATGCAGGGTTCCGTGACGCAGGGAAAATTCGTGCCGGAACAGGAAACCGATTATATTTTTTGTACTGTGGGCGAGGAATGGGGATTTTTGGGTGCATTTCTGCTGGTGCTGTTTTACGCCGTTTACATAGGTAGAATCTACTACCTCGCAGAGACTCAGAAATCTATTTTCAACCGTGTTTTTGGGTATTGTTTTGCCTCCATTTTATTGATGCACTTTGCCATTAATTTGGGAATGGTGATGGGACTTTTCCCTACGGTGGGTATCCCTTTGCCTTACTTTTCGTACGGCGGCAGTTCGTTTCTCGCATTCTCCATTATGACGGCGATTTTCTTCAAGCTCAACTATGCCGATAAGAATAGCTTGGTTTAAACAAAAAAATCCTGCCAAATTGGACAGGATTTTTTGGGGTTTTAATTCTTTACCAAAAGTCGGAAGCCTTCGCCATGTACATTGATGATTTCTACACCATCATCGTCTTTCAGCAGTTTGCGGAGTTTCGCAATGTACACATCCATACTTCTTGCGGTAAAATAATTTTCTTTTTTCCAGATTTTTCTTAATGCTAAATCTCTCGGCATAAAGTCATTGCGATGTACGCAAAGCAGTTTTAGAAGTTCGTTTTCTTTTGGCGAAAGTTTATACTCGATATCGCCTACACGCAGTTGTCTCAGCATAGAATCAAAGAATATATTGCTGAACTTAAACTGCTCTTGGTCTTCGTTTTCCAAGGTTGAACTTCTTTGCAAAATTGCTTTTATTTTGTATAGAAGTAGCTCGGTATCAAATGGTTTGGTGATGTAGTCGTCTGCGCCAAGTTGATAGCCTTTTAGGATGTCTTCACGCATATTTCTTGCCGTAAGAAAGATGATAGGCGTGTTTTTATCTATTTTTTTCACATCTTCCGCTAAGGAAAAACCGTCTTTTTTCGGCATCATCACATCGAAGATGCAGATATCAAATTCGTTTTCCGTGAAATCTTTAAGTCCCTGTTCGCCGTCTTGTGCGAGGGTGACTTCAAAGTTGTTTATGGTAAGATAGTCTTTCAGAACGGCTCCAAAACTTTGGTCGTCTTCTACTAGTAAGATTCTGTTGCTCATATTTTTACATTTTTTTTGGTTTAAATTCAAGTATTACTCACTCCTCCTATTACGACATCGGCAATTTTATAGTGAAGGTGCTGCCCTTTCCTTTTTCAGATTGTACCAATACAAGGCCCTTATGGAGTTCTACAATTTTTTTTACATAAGTAAGCCCGAGGCCTTGTCCTTTTACATTATGGATATTACCGGTCTCTTCGCGGAAGAATTTTTCAAAGATCTTGGTTTTGTTGTGGGTTTCCATCCCGATACCCTTATCCGAAATTTCGATGACATAGTTGTTCCCCTCGTTGCTCGTTTTTATTTTAATTTCAGGTGCGTCAGGGGAATATTTATTGGCATTATCCAAAAGATTTACCAATATATTTGAAAGGTGAAATTCATCAACCTTGAAGTTGTATTTCGAGGCGGTAAATTCCTCGGTAAGGGTTCCGTTTCGTTCATGAACAATCAGTTGGAATGATTCCGTAATCTCGCGGATCAGTTCGCGTACATTGGTCTCTTTTAGGAAGAGTTTTACCTCGTTTCGTTCCAGTTTACTCATATTCAAGATATTTTCCACCTGCTTTTTCATCCGTAGATTTTCTTGTTTGATGAGGTAGGAATAGTACTTCACCTTCTCGGGATTGGTCGCTATTTTATCGTTTGATAATGAATCTGTTGCAACGGATATTGTCGCCAATGGCGTTTTAAATTCATGCGACATATTGTTGATGAAATCCGTTTTCACATCCGCGATTTTCTTTTGCTGCATCATATAATTAATGGAGATGATGTAGATGCCGAGAATCGTAAGTAAGGAGATGAAAGTACCCAAGAGCATTGGGTAATAGTTTCGGATGAGCGAAAAACTTTTACTCGGAAAACTAAGTGCGAGTGTGTAAAGTGTGCGGTCATTTTCATCGGTAAAGAGCGGGTAAGTATGGTTGCTTTTCTCCGATGGATCGTAGTGCCCCGAAATTTTGGTCAGTTTATTGTTTTTATCGAGGATGGCGTATCCGAAATCTGCCTTGATGCCGCTTTCGCGTAGTTCCTTTGCCAGCACGGTATCCAGCGTTTTTTTATCCACCCGTTTTTCTATCGGAAGGTTTGCCGCCACTACTTTTGCAAACTCCTTCAGCGCATATTCCCCAGAGTTGATGGAGGTGTTGAGTTCCGCCGTGAGCGGCTGCGTGGTTCGCGGATCTTTGATGATGCGAGCGATGCCCTCATTGTTCCATAACTTCGTGACTTTCAGACTGTCGCCTTGGTTGGAGAGAGGCAAATCTTTTTTCTCGATAATGCTTCGCTGGTAGGTAAGAATTTTTTTTGCCGCCGAATCTTGAACCTGCTGAATTTGGGTAAGTGTAGGCTGATCTTTCGCGGCAAGTACGCTGTTCCCAAAATTTCCATTATCCTGGTTTAGGTATTTATTGATTTCTATATCGGCAATTTTTTGGGTCGAAGACTCCAAAGCCGCTGTCACGCGGTTGTTGAAGTCCAATTCCAACGCGCTGTAATACTCCTTCAACCATTTGATTTGCAGGGTGACGAAGATGATGACCGAAATGGACATCAGTATAGATATAATGGGAATAAAGCGTTGGCGCATTGTTGTCGTTTTGAAATGTTAAAATTACGGACTTTAACACTATTAAAACAAAAAACATGCTACTTTATTGTTTATTATTTCTTAAAACCTTGATATTTAACAGAATTACTTTAGTTTCTGCTTATTCAATTTGGTCTAAAGTCTCCTCATCAAAGAGTTTTTCATCAATAAAATATTGAATAATAGCCTTTTTCATTAAAATTTGTTGCTCGTTCGGTTTCAGTTCTGGGAGGGGTTCTTTTTCGATGAAGTGCGGGTAGCCGTCTTCATCGTAATGAGAAAATCCGTAATAACCAAATGGTTCCAGAAGCCTGCAAACCGCTATGTGGAGTAGATTTATTTTATCGTCTTTGGTGTATTTTTGTTTACCGCTACCGAGTTCCTGCACTCCGATAAGGAACAGAATGGTTTCAATTGGGACATTTTTTTCGGCTTGAAAATTTTCTTCAAAAAATTCTTCAATTTTTTTCCAAAGTAAGGATTCGTTCATTTTTAATAAGTGATAAGTAATGGGTAAAGAGTAATGGTGTTGGATTTTACTTTTATAAATGATAAACAATTAATTATTGATCATTAGAATCAATCATTAATAAAAATGCAAATTCCAGCGCGTCTTCTTTTAAACTTTCAAATCGTCCGGATGCGCCACCGTGACCCGCGCTCATGTCGGTTTTGAAAATCAGGATATTGTTATCGATTTTCAATTCACGCAGTTTCGCCGTCCATTTTGCGGGTTCCCAATATTGTACTTGCGAATCATGCAATCCAGTAGTTATTAAAATATTAGGATAATTTTTCACTTCGATGTTGTCATACGGCGAGTAAGATTTCATGTAATGATAATATTCCTCTTCATTTGGGTTTCCCCATTCGTCGTATTCGCCGGTAGTGAGGGGGATGTCTTCGTCCAGCATCGTGGTCACTACATCCACAAACGGCACCTGCGCCACGATACCGTTGAAGAGCTCCGGCGCCATATTCATCACGGCGCCCATTAGCAAGCCGCCCGCAGAGCCACCCATCGCGTAAAGATGCTTTGCCGAGGTATATTTCTCATTAATCAAAAACTGAGCGGCATCTATAAAATCATAAAAAGTATTCTTTTTAGAGAGCATTTTCCCATCTTCATACCACTCTCTGCCGAGGTATTCTCCGCCACGGATATGGGCAATGGCGTAGATGAAACCACGATCCAAAATCGATAGCCTTACACTGGAAAAACTCGCGTCCACAGTATGGCCGTAGCTGCCGTAACCGTAGAGCAGGAGAGGCGTGTCGGGAGATTTTTTGGTGTTTTTACGGTAAACAAGAGACATTGGAACCTTTTTTCCGTCGCGAGCCGTTGCCCAGATTCTTTCCGAAATATAATTTTCCGGCGCAAACTTACCGCCTAAAACTTCCTGCTGTTTTAGTAAAATAATTTCGCGAGATGACATATCGTATTCGTATGTGGCACTCGGCTGCGTGAGAGAGGTGTAGCCGTAGCGCAGTTTTTGTGTCTCAAATTCCAGATTCAAATCAATGTAGGCGGTATAAGTGGGATCCGAAAACGGTAGGAAATGCGCGTCATTGTTATGGCTGTCAATGATTTTTATTTGAAGCAATCCTTCATGGCGTTCCTCCAAAACAAGATAATTTTTGAAAATTTCAAACCCTTCCAAAAGCACATTCTCGCGGTGCGGGATCACATCTTCCCAGTGCTCCACGCCCGGCGTGGCGACTTTCGTTTTTACGAGTTTAAAGTTTGTGGCATTGTCGGCATTGGTGATGATGTAAAAATCATCCTCGAAATGCTCTACAGAATATTCCAAATCCTCCGTTCTCGGTTGTATCATCTGCCAATCGGCAAACACATTTTCCGCCGGGATAAAGCGGTGTTCATCCGAAACCGTGCTGGAACTGGCGATGAAAATGTATTCTAAAGATTTCGTTTTAAAAACATTCACATCATATGTGTCATCTTTTTCATGGAAGATTAGTACATCTTCGGCCGTGGGTGTGCCAAGTTTATGGCGGTAAACCTTGTATGCGCGCAGGCTCTTGTCCTTGCGGATGTAGAAAATATGCTGGATGTCGTTTGCCCAAACGGCCTTTCCGGTAGTGTTTTCAATTTCATCTGGTAGAAATTCGCCTGTTTCCAGATTTTTAAATTTAATGGTGTAAATCCTCCTGCCCACGCGGTCTTCGGAGAAACCCGCGAGTTTGTTTCCGGGGCTTACAGCCAAACTTCCTACCTCGAAATACTCGAAGCCTTCCGCCAAAATATTCACATCCAAAAGGATTTCCTCCGGCGCGTCTAAACTTCCAAACTTCCGCGTGAAGACAGGATATTCCTTGCCGTCTTCATAACGCACGATGTACCAATATTCGTTGAAGAAATAGGGCAAAGATTCGTCGTCCTTCTTGTAGCGCGCCTTCATTTCTTTGTAAAGTTCCTCCTGCAAAGGCAGCGTATCTTGCATGACGAAATCGGCGTAGGCATTTTCTTCCTCGAGGTATTTTAGGACTTCCGGGTTTTCCCTTTCATTGAGCCAAAAATAAGGATCGCTGCGGCGGTCGCCATGTTTTTCGAGGATTTTATCTATTTTTTTTGCTATCGGAGCGTTCATTTTTATTCTGTTTAACTCGGATTTTCGATTAGTTTAAATTTAACAAAAAACCATCTGATCCTGCGGAAAAGACGGCTTTCTATTTTTAAAATAAATACGGGGATTTATTTATTCATACTCTTAATAAATTTCTCAATCGCCATCGTCATAGAAGGGGTTTCTTTGCTCGGCGCCATCACATCTACGCGTAGACCGGCATCTTCTGCGGCTTGTTTTGTAGTGTTCCCGAACACGCCTATTTTCACATTGTCTTGTTTGAAATCCTTAAAATTTTCCTGCAAAGACTTGATTCCCTGTGGACTGAAGAAAACCAACATATCATATTCCTTCACGGTGACATCATTCAGATCCGAGCATACAGTGCGGTACATGATGGCGCGTGTCCAATCTACACCGGATTTTTCAAGTGTGGCAGGGACATCCGAATTTAGGACATCGGAAGATGGAAGCAAATATTTTTCGTCAGGGTATTTTTTGAAAAGCGGAGCCAGATCGGAGAAGTTTTTCTCACCAAAACTGATTTTTCTTTTTCTATATACAATATGTTTTTGGAGATAGTTTGCCACAGCCTCACTTTGGCAAATATAGCGCATGCTGTCCGGCACGGTATAGCGCATTTCCTCCGCAAGGCGGAAGTAGTGGTCTATCGCGTTTTTGCTTGTGAAAATCACGCCGGTGAATTGGGCGAGGTCTATTTTCTGCGCTCTAAGTTCTTTCGCGTCTGCGCCTTCCACATGGATGAACGGGCGGAAATCTATTTTCACCTTTTCTTTCTTCGCGATCTCGGCGTACGGGGAAAACTCTCCGGGAGCGGGTTGTGATACCAAAATTGATTTAATTTTCATTTCAAAGATTTAGAAAAATAACAATCTACAAAGAGCCAGCAAGGGTGCTATTTGAAGGGTGCAAATATACAAAAATTTATAATAACACTCGGAGGGCAGAACGGGCACACGGCTGAATAAGTATAATGCATTTTTAAATACAAATGCCACTGGTATAAAGAGGGTTATGACATTAATGAGCAACACCCGATTGATTGGAAAAAAATAAGAAACGAAGATAAAAACCATCCATATTATGCATAGCACAAGGTAGTAGCGCATAGCAGTAAAGAACATATTGTACCAAGCGCCATCTTGCCCCACCGAGGCAAAAAATAGATAAGTGAAAACCGATCGTAGAACATAATATAAAGCCATAGCACCGCAGGCGAAGCCAAACTTATTTAATGAAAATCCAAGAATACTGAAATTATTAATCGCCCTGGGAACGGACGGAATATATTGTGCGGCTAGTGTCGCTATCAGCACTACATTCAGCACAGAAAAAATAATCCAGGTAGGAAATTTGTTCCCCACATTGCTGCGTTCCTGAAGAAGGAAATCCTTCAGCGAGGCTTCCCGATGCAGGTACAGAAGCGTGAGCACCACCACGCTAATGCTGCCGAAAAGAATGTACACCACCCAGTCATTTTGTTCCGGAATTCTTACCAATTCTATAGAAATTTTTGCAAAAATAAAGATTAAATCCTAAAGTTTTACTAAAGACAAAACCTCTTTTAAAATCAATATGTAAATAGATTATCTTTGCAACTCCAAATATCATGAAAAAATTAGTCATCATACCCACCTTCAACGAAAAGGAAAATATCGAGGCCATCATTCTCGCGGTGATGGCGTTGGGTCAGGGTTTCCATATTTTGGTGGTGGATGATTCCTCTCCGGATGGCACCGCTGAAATCGTTCGTAGCATTCAAAGCCGCTATCCAGAAGAACTATACCTTACCGTTCGCAAGGTGAAAGACGGTCTTGGAAAGGCCTATATCCATGGTTTTCGTTGGGCGATCGAGTATGGTTACGATTATATTTTCGAGATGGATGCGGACTTTTCCCACAATCCCGCAGACCTTATCCGCCTGTACGAAGCCTGCAAAACGGCCGATATGGCAGTGGGATCCCGCTACTCGCAAGGCGTGAATGTGGTAAACTGGCCTATGGGCAGGGTGCTGCTTTCCTATTTCGCTTCCAAATATGTGCGCTTCGTGCTTGGGATTCCTGTGCATGATACCACTGCGGGGTTTGTTTGTTTTAAAAAAGCAACGCTGCTCGCCATTGAGATTGATGATGTTAAATTAAAAGGTTACGGCTTCCAAGTCGAAATGAAATACCGCGCCTTCCGCAAAAATTTGAAAATTGTGGAAGTGCCTATTATATTTACCAACAGGCTACTCGGCGAGAGCAAAATGAGCGGGAACATCATTGGCGAAGCGGTTTTCGGAATACTGAATATGAGATGGAAATCCCTTGTCGGCAAGTTATGAGAGCGTTTTTATTAGGGTTAATGCTTTTTACAATATCATGTTCCAGCCCAGTTTCGGAACCGAAAAACCTTATTCCAGAAGATGAAATGGCAGCACTCATAGCGGATTTCACTATCAGCGATCAGATGAGTTCTTTCAACCAAAATGGAAACATGGAGACGCAGACTATTTTTATTTTAAAAAAATACGGCGTCACTTCCCGGCAATACACCGCGAGTTATCAGTATTATCTGGCCGCGCCAGGCAAAATTGCCAAAATTTATGATAATGCACAGAAAATTATTAAGGATAAGGATCCTGTGGCATCCAAATACATCCAAAAGAAATTAAAAGAAACTAAGGCCACTCCAAAAGTGGCAAAATAAGAATGCAGAAATTTTTTGAAATAGAAAAAATTACCGAAGGCAAGGCGCGCGCTGGAGTCATGAATACGGATCATGGGCAGGTACAGACGCCGATTTTCATGCCCGTAGGCACCGTGGCATCAGTAAAAACCGTGCACCAGAGGGAGTTGAAAGAGGATATCAAAGCACAAATTATACTTGGAAACACTTATCATCTTTACCTTCGTCCCACGATGGATGTGATGACAAATGCAGGCGGGCTGCACAAATTTATGAATTGGGATCTCCCGCTTCTCACAGATTCTGGCGGTTTTCAGGTTTTTTCTTTGTCTAAAACAAGAAAGATGGCGGAGGAAGGTGTGAAATTCAAATCCCATATCGATGGCAGTACGCACTTCATCTCCCCGGAAAAATCTATGGAGATTCAGCGGGAGATTGGCGCCGATATTTTCATGGCTTTTGATGAATGTACCGCCTACCCAAGCGAATACCATCAGGCAAAACTATCGATGGAAATGACGCACCGCTGGCTGAAACGCTGCATCGATTGGTGCAAGGAAAATCCAGAAATGTACGGGCATAAACAGCGACTATTCCCGATTGTCCAGGGTTCTACTTATTCGGATTTAAGAAAAATATCTGCGGAAGTCATCTCGGAAGCAGGCTGCGAAGGAAATGCCATAGGTGGGCTATCCGTGGGCGAACCCGAAGAGGAAATGTACCGCATTACCGATGAGGTGACCGATGTTTTGCCAAAAGATAAACCACGCTACCTCATGGGCGTAGGGACTCCGTGGAACATATTGGAAGCCATTGGTTTAGGAATTGATATGATGGATTGTGTGATGCCTACAAGAAACGCCCGAAATGCGATGCTCTTCACTTGGAACGGTGTGATGAACCTGAAAAACGAAAAATGGAAAAACGATTTTTCGCCATTGGATGAGTTGGGGACTGCTTTCGTAGATCGGGAATACACGAAGGCGTATGTACGGCACCTTTTTGTGTCGAAGGAGTATCTTTCAAAACAAATCGCATCGATTCATAATTTGGCTTTCTATCTGGATTTGGTTACAGTAGCGCGTCAGCACATTCTGGCGGGCGATTTCTACCAATGGAAGGATTCCGTAATGCCGCAATTGCGCCAAAGACTTTAGCAAAATGGGGATTATAGACCGCTATATCATCAAGAAATATTTGGGCACATTCGCGTTCATGCTGGTCTTGCTGTCCCTGATCGTCATCATGATAGATGTACTTTCCAAATCCCCGAAAATTGAGGAAAACGGCTTTACGATTGGTTATTTTATGATCTATTACTATCCGTTTTGGATGGTCTATCTCATCATGACTTTTATGGCGATTCTTGTTTTTATATCGGTGATTTACTTCACTTCAAGGCTTGCCAATAATACCGAGATTGTCGCCATTATTAGTAGTGGTGCCAGTTTTCACCGTTTTGTAAGGCCGTATATGATTACCTCTCTTGTTATTGCGCTTTTTTCTCTTGGCATCAATCATTTTTTGCTGCCTTGGGCCAATGTTCAAAAAAATAAATTGGAGCCTTATTTGATGAATGATCAGAAAAAGGAAAAAATACAAGGGAACACCGAAATCGCCATCAAACTTTCCGCAAAACAGTATGTCTTCATCCATAATTACAACCGGAAAGAAAACCGAGGGTCGGGATTTTTGCTTCAAGAGTTTGATGATCAGCGGAAACTCGTGCACCAAATCATGGCCAACGAAATTCATTGGGATAATGCCAAGCAGAAATTCCTACTGAGCAACTACCTCGAAAGATGGGCTGCGCCTAAAGAGTCTGAAAAACTGGGCAATGGCGATAGCCGAGAAATAAGTTTTGGCCACACGCCGGAAGAACTTTTCCCTACCGAACTGTCTGCACAAACAAAGACCACGCCGGAGCTCATAAAATTCATCAATCAAGAAAAAATCAAGGGGAATAGCAATATGAATGCGTATTTAAATGAGTTGCATCAGCGGACTTCCATGCCAATAGCCGTAGTGATTCTTGCCATGTTGGCACTGTCGTTGTCTTCACAAAAGAAGCGTGGCGGATTAGGCGTGAATCTTGCCGTAGGGATTGGTCTAGCGATGATTTTTGTATTCTCGTTTGAGACTATGAAGGTGATTTCAAACAACAAAACCCTATCGCCGATGCTCGCCATGTGGCTGCCTAACTTGGTTTTTGCTCCCGTGGCGTTATACCTTTATTTCAAAAGAGCCAATCAGTAGAGGAGTTGTATTTCTTTGTGAAAAAACTTTTGCATTCCATCTTTTTCTAAATTAATCCAAACAAAACCATCTTCATCCGCATTTTTTATGATGCCATTTTGGCGCACGCCGTTCAGTTCAAAAACCGAGACTATATCTTTCCGGTAAAGATTTTGGTTGAATTGGGATAATACCGTCTCTTCTACCGTAGCAAAGAGAATGTTTTCTGAGAAATATTGATGAAAACTTTGTGCAAAATCATTCAAAACGAAAGACTTATGCGTTTGTGTAAGAAGTGAGCCGGCTTGTCTGATGTCGCCAAAATCTTTTTGCAAAACATTGATTCCTATACCGATGATGTAATAATCTTGAAAATCGGATTTAATTTTCTCAATCAGGATACCACCTATTTTTTTATTGTCAATGATGAGGTCGTTCGGCCATTTGATCTCTACCCTGGTATCAGCCATATTGGCAAGGAAATCCCGCACCAGTATGGCGGTACGATAATTGAATAAAGTCCCAAGGAGATCAACATCGTCACATTTAACCGCGATGCTGTAGGCAAGATTTTGACCTTTGGCAATGATCCATCTATTCCCATATTGCCCCTTCCCAGCGGTTTGATCAAAGGTGAAAACAGCCACTCCCGAGGGATGGTCTGGGAGAATATTGAGGATCGCGTCGTTCGTAGATGAAGTTTCAGGTAGGTAGTGCAGCGGAAACATTTATGAAAAGTTTATGAGATAGATGCCTAAATATCAGGTTAAAATGAAGAAAAAACAATAAATTTGCAAACTATACATTTTTGAATGAGTAAAAGTACACAAAAACAGGAATTAATCGACAAGATCGTCGAAGCCATACAAGATACCAAAGGGGAGAGCGTGAAAATATTTGACCTTACGGGTATCGAGAACGCTGTCGCAGAGACCTTTATCATCTGCAGCGGAAACTCCAATACACAGGTTTCGGCCATTGCCGGAAACATCGAAAAGAAAGTGAGAAACGACTTGAAAGAGCGTCCTTGGCATGTGGAAGGAACTGAAAACGCCATGTGGGTTTTGGTGGATTATGTATCCGTTGTGGTGCATATTTTCCAACAGCAGATTCGTGAATATTACGATATTGAAGAGCTTTGGGGTGATGCCAAAATCACCGAAGTTACAGAATAATTTTAAAATTTTAATTTAAAGAATGAACAATAAAGGATTCAATTGGTTTTTCCCGATTGCTATGATTGCCTTGCTTTTTTTCGTGTTCGGAAAAGGACTTATGGGCAATTCTGCAGGGGCAACCATCAATGAAGAAGGTTTTTTTAATCTCGCCAAAGAAGGTAAGGTTAAGGAAGTCATAGTTTACACGGATTCCGAGGAAGCAGATGTGTTTCTGACCAAAGAAGCCGCCGCTGCATCCGTAAACAAAAGTAAGCAGCAGGACGCACTTCCCGGTATGATGTCGGATGGGATGCCGCGTGCAGATTACCAGTTTAAATTCGGGGATTTGCAATATTTCCAAGAGAAATTTGATGCATTTAAAAAAGAAAATCCGTCCATAAAAACCCAGATGACTCTCGATGAAAAGGGATCGGAACTCCAAAGTGCGCTATTGCAGGCTTTGATGTGGTTCGGGATTATGTTTGCGCTTTATTATATCTTTTTTAGAAAAATGGCGGGTGCAGGCGGACCCGGCGGTCAAATTTTCTCAATAGGAAAATCCCGCGCAAAACTTTTTGATGAAAAAGATAAAGTGCAAGTAACCTTCAAGGATGTAGCCGGTTTGGAAGGGGCCAAAGAAGAGGTGCAGGAAGTCGTAGATTTTCTTAAACACTCTGACAAATATACTAAACTCGGTGGTAAAATTCCGAAAGGGGTTCTACTGGTAGGCCCTCCGGGAACGGGTAAAACATTGCTTGCGAAAGCGGTTGCTGGTGAAGCAAAAGTGCCTTTCTTCTCCCTTTCTGGATCAGATTTCGTAGAAATGTTCGTAGGAGTAGGAGCATCGCGGGTGCGGGATCTTTTTGCCCAAGCGAAAGCGAAATCGCCGGCCATTATCTTTATTGATGAGATTGATGCCATCGGCCGTGCCAGAGGTGGTAAAAATTTTACCGGTGGTAATGACGAGCGTGAAAACACACTGAATCAGTTGCTTACAGAGATGGATGGTTTCGGAACCGACATCAATGTAATTATTATGGCGGCGACCAACCGTGCGGATATTTTGGATAAAGCCCTATTGCGCGCCGGGCGTTTCGACCGGTCTATTTATGTAGATCTCCCCGAACTTCACGAAAGAAAAGAAATTTTCGATGTTCATTTGGCGAAAATAAAATTGGACCCATCTGTGGACAGAGAGTTTTTGGCAAAACAAACGCCAGGGTTTAGCGGTGCCGATATTGCCAATGTATGTAATGAAGCTGCTCTAATTGCTGCAAGAAACGCACACGAATCTGTAAACAATCAAGATTTCTTGGACGCTGTGGATAGAATCATCGGTGGTCTGGAGAAAAAGAATAAAGCCATCAAACCATCAGAAAAACGCCGCGTAGCCTTCCACGAAGCAGGACACGCCACCATTTCTTGGTTGGTAGAACATGCTTCTCCACTTTTAAAAGTGACGATTGTGCCTAGAGGACGGTCTTTAGGTGCCGCATGGTATCTTCCGGAGGAAAGACAACTTACGACCACGGAACAGATGTTGGACGAGATCTGCGCCACCTTGGGCGGCCGTGCGGCGGAGCAGGTGACTTTCGGAAATATTTCCACAGGTGCGCTTTCCGATTTGGAGCGTGTAACAAAGCAGGCACAAGCGATGGTAACCATTTACGGACTAAATGACAAGGTTGGAAATATTTCCTATTACGATAGTTCGGGCCAAGGGGAATACAGTTTTGGGAAACCTTACTCCGAGGAAACGGCTAAAGTGATTGATGGTGAAATATCCAAACTTGTGGAAGGCCAATACCAACGGGCATTACAAATCTTAACGGAAAACCGTGATAAATTGAATACGCTTGCCGAAAAACTTCTTGAGAAGGAAGTGATTTTCCGCGAGGATCTGGAAGAGATTTTTGGGAAAAGAGCATGGGATCCGGAGTTATCCGAAAGGCCACTCAGCACCCAGGGAAATGTAGATCCAGACGTAGTGATAAGCTCGGAAACGGGGGCGAATATATAAATTGAAATCCCGGTAAACCATTGGTTTTGCCGGGATTTTCTTACTTTCACTATTTATTTCAGCACGAAATCGTCAAGATAAATCTTGGCTTAAATTAAATTTGTTATTTTTGTACTGATTTAAGAACTATATACTGTTTTGAGCATCTTCAAGAAATTTGTAAGCAAACTAATGAACCAACCCGAGGAAGACCACGGGCAGGATGTTGTGAAATTGGGTGACCAGTTGAAGAATGCCGATTTGGATTATAAATTTGCGCAGCTCTTTACCCACTCCGGAGGAATTTTCAACTATTGTGCTAATGAGTCTGAGGCTCTGCAAACCCTTAATCAAATTATTAAAATAGAAGGCATAAAATCGCTTTTTTGCTGGGATCAGGATTTGGTAAGTTTCTTGGATGTCATCAATGCCCCATATACCAAAGAGTTGGAGCTCTTCAATGATGCGGCATTTATTACCTGCGAATATTTGATAGCTTATGACGGTCGCATCATGCTTTCACATAATAATATTCTTCATTATCATTCTTCACGCTTGCCGGAAAAAATTATTTTAATGGCCAATGTTTCGCAGATTGTAACCAACCTGAGCGATGCCATGATGAGGGTAAAACGCCGCGGAACTTTGAAAAATCTTACTTCCATCAGCGGAAACCAATCCAAACTCGGGTCACCGAATCAAGATAACACCAAACTTTTCTTACTTTTGCTCGAAGATTAATTTCAAATTAAAAAAGTAAATCTTGGACAAAAACTTAATACAGAGAACCGTCTCCGGCCTGGTTTACTGCTTGATCATCGTACTCTGTACCACGCCGTACGGAGCGCATCTTCTACAAAATATTTTTCCTAATATTCAGCAGCAGCAACTTTACTATGTGCTGATTGCGGTGCTTCTTTTCGTAGGACTTTGGGAATGCATCAATATTATGAAGTTTGAGAAGACCAGTTGGGAACGCTTCGTGGCCATAGGGTTAGCGGTATTTGTTTTTTATAAATTTTCAAAAAGATATTTCCATCACGGCTTCTACTTTAATTTCAATCTATCGGAAATTCTGGCGTTATCGCTGATTGTAATTGCCGTTATTACGCTTTTCAATTTCCGGAACGAACTCTACACAGAAAGCGGAAAACTTATATTCACAGTCATTTACACGACTTTGCCTTTTAGTTTTGCTTTAGGGCTTCCGAGTTTTTATGATGGAGGTTTTACGCTGGAGGTCTTCATGCTTTTTATCCTCATTTGGAGCAGCGATACCTTCGCCTACATCTGCGGCAGACTTTTCGGCAAGCATAAGATGGCACCTACCATATCACCCAAAAAAACTTGGGAAGGCTTCGCTGGCGGCGTGATACTTACTTTAGTTTTAGGCTATTTCATCGAGCAATACATGCCAAATTTGCGTGGCAACTGGATGGTAGTTGGCTTTTTAATCTCGGTATTTGCGCCGCTCGGTGATTTGGTGGAAAGCCAACTGAAACGCAGTTTTGAGGTGAAGGACAGTGGTAAACTAATCCCCGGACATGGCGGCGTGCTGGATCGGCTGGACAGTTTTATTATCTGCGCACCTGTTATCTATTTTTACTTTATTCTCGAAAATCTTACTTAAAAAATAATGAAACTACATAAAGAATCTTCCGGCACCATCGTCGTTGCGAGTATTATCTTCGCCATTGTGGCTTTTTTGGCCATTTATTATCTTGAATTTTGGTCTTTACTGCTTGTAATTCCGCTACTGGTCGTCTATGGCCTTGTATTTTGGTTTTTCCGAGTGCCGAATCGCAGTATTTTAGACCATGTAGAAAATGTAATCGCTCCAGTGGATGGCAAAGTAGTGATGATAAAGGAAGTGGAGGAAACCGAATTTTTGAAGGAAAAATGTATTCAGGTTTCAATATTTATGTCCCCGCTAAATGTCCATATCTGCCGCTATCCAATTTCCGGGAAAGTAATTTATAAAAAATACCATCCTGGTAAATACCTTGTAGCGTGGCACGAAAAATCGTCCACCGAGAACGAAAGAACCACGGTTGCTGTGGAAAGCCTAACCAATCATAAAGTTGTTTTCCGCCAAATTGCAGGCTATGTCGCACGCCGCATCGTTTTCTATTGTAACGAGGGAGATACCGCCAAGGCAGGCCACGAGTTTGGGTTCATCAAATTCGGCTCGCGGATGGATGTGTTCCTACCATTAGATACCGATATCATTTGCAAAATAGGAGACAAAACAAAAGGCGGACTAGATGTCATTGCTAAGCTAAAAGCGTAGAGCCAGCTTCGGACTTTACTTTGTCCAATCTTTTTATGTATTTTCCCTAAAACCATTTGTTATGAAGAAAAACCATTTCTACCATTGGTCCACGGTGGTACCGCTTATTGCAGCGGCATTTTATCTAGCCGGGTTTTTGGGAACGTCAATGTTAGCCGATATCTTGGGGTCAGCCTTACTTTTTGGGAGTGTTTTTGCGGCCGTACACCACGCCGAAGTAGTAGCACACAAAGTAGGCGAACCGTACGGAACCATAATTTTAGCGATATGCATCACTATTTTGGAAGCCGGTCTTATTATTTCCTTTATGCTTTCAGGCGGAGAGGGCGCCATGACCTACGCTCGCGACACTGTTTTTGCCGCAGTAATGCTAATTCTAAACGGGATACTCGGAATTTGCATCTGGATTGGCAGCGTGAAATATAAGGAGCAATTTTTCTTGCGGAGTTCTGCAACCACTTATCTTGTAAGCCTGATTTCGATCCTGGTACTTACCATGATTCTTCCCAATTACACTTTAAGCGCCAAAGGTCCTTTTTACACAGATCCACAGTTGATTTTTGTTTCTTTGGCCTGTGTTACCATCTACGCCACATTTCTGATGGTACAGACGGTACGCCATAGGAATTATTTCGTAGTGGAAGAAAATGGCGAATTGCACGAGGAAGAAGCGCCTTCTAACCCAAAATTTTTCCTTAGTTTAGGCTTGCTGCTCATTTGCCTTTCCGTCGTGATTTACATGGCAAAAGGCCTTTCTCCGGTGATTGAAGATTTTGTTAAAACCATCGGCGCGCCACGCGCTTTGGTGGGCGTTATCATTGCAATGGTGGTACTGCTACCCGAGGGTTTGGCAGCGATTCGTGCGGCGCGGAACAACCAGATTCAGTCTTCCATCAACTTGGGTCTAGGTTCAGCTTTGGCGAGTGTCGGGCTTACTATTCCTGCCGTATCTGCGGTTTGCATCATGTATGACATTCCCTTCGTTTTGGGGTTGGATCTGAAATCCATTATCCTCCTCAGCCTCTCCGTGTTCACCGTGATGCTCTCCTTAAGCCGTGGTAAAACCAACATCCTCTATGGAACGGTTTTGCTCGTGAATTTAGCAGCATATATCTTCACGGTCGTGGTGCCTTAGCGACGCGCCATTTCCATTTTGTAGGCCATCAGTTGGGAAATGTTCGTGGCTTTGTAAATCGCCAAATCCGCTGTTTCGCCCTCGAAATTTTCCCGCACCGTCTCCGTCCAAATTTTCAGCCAGTGCTCGAAATGGTGTTTTTCCATCGCCTCCATTTCGTTTATCGGGAAATGCGCCGCCATCGGGTTGCCCTTGTAGGTCGCTTTCGCAAACAACAGCGTCTCCCAGAAACGGTACATTTTCGGGAGATGTACCGCCCAGTTTACGCGCGCGATATCGTTGAAAAAGTGGCCTATCACCGCATCCTTACCTATTTTGTCGTAAAATTTATTTACCAAAAGTTCGATGTCGGCTTTGTCTTCAATATTTTTCATGGGTACTAATTTAGGACAAAATTACCCAAATTACGGATGACAATGCTCATAATTTGGGCGCCATTTCCGGCTGTCCGCTGTATCTTTTTTGGGCCCGTTTCGCCGCCTCCCTTCGGTCGGCGCCGCTCCGCGCCCAAAAAAGGATGCCGCTTCCATCCGGGGCGCACGGGATTCGCTGTTTTAGCTCAACCTCAGTCGCAACCTCAACCTCACCCTTCCTCAAAAAAATCTTACTTTTGCAATATGGTTAGCCATTTTAAAAACTTTATCAGACAAAAATCCCGAGACGACAGCGGTTTCAGTGCAATGGGTTCCGAACGGTTCATTCGTAAAGACGGCAGTACCAATGTGCAGATGAAGGGTGGCAACATCCTTACCAGAACCAGTTGGTACCACACCATGCTCGGTTTATCTTCGGTGCGGTTCATTGTATACTTGGTTTTAGGCTATATCGCTATCAATATACTTTTTGCATTTATTTACCAACTCATTGGTATAGAACACCTTTCGGGTATCGACAGTAGCACACCGCTGAATGAGTTAGTAGATGTCTTCTTTTTTTCCTCACAAACTTTCACCACTGTCGGGTACGGCCGCATCGCCCCGGTCGGGTTCTTGGCGAGTTTGGTGTCAACTTTCGAGGCATTTTTGGGACTTTTAGCTTTCGCGATAGCTACGGGACTTTTTTATGGACGGTTTTCCAGACCCCAGGCGTTCATCAAGTTTTCAGAAAACGCTTTGATAGCGCCTTTCCAAGAGGGTACTGCGCTGATGTTTCGGCTGGCTCCGTATAAAAATAACTCTCTTACAAATGCAGAAGTCATCCTGACCGTCGCGATAGAAACCGATCAGGAGAACAAATTTTACACTCTGGAAACGCAATTGAAAAAAATAAGCAACCTCGCTCTGAACTGGACGGTTGTGCATGTCATCAATAAAGATTCGCCGTTCTACGGCCTTACCGATCAAGATTTCCGCACCACAGATATCGAGGTAATTGTGCAACTCAGCGCCTTTGATGATGTTTTTTCCAACACCGTGGTGCAGCGCACCTCCTATATTTCACCGGAGATCGTTTACGGAGCGAAGTTTCTGCCGATGTTCACCATCGCGAAAGATGGCTCTACCACGGTGATGGATATCGATAAACTGAATGCTTTTGTGCGTACCGAACTTCCAAAAATTGAGGATGATGAATCTGCCCCAGTACCATAAACTCGCGTTACAAAGGCAAAAGGAACACAAAAAATTCCTCGACCGATTGAAGGCGAAGCCACCAAAAGACTTGGACTACAAGGCGCAAGAAGCCCATGACGAAGTTTTTGATAAAATCGACTGCCTGCAATGCGCAAATTGCTGCAAAACCACTGGCCCACTTTTCACAGAGAAAGATATCGAAAGAATTTCCAAGCTAATCCGATTGAAGGCAGCAGATTTTGAAGAAAAATTCCTGCGTGTAGATGAGGATAACGATAAGGTTTTACAGTCTCTTCCCTGCCATTTTTTGAATTCGGATAATACCTGCTCCATTTACGACGACCGCCCAAAGGCCTGCCGCGAATTCCCTCACACCGATAGGAAAAAGGTTTGGCAGATCAACCCTCTCACCTTGAAAAATACGCTCGGTTGCCCCGCCGCCTACGAGTGGACGGAACTGATGATGCTGAAAATACCTAAATAAAAATCATAAAAAAGCCCCGGAAATCCAGGGCTATTCATTTTAAAATAATTTTTTGTATTAAACTACGCCTTGTGCCAGCATAGCTTCGGCCACTTTTACGAAACCTGCGATGTTTGCACCTTTCACATAATTTACATAGCCGTTTTCCTCTTTACCATAATTGCGGCAAGCCTGGTGGATGCCGATCATGATTTCTTTCAGCCTTGCATCTACCTCTTCGGAAGACCAGTTCAGACGGATTGAGTTTTGAGTCATTTCCAAACCGGAAGTAGCGACACCACCCGCGTTAGAAGCTTTTCCAGGAGAGAAAAGCACTTTGTTATCGATGAAATAATTGATTGCGTCCAGTGTAGAAGGCATGTTTGCAGCTTCAGTTACACAAATGACACCGTTGGACACTAAGTTTTTAGCATCTTCCAAGTGCAATTCATTTTGCGTAGCAGCAGGGATTGCCACATCACATTTCACTTCCCACGGGCGTTTTCCAGCATGGAATTCCGCAGACGGGAATTTATCAGCATAATCCTGAGCGCGGTTGTTTCCTGAAGCACGCAGTTCCAAAAGGAAATCGATTTTCTCGCCGGTGATACCGTCTTTGTCATAGATATAGCCATCCGGGCCGGAGATTGTCACAACCTTACCGCCCAGTTCCTCTATCTTTTTGATAACGCCCCACGCCACATTTCCGAATCCGGAAACAGTCACTATTTTATCTTTGAAATCTTGGTTAATTGTTTTCAGCATTTGCTCTGCAAAATAGACCACGCCGTAGCCGGTAGCTTCCGGACGGATTAGGGAACCGCCGTAGGCAAGGCCTTTTCCGGTAAGTACGCCTGTAAACTCGTTGCGGATTTTTTTGTACTGTCCGAAAAGGTAACCGATTTCTCTTGCACCTACGCCGATGTCTCCCGCAGGTACATCAGTTTCAGGGCCGATGTGCTTGCACATTTCCGTCATGAAAGCCTGGCAGAAACGCATCACCTCCATATCGGATTTTCCTTGTGGATCAAAGTCGGAACCACCTTTACCACCACCCATTGGAAGTGTCGTAAGGGAGTTTTTGAAAACCTGCTCGAAGGCAAGGAATTTTAAAACAGAAAGGTTCACAGAAGGATGGAATCTCAAACCGCCTTTGTATGGGCCAATCGCTGAGTTCATCTGGATACGGAAACCTCTGTTTACTTGGATTTCTCCTTTGTCATCCACCCACGGCACTCTGAAGATCACCGTTCTTTCAGGCTCTGCCATTCTTTCCAGCAGTTTCATGCCGCTGTATTCTTTTTTCTGAGAAATAAAAGGGATTACCGTAACGGCTACCTCTTTCACAGCTTGCAAAAACTCCGGTTCATTTGGATTTTTAGCTTCGATTTTTGCAATAAATTCCTGAATTTTTTGCTCTACATTATAATGTTCCATAGGGTATAAGGATGTTATTTTATTACAAACAAATTTAATTTCTTTTTCAAAACTTGCAAGGCCTATTTTGATATTTGATTTAATATTATAAAAATTGCCTATTTTTTTTGCTTAATCCACAATAAGCGTTGCAAAATTGAAAATAATATTAATTAAATATTAATTTGATGTAAAGTTAAAAACGCTAATTCTCTATAAAACTTGAAATTGTCGCCCCGAAAATGATTTGAGGAAGCCCGAAATTTCGAGTTCCAATAAAATAGGCAGCAGTCTGTAAGCGGGCAGATCCATTTTCCCCGAAAGATTATCCAGATTAATATTCGGAGCTGCGGAAATCGCATCGAAAACGGATTGTTCTAAAGGCGAAAGCGGTCGTCTGGTTTCGATTTTGGGAAATAGTTCCGGGGTTTTTACCGATTCTCCGAAGAGGTTTAAATTTAAAATTAAATCTTTTACGGTGGATATGGCGGCAGCTTTATTTTGTGCAATCAAATGATTGCAACCCTGGCTGTATTTATCGGTGATTTTTCCAGGCAGCGCATACACATCACGGTTGTAGCCGTTGGCAAATGTAGCCGTGCTGATGGAGCCGCCTCCGAATGCGGTTTCTACAATGATGGTCGCGCTGGACAAACCTGCAACGATTCGGTTTCGTTGGATAAAATTTTCTCTATCGGGTTTCTGTGAGGAGTTAAATTCTGTAAGAAGTGCGCCGCCATTTTCCAACATCTTTTGCGAAAGTGATTTGTTTTGTGATGGGTAAAAGGTGTGAAAGCCGTGAGCCAGCACCCCGATTGTAGGGATTCCGTTTTGGATGGATTTCTCGTGGACCTCGGCATCTGCGCCCAGTGCAAGTCCGCTGATGGTAGCCGTGTTTCCGGAAATTAATTCTTTAACAAATTCATCGATGAAGTTTTTGCCATAGGAAGACAAATTCCGCGTACCCACGATACTTATTGATTTTTTAGCAGTATCAATTTGTCCTTTTTGATATAAAATAGAAGGCGCATCCTCGCATTCACCCAGTAAATAGGGCAATTCATTTTTGTGGCGAAGTAAAATTTGGATGTTATTTTTAGCACAAAATTCCAATTCTTTCTCGGCAAAACGAATATGGTCTTCATTGCCGATGTCGGCGGCAGTTTTTTGTCCTATCCCTTCGATTTTCGTTAAATCTTTTTTTGAAAATTTCCAGGCAGCTTCGGCGGAACCTGCTGCATCTGTAAGTTTCTTAAAATTAAAATCGCCAATGAGGGCGCTTCGTCGTAATGCTATGGCATGGAGATGCTCTTCTGTGAACATAGAAAGTATTTCGCCAAAAATAAGGATTTAAACCAATGAAAACGAATATTTATCCATTCTGGTTTATTTTCCGTTTTTAATGATATCATCCAGATGCTCCCACATTCCGTCGGGTTTTATATGAGGCATCTCGTTGAAGTCTTCGGGATGCAGTTCTTTATATTGTTGCCAAAGTTTATCGTCTTTCTCGCTGTAATAGTTTGGGAATTGCCAAATGAATTTCTTCTTTTTCTCCCCCACATTTTTATAGGCAAAAGCCAAGATAATCCCAACCACAGCACCCGAAAGATGGGATTGCCAAGAGATACGGCTCGGCTGCTCCAGTCGGTAGAAAAGTTCTTCGGGAAACATTCCCCAGATCAAACCGCCGTAGTAAAGCGCCACGATAAGGCTGATGGTAAGCAGCTTCATATCCCAGCGAAACACACCGCTGAAAAACAGGAAAAACGCCATCATATAAACCAATCCGCTGGCGCCGATGATGCAGGTGTAATAAAAATCGCCCGTTGAGATATCTATCGGAGGGAGTAGCCACACGAGCAACCCCGTCATAAGCCAACCGATGAATAAAATTTTATTGGCAATGATCGGATAGAATTGATACAGCAAAAACATGAGCGCCGCCACGGGAATGGAGTTGCTCACGATATGTTCTACACTGCCGTGAAGCAGTGGGCTGAGGAGCACGCCCTTTAGTCCTTCCGGAGCCAGTGGGATGATGGCACCCGTACACGATTCAAAAAAACCGATGTGCTGAAACAAAAATGCACCCCACATTGCGAGGAGCATCAGTAGGGGATAGAGCAGGGCTTTTTTGGAAATCGCATTTTTTAGCACTCTCACCTTTGGACAAATAAACTGCCACGAAAAAATAACGGCAATATTGGCTTAAAATTAAACAAATAACAGATAATATAGCGACAAAGATGCTTATTAAAGATCTAATTTGATTAAAATCAATACTTTTGTTATTCATTTTGAAAAATGAAAAAATCTTTCCTCATTATAATGTGCAGTTTTTCTGCAATCGTGTATTCTCAGCGTGTACCTCTAAAGAGCAGGATCGATTCCTTATACCAGTCCCGTTGGGATAGTACGGCGATAGATTTGGATAGTCTCGCCAATCCCCAACTTATTGAGATTCCGAAAATTAAACGAGATTCAGTCATCGCTTTCGAGAAAGTTGCCACCACTGCGCCGCATGACATTCCAATCACGCCCTTCAACCTTGTGAATTACGAAGCGCCAAAAAGATGGTTTTTTAATGGGCAGAACAACCTTGTATTCAACCAATCTTCATTCTCAAACTGGAATTCCGGCGGGAATAATAACATAGGCGTTACTGCGAAAATTAATTATAATCTGAGTTATAAAAGCGGACGGCATTATTTAGAAAACATTCTACAAACGGGATATGGATTTCTTGCTGCGAAATGGCAGACAACACGAAAGACGGATGATTACATCAATCTGATGAGCAACTATGGCTATGAACTCGGCAGGAATTATTATTTATCGGCGGGATTCCAGTTTCTCTCGCAATATACGCCAGGTTATAATTATGTGGCAACACCCGATCCGCGCTACGAGCATCGTGTTTCAAAATTCATGGCGCCAGGATATCTTAACGCCGGTGTCGGGATTTCCTTTAACCCTAATGAAAATTTCCAAGTAATCTTCCGACCTGCCAACGGTAAATTCACTTTTGTGACGGATCCTTTTTTACAAAAAAAAGGGCGGTACGGTTTGGAAAAAGATGGGCAAAGTGTGCGCACAGAACTGGGGGCGATGTTGAATATCCTTTACCGCGTACATATTTATAAAGACATCAATATCGTAAATCAATTGAATTTCTTCGCCAATTACCTATACCATACCGAGCGAGTGGACATCAACTATTCTGGGGTGTTGAATATTCGGTTTAATAAATTTATTTCCGGTATTGTAGGTGTGGATGTGATCTATGACCACGACCAGTTTGAGAAGTTACAAGCGAAACAAACGCTGGGACTGGGCTTCGTTTATAAAATGGGTGCGGAAACATTACCCAAAAACAAAAAAGTAATAAAGCCTTTTGTAGCGAAGAATTAAATTAATCGGGCTTCTTTTTTTATTTACCTACATTTGCAGCCTAAAATACTTATAAATGAAAAAAATCTTTACACTTGCCCTGGCTGCTACGGCCTTTTATGCTAATGCACAAGAAACCGCAGTGGTTCCGGATACTGTGAAACACTGGTCCGTACAAGGACAAAATACGCTGATGCTAAATCAGGCTGCCTTCTCAAACTGGGTAGGCGGTGGTGCTAATAATGTTGGCTGGATCGTGGGTTCTAACTATAACATGACCTACGAAAAAGGCAATGACCTTTGGGAAAATATCGTGATTCTGGGGTACGGACAAAACAATACGCAGGGTGTGGGCAGCCGCAAAACGCAAGATGTCATTAATCTTTCTACCAATTTCGGGCGCAAAATTTCCAAAAATTGGTATGCTTCCGCTGGTGCTGGGTTGCTTACACAATTCGCTCCCGGTTATGCTGATGGGAACAATCCTAAAGCAGCAAAAATATCAAACTTCATGGCGCCGGGCTATCTTAACTTGGGTGCTGGATTTACCTATCGTCCAAACGATAATTTTACTGCTACGCTAAGACCTGCCAATGCAAGATGGACTTTTGTTTTGGATAAGGACTTGCAGAGAGCCGGAAATTTTGGTTTAAAACATGATGGAGATTCCTCTCTTTTCCAGTTTGGATTTCTTGGTACGGCCATGTACAGGCTCAAACTTATGGAGAATATGACGCTGATTAATACGGCATCTGTTTTTTCTAACTATCTGGATCATCCGGAGAGATTGGTCTTGTCTTATGGCGGAGTTTTGAATATGAAAATAAATAAATTCGTATCTACCGTTGTAACTTTGGATTTGTTGTATGACCACAACCAAATTCAAAAAACTCAGGTAAAACAAACTTTAGGTGTGGGTGTTGCCTATAATATCGATAATGGAGTGAAGCGTTCTGCCAGCAAAGACAACCAAGGCTGGAAGTAAATATATTAGATTACATAAAAAAAGGATGGTTTTTATAGCCATCCTTTTTTTATAAATATTATTTAAAAACATCACGCATTCCAAAATTCACGATCCAGGCTGCGGTATTGTATGGCCTCGCCGATATGGTCGGAGGATATTTTTTCTGCACCGTCCAAGTCGGCAATGGTGCGAGAAACTTTTAGAATCCTGTCGTAGGCACGCGCAGAAAGGCCGAGTTTATCCATTGCTGTCTTCAAAAGATATTGGGAAGGTTCGTCCAATCCGCAATAGGCTTCTATTTCTTTAGGCCCCATTTGAGCGTTATAATTTATCTCCAGATCTGTATATCGTTCTGACTGTTTGTCTCTCGATTTCAACACTCGTGCGCGGATGTCGGCACTGTTTTCTCCTTTTCGGCGGTCTGCCAATTGGTCGAATTCCACTTTTTGAACTTCTACATGAAGGTCAATTCTGTCCAAAAGCGGCCCCGAAAGTTTGTTCATATACCGCTGCATTTCCATTGCGGATGAGGTGTTATTCGGGTCATCCGGGAAATAACCGCTGGGACTTGGGTTCATACTTGCAACGAGCATAAAACTCGCAGGATATTTCACGGTGAATCTCGCACGGGAAATCGTAACCTCACGGTCTTCCAGCGGCTGGCGCATCACCTCCAAAACCGCTCTTTTGAACTCTGGCATCTCATCCAGAAACAAAACGCCATTGTGTGCCAAGGAAATTTCTCCGGGTTGTGGGTAGCTACCGCCGCCCACGAGTGCGACATCCGAAATCGTATGGTGCGGCCCACGAAACGGGCGAACGGTCATCAGCGAGGTTTCTGTTCCTATTTTCCCGGCTACGGAATGTATTTTTGTAGTCTCAAGTGCTTCTTTTAAAGTTAATGGTGGGAGGATGCTTGGGATGCGTTTTGCGAGCATAGTTTTTCCACTGCCGGGTGGCCCGATCAGGATGATGTTGTGTCCGCCGGCAGCCGCAACTTCCATGGCGCGTTTCGCGGTTTCCTGCCCTTTAACTTCGGAAAAATCAAAAGGGAAAATATTGATTTTATCCTGAAATTCTTTCCGGGTATCTATCGTAGTGCGTTCCAGCGGAATATTTTCATTAAAAAAATCAATGACTTGTTTAATGTTTTCCACGCCATACACTTCCAAATCGTTTACTATGGCGGCTTCACGAGTGTTTTGTTTTGGTAAGATAATTCCTTTGAAACCGTCTTCTCTGGCCTTTATGGCAATCGGGAGTACCCCTTTTATCGGTTGCAGACCACCATCCAGAGAGAGTTCGCCCATGATGATGTACTTTCCGATGTCTTCTGCCAAGATTTGGTCAGATGCTGCCAAAATTCCAAGAGCGATACTAAGGTCGTACGCCGAACCTTCCTTTCGCAGGTCGGCGGGCGCCATATTGATGGTGATTTTCTTCCCGGGCAGTTTGTAGCCTACATTTTTCAGTGCGGCGGAAATCCGGTGGCTACTTTCCTTTATGGCGTTGTCCGGCAGCCCTACCAGGTAGTAGCCCACGCCGTTGTCCACATTTACCTCTATGGTGATGGTTTGCGCCGATACACCGTAGATGGCACTGCCGTAAACTTTTACAAGCATAATATAATTTTGATTAAAATTAAAAAAAATTCCGTTAATAATAGCGGAATTTTTTCAATTGGACTTTTGTTTTAAGTTAAATGAAACGCTCTCCGTTTTTCATATTTTTAATGTCCATCACATAATCTTTGATGAGTTGGTCATTTTCTCGCGGGCAAATCAGCAGAGCTTTGTCGGTATCTACTATGATGTAGTCTTTTAGGCCGTCTATGACCGTTACTTTGTCGTTTTTTACACGAACGATGTTGCCGGTGGAGTTGTAAGTTAGGATGCACTTTGAGCTCAGCGTGTTTTGGTTTTTATCCAAATCAGCATTTTGATATACCGAAGTCCATGTGCCGAGGTCGCTCCATCCGAGATCCGCAGGTATGACATAAACATTTTTTGCTTTCTCCAGAATACCATTGTCTATGGAAATCTTTGCCACTTTAGGGTAGATGAGTTCCATGCAGGCCTGCTCGGTGCCAGCGTTGTATTCGCAGGAACTGAACTGCTGCAACATTTCCGGAAGGTACTCTCCAAATGCTTTTTGGATGCTCTTCACATTCCAGATAAACATTCCGGCATTCCATAGGAAATCGCCCGAGTCAAGGAAATTTTTAGCAATTTCGAGGTCTGGTTTTTCAGTAAAGGTTTTTACTTTAAAGAAGTTATCTTTATCATTATTAATGAATTGGATGTAGCCGTACCCCGTATCTGGCCTTGTAGGCGTGATGCCCAGTGTGATGAGATAATCGTTTTCCGAAGCCAGTTTCAGCGCTAAACTAATTTTTTCGATGAAGGCATTTTCCTTCAAAATCAAATGGTCGGCAGGAAGTACCACGATGTTGGCGTCGGGGTCTTTGTCCGCAATTTTATTCACCATGTAGAGGTTGCAAGCCGCGGTATTTTTCATCAGCGGTTCCCCCACGATGTTTTCTTCCGGGATGTCCGGGAGTTGTTCTTTGCAAAGCGAAATATATTCACGATTGGTGATGATGAGGATATTTTTGCTTGGGATGAGTTGTACGATGCGGTCGTAAGTCTGCTGCATCATCGTGCGGCCTGTCCCGAGGATGTCTTGAAATTGTTTTGGATATTTCCCAGTGCTCAACGGCCAAAATCGGCTTCCGATGCCGCCTGCCATAATCACGCAGTAGTTGTGTTGGGTTCTCATATTGGTGGTGTTTTTTCAACCTTGGCGAGTGGGCGAAAAGCATAGTTCTTCCCATTCTCAAGATTTTTGCAAAGATAATTTTTTTTGCGAGGTTCGATGAAGGCGTATCTTTGGTTTCTAAAGAGAAATCTGTCCCCGGCTTTCAGAGTTTCCACAAAAACAAAGCCATCCTCTCCATGATTTTGAAAATACCTTACCAAATCCGGGCTTGCCATAAAGTTGGCCTTTGGGATGCGGGAAAATTCCAGGATTATTTTTTGAAGTTTGGGGGTGTATATGGTGATGCTTTCCAAGAGCATTTCACGAAAAGTGCTTTTCCATTCAGTTCCGTGGGGCGCAATTTCCAGCCCGAATTTTAAAAATGCAATCATGTGGGCGAGCTCGTGCGTGAGCACAAAGAAAAAAAGTTCTGGCTGCAAGTTGGAATTTACTGTGATTTGGTGGGAGTCGTCGGGCATTTTCCTGTAATCTCCAAGCTTCGTTTCGCGGCCTTTCGTAACTTTAATATGAATTAAATTTTCGCCAAACCATTTTCTCAAGTAGGGCAGGGTGTTTTCTGGGAGATAAGAAATTAGCGCCTGAACGGACATTCGTGATTTTAGTATGATGAACGCCAAAATTAGATAAAAAATTTTTATGATGCTTGTTTTTGAGCTTTCATTTGCTTTTAAAAAAATTCTGGCCTGAAAATTTTTCCTATATTTGAATATGGCAACAAAAGCATTATTCAACTCGGTGGTCAATTGGATCATCAAGCAAAGGATGGATCAGATTCAAAACTTTATTGCGCATCCGATAGAGACGCAAAAGGGCGTGCTTTTCTCCCAACTTTACATGGCGGAAAACACGGCTTATGGAAGGAAATATAGTTTTAAAGACATCGCAACTTACAGGGATTTTAAGAATCAGGTGCCCATCGTTTCGTATGAAGATTTTGAACCTTATATCGAACGGGCGCGCCAGGGCGAGAAAGATGTCATATGGCCGGGCAGCATCCGCTATTTTGCAAAATCATCCGGGACTACGAATGCCAAAAGTAAATTTATCCCCATCACAGATGCGAGCTTGGAAGACTGCCATTACAAAGCCGGTAAGGATTTGATTTCCATATATGCCAATAACCATCCTGAAAATAAACTTTTTACCCATAAAAATCTGAGGCTGGGCGGTAGCGCCGAAATGTATGAAAATTTCAATACGAAATATGGGGACCTCTCTGCTATTTTGATTGATAATCTTCCGTTTTGGGTAGAAATCACCACGGTGCCGAGCAAAAAAACCTCTCTGATGTCCGAGTGGGAGACGAAACTGCAAGCGATAGTTTCTGAGGTTAAACATCAGGATGTGGGTAGTATTACAGGCGTGCCAAGTTGGATGCTGGTGCTGCTGCAAAGGGTTTTAGCAGAAACCGGAAAGGGCAGTATATCCGAACTTTGGCCTACACTGGAGGTTTTTTTTCATGGTGGTATAAGCTTCAAACCTTATCGCGAACAGTACCGCCAAGTTATAGGCAAAGACATTAATTATTACGAAATTTATAACGCCTCCGAGGGCTTTTTTGGAATTCAGGACCAGTACGGTAGCGATGAGATGCTACTCATGCTGGATTACGGCATCTTTTACGAATTTATCCCGATGGAGGATTTCGGATCCTCGGATCCACGAGTACTCATGCTGGAAGACGTGGAAAAAGGGAAAAACTACGCGTTGGTTATCTCTACCAATGGCGGCCTGTGGCGCTACCTCATAGGTGATACGGTAGTATTTACTGCGCTGGAACCGTTTAGGATAAGGGTTTCCGGGCGCACGAAACATTACATCAACGCCTTTGGTGAGGAATTAATGATTGATAATGTGGAAAATGCTATTTCCCGCGCCTGCGAGGCTACGGGTGCCGCGGTTTCCGACTATACCGGCGCTCCGGTCTATATGAAAGATGGTGAATCAGGCGCCCACGAGTGGATTTTTGAATTTTCAAGAATACCGGATGGGCAATTAAAGTTTAATCAAATATTTGATGAAACTTTGAAAAATATCAATTCCGATTATGAGGCAAAACGCTACCACAATATTACTTTGAAAGAGCCCATCATCCATACTGCTAGACCAAATCTATTCTATGATTGGATGGCGTCTCGTGGAAAGTTGGGAGGGCAAAACAAGGTTCCTCGACTTAGTAATGATCGGGAATATATAGAGCCACTGCTTAAAATGAATTAGAGGGCTTTTAGCTTAAAATAAAAATGCGCCCAAAGTTGGACGCATTTTTTTGTAGGTTTCAGAAGCTTACTTGTTGAAATTCTCCTCTACTTTATCCCAGTTAATTACTTCAAAAAAAGCATTGATGTAGTCTGGCCTTCTGTTTTGGTAGTTTAGGTAATAAGCGTGTTCCCAAACATCCAATCCAAGGATCGGAGTACCTTTGCAGTCGGAAACTGGCATTAGTGGGTTATCTTGGTTTGGTGTAGAGCAAACCGCTAAAGAACCGTCTTCTTTTTTGCAAAGCCAAGCCCATCCTGATCCGAATCTTGTTTTAGCAGCTTCAGAAAATTCAGTTTTAAATTTCTCAAAACCTCCAAAAGTTTCGATGGCTGCCTTCACATTTCCTACTGGCACTTTGGAACCGCCCGGCGTAAGGATTTCCCAAAATAAAGTGTGGTTGTAGTGGCCGCCGCCATTGTTGCGAACTGCCGTTTTATCAGTTCCTGTTTTGCAGATTTCTTCGATAGATTTACCTTCTAATTCTGTACCTTCGATGGCTTTATTCAGGTTATCGATATAGGTTTGATGGTGCTTAGTATGATGGATTTCCATTGTCCTAGCATCTATATGCGGCTCTAATGCATCGTATGCATAACCAAATTTTGGAAGTTCAAATGACATAATGATTATTTTTATTTGTTTATTAATCAAAAATACTGATTATTCGCAAGACTGGCAAATGGTGGAAATTAACTTTAATAAATTTTTAACATTATTAAAAAATAAATCCGTAATAAATTCTTAATAAAAAAAAGGAGCCCTCCCCGAAGGAAAGGCTTATATGTGAATTAAAACTTCTATCTATCTGTTCATACTCATCAAAAATTCTTCGTTGTTCAAGGTTCCTTTGATGTGTTTTTGAATGAAATCCATAGCCTCCATCGGGTTCATATCCGAAAGATGCTTCCGAAGGATCCACATACGCTGCTGCGTAGTTTCATCCATGAGGAGGTCATCTCTGCGCGTGCTGGATGCCACAAGATCAATGGCCGGGAAGGTCCGTCTGTTTGCGATTTTTCTATCAAGTTGAAGTTCCATGTTGCCGGTACCTTTAAATTCCTCAAAAATAACATCGTCCATACGGGAGCCTGTGTCGGTAAGAGCCGTAGCGATAATGGTTAATGATCCACCACCTTCAATTTTTCTGGCGGCACCGAAGAATTTTTTCGGTTTGTGAAGTGCATTGGCGTCTACACCACCTGTCAGCACTTTTCCGGACGCCGGAGTTACCGTGTTGTAAGCGCGTGCAAGCCTCGTGATGGAATCCAAAAGGATTACCACATCATGGCCGCATTCTACCATTCTTTGCGCTTTGGAAAGCACGAGGTTCGCCACTTTTACATGTTTATCGGCGGGCTCGTCGAAGGTAGAGGCAATGACTTCTGCATTCACGCTGCGCTCCATATCGGTAACCTCTTCCGGTCTTTCGTCAATCAACAAAACCATCATATATGCTTCTGGGTGATTGGCTGCGATGGAGTTGGCGATTTCTTTTAATAACATGGTTTTACCTGTCTTCGGCTGTGCTACAATCATGGCGCGTTGCCCTTTTCCGATTGGGGTGAAGAGGTCCACAATTCTTGTAGATACGGTAGAGTTTTTACCTGCCAAATCAAATTTCTCCTGAGGAAAAAGCGGGGTAAGGTATTCAAATGACACTCTGTCTTTTATGAAATCCAAATCGCGGCCGTTCACCTCGGTAGGCTTCATCAATGAAAAATATTTTTCACCCTCTTTCGGAAGTCTTACGATCCCTTTCACGGAGTCTCCCGTTTTCAGTCCGTAGTTGCGGATTTGAGCGGTAGAAACATATACATCATCCGGGGAGGAGATATAACTGAAGTCCGGCGAACGCAGGAATCCGTAATTATCCGGAAGGATTTCCAAAACGCCCTCTATCGTCACCATGCCATCGAAGTTGAATTTCGGTTCCTCTTCTTTTGGTTCGTTTTGGCGATTTTGGTTGGGATTTTGGTTTTGGTTTTGGTTATTTTGGTTTCCGATTTGCTGGCGCGGCTGGTTGCGGTTTTGGTTGTTTCCGTTGCCGTTTTGAGGGTTGTTTCCTTTCTGCTGTTGGTTTTGCGGATTGTTCTGTTGCGGAACTTCCGGCATAGTGTTTTGGTTCGCCTGCTGATTTTGATTTTGTTGATTCCGATTTTGCTGCTTCGGAGCGTTTTGTTTGAGCGGCTGGTTTTGCGGCTGAGGTTTTTCCTCTTCCAGAGGTTCGGCAGTCGGTGTTTCCGGAGTTTCTTGGGCAACAGGTGCCGGCTGTGCCCCTTTTTGTTTTTGCCTTCTTTGCTGAGGTTTTTTAGTAGCCGGTGCCGCAGTTTCTGCTGGTGCTTCCTGGGTCATGGGTTCTGTTACCACCTCTGTGTTTTCTGTGACTGCTGGCTCTTCAGCGGCAACTGGTTGAACTTTTTTTGCAGGTCTTCCTCGTTTTTTAGGCGCAGGGGGCGTTTCTTCCGTAGTGGCTGCCGGTGCAGCGTTTTCGATTGGCGCTTGTGATTTGCCGATGTAATCCTTTGTAACTGCAGGATTGGAAGCCTGAAAATCCAAAATAGCGAAAACTTTGTCGTTTCCGGAGGCGTTTCTTATGGTTTTAATGCCTAAATCTTTCAGAATTTTGGTGATTTCTGCATCGGATTTAGCCCGTAACATTTCAATGTTAAACATATAGTTTCTCGTAAAAATTTGATTTATAAAAGGGTGTGATAAAGAGAATGGCCGGGTCGGCCTGTCTTTTTCAAGTGAATTGATATGCAAAACTACACTTATTTTTGACAAATGCAAAAAATAATGGTAATTTTGCACCATCATGTTGCAAAGAATACAAACCATTTGGATGCTTTTGGCCGTTGCCGGCGCGGTATTTCTGTTCATTACAGGACAGGATGCGGCTTTTCCGGGTAACCTTCCGCTCACTACTGTGGGCTGCGTAATTGTGGTACTACTGGGATTGCTGAGTGTATTTAGCTTTAAAAAACGAAAATTACAAATGATGCTGAACAACATCAGCATTATTATAAACGCATTGTTGATCGGTATGCTGTTTTACTGGCTGCTAAATTTATCCGGAGGAATTGATTTTCCTGAGAAGGGTATTGAGCCGCTATTCCCGTTGATTTCTATTATCTGCCTGCTTATTGCAAACAGATTTATAAAGAGAGACGACAGGCTCGTAAAATCTGTGGACAGAATACGGTAACCTACAACGATTTATTTGAGTGTGTAGCAGCCCTTTCGGGGGCTGTTTTTTTATTTTAAACAAAGCGTTCTTCAATATAAATTTATGTAATTTTGCTGATTCAAAATCATTTAATGAAACCATATCAGAGAATCCTGCATTTTGCAAAGCCACACCAAAAATACCTTTGGGGGAGTATGTTTTTCAATATTCTTTATTCTCTGCTCAATATATTTTCCGTAGGGACCATGCTGCCAATTTTGGCATTGATGTTCGGGACTATGGACCGCATCAAAATGCGACCAGTTTGGAATGGTGAGTTCGGGACTTATTTTTCTTATTTAAAAGATTCTGTTTTTTTTAAAATTCAAGAAAATATAGATACCTACGGCAGCGTGCAGGTTTTGGCGATATTATGTGCCGTTACGGCGATTGCTTTTTTGTTACGAAATCTTTTTCGTTATATCGGGGCGTTCCTTTTGGTGAATTACCGCGTGGGTATTACCAAGGATTTGCGTTCGGCGATGTACAATAAATTCCTGAAACTACCAGTGTCATTTTTTACTGAAAATAGAAAAGGCGAGATGATGTCGAGAATTTCCAACGACATCGGGGCTGTAGAAGGTGGCATTATGGCGAGCCTCGTGGATATTGTGAATGCGCCGTTTATGATTATTTCCTCATTGGTCACGCTGTTTTTACTTTCAACAAAACTTACATTATTCGCACTTTTGGTATTTCCTGTAATGGGGTGGATCATCTCAACCGTGGGGAAATCCTTAAAAAAACAAGCACATTCCGCGCAGGCAGAACTGGGGAATTTGTTTTCTCTGGTAGATGAAACTTTGAAATCTACCAAGGTCATCAAGATTTTTAATGCAGAACCCATCCTTAAAAAAAAGTTTGAAACCACCACTCATAACTGGCAGAAGTTTTCCATCGGGATGAGCCGCCGCAGTTCTTTGGCATCGCCTACGAGTGAGTTTTTGGGATCGGTTACCATCTTGCTCATCACTTGGTTTGCAGGAAAAGAAATTTTGCAGGAACACACCATGAAACCGGAAACTTTCTTGGTATTTATCGGGATGTTTTTCCAACTTTTGGACCCGGCCAAAAGTTTCTCTAATGCCATTACGAATATCCAGGGCGGTATGGCGAGTTTGGAACGCGTATCCGAAGTGCTGGATTACGACCTGAAGGTAGAGGAAATTGAAAACCCAATCGCTATTTCGGATTTAAAGGAAAAGATAGAGTTTAGAAACATCAGTTTTTATTATGATAAAGATAATGTGATTCTGAAAAACTTCTCACTCACGATTCCCAAGGGCAAAACCGTGGCGCTTGTGGGGCAATCGGGATCCGGTAAAACTACGGTTGCCAATCTTTTGGCAAGGTTTTATGATGTTTCCGAAGGTGAAATTTTAATAGATGGCATTAACATTAAACATTTAAAACTGAAAGATTTTCGCCATCTTTTGGGCATGGTGACGCAGGAATCTGTACTCTTCAACGATACCATTTTCAATAATATTTTGATGGGAGATGCTGATGCCACGGTGAACCAAGTAGAGGAGGCGGCGAAAATTGCCAACGCGCACAACTTCATCCAAGGGCTGCCGGACAAATATCAAACCAACATAGGTGATGATGGAAATAAACTATCGGGCGGGCAAAAACAACGCGTTTCCATCGCGCGCGCTGTGCTGAAAAACCCTCCGATTATGATTTTGGACGAAGCCACTTCTGCTTTGGATACCGAAAGTGAGCGCTTCGTGCAGGATGCTTTGGAGAAAATGATGCAGAACCGTACCTCGCTGGTGATTGCCCACCGCCTATCCACGATCCAAAAGGCGGACCACATCGTAGTGATGGAGCGCGGCGTCATCGTGGAGCAGGGTTCACATTTGGAACTCCTCGAGAAAAAAGGCATCTACCGAAAACTGGTGGAATTACAGAATTTCGAGTAGTTTCTTATTCTTGTACAAATAAAATTTTTGCAGTAGGAGCTTTTAACCGCGTTTTTATGTACGCGGAAATATCGCCGCTGTCTTTTTCGCTGATGTTTTCATTAATATAAACGATTCCAGTTTTTTGATTTTCTGCTAAAGCCTCCTCTCCCTCTTTTCTGTGGATACTGTAACTCACCGCCGTAATATAAGGGCGCGTGGTTTTTAGTTCCGAATATATTTCTTTGGCGAGGCGGTTTTCTGCCGATATGCTGTCCTGCAATTTAATGACCTTGTTCAAGTTTTTCTCAGCTACGAGAGCAGGATTCTCTGTCCTTAGTTCGTTTGGTTTTTGATGAAAATTGAATCCCTGCTTTATAATCACATTAGTACCTTGGAGGCCGTATTTTTCGGCTTTTTGTATCATATCTGCGAAGTCTTTTTTCGAAAGTTTCTCGCCGCCATAAGTCAGTTCAATTGTATTTTTTTCAAATGAAATATGTTTTGCTAAAAGAAAGTTGTTTGGGAACACCGCATCTGATGTGATGAATCGGTTAGCCTTATGTTCAAACTCATTTTTCAAAATCATCCGGTAGCCAAACCAAATGCTTGGGATGAGGGTGAGTAGAATCAGCACCGTCATAACGTACCTCCATTTCCGTTCGCTACCACTATTAGGAAATATATATTTGGGGAAATCCAGTATCCTCACCATAAGAAGAGTAGCCACCGCGATAAAAACGGTATTGATGATGTAGAGGTACAGCGCCCCAAAAGTGTATTGGTAATTGCTGGTAGCGAGGCCATATCCCGCGGTGCATAGCGGCGGCATCAGAGCGGTAGCGATTGCCACACCGGGAATCACATTGCCTTTCAGCTTGCTTCCGTTGGCCAACATTCCGGCGCAACCACCAAAAAATGCAATCAACACATCGTAAATATTGGGGGAGGTTCTGGCAAGAATCTCTGAATGTGCCTCGCTTAGCGGCGAAACAAAAAAGTAAAGCGTGGAAGTAACCAGCCCGATTATTGTAGCCAAAAGATAATTTTGGAGCGACAGTTTCAACATCTGCGGTTTATTTATCGCCAAAGAAAACCCTATTCCCATGATAGGACCCATAAGCGGGGAAATAAGCATAGCGCCTATGATTACTGCTGTTGAGTTCACATTCAGTCCCAAACTTGCGATAAAGATTGCAAAAATTAAAATCCACAGATTGGTGCCGCGGAAGGGAATATTAGCTTCTATAGTGGCATAAACTTCCTTCGTGTCCTCCTTCTGGGTAAAAAGGCTAAAGGTATCTTTGATTTTTTGTACCATAAAATTTTGTCTCAAGGATTTAGAAGTAAAGGTCGGGAAATATTTTCTTGTCGGTTAAATTTTTCCTCTCAAAAAATCTTGTCGCAGTTCTTCGTCCAGTTTTTCTATGGCGTAGCGTAGCGCCGTTCTCGGCATCGTTTTGTAGTGGGTTTTCAGGAAATCTACTAGTTCCTGCTCGTTCACCTTTCCCATTTCGCGGAGGAGCCAGCCGTTGGCTTTGTGCATCAGGTCGTGTGGGTAGTGCATATTTTTTAAGGACAACGATTTTGTAACTTCAAACTCGCCTTTTTTGATAAAATACATCGTGGAAACTATGGCAATTCTTTTCGACCAAAGAACTTCCTCATCTGCCAGGGCAAATAAAATGCTCGAATCTTCATTCTCAAAACAATATCTGCCCAAAATTTTGTAGCAAGAAGTATCCACCAGATCCCAGTTATTGATGAAGTTTTTATGGTTTAAATAAAATTCAACAATCTGCATTTTCTCAGCTGCATTATTGGTTTTTTCAAATTTCATAACCAAAATCAGTAGCGCGGTGAGGCGATGCTCGTGGACCTCGGATGTTAGAAGTTCCGATAGTTCCCGCAGCGCAATTTTATTCCAAAACTCCTTAGCAACTTTACGTTGCTCAGGTACGGTTACGCCTATAAAGATGTCGTGCTCGCCGTATTCACCTTTACCAGTTTTGAAGAATTTTGGGTAAAAGGCGGCTTTTTCGGGATTGGCCAAAAATTGAAGAGCGGATTTTGTCTTCTCTACTTCTATAAGCATAATGTAAATATATTGATAATTTTAAACAAGAATGGCAACGCTTATATAACGCGGGTGTTTTCTTTGGCTTCGAAGCAAAGACAAGCAGCATAAAAAACTTTCTGTTTGATTTCTTTTATGTGCTCATATTATATTATTTCCCCGAAAAAAGAAATTGTTGAAAAATACTATAAATTTACACAATCAATTGATAAAAAGACACACTCAAACCTCAAACAAAACCAAGAACTCTTTGCGTTGCGGGATTGGCTATTGTCCAAGCTGACGAACGGGCAGGTGAGGGTAAAATAAAAAAAAATTGACTATGCTAGATTTGAACGAATTTAAGAAATTTTACTTAAAGTCAGTATTACCTAATTTAAAAGGTTACAAAGCTTATTTTAATGAGCGAAATTTTGACTCTGCTATAAACGATCTTATTGACCAATTTTGTCTTAAACGCAAAAATCTGTCCAGATTTTTGCGTTTAAGACACTACTGATCAATTAAAAGATAATGATCAATTTAAGCTTATACAGTTTCACCCAAGTTATACTTACGAAGATTTTGTAAGAGGAATTGTGGCAAGGCCAAATTATGAAGTAGGAGGCATCCTTTATGAAGCTGAAAATAAAATTTTAGCAAAATTATCTCGAGATGCTCAAAATGATATAGATAATAATTATGTACTTATTATGGATGAAATTAACCGTGCAAACCTATCTTCTGTTCTGGGAGAACTCATTTATGCGTTAGAATATAGAGGTGAAGAAGTAGAATCTATGTACGAAGTAGAAGGTTCTCAAAAGTTACTTCTACCGCAAAATCTCTACATCATCGGCACAATGAATACTGCTGATAGAAGTGTAGGGCATATAGATTACGCTATCCGAAGAAGATTTGCGTTTGTGGATATAGTACCAAAAGATTTGACAAATGATGACAATATAAGTTTTGATAGCCCATTATTCAACGAAGTAAAAGCATTATTTACTTCGGATGAATATCAAACCAGAAGTAAGCATCTCTCCCACGAATTTGAACCGAAGGATGTTGCATTTGGACATTCATACTTTATAGATGAGGCTAAAAAGGGTGGCTCTATGAGTATGAGGTTAGAATACGAAATCAAACCGATACTATTGGAATATGTGAAAGATGGCGTTTTAATAGGCGAGGATATCAAACAGAAAATAGAAAATCTAAAACCAAGTATTTGATGAGAATTTCTTTGTCCGAGCATTGCGAAATAAAAATTTTCAATGAGGAGGAGAATCCCGAAGAGGCTTCGTTGTCTTTGGATAAGTTCATTTCGCGACGCTTAAAGAAACAAAAAGAAGGACCATTTTCTCAAATGTATTTCCATATCATTTACATCATCATAGTATAGAAAACCAATCTTTTTTCAGCCTGGAGGCAGACTATTATGTTGGTTTAGACTGGTTGATTCCCGGTGTTAAATTCGTTCAGGTAGAACCAAAATTGAATGCAAAGCTTCTGGAAATATTCCAAAAAGCATTAGAACAAGAAGATATTACTTCCGAAAATAATGAAAAAAGCCAGCTAGATTTTGGGCGAAGTAATGCTCAAAAGATAGATTATCTGAAAATGCTCTTGGATATCTATTCCTCAACCATCGAGCCTCGTGAAATTGGAAATTTGGTTAAAATTTATTGGGAAGACGTCCCTATTAAAATTCAACAAACAGAAGACCAGCTCACGCCATTTTTGGTTATTCAGTTTTTAGGCATACTTAAAAAGATTGTAAAAAAAGGATTAAAAAAATCTTATTATAAAGTTCAGGAAAACCTTATTAGCAGAGTTCGTGGTAAAATTCTTGTAGGGCAACATATTAAGCAAAATGTATTTAAAAATCAACTAACTAAAACCCATTGTGAGTATCAGGTTTTCGGCGAAGATAGTCTTGAAAATCGCTTTTTGAAAAAAGTATTTCGATTTTGTGTCAGTTATGTAGAAAACAATAATTCTTTTTTTGAAAATACAAAAGCACAAGTTCAAAATATGATCAACTTTTGCCGTCCAGCTTTTGAGCACATAAAAGAAGACATACCCGATAATCAGCTAAGAAATATAAAAAACAACCCGTTTTTTAATGAATATAAAGAAGCAATACAGATAGGAAATTTTATTCTTCGTCAGTTTAGTTATAATATTGCCGCTACCAGCGAGAAAGAAATAGAAACACCTCCATTTTGGATAGACATGCCAAGGCTTTTTGAGCTCTATTTGTACCAAAAACTGCTGGATGCCAACCCAAATGATAAATCAAAAATACAATATCAGTTTGGAACCTATGGAAATTATCTGGATATTTTAATAAAAAATGGTGAAAATTCCATCGTGATTGATGCAAAGTATAAATTACACTATAAAGACGGAGCCGTACACCAAGACATCCGGCAAGTCTCTGGATATGCGCGCCTAAAGAGAGTTCGCAAAGAATGCGGTTTGCAGGAAACAGATGACAACCACATCGATTGTTTGATTGTATATCCTGTTTTAGACGATGTAAATTGTATAACCAATTTTTCGTTAGAAGACATTACTAAAGCAATGAAAAGCGAGAAAGCTGAAATAAAAGCATACCATAAGGTGTATAAGCTTGGAATTAAATTGCCTGTGTTAGAAATGCTATAAAATTCGAAATTATTCACCCTGATTCTCTTCAACTATCTTTTCTCCAATGGCGATGCACATTTGAAGAATTTCTTTCTGTAGAAACTGGTCATGGCGATTTCAAACTCAGTCCAGCCTATGATTTGCTGAACATATCCATACCAGAAATAGTAGCCCAGTGAGGCGCTGCTCTTGATTTTTTGAAGCCATTAACTCACATAGTTCTTACTGTAAAAATTTGTTACAAATGTTTTGGCTTCAGTGTGGTTACGCCTATGAAGATGTCGCCCTCGCCGTATTCACCTTTACTAGTTTTAAAGAATTTTGGGTAAAAGGCGGCTTTTTCGGGATTGGCTAAAAATTGAAGCGCGGAGCTTATAGTATCAATCACCATAAAAAAAAGACTGCCTAAGAAGGCAGTCTTACAAATTATTGGTTTCTTTTACTTATGGTGCCACCAATTTAATATCATCAATCACCCAATATTCAGATACAGTAGAAGTTTGTTCGTTTAATACTGTAATCCGGAATTTTAATTGAGTGGAGGTGTTAGGTATGTTCGTTATTCTTATCGTGCTAATGGCATTGGTGGTATTTGCTCCAGCAGTAGGTTGGTTCATAGAGACCGCTGTTGAACCGAAAGCTAGGGAAGATACTCCGGTAGTGGAGAACGGCCAATTGGCATTACTATTACCACCTTGCGTAATTGAGGACGAGCTATAATTGTTGCCACCATCGGTAGAGATCTCTACCAGTACATAATCGGGTGAAGTTAAGACTTCTAAACCGTTTCCTGTGGCTGTTCCAAATCCTGCTATTCTCATGCTGAAGGTCATATTATTGGTATATTGTGTAGCATCTATCGTAGGTGAAGTGAAAACTGCTGTTCCGGTTGTATTTGAGTTAGCAGAAAATTTGTACCCTTGGGTACCTGTGGCTGAATAGGGGCTGGATGCTGGTTTATGTGCACTTGGTGATGACCCCGATACAACTCCAGCGATATTCGCATTTGTTGTTACAACTGTGAAGTAGCCATTTGCTGCGCCGCTTTCGAAACTTTCATTGAATACAGTTCCCGAAGTGTACGAAGCAACCGGCCCGCTCCAAGAAGAACAAGTTTCTATTCCGGAAGTGGTGCCTGTATTGGCTATCGGCTTCACGCAGTACTGGATGTATTTCCCTGCTTCGGAGGCTTGCAGGACATACACTTTATCGGTACCGTTTGTAGCACCTGAATTGTTGGTTCCCGTAGCATTTGTAGTATTTGCTCCTGCGGAATCACCGGCAATTTTCCATTGGTAGGTAGATCCTGTCGCGGTGGTATTTTGGGCGTCGCTTTCTGTATCGTTATAGGCGTAAGTTCCCGTGACGGTGCCGCCTACATTCAATGCGCCAGAAAGTGAGATGGAAGAAACCGTAGGCGCAGCATTTGCTACTACAGCAGCAGTAGGACCGCTCCATACAGAGCACTTTTGGACACCAGGGGATGCGCCAGTAGCCGACTTTGGAGTTACGCAAAACTGTAGGTACTTTCCTACATCCGTAGTTTGCTGGGTATAGGTTTGTGCGGTAGCGCCGGAAATGGCTGCAGCATTCAATCCGCTGCTATTATTCGCGTGGTTCCATAGGAAGGTAGAGCCGCTTTCTCCGTTACCGTCGGCGTCGGTATACGTGTAGTTTCCTGTAAGCGTCTGTCCCGTGGTATAGCTTCCGCTGATGGTTACATTAGACGCGTATGGCGCCGTATTTTGCTCTTCGTAGCCCAGGTTTTGCCATTTAGATCCGTCCCAACCCAGGAATTTTTTTTGCTCTTTATCGTAAACGATTAAGCCTTCTGCTGCGGTAGATGACAAATCGTTGACGGCGGCCGTCATGAGGCGCGGTAGCAGCAATCCCCGTGTGTCGGAGGTGATGTCTAAGACGGAGGATTTGTGCGGTGTGGATGTGTTGATTCCGATGTTGCCCGTCTGGGCGCTTGCAAAAGTAAATCCAGATAGAATGGATACAAGAAATAGAGTATTTTTCATCTATAATTATTAATTTTCTCAAAAGTAGGCGGTATAAACAAATATTGTATTAAATTAATATTAATTAGATAAAAACATTCGGCTTTACGATATAAATCTAATCCTTGTTTAACGTCTGGCTATCACTCTCATTCTCGTCCTCCTCCTCATCAAAATATTCAAATAAAAAATCATTGTACGGGAAGCGCGAAATATGAATTTTTAGCACTTCATCGTAGATCATTTTTTTCATCTCCGGGAAGTTTTCTTTTGTTAAAGCAGAGATGAAAACCGTAGGGTGTTTTGATTTTCCCATCCATGTCTTTTTCCACTCGTCGAGGGAAATATTTCTGTTCGTAGCCGGCGTTAGATCATCTTCGTCCTTTTTCTCGTAGGTAAAATCATCAATTTTGTTGAAGACCATAATTACCGGTTTTTGGTGTGCTCCGATTTCCATCAAAATTTGATTCACAGAATCATTATGATCCTCAAAACTTTCATGCGAAATATCCACCACATGGATCAGCAAATCCGCCTCGCGCACTTCGTCCAAAGTAGATTTAAAGGATTCCACCAGCTGTGTCGGGAGTTTTCGGATAAAACCAACCGTGTCCGTTAGCAGGAAAGGCAAATTCCCGATTACCACCTTGCGCACCGTGGTATCCAGCGTCGCAAAAAGTTTGTTTTCAGCAAAAACTTCGGATTTTGATATGGCGTTCATCAGCGTAGATTTCCCAACATTCGTATATCCTACCAATGCCACGCGCACCATCTTTCCGCGGTTGTTGCGCTGCGTAGCCATTTGTTTATCTATGGTTTTAAGTTTTTCCTTAAGCAAAGAAATTCTGTCGCGGATGATCCTCCTATCGGTCTCGATTTCCGTTTCCCCCGGACCTCGCATCCCGATACCGCCGCGCTGGCGCTCCAGGTGGGTCCACATCCTGGTCAGGCGAGGGAGAAGGTATTCATATTGAGCGAGTTCCACTTGGGTTCTTGCGTAGGAAGTTTGCGCTCTTTGTGCAAAAATATCCAAAATAAGGTTGGTCCTGTCGAGGATTTTTACCTCCATTTCGCGCTCCAAATTTTTCAACTGCGAAGGCGAGAGTTCGTCATCAAAAATCACAGTTCCTATTTCGTGTTCCTTTACATAGTCCCTTATTTCCTGCATTTTGCCACTTCCCACGAAGGTTTTGGCATCCGGCATCGTTAGTTTTTGTACAAATCTTTTTTCTACCGTAGCCCCTGCCGTGAAAGCGAGGAATTCCAGTTCATCCATGTATTCATGCAGTTTGTCTTCGTCTTGTTTTTGCGTTACAAGCCCTACCAATACTGCTTTTTCGTAATTATGTTCTTTCTTTTCTATCATCTTATTTTGGTTTTCTCAAACCTTATCTTACAAATTTAGTGTTTTTTAAATTTAATTTTTAAAAACAGAAGCACCGCGGTGGCAATTACAGATATAGAATTGGTAACCATCATGGAGATATGATCTTGTTTGATACCGTACCAAAGCCACAATCCCGAACTGATGATGCCTATGATGCAGGTCATTAGCGATAACTCTTTTGCAGATTTTTCCTTGACGATTTTAATGATTTGAGGTATAAAAAGAGCGGACGAGAGACCTCCCGCTACAAAGCCTATGAGTTCTGTATTCATCTTTGTGATTATATAAGCGCAGGATTTTATTTAAAATGTAATCCTGTAAACTCCAGAGGAAGAAAAGGATGATTTTTCGGCTTTCACATATTTTTTTACCCAAGAGACGGAGGTAGAAACCACGCACGGATCGGAAATCCCGCCTGATCTGCGGGCCGAAATCACATTCCCGGCTTTGTCCACTGTATAGGAAATGCTGATGCTACCCGCCGCAGTACAATTATGAGAGGGTTGCACGCCGCCACGCCCCATGGTTCCAGGGATATAGGCAATCAGGTTTCTGTCCACACCTATTTTGCTGTTACCGTTGCTATCTCCGCCCAGAGGGTCGCCGGAATTTCCATTTGTGCCGTTAGCACCTTGGATACCCGTTTTCGTCCCACGCCCTTTTATAAGGTTTCCGATGGCCGCGGTGCCTTTGCCGTCGCCGTTTCCAGTTTTAGCATTGGAGGTGGTAGATTTCGCCGCATTGGTTTTGATAGATTTCGCCGATGCAGTGCTGTTCGTTTTTTTCGTGTTGTTCGTTTTTTCCGCAGCTTTGGTAAGCTTGTCGGCTTTGGGCGTTATTACGGTCTTTTTTTCGTTGGTCCCGGTGATTATTTTTTCTGGTTCTGACGGTTGTGTTCTTTCCGGTTCTGGCATAGGTACGGAAACTGGTTCTGGGGTTGGGGCTGGCGTTTCGGTGGTAGCGGCAATGCTTCCATCCTGATTGGCGGGCTCTTCTTCACCATTTCCGTTTTGGTTGTCGCCAAAATTGATGAGCATTTCTGCCACAACTTCATTTTTCTCAGGAATTATCTCGGTGACTTTGTATAAGAAAATAAAAAGTAGCACGGCAGCCCACACCACTGCTGTGATGATGGCACTTTTCAGACTGTCACGCCTGTCTTCTTTATCATATGCTGTGTAGCCGTTCAATTTTTATTTTTAATTAAGATTTTAAAGAGAATTAATTTTCTTTTGTAGTTGCGATGGCGATATTGTATTTGTGTTTTTCCGCTATGCCCATTACGAAAACCACATCCTTGTGCATTGTATTTTCATCTGCACGAATCGTGAAAGAGGGTTTATCGGTTTTTTGTAACCTTTTGACAACCATTTGTTCAAGTTCTTCCTTGCGTACGACTTTGTCATCTACAAAATAACTACCATCTGGTTTTATGCTTACGGTGAGTTCGTTCGGAATATTCGGGGTTTCTACGGTGCCTTTGGGTAGTTTCACATCTATGGCACTTTGGTTAGATGCCGCCGAGGTCACCATAAAGAAGATGAGTAACAGCAAAATTACATCCACCATGGCGGCGAGACTGAAATCCGGGTTGGCTTTGTTTCTACGGGTCAGTTTCATAGCTTAAGGCTTATTGATGATGTCCAAGAAACCAGCGGAAAGTTGCTGAATTTTCAACACAAATTTATCTATCCGGGTGAGCAGCAAGTTGTAAAAGAAATTCGCAGGAATAGCCACTGCAAGACCTGTTGCCGTTTGTCCCAATGCTGTGTAGATGCCTTCTGACAATGTTTTTGGGGAAAAAGAGCCTTCCATGTTCGCCATATTGAAAAACGCCATAATGATCCCGATAACCGTTCCTAATAGCCCCAGCATGGGTGCGATACTTGGGACGGCAGCCAGCAGGTTCAGGTTTTTTTCCATTTTGGCCAGTTCTATTTGTCCTTGGCTTTCCATAGCGCTTACGATGTCGCCCACGGGGCGGCCCAAGCGGGAGATTCCTTTTGCCAAAATTCGGGAGTCGGGTGTATTTTGGCGCAAGCAATAGTCTTCTGCACTTTCTATTTTGCCATCCTTTACCAAATCGTGGATGTTGTTCAGTAAATTACGATCGTGGATTTTTAATTGCCTATTGATGTAAAAAAGACGCTCCAAGAAAAGATAAACGGAAAGCACACCCAATGCTAAAACGGCGACCATCACGGCATTTGCGAAGATATTACCGTGGAACATGATGTCCCAAAACGAGAAAACCTTCTCCGTCGTGGCGGCGGCCCGTATCTGTAAAAACATAAAATTTGATTTAAAAATTAAGATTCTAACGGCAAAGTTAGCCTTAATATTATAAAAACAAAAGTTGGGTTACCAATAAAATCTTAAGTGAAAAATTTAATCCTCATCCACCACGATCTCGTCTGGACGGAAGTGGCATTTCAGTTTGAAGGGGATGGGGTCATCTTGCCCGGTGTAGAAATCCGTTATTTCGCCTTTCCAATATAGTTCCAATTCGCCGGCAGAATCTGTGCTGAAAGTGAGCTCGTTGCCGTAGAGGTAAGCCTCTTCATCATCGAAAAGATCCACTTCGGTGTACGCTTCGTCATCAGTATCTTCCACTTTGAAAGTCTTCCCGGAAAGTTCCGCAGAATCGATGGGGAATTCAAAAATATTTAGGGAAAGTTGTGGAAAAGGGTACTGCAAAGAGTCATCTTCCACATGGTCCAAATCATCGTCTGTAATGATTTCTACTTCCAAAAAATGTTGTGCGTTTAGGTAGACCGCTTTGCAATAACTACTTTTTATGTGGTATTTCAGCGTTTCTTCGGGATGGTAAATCTTCAAAATTCCCTTCATTTCAAGGATAAAAAATGTTATAAAAAATGTATTGTCTGTTTCAACAAAGATAAAAAATAGATTGAATGCACGGATTTTTTTTTGAATTAATTTAAAAGAGATTTATTTGAAGGGAGTTTACTCCCATAATCCTTTACTAGTTAGCCACATAAGGTGTTATTCTGTAAAATTAAAAGCACACTATATTTTTATGGTCAAAGATTTTTTCCCTAAGTGTACTTTGGATATTGTTCAAGGTGAGCATAAGTGAGTTAAGTGTATAATAATGCTGTAGTCCCTAATATGTTATTTCTTTCAAACTTATATTAAAATTCCGAGTAGAAGGAGATCATTCGGTTTTTCTGTTTAAAATCTTTAATTTAGCAACACAAAAAATTTCTTTGAAAATGAAAAAATACATTCTTTATATATTGGCGTATGTAATGCTGGGCATCTCTTCATTTTCCTGTAAAAAAATGGACTCGCCCATTACCCGGGAAACCCCAGCAGATTTGGATAGCATTGCGGCCGGATATTACGAGCAATACCTGAAACTATACCCGCTAGAAGCTACCGCGCAGGGAGATATCAGGTATAATGACCAGTTGCCAATTAATATTGATAAAGATTTTATTTCCGGGGAGATTTCTTTCTATAATAAAATCGTGGGACAACTTAAAAGAGTGGATTATAAAAACCTGCCCGATGATAAAAAGGTAGTGTATGATGTGCTGGATTATACGCTGAAAGACAAGATAGAGCGTTACGCCTACCACCCGGAATACATTCCTTTTACACAATTTGGAGGACTGCCGTTGGAATTTCCATTATTGGGAAGTGGCGAGGGAAACCAGCCATTTAAAACAACAAAAGACTACGACAATTGGCTGGCGAGGATGAATAAATTCCCGGAATGGATGGATGCTGCTACCGAAAATTTCCGCGCAGGTATGACGGCGAATACCGTTTTACCTAAAAAAATAGTTTTGAAGATGATTCCGCAGATGAAAGCTGAAGAATTGGTTTCGTCAAATGCAGATAAAAACATTTTCTACGGGCCAATCAAGAAATTTCCGAAAAACTTTTCCCCAGCTCAGAAAGAAAAATACAACCGGTTATTTACCGAAACCATTACTAAAAAAATAGTGCCTGCTTACGCTAAAATGGGCGCTTTTCTGGAAAAAGAATATCTGCCTGCGGCGCGCACGACTGATGGCTATAACGCGCTTCCTAATGGTGCCGAAACTTATAAATATTTCGTAAAAAGTTGGACTACGACCAGCCAAACGCCAGAACAAATCCACAAAACGGGACTGCAACAAGTCGCGATGCTGCGCACTGAAATGGAGAAAGTAAAACAGCAAGTGGGCTTCACGGGAACGCTGGAGGAATTTATCACTTTCGTGAAATCTGATAAGAAAGCCATGCCTTATAAAAATGCGGAAGAGGTTCTGGCTGCGTTCAACGGAATTCTTGCCAAAATTCAGCCGGGCTTGAAAAAAATGTTCGGGACTACTCCAAAAACGCCTTTCGAAATCCGCCGGACCGAAAAATTCCGCGAGGCCACTGCCAGTGCTGAGTACATCCAAGGTACACCCGATGGAAAACGCCCGGGAATTTTCTATGTGCCGCTTCCGGATGCATCGAAATTTAATGTAACTTCCGGTATGGAATCCCTTTTTCTACATGAGGCTATACCTGGTCACCATTACCAAATCTCACTTCAACAAGAAAATGAAAAGCTACCGAAATTTATGCGTTTCGGTTGGTTCGGTGCCTACGGCGAAGGCTGGGCGCACTACTGCGAAACACTGGGTCCGGAATTTGGTCTTTACACGGATCCTTACCAAAAAATGGGCTACCTAAGTGACCAGATGCTGCGCGCAGTGCGACTGGTGGTGGATACGGGAATCCATACCGGGCAGATGTCGCGCGAGCAGGCGATAAAATATTTCCTTAGCAATATCTCCTATGACGAGGCCTCTGCCACCGCAGAAATAGAACGGTATATGGCAATGCCGGGACAGGCGCTAGGTTATAAAATAGGGGCGTTGAAAATCCGTCAACTTCGCAACAAATATCAAAAACAATTGAAAGACCGTTTCGATCTTGCTGATTTCCACGATGAGTTGCTCAGCCAAGGCTGCCTTCCGCTGGAGGTTTTGGAACGAAAGATGGATTTGTGGGCGAAGAAAAGGTAGATAGGCAGCCTCTCCCCCAACGGGGAGACAAACGATAATAGGATCTGTAAATTCCCTGGATTTTAGCGCTTATCACCCTTCGTGGGTGCCGCTGCCAAGATATAATCCGTATCTCTTTTTCCGCGTGCCGGCGAGTGTTCTCGACCGTAGTAGATGATTTGCAGATGCAGTTTGTTCCAAGATTCTTTTGGAAAAAGTGCTTTGGCATCGGCTTCGGTTTGCACTACGCTTTTCCCGTTGGTGAGGCCCCATTTGGTCATCAGTCGGTGGATGTGCGTATCTACAGGGAATGCGGGAACGCCAAATGCTTGCGACATCACCACGGATGCCGTTTTGTGACCTACACCGGGTAGAGCCTCCAGTTCCTCAAAGGTTCGAGGTACCTCGCCGTTGTGCCGCTCCAGCAGAAGTTCGGACATGCGTTTTAAGTTCTTGGCCTTTTGGTTGGACAGTCCAATTTCCTTGATGTATTCTTTGATTTCATCCACCTCCATATTCGCCATGGCTTTTGCCGTATCTGCGCGTTTGAAGAGTTCGGGGGTAATTTGATTTACTTTTTTATCGGTGGTCTGTGCCGATAGTGCTACAGCTACCAAAAGCGTAAAAGGGTCGTAATGATCGAGCGGAATTGGGACTTCGGGATAGAGTTTTTCCAATTCCTCCATTATGATTTTTGCCTTTTGCTTTTTTGTCATTTTAAATTTAAATTTGAACAAAATTAAGTTTAATAATCTGAACCTAATGTTCAGGAGGTTTTAATAAAAATAAAAATATGCTTAAAACAGGCGATCTACTACCAGAATTTGAAGGAGTGAATCAAGACGGGGAAATCATCCGTTCAAAAGATTTTTTAGGGAAGAAATTAATCATTTTCTTTTATCCAAAGGCGAGTACGCCAGGATGCACAGCGGAAGCTTGCAGTCTCTCGGATCATATTTCTTTGTTAAAGAAGGAGGGTTACGAGGTTTTGGGAATCAGCGCAGATCCTGTGAAAAGCCAAAAGAAATTCCATGAAAAATATGGTTTTAAATACGATTTAATCGCCGATGAAAGCCGAGAAATCTGTGAAAAATTCGGGGTTTGGCAACTGAAGAAATTTATGGGAAGGGAGTTCATGGGAATCGTGCGCACGACTTTTATTTTTGATGAAAAAGGGGTGTGTACCAGAGTCATAGACAAGGTAAAAACGAAAGAAGCCGCCGCACAGATTCTTTCAGAAGGAGATGAGTAGCTCAAGTGTTACTTTAATTGCAATATGGCTGGCTTTTTTGGGGATAAATTTCCGATAAGCTTGAAATTTGCTTTTTCTTTCCGAATAATTTCGTTGTATAAACCGTTGAAATCTCCATAATTCCTTTGCAGTTCGCATACCTTGACTGCCTCTTTGTTTTTTAAGAAAATCAACAGATTGTAGCCGTCGTCATATTTTATACCGTCGCTTACGTTTGAAAGATCAATGCTTTTTTCTGCCTGGATTTTCTCCGGATCGGAATAAGGGTGTAAAATAATTATAGAATCCTACTCAAAGTCGTTATAGGAAGAGAGTTGCAATTCCTTTTTCATATTTATTTCAGAGGCTATTCGGCTGGATAATATTTTATCATCCGATTGTTTGCATGCGGATAGAATTAAAAGTATAATGGCGAACAACAGGCGTTTCATGATAAATGTTTTGTACACAAAGATAATTTTTAATACAGAAAAAGCCGCAGAAAAATATTCCGCGGCTTTATTGGTAAAAATGGGTTTGAGATTATTTCACAAACTTCATCTCGCTGATCAGGTGTCCGGCGTTGCCATATTTTTCAATGATCCAAAGCGCGAATCTGATATCCAGGTTGATGGTTTTTTGCCAAGTCGGTTCAAACACGATGTCGCCGCTCAAGGCTTCGCTGTTACCGTCGAAGGCAAGACCAAGCAGTCTTCCGTAGCCATCCATGATAGGAGATCCAGAGTTACCACCGGTGATATCGTTGTCCGAAAGGAAATTCACATGTAGCTTCTTAGTTTTTTTATCAGCCCACATACCGAAGTCCTTTTTGTTTACCAAATCAATGAATTTTTTTGGTAGGTCAAACTCTTCATCGCCTTTTTTGTATTTAGCAATCATCCCTTTGGTGTCTGTAAAGTAGTTGTCTTTTTCAGAAATTCCGTAGTAGTTTCTGTCAGTTCTTACAGGCAAGGTGGTTACTTTTCCGTAAGTCAATCTCATTGTGGAGTTGGCATCTGGGTAGAAGGCCCTGTCGGTTTGAGATTTTCTGAGTCCGTCGAAGAATAGTCGGTTGTTTTTAGCAAAGGCATCATCTACTTTAGCAAAACGCTCTCCGAGCAATTTTTGCTCAGTTACATAGCCGTCCGCAAATTTTTTCAGTGGGTCGGCATCTATTTTCAATCTGTCAGGATTGTTTACAAAATTCAGCGCGGATTCTTTATTTGCGAATATAGAAGCGTAAGCCATATTGGCAAGACCAACGGCATCTGCTCCCATTACGGTAGGAGATGCAACGCCACGCTCTACACGCGCTTGGTATAGACTTACCATAGCGTTCAGCATTTCACCTTCCAGTTGAGGGTGAAAGCCGTCGTAAGATTTTTCTACGGCATCCAATACTTTTTGTTTCATCGCCGCTCTTCCGGCAGCATCTTGGTCTGCGTAAGTTTTGAAAAGTGAGCCAAGAGAGTAGGCTACAGGAATGTATTTTGCGTTACGCTGCATTTGTGAGCCGTAGTTTCTTTCTACATTTCGGGTAGAAATTTGCTTGTAATAAGCGTCCATTTCTTCCAGTATGCCGCTGTATATCGCTTGGTTTTCTGGCATAGCAGCCCATTGCTGATAGGATTGCTCCAGTTTTCTTTTCTCCGAGATGGTGCCGTTTTTCGCTATGGCGTCTATAGTTCCCTGTCTGTTTTTCCAATAGTTGGCAACAGATGCGTATTGGGAAGCGTAGTTTAGCTTTACGCCTTGGTCTTTGTCCATGTATTTTTTCATGACATCCATAGCGAGTTTAGAAGCCTCTACCCAAGCCGGATAGTCTTTCTGTGTCATTTGCTGGATTCCATAGGAAGTCAGGTAGCGGTTGGTTCTACCAGGAAAGCCCACGATCATGGTAAAGTCTCCTGGCTTATATCCTTTCAAAGAAATAGGCAGGGAGTGCTTTGGTTTTAGGGGAACATTCGTTGCGGAATATTCTGCCGGGTTGCCATTGGGATCTGCGTAAATTCTGAATACGGAGAAATCTGCAGTGTGGCGCGGCCATTCCCAATTATCGGTATCGCCACCGTATTTCCCGAGGGATGCAGGTGGAGTCCCTACGAAACGCACATCCTTATAATCTTGGTACACGAAATAGTAAAATTCATTTCCGTTGAAGAAATCCTTCACTACCACAGTATATTTTCCGTTTTCAGAGTTTTCTGTTTGGATGGCTTTGTATTCTGCTTCCAGAACAGCGCGGCGCTCATCGGCAGTCATGTTGTTGTTAAGTTTGGCGTTGATGCGTTGTGACACATCATCCATTCTTACCAAAAATCTTACAGAAAGTCCTTGTGCGGGGAGTTCTTCGGATTTTTTCATCGCCCAGTAGCCATTGGTAAGGTAGTCCTTCGCAGGTGTAGAAAGTGCGGCGATATTGCCGTAGCCACAGTGGTGGTTTGTAAAAAGCAAACCTTGGTCGGAAACTATTTCAGCAGTACATCCACCACCGAACTGCACGATGGCATCCTTTAGGCTGGATTTATTCACAGAGTAGATTTCCTCTGCCGTTAGGTGAAGGCCTTTTTTTTGTAGGTCCACGCCGTTTAGCCTTTTCACGAGCATCATAAGCCACATTCCTTCGTCCGCCTTCATTTGAAGGAAGCTCATCAGGAATGCGCCCAATAAAAACAATTTTTTCATTTGATTAAAATATTTTAAGGATGCTAATTTAGTCTTTTTTTGAAAAAGCACTCTGCAATAGCACTATTTTTGTTTAAATTTAACTCAAATAACAGGATGAAATCTATCAGTCAATTTTTTGCAGCCGTTCTCTCTATAACAATGTTGATCACCTGTGCTGCACAATCGCAAATGCCCGACGAAGGTCTCTACCGCCAATGGATGCTGGAGCAGTTTCAGGATTTTAAAAAAGAAGAATTTATAAAAAACCAGTCCTATCTGGATTTCAGCCGGACAAAATCTCCCAAAGACTACTACCGCGCGAAAATCTCCTGCAATGATTTGGTTATAAAAGCAAAGTTTCAAACAGGAAATAAAGTGAAATTTACACCGCTCATCGGTACGCAGAGGTTTTGTGAAAATAAAATGGAAATGGAAAAAGCCTTCGCCACAGCGTTACTAAGTATGACAACCTACGAATTAAAAGGACATACCCTCATCCTGAAAAATTCTAAAGGTGAGGTGATGAAATTCCTGGCGGCGGATTGGGATTAGCGACGAAGCCCTCGCGGTGTGGACAAAATAAAGTGCGGTTCCAAACGGCGCAGAATATGCCATACTACGCCAGAACAGATCAGCCTTTCATCACCAGCGCTGCCGATTATATGCCGGGGATGCCGGTTGCCTTCACCGTGGAAAAATGAGATACGAAAAACCTGCCTTTGAAATTTTTCAACAATGCCTCCACTACTGGCCTTCCAATGAGCGGCGACATCCTGACCTTCGCAAAATAGTTTAATTAAAATAATTTTGGCGCTCCCATCCGACGGTGCTTTTCATTATGTAGATCATATGCGAAATATGCGTACTTTTGCGCCACATAATTTTTATATACTCAATGGAATTAGCAATTAAAATCTTTCAATTCATCCTCAGCATATCTATCCTTGTACTATTGCACGAATTGGGACACTTCCTACCGGCAAAATGGTTTAAAACTAGAGCGGAGAAATTTTTCCTTTTCTTTGATGCTTATTTTTCTTTGTTTTCGATGAAGAAAATTAACGGTAAATGGAAATACAAATTCCTATCTCCAAACCTACCCGATACCGAAAAAATTACGGTGGATGGCAAGGTAAAAGAAGTGCCAATCGACATTTCTAAATTACCAGACAACGATTGGAGAAAACACCCAGAAAGCACCAAATACGGTCTCGGATGGATTCCGATGGGCGGTTATGTGAAAATCGCTGGTATGGTAGATGAAAGTATGGACCTAGAACAATTGAAAAAGCCTGCCGAACCTTGGGAATTCCGAAGCAAACCGGCTTGGCAAAGACTTATCATCATGCTGGGCGGTGTTACTGTGAATTTCTTTTTGGCATGGCTGATTTATTCGGCGTTAAGTTTTTTCAATGGAGAAACTTACACGGATTTAGGTAAATTCCAAAACGGAATTGCAGCAAGCTCTGCAGCTAAAGCGATGGGCTTTGAGAGTGGAGACAAAATCCTAAAAGTGGACGGGAAACCAGCAGAAAGACTGGAGAATGCTGCGATTGACATCCTATTTTCCGATGATGTGACCGTGCTAAGAAACGGTAAGGAAGTGACCTTCCCAGTAAAAGAAGATGGCGTGGCCGAGGTCATCAAACAAAAAGAAGCGAAAATGTACATCGCACCGCGCCAAGCAATGGTCATCGATTCGCTGGCAACGGAAAACGCTAAAAAATCCGGACTGGCTAAAGGCGATAAAATTTTAGCGGTAAACGGAGCACCGATTCAATATTTTGATGAGGTTTCCACGGTTTTAGACCAATATAAAGGAAAGAAAATAAACCTTAGCGTCCTGAGAAACAACACGCCGGTCGTCCTTTCCGATGTGCCCGTAGATCAGAATGGAAAACTAGGCGTGGCGCTGAATACTTCGGCCTTGGAAAATTTAGTGACCACCAAAAAATATTCTATAATAGAAGCCATTCCACGGGGATTGAATAGAACCATCAACTCCCTGACGACCCAGGTAAAACAGTTCAAAATTATGTTCAGTTCAAAAATTCAAGGCTACAAAAGCGTTGGTGGTCCGATTGCGATTGTAAAAATGATGCCTGTTGATAAAAAAGCAGACGGCAGCATGGGTATAAATTGGACAGCATTTTGGAGTTTCACCGCGATGTTTTCCATTTGGTTGGCGTTCCTAAATTTGCTTCCAATTCCGGGGTTGGATGGCGGACATGTGATGTTTACGCTCTGGGAAATGATTACTGGCAAGCCTGTACCGCAAAAAGTTTTGGAAAATGCGCAGATGATTGGCGTGGTTTTCTTGATGGGATTGATGCTGTTAATCTTTGGCAATGACCTATTCAAGGTGTTTACAGGTAAAATGTAAATTTTTTGTAATTATAATTTGCTCAGTTTCTGAAAACATTATATATTTGCACCACAATAATCGGAAACGAATATTCCTCCTTAGCTCAGTTGGTTAGAGCATCTGACTGTTAATCAGAGGGTCGCTGGTTCGAGCCCAGCAGGAGGAGCAAAACTCCCTTTCAGGTATGAGAGGGAGTTTTTGTTTTATTACTTCCCAAAACCTTGCTGTCATTTATTAAAACCTTGATTGGTGGAGTGAAGGAAGGAGCTGCAGCTTTTCCATTCTCAAAATGGACTTTTTGTGAAAAAATGCAGCTGAGAATCTTTCGTTTAGTTTTTCCATCCACTTTTTGATAAAAGGAAACCAAATCCTCGAACATTGGGACATGATAAAATTAAATTTCTGCTCTAGCGGTGGGGTCACCTCAATTAAGAGTCAATTTAACCATGAAATAAAATTTTACCTTAACTTTATCCCATTATAAAAATTTTCTATGTCAGTTGGACTGGATATCAAAGTGATTCTTAGAGAAAAGAAGATGAACCAAAAAGTCCTAGGGATATCTAAGGTAAGCGTATCGTGTGAGTGTAAGAATCAAACATTACCAAGTATTCAAACCTTGGGTTCAATAGGGAAGGTCTTGAAGGTTCGCATTTCAGATTTAATTGTAGAAAACTAAAAGAATTATGAATCAAGATTTAGAAAAAACCCTGTGGGCGACTGCTGATAAACTCAGGAACAATATGGACGCTGCCGAGTACAAACACATTGTACTGGGATTGATTTTCCTAAAATACATCTCTGATAGTTTCGAAGAATTGCATACTAAACTTAGTGAGGATCCATTATCTGATGCAGAGGATAAGGATGAGTATCTAGCAGAGAATGTCTTCTTTGTACCGCCAACTGCACGCTGGAATTACCTTCAATTTGAACGAGCCAAACTTCCTACCATTGGTAAGGACATAGATGATGCAATGGAGGCCATTGAAAAAGATAATCCAAATCTAAAAGGAGTACTTCCTAAAGACTACGCACGGCCAGCATTGGATAAGAAAAGATTAGGAGAACTTTTAGACTTAATTGGTAACATTGGGTTCAATGAACCCGGACAAAACAGTAAAGACCTACTGGGACGTGTTTATGAATACTTCCTTGGAATGTTTGCTGATGCAGAAGGGAAACGCGGTGGTCAGTTTTACACTCCTGAAAGTATTGTAAAGTTGTTAGTCGAAATGTTAGAACCCTACAGCGGTAGGATTTATGATGGGTGTTGCGGTAGCGGTGGAATGTTTGTACAAAGTGAGAAATTCCTTCAAGCACACGGTGGAAGATTGGATGATATCTCTGTTTATGGACAAGAAAGTAATCCTACTACTTATAAATTGGCAAAGATGAACCTTGCCATTCGGGGTATAGATGCCAAGATTGAATTAGGTGATACTTTCCATAACGACAGACACAAGGATCTTCAGGTGGATTACGCCATGATGAATCCCCCTTTCAATGTATCAGATTACGGTGCTGAATCATTACAGGATTCTCACCTATGGAAATATGGTGTACCACCTTCAAGTAATGCAAACTACGCTTGGTTACAGTTGGTAATAAACAAACTAAGTCCAAATGGGATTGCCGGTATTGTATTGGCTAATGGGGCAATGACCTCCAATTCGGGTGGAGAGAACGAGATTAGAAAAAATATGATTTTGGATGGTGTGGTGGACTGTATGGTTGCTCTTCCAACTCAATTATTTTTTAACACTCAGATCCCTGCTTGTTTATTCTTTTTGGCACGCAATAGAACCAACGGTAAATTCAGAAACCGTAAGAATGAAATCTTGTTTATTGATGCTCGTAAATCAGGAGCAATGGTATCAAGAAAGAATAAGGCATTTACCGATGAGGACATTTCCAAAATATCGGATGTGTACCACAATTGGAGAAGTAAAGATGGAAATTATGAGGACATTCAAGGGTTCTGTAAATCAGCAACATTAAAAGAAGTTGAAGATAACAACTTTGTGTTGACACCGGGTCGTTATGTTGGTACAGAAGATATAGAAGACGATGGGGTTTCTTATGAAGATAAAGTTGCAGTGATATCCCAGAACCTCAAATCTCATTTTGAACAATCTATTGAGCTTCAAGAACGCATTAAACTTAACCTTAAAAAAGTGGGGATAGAGTTATGAGTGAGTGGAAAGATTATAAATTAGGTGATGTATTAGTTATCAAAAATGGAAAATCAAGACCAAAATCTGATGGCAACATCCCCATTTATGGAGGTAATGGCATTTTGGGTTATTCTAATGAATATAACATTGAAAAAGAAACATTAATTATAGGGAGAGTTGGAGCATATTGTGGGGCAATATATTTTGAAAATAATCAAATATGGGTATCAGATAATGCTCTTTTTGCTAAACCTAAAAAGGATGACGATATAAAATACTTGTATTATCACCTAAAATTAGAAAACTTAAATAAGTATGCTGAAGGTTCAAGCCATCCATTATTAACACAAGGTAGATTAAATAATTTAGACATTAAAATTCCCGACCTCCCAACCCAAACGGCCATTGCAGAAATCCTTTCCTCTCTTGACGATAAAATTGAACTCAACAATAAAATCAACCAAGAATTAGAGACCCTGGCACAAACCATTTTCAAACAATGGTTCATTGATTTTGAGTTCCCCAATGAAAACGGAAAACCTTATAAATCCTCCGGTGGTGAAATGGTGGAAAGTGAATTAGGTGATATTCCAAAGGGGTGGGAAACTGAAGTATTATCTGAAGCTACGAAATTGATAAGAGGTATTTCATATAGAAAACCTGAATTAGTATTGAAAGATGAGGGAATTGCATTTGTTAACTTAAAATGTTTTTCCATTAATGGAACATTTAGACAAGATGGAATTAAATATTATAACGGAAAATACAAGAACGAACAAATTTTGTGTAATAATGACATTCTTGTTGCTGTAACAGATTTAACTCAAGATAGAGAAATTATTGGAATGCCTATTTTATGGAATGGAAGCACAACTGCATTACCGTCTTTAGACACCTGTATTATTCGTTCTGAAAGATTAGAGTTAAAGAATTTTTTGTATTATGAATTCAAAACCAAGAGATATAAATCAAGAATTATTGAACACGCAAATGGTTCAACAGTTCTACATTTAAGTGTTAAAGGGTTAGAAACTTATGTGTTTCCTATGCCAAATGAAAGTTTATTAAAGAATTGGAGTGCAATAATTCAACCTATCTTAGAAACTATAAATTCAAATATCAATGAGATAATTGAATTGTCAAAAACAAGAGACATCCTTCTCCCAAAACTCATCTCCGGTGAATTAAAAATTAACGAAATCAACAACTAATGGCAGTAATCTCAGAAGACCATATAGAACAAATCATCATTCAAGAGTTTATTGATTTAGGATATTCCTATGTCAATGGCGCTGATATTTCACCTGATGGTACAGCACCAGAGCGTGAGTTTGATGAGGTGGTCTTGAAACAAAGACTACAGACCGCAATTGCAAAACTGAATCCAAATGTGCCGCATGAGGCACAAGAAGAAGCCATAAAGAAAGTTCTAAGAAGCGATAGTCCCAATCTGTTCCAAAACAATTATCAGGTTCATAAATACCTGACTGATGGTGTAGATGTAGAATACAGAAAAGGAGACCGCATTGCTGGTGATAAAGTTTGGTTACTGGATTACGAAAACCCAACCAACAATGAATTTTTGGTGGTGAATCAGTTTACCATCATAGAGAATAATGTGAAAAAGAGACCAGATGTTATCTTGTTTGTAAATGGTCTTCCTTTAGTAGTCATAGAACTAAAAAATGCGGTGGATGAGAATGCAACGATACATTCAGCATTCAATCAATTACAGACTTATAAACAAACCATTCCATCCTTATTTATTTACAATGCCTTATTAATTATCTCTGATGGTTGGGATGCAATGTATGGTTCTATAACATCTCCTAAACAATTTTTTGTGCCTTGGAAATCCATAGACGGAAAAATGCTTGCCGATGAAGATATGCCGCAAATGGAAGTGATGGCAAAAGGAATGCTGAATAAAAATGTACTGCCGGACCTCATAAGACATTACATCCTATTTCATCAAAATAAAGAACAAATTACCAAAATAGTTCCTCGGTACCACCAATACTTTGCAGTAAACAAGGCGGTGGAAACCACCAAAAGTGCTACTGCTGTTAATGGTGACCAAAGAGCCGGTGTTATATGGCACACGCAAGGAAGTGGCAAGAGTTTGACGATGGTTTTCTATGCGGGTAAATTAGTATTGGCATTAAACAATCCAACACTCGTAGTTTTGACCGATAGAAATGATTTGGATGATCAATTGTTTGATACTTTTTCTCAAAGTCAGGACTTACTTCGTCAAACACCGGTACAAGCCGAAAACCGGGAGGACCTTATAAAGAAATTAAGTGTGACATCCGGAGGAATAGTATTTACGACCATTCAAAAATTCCTTCCTGAAACTATAGAGAAGATTGATATGGGAGAGGGTAAGACCAAAAATATCAAAGGTCAATTTGAACAGTTATCAGACAGAAGAAATATCGTTGTAATTGCGGACGAAGCCCACAGAAGTCAATACGACTTTATGGACGGGTTTGCCAAACATATGAGAGATGCACTTCCAAACGCATCATTTATAGGTTTTACGGGTACACCAATTGAAAATACAGATAAAAATACACAGGCCGTATTCGGAGATTATATTGATGTGTATGATATTCAACAAGCAGTAGAAGATGGAGCAACCGTTCGTATCTACTACGAAAATAGACTGGCAAAAATTAACCTCAAGGAAGAAGAAAAACCAAGAGTGGATGCCGAGTTTGAAGAACTTACAGAGAATGAAGAATTATCAGACAAACAAAGTTTGATGTCTAAATGGGGAAGATTAGAGGCAATCGTTGGAAATGAACACCGATTAGAATTAATAGCGAATGATATTGTAAAACACTTTGAATCTCGTAACGAAGTCCTGGACGGTAAAGCAATGATTGTATGTATGAGCCGAAGAATATGTGTTGACCTGTATGCTCAAATTATCAAGATAAGACCTGACTGGCACAGTGATGACGATGCAGAAGGAACAATCAAAGTTGTAATGACCGGTTCGTCATCCGACCCTTTGAGTTTTCAACCACATGTAAGAAACAAAGGGAAAAGAAAAGCATTAGGAGAAAGACTGAAAGACCCTAAAGACAAACTAAAATTAGCCATCGTAAGGGATATGTGGTTAACCGGATTTGATGCTCCATCTATGCACACTTTGTATATAGATAAACCAATGCAAGGTCATAATTTGATGCAAGCCATTGCTCGAGTGAATAGGGTTTACAAAGACAAGGAAGGTGGTTTAGTGGTAGATTATATTGGTATTGCCAATGATTTGAAACGAGCATTGGCATTATATACCGATAGTGGTGGAAAAGGGAAACCTGCGTTTGATCAAGATGAAGCCGCATCAGTTATGATGGGGAAATATGAAATAGTAGCACAGATGTTCTCGGAACAACCAACGGACAAAACCGTAACAAAAGGACTGAATTATAAATCATTCTTTGGACTAAGCCCAAAAGAGAAATTATACTTTCCTATCCAAGCAGCCAATTATATATTAGGATTAGAGAATGGTAAAGAAAGGTATATTAATGCTGTTACAGCATTATCAAAGGCATTTGCAATATCTGTTCCTCATCCTTGCACTATTGAAATTAGAGATGAAGTTGGATTGTTTCAAGCAATCAAAACCAGAATTGTAAAAGTTACCCGAAGTGGACCAGGGACATCAGACGAAGAGATAGAAACTGCAATCAAACAGATATTATCAGACGCCATTGTATCGGATGAAGTGATAGATATATTTGATGCAGCAGGGATTAAAAAACCTGACATCTCTATTCTTTCTGATGAGTTTTTGGCAGAGGTTAAAGGGATGACGCACAAAAATCTTGCATTAGAACTTTTGAAAAAATTATTAAAGGACGAGATAAAAACAAGAAATAAAGTGAACTTAGTTCAGTCCAAAAAATTCTCCGAGATGTTGGATAGTTCGGTAAAAAATTATCAAAACAACTTGATTACATCTGCACAAGTCATTGATGAGATGATACGCCTTGCCAAAGAGATAAAAGATGCTGATAGACGAGGGGAAAATTTAGGACTTGATTTCAGAGAGTATGCGTTTTATTCTGCATTGGAAGTTAATGACAACTCAGTGGCAGTATTAGGAGATGATATTCTACGACATATTGCACGTGAATTAGTAGATACGGTAAGACGAAATACCTCCATAGATTGGACAGTGAGAGAAAATGTTCAGGCTAAGATGAGAATTGCTGTTAAAAAGATTTTAAGAAAACACGGATATCCACCTGATATGGAATTGAAAGCAACTGAAACTGTGATTGAACAAGCCAAATTATTAGCCCATGATTTCTCCAGCCAAAACACATATTACAATATTGGAGGTAGTGATGTACTGGGAATGGTCGCAGAACCTGATTAAATTTTGTTGTTAGCGGTAATTTATGTACTCAAGAAAGACAATTACACAATATTTGAGCTAAGCGAAACTGTTTTTTCTGCTTTAAATTCAAAAGGAAAAACAGCTATAAATAAAGACCTCATCCCCGAAGTAGATGTGCAGTCTTTAATAAAAGCGAATATAATTTTTAAATCGGCTCAAAATGAAATCCTTACTTAACAACAATAAATGGAGTAGAATTATTATCTACTATAGTATTGCTTTAATTTCCTCTTTTTTATTCAGATACGGCCTCTTAAAAAATCCGTTAGGGTCAGGCGAATTCGCAGGTTACATCATTGGATTGCTGGGAGCCATCGGTCCTTTCTTGGGCGGATTAGCAATGCGTTATTTTCAAAATCCGACCGCTCCGAAAATGTCCTTTACCGGTTTACTTACAAACAAAAGCTTTGTCTTAATTCTGGTTCCGGCACTTCTTTTTGGAATTTTCGGAACTACCAATGATAATGCCTTAAATTCACATCTAATCGGATTCCTATTGGGCGCTTATATTGCTGTATACGGAATATTAGAAGAAACCGGCTGGAGAGGTTATTTGCAAGAAGAATTTAAGGAACTTAAACCAATGCTTCAATATTTTATTGTAGCGCTTTTTTGGTATGCTTGGCACCTCACGTTTTTAGGAGAAACCAACCTAATGAACGAGTGTGTTATCTTTCTAATCCTATGGGCCAGCAGTATCGGAATTGGTATAGTAGCCAAAAAAACACAATCTATTATCATAGCTGCCTGCTTTCATATCATCGGAAACATTCTCGCTTTTTCAACTGAAATGTCTTCTTCGTTTAGCATAAAACAAGAATAACAACAATGTTAATTTCAATATTAATATGGTTTTTATTTTTGAAGTACCTATCTAATAATTTAAGAAAAACAAATGTAAAAGAATAAAGTAGCGTTTCCATTCAGAAATCCATTTTATAGTCAATCATAAAAAATAAATGTTTCGAGCACTGTAAGGGGTTTTAAAATAGGCTAACATTTTGATTTTGAATAACAATTGGTTCGATTTAGTGTCAATAAGAGGAGCATTTAAGCAAATACACAGCTAAATTAAACTTAATTTTATACATAAATCCGGCTCTGTTGTAAGACGTCTCCTTATTTCTTCTCAATTCTTCTTGATTCTGTTAGTTTCAAGAAGAATCAACAATTTACTTTATCAGCTCTAAAAAATTTTCTGACCTCGCATAATTGGTTTGAACCTTATTCACAGGTATTGAGATCATATATCCCAAATTAACTAAACCTGTTAAATCACTGCGAGCTGAAAAATTTGAAACCTGAAAAATGTTTTGTACTTCCTTAACTGAAAATACGACTTCTGGCTCATCATATAAGGTTTTTAAAATTTGAGCTTGTCGTTGGTTTATATTGGGCAATTTCAGAAAGTTTGCAATTTGTAAATTTTCTTTTTGTTTATTTTGAATATAATTTCTCAAAGCATCAAAAGCCTTATGCATTACATCAGTATGATAATTTATAAAATAAGACACATCTAAATTGTCACTTTCTGTGTACAAATATGCCTTTTCATATTGATTTTTTGAATCACTAATAATTCTAGAAATTGACAAGTATTCCATTAGCCAATATCCTTTCTTTAAAAGATACCAATAAAAAATAGCTCGTGCTGTCCTACCATTGCCATCTGTAAAAGGGTGAATCCAACCAATCATAAAATGTATAATCATGCCTTTTATAATAGGATGAATAAAATCGCTTTGATCCTTGTTGAAAAAAATACATAAATCTGCTATATAATTAGGGATTTCAGAAAATGGAGGTGGATAGTGAACGATTTCATTGGTGCTTGTGTTTACAACATAAATATCATCTTGCTTTCTAAACTTACCTTCATTTTCAACAGAATCTAAAGTGTTTTTAGTCATAAGTTGATGAACTTGCAAAATAGATTCAGCGGTGATATCTTCATCAGTATGCTTTAAAATATGCTTAATTGTAAGGTAATTATTTACAATCATATATTCTCCCTTATTCTTAGGTTGAGATTCTTTTCTGAGCATTTCCTTAGCCTTTCTTCTAGTGGTATTAGCACCTTCCATTATACTACTGCTAATAGCCTCTTCCATCAAGGAACTTACTAAATACCTTGTTTTATCTGCTTCAGGGATCAGACTTTTTGAACCCATAGACCCTCCAATATGTAAATCAAATTCGTGTAGAGATTTTTGGATATAATCTGTTATAGAATATTTAAAGTGTGTGTTGTTAAAAGAGACATCCTTGTAATTGAAAGAACGATAAAGCTTTAATGTTTGCCAAATTTCTTCAGGAGACAAATCTGCAATTTTTTGATATCTGACTTTATCCCAATACAGGTATTTTTCGTTTAGTTTCTTAATTTCTTTAATGCCATGAGCATCATTTAAAATTGAAAAAACTTTTGAAGATATATCTCTATTAGAAGGAGGTTGCTCAATCATTTTTTTTTGTAAAGGTATGAATATTTTTATTTTTTCTTGATTCTATTAGTTTCAAGAAGAATTTAACAGCCTTAAAATTCAAAAAAATTACCCTTCCTCTAATTTCCTTACGCATTCTCCTCTCAAACAACATCCCCACCTACTCTTGGCTGGGGAAACTCCCCGCTGCCTTGCATAGAATTTGAAAATTTTTAGCAAGTTTAAATTTTAATTGATAGCAAAGTTTATTCTGTAGAAGTGTGCTTATTCTTTTGAGTTGTTCTAACTCAAAAACTTAAAACAATGGTAAGAAATACAAACTTAAACAAGACAGAAATAAGATTGAACTGAATTTTCATTGTTTCACTCAAGCCGAATTTGGCTATCTATAAAAGAGACACCTTTCGCCGTACATCTCTTTCCCTTAGGTATACTATTTTCAAACTTTAAAATATTATATCAATCCATTTGTTAGAATATTTTTACGCTTTTTTAAGTCAAGCGGGACGACAAATATTCAGGATTTTTGTAAATAATAGAAATTTGGTTTAACTTACCCGTAAATTATCAATCAAAACACTGTACAAAGATTAATGAAGGTCTCGGATAAAGAAATTTTGGAAATGATGTCCTCGGAGCGGAGCCGTGATAAGGGCCTGCGAATCTTGATGGATACCTACCAAAGGAGGCTTTACTGGCATATCCGAAGGTTGATCGTGGATCACGATAATGCACAAGATGTATTGCAGGAGACCTTTATAAAAGTATATCATAACTATCATCAGTTCAAGCAGGATAGCCAATTTTACACCTGGCTCTACCGGATTGCTACCAACGAGGCGCTACAATTTCTGAACAAAATGAAACGAATGCAGAAAACGGACGAGGACTCCGAACACCATCTCCAGAACTTGGTGGCACAAAATGCAGGTCCTGATGCGGATGAGATACAAATATTATTGCAGAAAGCCATCCAAAGCCTGCCGGAAAAACAGAAATTAGTTTTCTCGATGAGGTATTACGATGATCTTCCATATGAAGAAATGAGCAAAATCCTCGATATGACCGTAGGAACACTAAAAACCAACTACCACTACGCTAAGCAAAAAGTGGAAGATTTTATTAAAGAAAATTATGAAGAATAAACTTTTCACTATGAAAAATTTTGATATAGAAAAACTTGAGCGCAGAAATATATATACTGTACCGCCAGGCTCCTTTGATGCGCTGCAGGCTCGCGTGCTGATGGATACCGTGGGACAACTCCCAGCATCTGCCGAACCAAAATCGAGGGAAATCAACTCTATTAAATGGTTCTATGCCGCAGCAGCAGCGTTGGCCCTCTTGCTTGGTTTTGCATTTTTATTAAATCAAAATTCAGAGCCGTCAGGAACAACACCGGTAATTGCAAAATCTAAACCATCGCCATCAGTAGAAAATCATACCCCCGCGATAATGGTTGCAAAGCCGCTTATACCCTCCTCGCCCGTCATCAGCGCACCAGTAAAAAAAATTCTTGCTGTAAAACCGGCAAAGATAAGGCCCACTACGAAAACTGAAACCCCACATTTGGCTAAAAATGATAATGTAAAAGAAAAGAAAATCGTTTTAGCCGAAGAAAAAACAGATTACCTCTCCAAAGAGGAACTCACGGAACAGATTATTTCCGAATTGTCTGGCCAAGAGTTAGCGGAACTCGCCAAAAACACAGAACAGGATGTTTACCTAGAACTATACAATTAAGATGAAAAAAATAATATTTACATTAACCATAATCCTTGCCGCAGGCAGCGCTCATGCTCAACGACTAAACATGGGATTACAGGCGGGACATGCAACACAGCGCCGCGAAGCCATCAGCAAGATGACGCCCGAGCAGCGCCGCGAAACCCTAAAAAAAGTGCGCGAAAGCTTGCTTTTGGAAGATTTGAAAATCCCGGAAGGACGCGAGGAGGAATTTCAAAACATTTATCGCGACTATCAAGCCGCGCAAAAGAAGATAACAGAAACATTTAAAAATGATTTTGATCCCGAAAAATTATCCGATGAGGAAGCACAGGAAAAACTGGAAACAAGTTTCGAGGCTGCTCAAAAGCTATTGGATAATCGCCAAGAGTATGCCCGCAAAATGGGACAGGTAGTGAAGCCACAGGAAATCTTAAAAATGTTCCGCAGCGAAGGGATGATTCGTGAAAAAATCATCGACAGAAAAATGAATGCCGAGTACCGAAACGGCGTAGAAAGCCAAGACAAACCTGTTCGGAGATTGGAACCATAAATTTTAAACCAAAAAATTCAACCCTCGCAAATTCAAAGTTGCGGGGGTTGTTTGTTTTTAAAGCAGACAAAAACTGAAGTAAAAACATTAAATTTGCAAATTACAGACTTTCATTAATGAAAAACATACGCAACTTCTGCATTATTGCCCATATTGACCACGGTAAATCTACCCTGGCAGACCGCCTTTTGGAATACACCAATACCGTGACTTCCCGGGAGTTACAGTCCCAGACTTTGGACGACATGGATCTCGAAAAAGAGCGCGGTATTACCATAAAATCTCACGCGATCCAGATGGATTATGAACTGGATGGTGAAAAATATATCCTAAATCTCATCGATACACCGGGACATGTGGATTTCTCCTATGAAGTTTCCCGTTCTATTGCCGCTTGCGAAGGAGCTCTTCTAATTGTAGATGCTGCGCAAAGCATTCAAGCTCAAACGATAAGCAACTTATATTTGGCAATGGAAAACGATTTAACGATCATTCCTGTTTTAAATAAAATCGACCTTCCTTCCGCCAATCCAGATGAGGTGACGGACGAAATCATAGACTTGATCGGCTGCAAGTATGAAGATGTCCTGCGTGTATCCGGAAAGACCGGCGAAGGCGTCCGCGATCTTTTGGAACATATCGTGAAGAGAATTCCTGCGCCTGTAGGTGATCCAAATGGACCGCTGCAAGCTTTGATTTTCGACTCTGTTTATAATCCCTTCCGTGGTATCGAGGCGTTTTTTAAAGTGGTAAATGGAAGTATTTCCAAAGGACAAATTGTTCAGTTCATGGCGACAGGTAATAACTACGGCGCTGATGAGGTGGGTACTTTAAAATTAAAACAAGTTCCGAAAAAATCTATCGAATGTGGCGATGTTGGCTACATTGTCTCCGGAATCAAAGATGCCCGCGAAGTGAAAGTGGGGGATACCATTACCGCTGCGGACAATCCGGCTCCAAAAGCAATAGAAGGTTTTGAGGAAGTGAAACCCATGGTTTTTGCCGGAATTTATCCGATCGATACGGAGGATTTTGAAGAACTTAGATTTTCATTGGAAAAATTAAGATTGAATGATGCCTCCCTCGTTTTCGAACCTGAAAGTTCGGCGGCCTTAGGCTTTGGTTTTCGGTGCGGATTTTTAGGGATGCTCCACATGGAAATCGTGCAGGAGCGCCTCGATCGCGAGTTTAATATGAATGTGATTACCACGGTACCCAATGTATCCTACCATGGCTATTCCAAAAAAGATCCGGAAACGCCAATCCTCATCAACAACCCATCTGAAATGATGGACCCAACGATTATGGACCGCGTGGAAGAGCCGTACATAAAAGCAACCATCATTACAAAATCCGAATTTGTAGGCCCGGTGATGACGCTTTGTATCGAAAAAAGAGGCGAAATCCTCAATCAGTCTTACCTTACCGCAGACCGCGTGGAACTGACTTTCAATATGCCTTTGGCAGAAGTGGTTTTTGATTTTTATGACAGACTGAAATCCATTTCAAAAGGTTATGCCTCCTTTGACTATACGCCGGTAGGAATGCGCCCTTCGAAATTAGTAAAGATGGATGTCTTGATAAATGGCGATATGGTGGATGCGCTTTCATCACTTATCCACGATAGCAACGCCTACCACATAGGTAAAAAAATGTGTGAAAAACTACGCGAACTTATCCCGCGCCAACAGTTTGATATTGCCGTTCAGGCAGCAATTGGAACCAAAGTCATTGCCCGCGAAACCATCAAGGCGCTCCGGAAAGATGTGACCGCGAAGTGCTACGGTGGTGATATCTCGCGTAAGCGTAAACTCCTTGAAAAACAGAAGGAAGGAAAGAAAAAAATGAAACAAATCGGTCGTGTAGAAGTGCCACAATCTGCATTTATGGCGGTACTGAAACTGAGTGATTAATTGCCGTGGTTTTCACACAGTGGTAATTAGTTAATGAAAAAATCCGCAGGTAAATTTACCTGCGGATTTTCTTTTATATTAATTGAATCACTTCGGCAACCCCTTCCTCAGTGCATATTCCGCTCGCTGAATGGCTTTCTTCTCTTTCCACGCCATATAATTTGATTTGAAGGAACGCTTCATAATATTGTCAAAATTCCGCTGAACAGTCAGGTTCCACAGGCTGTGCGCCTTCACACGCGGAGACTTGTCCCAAGCACGCAGCGAGATCGAAAAACTGCCATCCAGATATTTCATCCAGTGCCAATAGCCGGTCGGCATAAAGAGCGTGTCTCCATGTTCCAAGTAACACTCGATGCCTTCCACACCGTTTAGCGCCGGGAATTTTTCAAAATCAGGATTCTCAATATCGTAATCCTCCAGAGCGTAGGTAGCATACGGAATCTTGTACAGCCTTTCTTTCCATTTGTAGTCGAAAAGAAGCACTTTTTTGCGGCCGCCAAAATGCGTGTGGAAGATGTGCGCCAAATCAATATCGTAGTGCAAAAAGGTCACAGAGCCTTTTCCGCCGAAGAACATATTTGGGTATTTATCCAGGAAGCCACCCATCAGCTCGCGTGGCGCGATGTAATCTTCCAGAAGTTTCGGTGCATATTTTATCGGGTCGAACAGGAAAATCCGCAGGTCGGTAGGTTCATTTTTTATCAAATCAATATAATCTCCGAACATCATATTCGCAGCCGCAGCATTGATAGGTGCCGCGGGATCGGCCTTGGAAGAATCATAAAGCGGGACTTCCACATCGCCCACCACTTCTTTCATGTAGTCCAGCGTCCACTTTTGGTAGGCTGCCCATTGGCGCGCCATGTTTCGGATCACGACAGGCTTTCGCGCCTTCAAATATTTTGATTCAAAGTCTTCTTTCGAGATGTCCTCCACAACATCTATTGGCTTCAAAAACAACCCCATGTTAACCTAATATTAAGAGACAAATTTAGTAAAAAAGAAAATGGTTTGCCGCGCCGGAGATTTTTTTTAAAGTTAAAATTTCCGTATGCAGGATTCTATTATTTATTTGGGCGCCTACATCCGCCCTCCGTTCCCGCTGTTTTGTTCTTCGTTCCTCCTCACAAAACGAGCTCCACTCAGGTCGGGGCGCGAGCAAGACGGGAAATCCACTATAAATATCGATTGCTTGCAAACCGTTAAATCCACTTAAAAGGGATGACAATAATAATCTTTTTAACTAAATAATTGTTTAACTTAAATATGATAAAGAATTTATTTAAATTTCAAAAAAACATTATTTGGTTTTATGAATATACGAAATTATTGTTAATTACGGATATTCATATAAAAGAATGATAATTATCGGATATTATATCATGCCGAGTCATGTTCATTTATTATTTCGCTAGAAAGACGCAAAGCCATCCGAACTGATTAGGGATTTTAAAGGTTTCACTTTTAAAAAACTGAAAGAAACCATCGATTTAACAAAAATAGGATCGTTTTGTAACAAATGACCTGGCGTCGGTACTAATTTAGCAAAGTCGATAAACCTTCCCTATGAAAAACCTTTATTCCCTTCTTTTCATTTTCTTGTTTTCAGCACTTACTTTCGCTCAAAAAACCGTTTCCGGCGTGGTGAAAAATTCCGACGGCGAAACAATCGCCAGCGCCTCCGTCACCGTGGAAGAGCCTGGTAAAGACGCCATCATCGCTTATGGCATATCCAACAGCAAGGGTGAGTTCAAAGTAACCTTCACTTCGGATGCACCTACCGTAGATGTAAAAGTAAAGGCCTTCAACCATAAGCCTACATTGAAAAACATCAAAAACGAAAGCCAAAACCTCAACTTCTCCCTGAGTACCGAAGCCACGGAAATTAAGGAAGTAAAGATAAAGGCGAAGATGATTACCAAAAAAGGCGACACCATCTCTTACGATGTGAAGGCTTTTGAAGGTAAAAACGATCGCGTACTTGCCGATGTTTTGAAGAAAATCCCGGGAATCGAGGTGAATAAAGACGGCACCGTGCTTTACCAAGGTGAAGCCATCAATAAATTTTATGTGAACGGAAAAGACCTGATGGAGGGCGGCTATGGCGTCATCAACAATTCCCTGCCTACGGACGCCATCTCCAAAGTAGAAGTCATGGAAAACCACCAACCCGTGAAAATCCTCCAAGATAAAGTGCCGAGCGAACAGGCGGCGATCAATATTAAACTAAAAAATAAAGTGACCATGACTGGGCGCGGGGAAGTCGGTGTTGGCATTGCCGATCCGTGGCTTTGGAATATGAAACTCACCCCGATGTTCTTTGGACAAAAAAACCAATGGGTAGTAAATTACAAAACCAATAACAATGGCGAAGCCGTGGAAGCCGAGGGCAATATGCTCGCTTTCGGAAACCGCTGGGAAGGCCGCCGCCGCAGTGTATCCCAAGATGCCTGGGTGAATGTGGAAAATGCAGCTGTACCGAGCGTTCCGGAGAGGAGATACCTCTGGAATAATGTGCATTTCATATCCGCAAACTTGCTTACAAACCCATTTAGTAACAAGGAATGGGAACTGAAAGCCAATGCCAATTATACCAATAACGCTGTGGAAAGGGACGCCTACAGCGAGACCTATGATAAGCAGCGCGGACTGACCTACATCACGGATATTAACAATCATTTCTACACCAACAAAGCGAAAGGAGAACTTATATTTACCAAAAACGCCAAAAAAGGTTTCTTTAAAAACACCACCACCTTCACCCAGTTTTGGAACGCCGACCGCGCCAAAGTTTTGCGAAACGGCATATCTGCCACCGAGGCCGTGGAATCTCCTACGCAGTCGTACCAAAACTCGCTCTCCGCGATTGTTCCCTGGAAGGAAAAGATGGTGAATGTGCAATCTTACCTCAGTTATCAGAACGACCATCAGATTTTGGAAGTGCGTCCCGTGGCTTATTTGGCGTTTCCTGTGGATTTTGGAAATGCCGATCTGGTGCGCCAGGATTTCCGCATGAAAGCCTTCGAGGCGCGCCATTCCGCGAACATTAGTTTTACCAAAAACCTATGGACTATCACGCCAGAGGTGGGTTTGGATTATGAATCCAGCAAACTCACTTCCGGACTTTTCGGCGTTACAGATAATGTAGAAAATGGCTTGGGGAAATCATTCGCCAATGATTTGGATTTCTCTTCTACCATGCCTTACGCCTCCTTGGGAGTGAATTATAAATCCGAAGACTGGCTTCTTTTCCTGAACCTTCCAGCAAACTTTTATAACATAAAAGCCGATGATGCCGAGCGCGGTGTGCACAGGGATTTCTCCAAATTCGCTTTCGAGCCGAATCTTTTCGCGCAATATTCCTTCGCCTCGTTTTGGAAGGCGAATTTTCACGCCAGTTATGATCAGGAATTCGGCGGTATCAGTAATGTTTATGCCGGCGCGCTCATGAGCAATCCCTCCAGTCTGGGCGGTGCCATGTTGCCCACAAACCCGATGCTGGAAAGCCAAAGCATGCTTTTTGGAACTAAAATAGAATACCGCAACCCGCTGAATAACCTCTTCTTTAATGTCGGTGCGAACTACAACCGCGGCCGCAGCAACATCATTGCCAATTCCGTTTTGGGAGGTACGGGACTGGCTGTCGTAACCTATGAAACCCTTCAAAACGGACGATCAACTACCACGGAAAATGCCGAAGTGGGGAAATATTTTCCGAAATTTAAATCCAACATGAGCGTGAGTTTCCGCAATACCGATTCCCGTGCTGATCAGTTTCGGAACAACCAGTTTTTCCAGAACCAAACCAATGCCCAATCGCTTGGCTACAAATTCAACAATACCTATTTCAGCTGGATGAGTATGGATTATACCTTCTCGCTGGGCAGAAACACCAACAAAAGCATCTTGGGCAGTTCCAAATCCGGCAGTTTCCAGCACAACTTATCTGTAATTTTCTATCCTATAGAGAGCCATTCCATCGGCCTGAACTGGGATCAGATGAATTACACGCAGAATGACGCCTCGTACAAAAACGCCTTCTACGACCTTACTTACCAATACACTTGGACAAAAAAGAAGATGGATTTCGAGTTGAAATGGATGAACATCGCCAACCAAAAATATTACGAACGCCTTACTGATAATGCCGCCTCCACCACTTTGCTTCGCAGTCGCATTCGTCCCAGCACCGTCATGTTCACGGTGAAGTTTAATTTTAAATAAAGAATAATTTGGGCGGCATCTGCGTGCTCCGCTCCCGCTGTTTTGCTCGTCGTTCCTCCTCTCAAAACGAGCTCCGCTCAGCCCGCGCCGCGCGAGATTCGCCGTTTTATCATTGCGCGAATTAGCGATACAAATTCACAAAAGTGCCGAGAATTATTGCACTCAGTGGAAACCGCGGTGTCGCTCTGGTTTAGCCTTTGCTAAATGTCTTCTTTAATAAAAACATCATTCCTGTATCAAAAAAAAATGTATCTTAGTGAAAATTTAAATTTAACCAAATGAAAAAACTTATTTTTCTCTTTATCCTATCTGCAACTCTCGTGCAGGCGCAGATGCAGATGCACCGCTTCATATACGAATACAAATACATCCCGGACAGTACCCAGAAAGACACCATCAGAAAAGATATGATGGCGCTGGACATCACAGATAAAGGCTCTACCTACCAAAGCCTTACGAAAATGGCAGGCGATTCCATCCGTCGCGCCGAGATTCAGAAAATGATCAGTTCAGGCGGCGCGAGAAACGGCGCAAGCTTTAATCTTAGAAATACCAGAAAAGCCGGCACGGTGGATTATAAAATCAATAAAGAATATCCTAGCTTCAGAACCTTCCTCACCGAGCGCATAGGACGCGATAATTACAAGGTTCTGGAGGAGGAAAAGATCATTTGGGCGATTTCTCCCGAACAGAAAACTTTTGGCGCCTACACCGGGCAAAAAGCCACAACCACTTGGGGCGGCAGAAAGTGGATTGCCTATTTCTCCACAGATATTCCTTTTCAGGATGGACCGTATAAATTCTCAGGGCTTCCAGGACTCATTATTAACATAGAAGACGAGACCGGTTCCCACAAAATGACTTTAATCGGCAACAAAACTATTTCGGCAGCCAACACAAGTGATGAATCCACGATCAACGGTGCCACGGTACGGTTCGGCGGTATGAAAGAGATCGAAGTTTCCGAAGCCCAGTTTAAAAAAGCTTACGCCAATTACCTTTTGGACCCGTCAAAAGACTTCCGCGGGATGGGACAATCCGGCGATGGTATGTTCCGAACCTCATACATATTAAAAGGTGCCGACGGAAAAGATATCGACCCAAAACAAATGGCGAGGAAGATGGAGCAAAATGCAAAGGAAAAGATAAAACACGATAACAATAAAATAGAGCCCACGCTCTACAACGCCAAATAACCACAATCCCGGAGCAATTTCCGGGATTTTTATTTTTACTAAATTTGAGCCATGAGTTACAAACAAAAACTGAAAGACATAAAGGCATTTGTTTTCGATGTGGATGGCGTATTTACAGATGGTAGCGTGTATCTCCTTCCGGGTGGCAACATGTGCCGCGTGATGAATGTTTTGGATGGCTATGCGGTAGTAAAAGCAGTGAAAAATGGTTATAAAATCGGCGTAATTACCGGGGGCGATGATCCCGAAGTGCGCCACAGAATCCATTATTTGGGAATCCAAGATTACTACGCAAAATCCTCGTATAAAAACAAAGATTACGAAGATTTTAAGAATAAGCACCACCTGCAAGACAATGAAATCCTAATAATGGGCGACGATCTGCCGGATTTGCCGTTGCTAAAACGGGCCGCCATCGCTGCTTGTCCACCCAACGCCGTCCCGGAAGTCAAGGCGGTTTGCGATTATATTTCTCCCATCCACGGCGGCAAAGGCGCCGTGAGAGATGTGATAGAGCAAGTGATGAAAGTCCAAGGTAAGTGGCTGGCAGATGAGACGAGGTCAGAATAATGACAATGCATCAGTATAGTAATGTATTATTTACCAATATCAGACTGTAATTAATCTAACTTTCTAATCCTCTACCCTTTGAAAAAAATATTATTAGCTTCCCAATCCCCGCGGCGACAGGAACTTTTGCAAAATCTAGGTTTTAATTTTGAAAGGGTCACGATTTCCTGCGAAGAAATCTACCCCGAAGACTTACCCGCCTCCGAGGTGGCAGCATTTCTTTCCGAACTAAAAGCCAATGCCTTTCACTCTAAACCAAATGAAATCCTAATTACCGCGGATACCGTAGTAATTTTGGATGATGAAATTTTAGGTAAACCGAAAGACGCCGAAGACGCTGTGGCGATGATCCTATCCCTTTCCGGAAAGGCGCACCAGGTTTGCACTGCAGTCACTATAAAAACCACAGAAAGCACAGAAACTTTTTCAGATTTTGCCGATGTTATTTTTGATGAAATTACGCCCACCGAGGCAGAGTTTTATGTTAAAAACTTCCGTCCTACGGATAAAGCCGGCAGTTACGGCATCCAGGAATGGCTTGGGATGGCGAAAATCAACAGCATCCGCGGGAGTTTTTATACCATTATGGGACTTCCTACGCACATCATCTACCGTGAACTGAAAAAGCGCGGCGTTTTGGTTTAAAATTAATTAGAATTTGCTAAATTCGTGGCAGTGTCATTTACCACAATAAAAAGGCAAATTTTCAGTTATCTGTTTATCCATGAAAAAATTTATTCTACTTATAATCCCGATCGCCCTGCTATTTGCCTGCAATTCCCGCAAAGGCGAAAACAAGACTGTGGGATTAAAGGGCTTTTCCGCGAGATACAATACGCTGTACAACAGCAAGGATGCGCTGGAAACCGAACTAAAAAACAGGAAAATGGCTTACAAAGATAATTTCTATGAGCCATACATCCGCATTCTGACTACGGAACAAGCACCAATAGGGACAAATTTGGAGGCCGAAGATTCGTTTTTTGGCGAGAAACAGTTTCTACCCCCACAATCTTTGGGTAGATCACCATCTCAAAACACGACTATCTTACAGATTTCCGAAGCCAAGGCATTGAAGGCCATCGAGAAATATTCTGTACAGAAGAATGGCGAGGAAAAAAACAAGGCAATGTTCGATGCACATATTCTACTTGCCCAGGCTCGGCTATACCAAGACAAACCCCTTGAGGCATTGGATGCACTGAGTTATCTTTTTAATAATATGAACGGTGACAAGCGATTGGATCTGGCTAAAATCTACCAAGGGCAGGCCTTTGCACAATTGAAAGATTACTACCGTGCTGATGAGGTTTTCCGCTCGCTTACCGATTTGAAGAAAGAATACAACAGACTGAAAACCGTTTATTATTCACAAATGCTGGTAGATGCCGGTAAAAAGGATGAAGCCGTTGCCGAGTTGGAAAATGCATTTGGTGCCAATAAAAACCGTACACTGCGCAGTAGAATTGCCTTCCTTCGTGGGCAGATTTTAGCGTCTTTGGACAAAAAAGAAGAGGCACGCGAAAGTTTTACTTCGGCTTATAAACTTTCTAATGATTTTGAATTTGAAGTAAAATCGCAAGTGGAAATCGCCAAAACCTTTAATGGAAAAAATGACGATTACGAAGGTGCGAAACAATATTTGGAAAGCATCAGTAAAAAAGGAACTTACGCCTCCCGGAAAAATGAGTTTTACTATGCATTAGGATTAATGGCAGCAAAGGCCGGGAAGAATGATGAGGCACAAGAGTTTTTCAAAAAATCTTTGGCAGAAAAGATGTCCGATCCGCAAGTGCGTGGACTGACTTATTACGAAATAGGGCGAAATTATTTTAGCCAAAACGACTACATCGGTGCGGGCGCCTATTACGATTCTGCCGTTGCGGCGATGACCTACGCGCCGGAAAAGCAGCGCCTTACCGAGTTGGCTTCTAATATCAAAAATATTACAAAGAATTATTATTTAGTTAAAAAAAATGACTCCATCCTCGCGCTTACACGGATGAGCGAGCCAGAAAGGGAAGTTTTTTTTACTAAATACATTGATAAATTAAAGGAAAAAGAAGAAAAAGAACTCGCTCTACAGAAACAAGAAGAACGGACAAAAGGTTTTGATACCGGAGATTATAACGCGAATTCGCTTTCCGCAAAAGGGCAGTCCGGCTTTCAGGACTTAGCCAATACAGGGCGTGGCGGCGGTTTCTATTTTGCCAACCAAAACACCGTGGCAAAGGGCAATGCCGACTTCAAACAAATCTGGGGAAATCGTGCCTTGCAGGACAACTGGAGATTCTCTAACCGCATGAGTACCATTCAGGATGTGAAAAATGAAACCATGGGATTGGGCACTGTACGCGACCCGCGCCGATTGGAAACTACTTTCTACACCGAAAAAATCCCTACAGACGCCGAGGCTATTGCCGCCCTGAAAAAAGACCGCGACACCGCCACTTTGGGATTGGGAAGAATGTATGAAGATTATTTCTCCAATACGGCTTTAGCTACAAAAACCCTGTATGATTTGGCGGATTCTAAACCAGATTCCGAAACGCGTTTGCAGGCACTTTATCAAATATTCGCAATGAATTATGAGAAAAACCCTACCGCCGCAGAACGCGCAAAGTCTATGATTCTTGCGGATTATCCGTACACTTCGTATGCAGAGTTTGTAAAAAACCCGAAAAATACATCATTCACAAAATCTTCCGCAGATGTAGAGGCCGCCTACAGCGCCGCTTTCGACCTGTATTCGCAAGGCAAATATGAAGATTCTCGTCTGGCGATAGAATCAGCCATCGCGAAATATCCAAAAGACGCCTTGGTTCCGAAGTTTGCTTTGTTAAATGCCTACAATGCCGGAAAAACTGCTGGCAAGGAAATTATGATCCTTCAACTAGAACAATTGGCACTGAACTATGGAAAAACGATGGAAGGTGAAAAAGCAAAAAGCATTTTGGCAAATCTAAAAAGCGAGTTAAAGACGGAATTAAAGGACAACACCGGCAAAACATTGTCGCCGGGGAACATCAATCCGCCGGGCTCTCCGGATACTGGACCGGGACAAGGTACTGGTAGCACCTTGCAGATGCCTTCTCAAATCAATACTTCCGAAAACATCGTGCAGCCGGGTGATAATGTGAAGCGAGACGAGATTCGTAGGCCGCCCGTGCCAGGAAAAACCGAGGGCACGCCTGCGTTGCCACCAAATCAGCGCGCGACCAAAGGCGTCCCTCTCGAGCGAGAATAAAATAAAAATTCCAGATATATAGTCTGGAATTTTTGTATGAATTTATCCGTGTATGGTTTCCTTTCTCCCGTAGGACTGGATGATTTTGCCCTCGTATTCTAGCCACTCTTCCCAGCGGCGGTTCACGGTTTCCGGATCGCCGATTTGGCGCGCAAACTTGATGAAAGTGGCGTAATGTCCCGCCTCGGAAATCATTAATTCTTTGTAAAATTCCCGCAATTCTTCATCCTGAATATTTTCAGTTAGAACCTTGAAGCGTTCGCAACTGCGCGCCTCGATCATGGCGGCAAAGAGCATCCGGTCAGCGATGTATTCTTGGCGCGTGCCCTGCACAATGAATTTGAAAAGTTGACCTACATAATCATCCTTGCGCTCGCGCCCGAATTCGTAGCCGCGTTTTTTAATGATCTCGTGCACCATTTGGAAATGCTCTAATTCTTCCTTGGCGATTTGCAAAAGTTCGGTGATGATCTCCGGGTATTCCGGCAGCATCGTAATCAGGGTGATGGCGTTGGTAGTTGCTTTCTGTTCGCACCAAGCGTGGTCGGTGAGGATTTCTCCAAGATTATTTTCAGCGATATTCGCCCAGCGTGGGTCGGTGGGGAGTTTTAGTTTGAACATTTCAAATTTTATTTTAAAACAAAATTAAGGGATTTAAAACAAAAGGACTATTACAAAAAGCCTTAACAAAACTTTATTAATTTTTTAATTAATTTAAAACTTTACATGATTCCCATATTTGTCTGTGGCGGAAATTTTTTGGCATTTTTGTTGAAAAGAGTTTTACAAATAAAAAATAAATTAAATAATGAATACAAGCACTACACTTATTAAAAGACAATTTGAGAAACTTACCTTGTTGGCTATCATGTTTTTCTCTTCCATTTTCGCCTTCGCACAAGACGCGACCAAAACAATGGATGTAAACACCAGCACTACAACCACTACCACTACTGAAGAATGGTACACCAACCCGCTTTATTGGGTTATCGGTGCTTTGCTTTTGATCACGCTTATTGCTGTTGTTGCAAGAGGTAACAAAAGAGCATAATTTACTTATTTAGAAATAATGACTGCTTTGTAATTAATGCGAGGCAGTTTTTTTGCGCAAAATTTCCAGCGACGACCATCCTTTTTCATCCACCCATTTCAGGAATTTGGCAATGAAGATGGCTAAAATTATGTTGATGATGAAAATAAGCACCATCAGCACCCACCAACTGAGTTGATCTTTCAGCGGAACGACCAGGAAATAAACCAATGACGAACTAATACCTTGCGCAAAATAAAAGAAAATCGCATTCTGCCCAATGTAGGTAATGATGGATTCTTTGTTAATTTTCAATCTGTTGTAAAGGATAAACAGTGTAGTCAAAGACGGCATCGCCCAAATGATGTACGGAAGTCTTGGAGGGAATTTCTGCTTATTCATTTTATAGAAAATCTCCGGTCCGAAAGTATAGAAAAGCCCAGCTAAAGCCAAAGCCACCGCGCCGTAGATCATTGGAATATAATTTCTTGGGATGATTTTTCCTTTCAATCTATTGGCTACGAGGAAAAGCCCCAGATAGAACGCCACATAACCCACCTGACCAGAAGGGTAATACTGCGGGAAGAGATTGAAAATTAGGGTTAAACCAAAACAAAGGGTAATGAACCAGTCGATGTGTTTCGGGAAAAATTTCAAAATCAAAACGCCAAAAACGGTAAGGATATAATAGACCTTCAAATACCAGAAACTGCCCATTACCACGGGGAAAGTATCACAGTTGGAATACGAATGCAGATACCAGTTGCCCAGATTCTGCCATTCCGGATAATATGAGATGCTGGTCGGCGCGTATTTCGTCCCGAAAGTGGAGTAAAAATGCTTCATAGTTTCCAGCCCGAAGAAATTCAACCCAAATACTTTGAAAAAATAATCCACAAAGAAGAGGAAGGTCACGAAAATCATATAAGTCACCTGCAACTTTAACAGACGGTAAAGCGTTTTTTCAATATTATTCCCGGAGGTGATGCCGCTCAGTGCAAAGAATAAAGGCACATCCAGCAGCAAGGACAGCACGCGAAACTCCGTAGGGATATAGAACTGCCCCGACCAAAACGCCGTGTGAATGAAGATGATACAGATGGTAGCAAAGCCCTTGGCAAAATCAATATAAAGATCTCTTTTCATAGCAAAATGTTGATGCCTCAAAAGTAATCAATATTTTTGCTTCCAACCTCCCGATCCCACGACCCAACAGCACTAAATAATTCAAGATAACTATTTGTGGTTCAGAAAAAATAATTATCTTTGCACCTCGAATTATTAACCAAAAATTATAAACTAATGTTTGCAATTGTAGAAATAGCAGGGCTTCAATACAAAGTTGAGCAAGACCAAAGACTGTTTGTACACCGCCTGAAAGGGGACATAGGAGCGAAAGTTTCTTTCGACAAAGTCCTTCTTACAGTAAACGGTTCTACGACAATCGGCGCCCCGGCTGTAAGCGGTATCACTGTAGATGCCGAAATCTTGGACCATATAAAGGCTGATAAAGTCATCGTCTTCAAGAAGAAAAGAAGAAAAGGCTACGAAAAGAAAAACGGCCACAGACAATCCCTTACACAAATCCGCATCACAGGCATCACAGGATTTGACCCACAAGAAAAGAAAACTGCTGCTAAAAAGCCGGCTAAAACTGCGAAAGTAGAAGAAACCGCTGCCGAAATCGCAGAAAACTAATCCAATTTTAACCAAAAAACCTTAAAATAAAATGGCACACAAGAAAGGAGTTGGTAGTTCCAAGAACGGTAGAGAATCCCATTCCAAGAGATTGGGCGTGAAAATCTTCGGAGGACAAGCCGCTATCGCTGGGAACATCATCGTAAGACAGCGCGGTACCAAGCACCACCCGGGCGACAATGTAGGAATTGGCAAAGACCACACCCTATTCGCTTTGGTAGATGGCAAAGTGGTATTCAGAAAGAAGCAAAACGACAGATCATTCGTATCTGTAGAGCCGAACGCATAATTCCAGCGCGTTCTATAAAATTAAAATCCCGGTTGGTTTCCAATCGGGATATTTTTTTTTGTATTCATATTTTTTAGGGAGTGCCCCTACGCCTCCGCTCCGCTGCGGCTCCGGGTCGGGTTTTCCGCTGCTACTCCTCGGTCGGCGGCTCCGCTTCGCTCCGCCGCCTCCCTGCGGGGTATCCGCTGCAATCCCTCACTCACGCCTGCATAGCTCAGCGCATCATATTAGAAATAAAACTGGAAACCCGTTTTGATCCCGAACCTCGAAACATTCGGGTGGTCTAGATAATTTCCGCGCCAATTAAAATCAATCCGGAAAATCCGCAAATTTCCAACACCGATGTTCTCGATTCCCACACCGTATTCATAATAAACCCTGTCACTCGGCGCAGAATAGCGCCATCCCTCTGCATTGATGTTTTTTGAAGCCTCGCTCAGCGTGCCGTATGCCGCATGGAAAAACGCCACCTCGCGCAGTTTCAGTTTTTTAACCAAAGGAATGTAAGAGAATATTTTACCATTAAAATGATGCTCCAAATGCAGGGTAGAATAAGTATCTGCGACGAATTCATAATAATTCAGTTGCGAAAAAGTATTCTGCGCAATGCTGTAAGATTGGTTTCCCGGAATCACATTCTGCAAGGCCAAAGGCACGGTATCGAAATTCTTTCCCGCTTCGAAACTTGTAAAAAGTTTGCCCCAATTCCCAATCAGGAAAGGCTTGTAGAACATAAACTGTAACTTATTATAACCGAAATCCGCACTGAAAACACCCTCCAAGCCGCGCGTATATTTCAAGACGATCGTAGGTGCCAGCGTACTGTGCTCGTTGCGATCTACGCCAGTTTGGGAGAACTTTGCACCCGGCCTAGCGATGATGCTCAGCGTGGCATGCGTATCGTTCAGCGTTTGGCGCAGCTGCCCCGTTTTATCCTCGTAATAGGATAGGTTGAAATGCTCAGGATTTGCAGATTTTATGCTTTGCCAAGACATATCCGCACGGAACTGTATATTTTTTATCGGCTCTATTGAAGAAAATACGTTTACCTGATTTACAGAACTCAACGAGGCGTTTTCCCCCCTTCCGAAAACCGAAGACGAAGCAAACGAGCGCGACATAATCCCATCGCCTCCAGTGAGCCGCACGCCCAATTGCAGGATGTCTCGGCGCGTACCAGCACCCACCGTGAAGCGGCTCACTTTGTTGAACATAAACCGGCCTTCCGCCCCGTATTTAAATTGCTGGTCTTTAAAACCGTAAGCACCGTAGCCCTCTATACGCCATGTGTCGTTTTGTGAGAAATAAGTTCGCCCCCCTAGGCGTATGCGGTCGCCCTCTATGGTATTTCGACCATAGATAGAGTAAATGTTTCCGAGATCTATCGCATGTCCCACATTGTAGTATCCGGATGAAAAAGTTTCAAAAGCTTTCACAATGCGTTTGAAGCGTGGGGTATTATCCAGTTTTTCCAGCATTTCATAAACGCCTTTTTCCTCTAGCGAAAGGGAGTCTGTGCGTTCTCTTTGCCAAAATTCACTATCTTTTTTTACGAAATCAGACTCCATTTCAGCAGCTTTCGTCTCAAAATCAGTATTTGGAATAGGCATGTTGAATTCATAATTCGAGAAATCTACCCATCGTTTGGCTACCATCGCTTTGGCATCCTTGCTTTTACTGAAAGGGGAAATATTCAGTTTTGTGCGGATGCTTTTCGGCAAAAAAGTGCTGTCATTTGGATTGTCGAAAACCAGCTGCGTCGTAATTTCATTTACAAAATTCACGCTCATCTTCTTGGTCGATCTCAGACTTGCCTGTACCACGGCATAATGGTCTTTGGAAATATAAAGGTAGCCCTCGAAAGCGAGTACATCCTTCTTGCGCGGCTGGTAGAAGATTTTGTAAACCCCTTGGCCGTTTACTGTGGTTTCTTCCAATAAATTATAATCGTACACACTGAATCCTTCTTTTGCCACTGGGCTCATAAAGCCAATGTCGAAATAATTAATGGTATTATCGTATATATTGATGTCGCGGTACAAATTCTTCGCTGATAGGGAAATAATTTCGTTGTCCTCGAAGCCTGAGGATTTCTGCGCAGTCAGCAGCCGTTTTTTCCTTTTATCCGGACGGTTTTTGCCGAGGTTTTGGTAAATACTTTCATTGATGAACACGGGCAGCGCCAATTTGCCATTATCGGCAGAATCCACATAATCGAAAATAAAATCTACCTTTCGGAAGAGTTTTTTTTTCATAAAAGAGCTGTCTATGTTCGCAATATCAATTTCTATTTTCTCGTATTCTTTGAATTTATAGGTGTCAAATTTATCCAAACCGTTGTTTCGCTTCCGTTTCCAAACCTCCTGCATGATAGCGTATGCGGGATTTTCTTGTTTATTTTTGAATTTGGTTTTTGTCTTATTAAGGACAACGCCTTGTATGTCCGTCACTTTTTCTGGCTTTTGACCATAAAGAAAAGATGCGGCAAAAAAACAGAAGAAGTATACTAGGGTTTTCACTTATAGAAGTAAGGTAGAAATATAGAACGGAAAAGATAAGGAATTATTTTGTTAAGTTATAATTTCATATCCCTTAGTTCATTTATCTTTGTTATATGAAAACAGTCATTATTGGATCCGGCAATGTCGCCTATCATTTGGCCAAAGCCTTCACCCAAAATTGCTACTCGCCAATACAGATTTTCGGTCGAAATGAGGAAGCGCTCAGGGAAATTTCATCAGAAAATAAAATACCATACGCCACCGATACTTTAGCAGATGCCGATTTTTATTTAATCTGTGTGAAGGATTCTGCCGTTGCGGAAGTCTCATCATTAATAAAAAAAGAAAACTGCCTGGTGGCACACACTTCAGGTTCGCTACCTAAAGAGGTTCTTTTGGGGAATTACCGAAAAGCCTGCTTCTATCCTCTGCAAACTTTTAGCAAAAAAAAGACTTTAAACTATTCTGAAATCCCCTTTTTTATCGAGGCCGAAAACGCACTCGACTTTGGTTTTCTAAAAACTTTGGCTGAAACAATTTCTACGCTGGTAACGGAAGCAGATTTTAAAAAAAGAAAATTTGTACATCTTACGGCAGTTTTCTCCTGCAACTTCGTGAACCACCTTTTCGCAAGAGGCAAAGAAATTTCCGATGCACAGGACATCCCTTTCGATTGGTTTTATCCTTTGATAGATGAAACAGTAAGAAAAATCCGAACCATAGATCCTAAAGATGCACAAACCGGCCCCGCAATACGAAATGACGCCCGAATTTTGGCCGCACATGAAGCGCTGCTCGCTGATAGCAGTCAATTGGAAATTTATAAAGTGATGAATGAATCGATAAAAAAAATGTATGACTTAAAATAAAATTCCACGCCTAAGAGGCGGGATTATGATCTTTATTAATAAGCGGATCTACAGAGCTGAATATCCCGTAAATTTTAAACAAAAAATTAAAAAATATAAAATTCAATCTTAATTTGTAACAAAATTTTATAAATGGATACTAATTGAGTAAACCTTTTTTTAATATGAAAAAATTAATCCCTGTTATTTTGATGCTTGTTGCGTTTTCTCTAAACGCACAACAATCTGCAAACCGCTTTTTCTATGAGCTGACTTTCCGACCAAAGACACAATTGCCAGATACGGATAAAGTGATGACGATTTTGGACATTACCAAAGACAAATCCATTTATCAAGACTATACAGTGCCTGCACAGGATTCCGTAGTTGTAGCTGCATTTAAAGAAATGGAAAAAACGAAAACCTTCAAGGATCTTTCTAAAATGATTACGATGCCTAAGTTTTCATATAAAGTCACCAAAGCTTATCCTACTATGGCGGCAAGCTATACCGATAGAATTAGCAGGAATATGTTTGGCTATACAGAGCAATTAAAATTCAACTGGAACATTTTGCCTCAGAAAGAAAAAATAGGTGAGTATGATACGCAAAAAGCCACGACAGAATTTGGCGGCAGGAAGTGGACTGCTTGGTTTACCACTGCGATTCCTTTTTCGGATGGCCCATACAAGTTTTCTGGACTTCCTGGCCTGATTGTAAAAATTGAAGATGACGCCAAAGATTATTCTTGGCTACTGAAAGGCAATAAGAAAATCGAAAATTATTCCGAAGAAACCGAGGCGGAAAAACTGAATGCTAAATTCGGGATGAGTAACAAAGCCAACATGGTCACTCGTGAAAAATTTGAGAAGGCTTACGAGGTATATAAAGCAGACCCTCTTGCAGAAATGCGCCCGCAAATGACCCCAGAATTAATGGGAAAAAAGATGCCCGGATCCGACAAAACCATAGGCGAATTCTTGAAAGAACAAGAAAAGATAGCCAAAGATTTCTTCGGTGCTAATAACAATCCAATCGAAAAAGCCGCACCTGCAAAGAAAAAATAAACACTTCTTAAAACAAACTATTCCGGGAGCCTTTGTTTCCGGAATTTTTTTTATTAAAAAAGTAACAACTCTCTTATTTAGATTTAATTTAAATAACCTATATTTGCAATACAAAATTGCGTGTTGAAAGAAAGTATTTCCAATAAATTGTGCTGTTTCCCTAAAGATAAAAATGGGAAAATATCGGGCTATGCAAACGATGACCTTGCCATGCCCATAAAAATCATTGAAATGGGACTTTTGCCCGGAACTTCTTTCAAAATTCTCTACCAAGCGCCATTCAGCGGCCCACTTTACATAGAATTTGGCGAAGAAAAAAGCCGAATTGCGCTCCGCGAAGAGGAGGCACGCTTCATTATCGTAGAAAATCTCGCATAAACTCCCCGCGAATGTCCGACGGCGAAAATCACAAAAAAGTCCTCCTCGTAGGCAACCCGAATGTAGGGAAATCTACAGTCTTTAATATCTTGTGCCATAAAAATCAAAAGACTGGTAACTATGCCGGTGTGACGGTTGCGAGCTATTCCGGGACTTACATTTATAAAAATGAAACCGTAGAAGTGGTTGATCTTCCAGGGTCTTACAGCATTTATCCCTCTTCAGAGGATGAGGCGATTCTATCAAAATTTTTGGTGGATGAACAGCAAAATTACGCAGGGGTAGTGTATCTTTTAGAAGCGCTCAGCATGAAACGCGGGCTATTGCTTTTCCAACAAATACAGGATTTAGGAATTCCAATTATTTTGATAGTCAACCAAATAGATCAGGCGGAAAGACGCGGCATTACTATCAATTTTGATACTTTATCTGAAAAAATAGGTGTTAAAGTCCTACAAACCAACGCAAAAGAAAACCGCGGCATAGATGAATTGCGTGAGGCTATTTTTAATAATGATTTTCGAATTGCCGAAACCGTTTCTTTTGATATTCCGATGGAGCAAAAAGGATTGGTTTTCAATATTTTAAATAATACCAAAGAGACCAATCAATATAAAATCTGGACGCTGCTTTCGTCTGGAACCTACCTTGGAAAACTGGAGACCGTAAAGGATCAGTTGGATTCTCCGCAAACCAAATGCCTTGTTCCCAAAAGGCTGCAGACGCAGGAAACCATTCGCCGCTATCAGGAAATCGACAAAATTGTGTCGGTCTCTGTTTCCAAAAAAAAGCAACTGAAAGAACTTATAACCGAAAAACTCGACCGCATTTTAGTTGACAAAATATGGGGCTATGTATTTTTTGCCATTATACTCCTCACTGTGTTTCAGAGCGTGTTCTTTTTGGCGGCATATCCCATGGATTGGATTGATAGTTTCTTCGCATACCTATCGGATTTTACCCAAACTAATCTTCCCGAAGGACCTATTAACTCACTCATTTCCAAGGGTATAATTCCCGGAATTGGTGGCATCATTGTTTTTGCACCGCAGATTGGAATTTTGCTATATTTTCTTTATTTATTGGAAGATTCCGGCTATATGGCGCGGGTTATTTTCTTGATGGATAGGTTTTTACGCCCATTTGGACTGAATGGCAAGAGTATCGTTCCGCTCGTTACTGGAACCGCTTGTGCAATTCCCGCAATCATGAGCACCCGGAATATAGAAAATGTGAAAGAGCGGCTTATTACAATCCTTGTAACGCCCTTTATGACCTGCTCCGCACGGCTTCCTGTGTATAGCATCATCATTGGTTTGATAATCCCAGACCAATATTTTGGAGGGATTAGTTACAAGGCATTAGCCTTGATGGCGATGTATTTTTTAGGCTTTGTAACTGCGTTGGTTGCAGCTATAATATTAAAGAAATTCATTAAAAATAAAGATAAATCCTTCCTCGTGATGGATTTGCCAGCTTACAAAATGCCATTGTTTGGGTATGATATCCGTCTGGTTTTAGGTAAAGTTTGGGAGTTCATCACGGGCGCAGGGAAAATTATTTTCTTGGTGAGCATTATCATTTGGTTTTTTAGTTATTTCGGAAGGTCCGATAAGCCTGGGAAATGGGTTGAATCTGATGTGAAACTTCAAAAATCATATCTCGCTATGGCAGGAAAAACGATAGAGCCGGCCATTGCGCCTCTTGGTTATGATTGGAAAATGGGCGTGGGAATCTTGACCAGTTTTGTAGCGAGAGAAGTATTTGTTGGCACAATGTCAACACTTTACAGTCTTGATGATGATGCTCCCGAAGGAAAAGTCATTGAAAAAATGCGCTATGATACTAAGGCCGACGGCACGAAGGTTTTCAGTTTTGCGACAGGCATTTCCGTTTTGATTTTTTATGCCTTCGCGATGCAGTGCATTTCTACTGTGGCAACCGTTTACAAGGAAACAAAATCTTGGAAATGGACCGTGATTCAGTTAATTGGAATGTCTGGTTTGGCCTATTTCGCTTCGTTTATTGTTTATCAAATTTTAAAATAAAATGGATAATTCACTGTTGCTTCAATATTTATTAATGGCGCTCATTGTCGCTTTTGCGTGCTGGTCATTGTTTAAAACAATTAAAAAGAATTTCAGCCGCAAAAAGTTCTCCTCGAAAGGTAGTAACTGCGACCGGAATTGTGGCTGCTCTTGAATGTTATTTATTGTTAATGCAATACCGCATCTATCTTTTTTAACTAACTTTGTTAAAAATCGAGAGATGGACATCACCGACATGAACTAACTGAACCCTGATGAAACCTACAATTTCGACAATCATGCTCATTGGAAATTCGAGGAAAGGGTGGAGCGTTGTAAGGGTAAAATTCCGAGGATGAGTCCCGCACCTGAAAGGATTTATCAGGATAATCTTCAAAATGTTAAGCATTATATTACGGGCATTTTAGAGACAACCATGTATAGTCTATTTTGCTCCCGTTGATGTACGCCTTTATGGAAAAAATGGGAAAATCATCACCGTAGTTCAGCCTGATTTCTGTATGGTATTTGACTTTTCCTACTTTTCCCGAACTTAAATTTAATGCAAGAGAATTCTTTGACGATTTATATCTTTGAATTTCCATTCTAAAAGTAAACCTTAATATCAGAAAAATGTCTTTAATTAAATCAATATCAGGAATCCGCGGAACGATTGGCGGAAAAGTGAATAATAATCTTACGCCTCTGGATGTGGTGAAATTTGCGTCCGCCTTCGGGACTTGGCTTCAAAATAACAAAAACAAAAAAGACCTTACGCTGGTCATCGGACGCGATGCGAGAATCTCCGGATCCATAGTTAACTCTTTGGTTACCGCCACTTTGCAAGGTTTAGGAATTAATGTGATCGACTTGGGACTATCTACCACTCCGACGGTGGAAATCATGGTTCCTGAACTAAATGCCGACGGTGGAATTATTCTTACTGCTTCTCACAATCCAAAACAATGGAACGCTTTGAAACTGCTCAATGAAAAAGGCGAGTTTATCAATGGTGAGAACGGTGCGGAAGTTTTGGCTTTGGCTGATAATGAAGATTTTAACTTTGCCGAAGTGGATGATCTGGGTAAATACGAGACCCGCGAAGATGCTTTTGATATTCATATTCAGAAAATACTGGATTTGCCGATGGTGGATGCCAATGCCATTAAATCTAAAAAATTCAAAGTCGTTTTGGATGCCGTGAACTCCACTGGTGGAATCGCAATTCCCATGCTTTTGGACAGATTGGGTTGCGAAACGGTAAAATTGTATTGCGAACCAAACGGACAATTCCCGCACAATCCGGAACCGCTGAAAGAGCATTTAACCGATATTTGCGAGCTTGTAAAAAAAGAAAATGCCGATCTTGGCGTGGTGGTGGATCCGGATGTGGATCGCCTTGCGCTTATCGATGAAAACGGCGAAATGTTTGGCGAAGAATATACTTTGGTGGCCGTAGCAGATTACCTTCTGAAACATAAAAAAGGCGCTGCTGTGTCTAATCTCTCTTCCAGTCGCGCGCTTCGGGATCTGGCAAACACACATGGTTCTGAGTACTTTGCAAGCGCAGTTGGTGAGGTGAATGTGGTGAACTTAATGAAAGAAAAAAATGCGGTCATCGGTGGCGAAGGCAATGGTGGGATCATCTACCCAGACCTGCACTACGGTCGGGACTCGCTGGTAGGTGTGGCCTTATTTTTGACTCACCTGGCGAAGGAAAATAAAACCGTTTCTGAGTTGAGAGCCGGTTATCCGCCATATTTTATGGCCAAAAAGAAAATAGAACTGACTCCGGAAATAGATGTAGACTCACTTTTAACTAAGATGGAAAAAGAATATCTAAATGATGAAGTTTCTACTGTAGATGGTGTCAAAATAGACTTCCCAAATAACTGGGTGCACCTCCGGAAATCCAATACAGAACCGATTATCCGAATCTACACGGAAGCTCCAACGCAGGAAGAAGCCGACAAATTAGGCGAGGATATGATCGCAAAGATTAGGAGTTTGATTTAAACATTAAACCATTTTTACGAAAGAAATAAAAACTTTATATGGGTTTTGGTTTTTATTAAATTTTTGTAATTTACAAATGAAAAGCAGGTACTAAAAATGTATACTTTCTCTATAATCATAGAAACCCGTATTTACTTAACTAAAAACTAAAAAAGTTACCCGATGTTTACAAGATAATTTTAAACATTGGGATGACTTCACAAAATAAGATTTGGAAGAATTTTTTGATAACGAACTGGCTAATAGGTTCGAAGAAATGATTGAGAATAATGAAGAACTCTACTTCGATACCGAAGACATGGAGGAAATCATTATTTATTATTTGGAGTTGGGCGACATCTCTTATGCTGAAACAGCGGTAAATTTCGCATTAAAATTGCATCCTAATTCATTTGAAATCAAGACGAAAAAACTTGAAGTCCTATTGGAATTAGAACAATATACAGAGGCAAAACACTTAATAAACGAATTGAAGGCTTATGCCATCGAGGATACGGATTTCTTGGTTTGCTGCGCCAAATATTATTCCAACCTCGGCAACCCACGTCGCTCTATCGAATATTGCGAGCGGGCGTTGGCCTTGAAGGAAGAGGAAAACTTCCTACACAACTTCATCGCGGATGAATTCATCAATCTGGAAGACCCCTTCAATGCGCTGAAACATTACAAAGCCGCGCTCAAGCACGATCCAATGGACGATTACGCTTTGGAAAATGTGATGCAATGTTACTCACAAATGAACCGTGGTGAGGAGGCTATCGATTTTTTGAACGGCTATTTGGATGAATTTGCTTTCTCGGAAAGTGCTTGGTTTGAATATGGGCAATATTTTTTCAACAGAAAAAATTATGAAGAAGCCATAAAAGGTTTCGATTATCTGCTGGCGATAAATCCTACCTCGGTGGGCGTTTACGCTAACAAAGCAGCTTGTTACGAAGCCATGAAAAAATGGGAAAAAGCAGTGGAGGTCTATGAGGAAATGCTGGAGCATGAGTTTACAAAAGCCTACACTTTTTACAGGATCGGGCTTTGCCATCGTGAAAATAACCAGCCGATACAGGCGCTTCATGCCTTTCAGAAATCCTTGCGCGAAGATCCTCAATTTTACCTCGCGATGATGGAACAATCCTTTATTTATGAAGAAATGGGAGGTAAGCGCGAAGCGCTTCACTTTGCAAAAGAAGCCGTAGCACTAAATGAAAACAATCTGGATTTTCAAAAAAGACTGGCTTTTCTTTACATCGACAGCGGAAAATTCGAGGAGAGTTTAGTTTCGCTTAAGAATTTAGTTGAAGCAGAACCGAACCGATTTTATAACTGGTATGCCTATGTAGAAGTACTAATGCTCATTGGTGAGTATGAAGACGCACTAACGGTGCTAAACTTTGCAACGAAGAAACACAACAGGGCAGAACTCTTCTACCAAATGAGCAACTGCCATTTCCAACTGAAGAATGAAGACGAAGGCCGTTTGGCATTGGAAAAAGCATTGGCAGCAGACCCTTCTATATGCGATGATATGCAGAGCAAATACCCTTTTATAAAAAGCGAGGTTAAAAAGATAAAGGCTAAAAAGAAATAAACAAAAGCGCACCAAAACGGTGCGCTTTTTTTAGTCAAAATTAAGTACCAGGGGCAGAGTATAGCGGTACTTTAACGGCCTTCCGGCAAGCAATGCCGGGGAAAACTTATTGGGTAAAAGATACACTGCAATCATTGCCTGGATATTGAAGGGATGGTTCTCTCCCGTAGCTTCCACAGTAGAAATACTGCCATCTTTTTCCACTACAAAAGAAACCAGCGTTTTGAATTGTTTCTGCATGGGCAATACGGTTTCAGCAAAGAACCCGTCTGCGATTTGTCTGCGCAATTCATTCAGCCCCCCAGGATATTCAGGGGCTTTTGTCAATGTATAACCATCGTGAAATTCATTAGTGTTAACTTCCAAATTATTGAGTTTCGCCAGGTCTTCATCATTTTTCACCTTCACCAAAGTAGCGATGTACACAGAGTTTTGAACGCTGTCCATCTTCTTCATAAAATCCACAAACTCACGGTGCATTCCCGCTTTTTCTGCGGGATCGTTTTTCGTTACGAACTCTCGTTTGAAGGCGGTAAGGATTTGTGATTTCTGGCTCTCAAAATGAATCTTGACCTTTTTGAACTCTGCGTTTTGCTGGGAAAAGAGCAACGCAGGCAGAAAGTTGAGCATTAATAAAAATAAAAAATTCCTCCGCATTGTCCTTCAACAGATTTTTTAATTCAGATACTTAAAATTTTAAACTAATTCTTAGAATCTGGAACAAAATCCAAACTCACGGAGTTCATACAATAACGCATGCCGGTAGGTGCGGGCCCATCATTGAAGACATGCCCCAGGTGGGAGTCGCAGCGTTTGCACAAGACTTCTATACGCTCCATGCCATGTGAAGAATCGCGGTGGTAGGCCACACCATTTTTGTCGGCTTGGAAAAAACTTGGCCATCCGCAAGTGCTGGAAAATTTGGAATCCGACCTGAAAAGATGATTGCCACAAACAGCACAGTAATATTCTCCCAAACCATCGAAATCATTGTATTTCCCTGTGAAAGGGCGTTCAGTAGCAGCTTCGCGTGCCACGGCGTATAGGTCCTCGGGCAAAATTTTCTTCCACTCGGCATTACTGACTTTCAGTTTCGCAGTATCGGCACGGGAATAGTAGGGATTATTTTTAGGTAAATTTTCCACTTCAGTAGTTTTTATAGGTTTTATGGGTTGCGAACACATTTGTAGCAAAGCAGTAACCAAAATTAAAATTAAGAAACGCATCTTCAAATTTACTAAATTTGGGCTAATGAATGACGAAGAAAAAAAAATACAGTTAAAAAAATACAAAGCCTTTGCCACGGGTCTTTTTTTGTTGATGACCATCATTTTCGTCATTATGACGGTGTTGGAAAAACGAAATTCTGCCGCTTGGATGGGTTATGTCCGCGCGTTTTCCGAAGCCGCAATGGTGGGCGCATTGGCAGACTGGTTCGCCGTTACCGCACTGTTTCACCATCCTCTTGGGTTAAAAATTCCGCACACAAATCTAATTCAGGAAAAAAAAGATCAGATTGGCGACAATCTAGGGAATTTTGTGGTAGAAAATTTCTTGTCGCCTGGAAACATTCGCCCCTATATACTCAAACTAAAAATTTCAACATTCATCGGAGATTGGCTTGCTAAAACCAAAAATCAAGAAACACTGATTAGCGAAAGCTCCCATATCGGCGCGGATATTTTAAATAAATTGGATGATTCTGCCGTTACGGCTTTTATTTCGAAAAAAGCACGAGAAATGTCCACTGATTTGAAAATCAACACCATCATTGGAAACGGATTGGAATATATTTTAGAAAAAAACGATCACCAAAGGATGATTACAGAGCTTTCTAAACAGATCAAAGATTATGTGCTGAACAATCAGGAAGTGGTGCGAGAGCGCGTGAAAAAAGAGAGTTTCATACTGATACCGCGCTTTGTAGATGATACCATTGCAGATAAAATCACCACCGGACTATCTAAATATTTTGAAGAGGTAGAGGTAAATCCCGAGCATCCGCTTCGGGCAGAAATCACAGCTAAGATCATGGCTTTTTCACAAGAATTGATAACGGATGAAAAATGGGAGCATGAGTTCCGCGCAATAAAAGACAATCTTTTAAATGATGAAAAACTGCATAGATATTCTGCCGACATTTGGGAATCTGTGAAAAAATCTTTGCTAAAAGAATTTTCGGAAGAGCAATCTCCACTGAAGGATTATATTAAGAAAAATCTGGATGAACTTTCCCAAAATCTGCGTACCGATGGTTCTCTTCAATCAAAGATTGATGGATGGGTAAGGCATACCGCCTACAAATATATTCTTAAAAATACACACCAGTTTGGCGTTCTCATCAGTTCTACCATAGGAAATTGGGAGGGCAAAGAACTCAGTAACAAAATGGAATTGGAAGTTGGGAAAGACTTGCAATTCATACGAGTAAACGGAACTTTGGTCGGTGGTTTGGTCGGCTTGGTGATTTATTCGATTTCACAGTTATTGGATTAATTTGTCTAACTGTCTAATTTGTTCATTTGAAAAAGTTCAAAATACGCATAAACACATAAACTTTAACACAAACTAACGCTCTAAAAGCCTCTCATTTATTTCCCGAATCAGTTGCGGGCCTTCGTAAATAAAACCTGTGTAGAGCTGAACTAAGCTAGCTCCGGCTTCGAATTTCTCCATTGCATCATCGGCGCTGTGGATGCCGCCCACACCGATAATTGGAAAACTTCTGCCCGATTTATCTGCTAAATACCGGATCACTTCCGTACTGCGGTCGCGGATTGGCTTACCACTGAGACCGCCTTTTCCAATAATTTCCAATTCTGCTGCTGATGTTTTCAGGCCTTCACGATTGATAGATGTATTGCTTGCAATGACGCCCTCTATTTTAGTTTTCGCAACCAGTTCTACGATTTCGTCCAGTTGGGTTTTATTCAAATCCGGCGCAATTTTTAAAAGGACTGGCTTTGGTTTGGGATATGATTTATTAATGTCTTGTATCGCCGAAATCAGCTCGTACAGATACTCTGCGTCTTCCAGTTTTGCGTGGCTGGAAACATTGGGACAACTCACATTCAGCGCAAAATAATCCACAAAAGGATGCAGCGCCTTGAAGCATTCCACATAGTCGGCGGTGTAATTTTCCGGTGCAGTAGCGGTATTTTTTCCGATATTTCCCCCGATGATAATTTTATGTTTATTCTTTTTCAATTGCTCCACCGCGGCGGCAAGCCCATCATTATTAAAGCCCATTCTGTTGATGATTCCGCTGTCTTGGATCAGCCGAAAAAGCCTTTTCTTTGGGTTTCCGGGTTGTGCTTTTGGCGTTACTGTACCTATTTCTACAAAGCCAAATCCCAATGCCCCTAGTTCGTTATAGAGTGCGGCATTTTTATCAAAACCTGCAGCAAGGCCCACCGGATTTTTAAATTTAATACCAAAAACTTCACGCTCCAAACGCTTATCCTCGATGGGTTTTGGCAGAAAAATTTTGGCAAGTCCTGGAAATTTTTTCAAAAATCCAAAAGTGAAATGATGGACTTCTTCCGGATCAAATCTGAAAAGAACAGGGCGAATTAGGGATTTATACATATCGAGTGATAAAGTGCTGCAAATTTACGGAATTTAAATTTTATTAATAAATTCTCTTGCATTTGTAAAGGCAAGTTTTAATAAAAGTTCCTTATTTTTGCTAAAATTCAAATTAAAATGGCAAAGCAGGAAGATGTTTTCAAGAAAGTAATTTCTCACGCAAAGGAGTATGGTTTTATTTTCCCAAGTTCTGAAATTTACGACGGACTTTCAGCCGTGTACGACTACGGACAAAATGGCGCTGAACTGAAAAACAACATAAAATCCTACTGGTGGAAGGCGATGACGCAACTCAATGAAAATATAGTGGGGATAGATTCCGCCATCCTGATGCATCCTACCACTTGGAAAGCATCCGGGCATGTGGACGCCTTTAATGATCCTTTGATTGATAATAAAGATTCTAAGAAACGCTTCCGCGCCGATGTTTTGGTGGAAGATTACTGTGCTAAAATTGAAGAAAAAGCACAAAAAGAAATTGAAAAAGCCGCAAAGAGATTTGGCGATGCGTTTGACAAAGCGCAGTTTGAAAGCACCAATCCTCGCGTGATGGAATACCGCGAAAAGCAATCAATTATTCTCAACAGGCTCGCACGCTCGCTCGAAAATGAAGATTTGGCAGATGTAAAAGCACTGATCGAAGAACTTGAAATCGCCGATCCAGATACCGGATCCAAAAACTGGACAGAAGTGCGCCAGTTCAACCTTATGTTTGGAACCAAACTCGGTGCGTCTGCCGATAATGCGATGGATCTTTACCTAAGACCAGAAACCGCGCAGGGAATTTTCGTGAATTTTTTAAATGTTCAAAAAACCTCCCGACACAAATTGCCATTCGGGATTGCACAAATCGGGAAAGCGTTTAGAAATGAAATTGTTGCAAGGCAATTTATATTCAGAATGCGCGAGTTCGAACAGATGGAAATGCAATTTTTCGTGGCTCCAGGCACCGAACTCGGCTTTTATGAAGAATGGAAACAAAAACGCCTCAACTGGCATTTGGCACTTGGTTTAGGCGCGGATAATTATAAATTCCACGACCACGAAAAACTAGCACACTACGCCAATGCCGCCGCCGATATTGAGTTTAAATTCCCTTTTGGGTTCAAAGAATTGGAAGGCATCCACTCGCGTACAGATTTCGACCTTACCGCGCATGAAAAACATTCCGGACGGAAATTACAGTATTTCGACAACGAAAGAAACGAAAACTATGTCCCTTATGTCGTAGAAACTTCTGTTGGATTAGACAGACTTTTCCTTGCCATTTTCTCAACTGCGTTGAAAGACGAAGTTTTGGAAGACGGCTCGGAAAGAACCGTACTTTCCTTGCCTCCGGCTTTAGCACCAGTAAAAGCCGCAATTTTACCATTGATGAAAAAAGACGGCTTAGGCGAATACGCTGAAAAAATCTTCAATGATCTGAAATACGATTTCAACCTCATCTACGAAGAAAAAGACAGCATCGGGAAACGCTACCGCCGAAATGACGCATTGGGCACGCCGTTCTGCATCACAGTGGATCACGATTCGCTTACCGACCATACCGTCACGCTTCGCGACCGCGACACCATGCAGCAGGAGCGGGTGGCCGTGGCGGATTTGAGGAGTATTATTGATGAGAAAACCAATATGCGGACACTTTTGAGCAAACTGTAAATCCTTTTGGTCGCCACCGTCGCCCGAAAAAATTCCCTTCTGCCAGCGCGCCGAAGGGAATGTCTATTCATGCCGCGGTAGACATTTGGCGGAGTAATGATTGCCACTTTTTTAGATTAATTTTTTTATGGCAATCCGGTGCAGGCCAGGCCTTCGGCAGGCAGCACCGTCGGGCTATCCGCTGCTACTCCTCGTTTTAGTTGCGGCGGCGAAGCCGCCGCAACTAAAAACTGCGGGGTATCCGCTCCTATCCCTATTGCGAAATTTTGCGTAAATTTGAACCATTCTAAATAAAATTTCCGCCATGCTCGATCTCCAAAATATCCGCTCCCAATTCCCCATACTTTCCCAAACGGTCAATGGCAAGCCGCTCGTCTATCTGGACAATGCCGCGACTTCCCAGAAACCGTTATCGGTGCTGGAAGCTTTGGAAAAATACTATCGGGAGACCAATGCCAATGTGCACCGAGGAATCCACACGCTGAGCCAACTCGCTACAGAGGAAATGGAAGCGTCACGCAGGAAAATTCAAAAATTCATCAATGCCGAGCACGATTACGAAGTCATTTTTACAAAGGGAACCACGGAAGGCATCAATCTTTTGGCCTATTCGCTGTCAAATCAAATAAAATCCGGCGACGAGATCATCATTTCCTATTTGGAACACCACTCAAATATCGTTCCTTGGCAAATGCTTTGCGAGCGCACTGGTGCCACGCTGAAAGTGATTCCCATGGATGAAAACGGGATTCTGCAGTTAGATTTCCTCGACAATAACCTCAGCGAAAAGACAAAAATCGTATCGGTAAACCAAGTGTCAAACGCGTTGGGAATCATCAACCCCATCGAAGAAATCATCAGCAAAACCAGAAAAAACTCTAATGCACTCATCGTTATAGATGGCGCACAGTCGGCACCGCACTTCAAAATAGATGTCCAAAAAATGGATTGTGATTTCTTTGTGTTTTCTGGTCACAAAATGTATGCGCCCATGGGCACCGGAATCCTTTACGGGAAAGAGAAACACCTCGAAGATATGCAGCCTTTCCACGGTGGTGGCGAGATGATCGCCACATGCTCTTTCGATGGCACTACCTACGCAGGACTGCCTTTTAAATTCGAGGCGGGAACACCCAATGTCGGTGGGAATATTGCCCTCGGTGCAGCGGTAGATTTCATAGAATCCATCGGCCACGAGCAACTTCAAAATCATGAAAATTCTTTATTGGATCGCGCCCAAAAGAAACTTCTGGAAATAGAAGGTCTAAAAATCTATGGCGAAAAAGCCAAGCGCACCGGCGTGGTATCTTTCACATTAGAAAATGCGGGCATCGCCTCGGATGCGGGTATGATTTTGGACAAACTCGGAATTGCCGTGCGCACCGGTCACCACTGTACCCAACCGATTATGGCTTACTTTAATATTGCGGGAACGATCCGCGCAAGCTTTGCCGTTTATAATTCCATGGATGAGATAGAAATCTTGGCAGAAGGCGTGCGGAAGGCGCAGCGGATGCTAGGCTAATGACGGCAACTTAAACAACAATATCTCAACATAATACTGTAATAAATATAGAAATAAAACAAGACGAATTCTTTTTTGCGAAATCCTACCTGTTTCAAAAAATCACAAACTCCCAAAGGAATATAAAACGTTAAATTAAAGAATAGGACACAACACATTGTGTCGTAAAGCAAGAATTTTTTCGCGGATTCCTTTTATCTTTGTGTTTTTAAAATATCACTTTTTCACATACTCCCTCTGCAAAACTGATACCGCTGGGAAGTGGTCGCTAAATCCGCCAGTATAGCGGTCGCCATCCCACGAGCGGAAAGGGTAGCCCTTCCATTGTCCGGCACTGTTCACCAGGTAGGAGGGTGCAAAGATTTCCGCTTTAATGACCGAATAAGTCGGTGTAATTTTTTGATTGGAGTAGAGGTTCCTAGAGACGATGATTTGGTCAAAAAGGTTCGGTGCATCGCGATAGGCGAGGGATGCCACGCCATTTTTGTACAGTTTGTACATCAAGTTATAATACGGATACTGATCCGAAAGCTGCTCCGGAGTTCCCACGGCTCCGAGAAATTTCTTCAAAGACGGGCTCACAGGGTCATCATTATAGTCTCCCATAGCTATAATTTTTATTCCCGGATTTTCAGCTACTAATTTATCCATCTCATTTTTTAGTACCGTAGCAGCGGCATTTCTTTTAGCCAAAGAAATCGCCTCTCCGCCACGGCGAGATGGCCAGTGGTTCATAAATACTGCAATCGGTTCGCCATCCAAAAGCCCTTTGGCCACGAGGATGTCTCGCGTGTATTCTCTTTTCCCTTCTTCATCGAAAATTACCACTTCTTTGGCATAAGAATCTTGGGGAACGAATCTTTTCTTTTGATAAATAATAGCGACATCTATCCCGCGGAAGTCGTATGAATTGTAATGGATGATGCCATAATCGCTTTTTGCAAGTTGCGGCTGGGCGATCAAATCCCGAATTACAGTGCGGTTTTCTACCTCGATAAGTCCCACGATAGCAGGATTATCATTGGTATAAGCCCTACCCAATTCCGAGACCACTCTGGCGATATTCCCAAGTTTGTGATTATAAGTTTTAGTGCCATACATTTTTGCGCTTTTGGAAGTGAACTCTTCATTCACACCCTGATAGCGCACCACCTTTTTCCCAATCAGAGATTCATTATTCCAAACACCTTTATAATCTTCAGTTACAGGAAGGTATTTCAAAGAATCTACCGGCACGCTGCGATGAAAACGCCAATCCGTTACGGGTAATGTTCCATCAATATAATCTGCCGAGGCGATGGTGTCCCAAAGGTTTTCCACATTCAAAAAAGCGACGGTAGCTCGCTGCACGGATTTCTTTTGTGAAAAAACCGACATCGAGCAAACCATCATTAAAAATATAATCCATTTTTTCATAATCGTTGATTTATGTTGTTGAATTTTGAAAATAAAATTCAGACTTCAAACATAAGAAATATCATCAATCTAAATGTTAAGAATTAATTAAAGTTAACATACTTTAGTTAAATTTGTTTTAAAGTAACTTTGCCCAAATAACATTTTAATCATGATAAAAAGATTATCTTTAATTTCATTGTTCTCCTTGCTGCCCGCTTCATTTTATTATGCACAAACCACCGTGTACGCATATGTGAAGGATGCACAAGGCCAGCCTGTTGAGCGTGCCGCTGTGGATCTTCAGGAATCTGATGATGATCTGGTAGCGGATAAGATCGGCTATTTCCAGTTTGTAGATATGAAGCCTGGACATTATCAAATTACGGTTTCTAAACCAGGCTTCGAGGTGCGCGTTCTTCAGTTTGATGTAGCTCCGGATGAGAGACGCAAAGACCTTGGCGTGATTTCCCTGCCGCTGGTTTCCGGCACATCGGATGTCGGAGTGATAGTGATAGATGAATCTGCTGCCGATGATGAGGGCAGTTCTATGCAGCCAACCGTAGGCCTACTGAGTGCCGGACGCGATGCTTTCCAAAATGCTGCAGCATTTGAACTGGGCGCCTATTGGTTCCGCCCAAGGGGTGTGGATAATCGCTATGAGGATGTCCTTTTCAACGGAGTGTCCATGTCCAAAAATGATGATGGTAAAATCGATTTCAGCAATTGGGGAGGATTAAATGATGTGACACGCTACCCAATGGAAAGTGTGGATAACATAACCCCATCCGAATACGCGTTTGGTAATCTGGGCGGCGTGGTATATTACAACACCCGCGCATCCAGTTATAGGAAAGGCGCTTCCTTTACATATTCTGCTACCAACCGCAGTTATATGGGCCGTGCGATGGCGACCTATTCTACAGGCCTCATGAGAAACGGATGGGCGATCACAGTTTCCGGAAGCCGCAGATGGGCACGCAAAGGCCAAATCGAAGGTACTTACCAAGATTCTTATGGTTATTTCGCTGCTATTGAAAAGAAATTTAGCGATAAATTTTCCATCAACCTTACCGCTTTCGGTGCGCCTACAAGACGCTCAACTAACAGCCCGAATACACAGGAAGTATATGACCTGATGGGCAAAGATTATAACGCCTATTGGGGTTGGCAAGACGGTGAAATGCGCAGTTCCAGAATCCGTAAGGTATTTGAACCGATGTTCCAACTTGGTTTTTACAACAAGCTTGGGAAAACCAGTAACTGGAACAACACATTTTCTTACCAATTAGGCAGTGATGCGCGCAGCCGCTTGGATTGGTTCCACGCGAGCGACCCAAACCCGACTTACTATAGAAAATTGCCGAGTTTCGGCCTGTATTCCGCAGCAGATTGGCAAGATGACGATGTGAGCCAAATCAACTGGAGCGATTTATATTTCAAAAATAGCCAAGTATTGCCCTCTGACAGATATGGTGATTTCCTATACGGCACAAAAGAAAACCCTATTCTCGGGAAAAGGGCGGCGTATGCACTTGTAGATGATGTAAATAAGGATAAAACTTTCAATTTCGTTTCCCATTTCGATACCAAACCTGCCGACAATTGGAAAATGAATTTGAATTTCGTTTACCAAAATTTAAAATCCGATAATTTCAGAAGAATAAATGACCTTCTGGGTGCAGATTTTGCCTTGAATCTAGATGCTTTCGGCAGCGACCAGCGCTATGATGTTGATAATAGCAACATCAAAGTGTATGAAGGTGATCGTACACAATATTCTTACGACCTTTCTCGCGATTCTTATAGCCTGAACGGTTCCACAGAAATCGATCTTCCGAAATGGAATGTGATGGCTTCCGTGGTAGGTTCTTATTCTGAATCTCAGCGCGATGGTAAGTTCCGTAACCATTTTTACCAAAATAATTCTAAGGGCAAAAGTGCCGTGTATGATGCTTTGGATGGAGGTTTGAAAGCCAGAGTGACTTATAAAATTAATGGTAAAAATTTCTTGGTTTATAATGGTACGCTCTTCAGCCTTGCACCTACTTTGAATGAGATCTTCATGAACCCTCGCGTGAACGACTTTACCACGCCGGGGCTGAGCAACCAAGTCATTAATGCTAATGATTTAAGTTATATCACTCGCGGACAAATCCTGAAACTGCGCATAACAGGCTATTGGACAGACATTCAAAACGCGACCGAAGTTTCCCGCTATTACGCCGAAGGAATCCAGTTGGGCGCTTCCAACACGTCGCAGGATGCCTTCGTGGCAGAAATCCTATCTGGTGCGCACAAACGCTATAAAGGTGTGGAAGTGGGTGCCGATGTGAAAATTACACCTACTTTTAGCGCTATTGCTGTCGCTTCCATTGGAGAATACACCTATGAAAATAATCCTAAAGTGTACCTCAGCGCCGATTCCGACAAATATGCGCGCGGTGCAGAATATCTGGGAGAAGCGCAAATCAAAGGTTTTAAAATCGCAGGTACACCACAAAAAGCGTTTTCATTTGGTTTAAAATACAACTCGCCGAAATTCTGGTGGGTAGGAGCTTCCGCAAATTATTTGATGGATCAATTTCTTGATTTTTCTCCATTAAATAGAACTGCTAACTTCTACACAGATCCACTGACGGGCGACAACTACACCGAAACATCTTCCTACCCACAATACACGGGCACGATACCGGGAGCAACGCCAGACCTTATCGCTAAGTTTACGAAACAAACCAAGTTCGATAACCAGTTTATGTTGAATGCCAACGCAGGGAAATCATTCCTTTTCGGCAGATATCGTGCGGGAATCAGCGCGAGTGTGAACAATATACTGAACAACCGCAACTATGTGACCGGCGGTTTCGAGCAGGGCAGAAAATCCAACTTCCGGGAAGCCTACATGGAGAGCCAGCGCCCGGTACCTTTCTTTGGGCCGAAACTTTGGTATGACCGTGGCCGCACTTATTTTATCAATGTTTATTTAAGATTTTAACACCATTTAGAAATAATGAAAAATTTACAATCATATATAAAGGTATTTTTCTTTGCATTTGCTGCCATGTTCCTCACGGGATGCGTACATGACGAGAATTACAATACGCCGGATATCACCGCCGGACAGTGCGCCCAGCTTACGCCTACACTCACCTTGGCACAGGTGAAAGCGCTTTATACAAAAAATTCGGTTTATACCTTTCCGGCGGATTCCAAAGACATTATCGAGGGTTTTGTTTCTTCTTCGGATGAGACGGGCAATATCTACAAAACCATTTATATTCAGGATAAGCCAGAAAATCCTACGCAAGGGTTTACCATCGCTGTAGATGCCGTGAGTACCTACCTGAGCTATTCTCAGGGATCAAAAATTTACATCAAACTCGCTGGCCTTACCATTGGGGAATATGGCGGTCTCATGCAGTTGGGGAAACTCAACGGCACCGAAACCAATCCTACGGAAGTTTCCAGAATTCCTGAGAAGCTAGTTCCTTCTACCATCATCCGCTCTTGCGACAAACGCGAAACCATTGTTCCAAAAGTCATGACTTTGAATGAATTGGGGACTGCAGCAGACCAATATTTGGGAGTTTTGGTTAAAATAAAAAATGCCGAGTTTGACCAGTCGGTTTTGTGTATGCAGTATGCGCCGGAAGGCACCAGTGTGGACAGAAGAATCATCGACCCTACAAAGGCTTCAATCTCCACCCGTGTGGTTCGAAATAGCGGCTATGCCTCTTTCGCTTCCAAAACGATGCCAGCCGGAAATGGTGATTTCGTAGGAATTTTAAGTAAATATAACTCTGTGTATCAGTTTTATATCGTTCGCGATTCCGATTTGAAAATGGATAGCTTCCCAAGATTAGATGGAATAAAAAGCGCACCTTGCACCGCCGATAATACTGCGAAAACCATCACCGTGGCAGAAGCAAAAGCACATTACAAAAACAGTTTGGCACAGATTACTGAAAACCTAAACATCACTGGAAAAGTAACTGCCAATGATGAGACAGGCAACCTTTACAAATATTTCTATATAGAAGATGCCAGTGGCGGAATCCGCGTAAACATCAATCTGGCAGACCTCTATTTGGATAGAAGATTTCAAGTGGGAAGGACTTTGACGATTAATTTGAAAGACCTCTACATTGAAAATGTAAATGGGGAGCTCCAAATTGGGGATTTATATAAAGATAGTTCGGGAGTTATGCGCTTCGGCCAGATAGATCCTACCAGGATTTTCAATCATTTCTTCGCTATTGAAACACCAATTACCAACATCGTTCCGATGGAGAAAACCCTGACGAACCTTACACCGCAGGATGTCGGCAAATGGATTAAAATAAAAAGCCTACAATTTATAGATGCTGACCTCCATAAAACTTATGCCGACGGTACAGCGGCGACCAACCGCACACTTCAGGATTGTGCCGGAAACACCATCATACTGAGAACCAGCGGGAAAGCAAATTTTGGAAATAGAGACTTCCCAATGCTGGCAAATAATACTGAAATAGACCCAGGTCGTGGCGATGTGTACGCTATCCTGAGCGTGTACAACGGCGTTTATCAACTTTGGATTACCAAACTTCGTGACATCGATTTGGATAAACCAAGATGCGACGGCTCTTTGCCACCAAAAATCAACGGTGTTACATTGTTTAAGGATGATTTTGCAACCTTAGGCAACTGGACGGCCGTGAATGTGAGCGGTGCAGCCACATGGGCAACTACGACTTTCGGAAACCCTGCGCCAAGTGCGATGATGGATGGGAAGCGACTGGCAAACGAAGACTGGCTCGTGCTGGCAAAACCAGTTTCTTTGGCAGGATATTCTGATGGATTCCTTTCTTTTGAGACCGATGCCCGCTATGATGGCAAACCTATCGAGGTGTACGCTACCGAAAACTATACCGGAACGCCATCTACCACTACTTGGACTAAGCTGAACCCGATGCTGGATACCGACCTTGCTGCATTCGGTGGCTGGGTGAGTTCAGGGAATGTGAGTTTGAAGGCATTCACAGGTAAAAATGTTACAGTTGCTGTGAAGTACACTTCCGTAGCCGGTGCTTCCACCATTTGGGAGATTGATAATTTCCAAATAAAAGGAGTGAAATAATCTTAGACTTTTAATAACCAAAAAGGGCTGCATAATACGCAGCCCTTTTTATTTTATTGGAGAAACTCTAAGAAATCCAGCTTCGGAATATGTTTAGCGCCCAAACTTTCCAAATGGGCGGAATGCACTTGGCAATCGATGAGTTCATAATGATTCTGATTCCTCAATACAAAATCTAAAAATCCTGCTTTGGAGGCATTGCTCACTTTGGAAAACATACTTTCACCACAAAATACGCGTCCCACTTCCAAGCCATAAAAGCCGCCTACTAACTCGGAATTTTGCCAGACTTCTATACTTCTCGCGATTCCCGTTTTGTGAAGTTCAACAAAGCCTGAAATCAATTCCTCGGAAATCCAGGTGCCGTCCTGTCCGTCGCGTGGTGCAGTGGCGCAATTCCTGATCACTTCCTCAAAACATTTATTTTCGGTGAAAGTAAAGATTCCATCTCTCAGGATTTTTCTCATTGATTTAGAAATTTTTACTTCATCAGGCAAAAGCACAAACCGTGGATCCGGCGACCACCAAAGAATTTCCTCACCCGGATCATACCACGGGAAAATCCCCAGTTGGTAGGCGAGTAGCAATCGCTGCGCCGATAAATCTCCGCCGATAGCAATGAGGCCACCCGGTGGATGGTAGACTTCTGGATCAGGGAAAGAAATTTCGTTTTTATCGAGGTATTGCATAAAAAACGATCCCACGATTGCAGGATCAAATATTATATAGGTTTATTTTTTAATTAAAAAGGTAGGTCGTCATCCTCGTCATCCCGGAAGGGGTTATCGTCTGATGCCGCAGGAGTATTGGCTACCGGTTCGTTTTGTGTCGCTTGCGTAGGCTCGTTTTGTGCAGTTCCGGCAGGCAGTTTTTCGATTCTCCAACCCGTGATGGAGTTGAAATATTTCACCTCGTTTTGTGGCGAAGTCCACTCGCGGCCACGGATATTGATGCCTACTTTCACATCTTGTCCTTCGGAAACATTATCCAGCAGGGATATTTTATCTTGCAAAAATTCGATGCTGATTGGCTGAGGATATTGCTCCTGTGTCATCAGAATAAGCTCTCTTTTTTGAAATCCGCTCGCAAATGTCTGGATATCAGTTATTTTTTTTACCGTACCTTGTAGTTCCATATATTTTGTTTTTTTAATTGATTGTAAAAATAAGAAATAATATAGACTTCGGTAAATGATGTAGATAATAATTTTTACTTTTTTTCCTAAAAAAAGTTTGCGGGATAATTCAAAAAAAGCATATATTTGCACTCACAAAACGAACAAGAAGTTCTTTTTAAAATTAGCGGATGTGGTGTAATTGGTAGCCACGCCAGACTTAGGATCTGGTGCTTCACGGCGTGGGGGTTCGAGTCCCTTCATCCGCACAACCAAACCGGAACAGTAACCAAGCTGTTCCCATTCGCGAAAATAGCTCAGCTGGTAGAGCACGACCTTGCCAAGGTCGGGGTCGCGGGTTCGAGTCCCGTTTTTCGCTCAAAGAGAAGAAGTTTGTAATGAACTTCTTTTTTTGTATCTGCTCTGGTGGTGGAATTGGTAGACACGCAGGACTTAAAATCCTGTATCCGCAAGGATGTACGGGTTCAAGTCCCGTCCGGAGTACTTAAAACCCTGAAAAGCATTTGATTTTCAGGGTTTTTTGCTTCTTAATTTTAGATTGTGATTTATTAAATTATTAGCAAAATAAAAACATCCACTTTTCAGCGGATGTTTTTATTTCTATGAAAATCTAAAATTAAGAAGGAATATTTCTTGATTTTTCTAAATCCCACAGGCGGTGTTGCTTGGCTTTTTCTACGAAGGTAGAGATCCAGCCGGCATTGTCTGTTTGCAAGATCACGCCCTCATCTTTTTGCAAGTGAGATTTCTCCGCCAAAGTTTCTGCGCCATCAGCGAAGGCTACCACTTTACAGTGCTTGTAAGCCTCTTGGATGAACTGGAAGTACTCCGGTGTTTGCGCCAATTTCTCAACAGATTGACCCGTAGGGGTATATACTGCATCATAAAGCACGCTGGCTTCGGTACGGTAAGTGTGTTCGATGTTCTGGGTACCGCCTTCTGCAAACTTCATATAGCCCGGTTTGCCAGAAATCAAAACTGCTTTTGCGCCTTCAGCTTCTATGGCCGACTTCATGGTATCCACACTCGCTTTGGACACGCCCTCTTCTACCAAAAATGCAATCTGGCGGGTTTTCAGCGTTCCTTCGCCCGGCTTCACAGCCATGGAAAGTGCCTCAGATTTTTCCACCTCGGTATTAACCAAATTACCAGTGTAGTTCGGGTGATTTTGTTTTACAAATTTCAAAGTCAGTTCGTCTAGCTCAGTCGGTGGAACGATATTCAAGTTGCTACCAACTTTTGCGGCCAATTCTTTATCAATTTTATTCAAAATCGCCAATTCACGTTCGCGGATTTTTGGATCGTTTACTTTGCTTAGTTCAAAGGTATAAGCATTGATGATATGCTCCTGTTCAGCAGTTGTTTGGGAACGGAAGAACAATCTCGCTTGTGAGAAGTGGTCTGCAAAGGATTCAGACCTTGCACGGACTTTCTTGCCATCTACCGGCTCCTTGTGGCTTTGGTAGCCTTCTTCACCATTCAACATCGCTTGATATGGGCATCCAGACGCTTTGCTGTTCGGGAAATAACTCACATCGCCTTTCAATACATCCATTCTTCCGAAACCATCTTTTTGATTGTTAGATTTCTTATTAATAGATTGGTTAATTGGAAGTTCGTGGAAGTTAGGGCCTCCCAAACGGTAGTTTTGGGTATCCATGTAGGATAAAATTCTACCTTGCAAAAGTGGGTCATTAGAAAAATCAATTCCCGGAACCACTCTACCTGGATCGAACGCTACTTGTTCGGTTTCAGCGAAGAAATTCTCAGGGTTTTTATTCAAAGTCATGGTTCCTACAATTTGCACCGGAATTACTTCCTCAGGAATCAGTTTCGTAGCATCGAGAATATCGAAAGAATATTTTAATTCATCTTCCTCTGGGATTAACTGCACGCCCAAATCCCATTGTGGGAAATTGCCTGCTTCGATATTTTCCCAAAGATCTTGGCGATGGAAATCGGAATTAAATCCGGAAATTTTTTGCGCCTCGTTCCACGCCACGGAATGCACGCCTAATTTTGGTTTCCAGTGGAATTTCACGAAAGTGCCCTTACCCTCCCTGTTTACCAACTTGAAAGTATGCACGCCAAAACCTTCCATCATTCTATAAGAACGCGGAATAGCACGGTCGGACATCGCCCACATTATCATATGCGCAGATTCCGGCATTAGGGAAATAAAATCCCAAAAAGTATCATGCGCACTTGCTGCCTGTGGAATTTCGCGGTTTGGCTCAGGCTTCACAGCATGGATCAAATCTGGGAAATTCATCGCATCTTGAATGAAAAATACCGGGATGTTGTTCCCAACTAAGTCATAATTACCATCTTCGGTATAGAATTTAACGGAGAACCCGCGAACATCCCTTGCCAAATCGGTAGAGCCTTTGAAACCGGCAACGGTAGAAAATCTTACAAAAACAGGTGTTTTTGTACCTTTTTGCAAAAATTTCGCGGAAGTGTATTGCGAAATATCTTCATTCATCTCGAAAACGCCGTGTGCGCCACTACCTCTCGCGTGCACCACTCTTTCCGGGATACGCTCGCGGTCGAAATGCATCATTTTATCGAAATAAATATGGTCTTGCTGCAACGCAGGACCGCGCTCGCCGGCACGCAAAGTGTTGTTGTTATCAAAAACCGGCACGCCATCGTTAGTGGTCATGATTTTTCCGGTATTGTCGGACAGATACTGTTTCATCTGTTCCTCTTTCGGGTTGATTGGTTTGTTCATGATATGTGTATTTTAATATGACAATATTTGTGATGTAAACTTAGCCAAAAAAATACCTGCACAAAAAGATTTTAACATATTTTGTGATATTGCCATACAATCCACAAAAAACTCCTGCACATTCTTTGTGTAGGAGGTAAATGAAGTAGGCGGCAGTGAGCTAATTATTCGAATTTATAATTTTTTCAATTTAAATTCGGCTCTTCCATTTCTTTATATGTAGCTCACGGAACAGAGCTTCAGATTTCGATTGAAATACTTAGATTTATTTTATTTGCCAAGCTTTTTCTTTGCCTGTATCGCCATAATTGTTTTGCTAAATTTTTTTGAAGTCGCACTTCTATAGGGTTTTACAATCACTTTAATATTAACCAAAACCAGTCAAATAAAGTGCATACTACATAAAAAAATAAGACCGCTCTGTTGAGCGGCCTTATTGGTGGGCCCTGAGGGATTCGAACCCCCGACCCTCTGGGTGTAAACCAGATGCTCTGAACCAACTGAGCTAAGAGCCCGATAAATTTGAATTATCAAATTTTCGTGTGGCAAAGATACAAACTTTTTCTAATTCTCCAAATATTTTTCGAGGAATTCTCCCACTACGAAGTTGCTTCCGCCTATGTAAATCATTTCTCCTACCTTAACATTTTGTTTTGCAGAAAGATAGCCACCCTCTACTGTTTCAAAAATATCATAAATAATTTTAGAATTTTTTAGCAAGTCCTCGTACTCCCGCGGATTTCGGCCGCGGTCGGTGGCTGGTTTCACAAAATAGTACCGCGCATTTTTCGGTAAAATTTCCAAAACACCTTCTATTTTCTTATCATTCACAAATCCTAAAACTATATGTTTGAATTTCGGGATGCTGTTCAACTGTGCAAAAACCTCTTCCAAGCCAGCTTGGTTGTGCGCGGTATCGCAAATCGTGAGCGGTTGTTCCGAAAAAATAGTCCACCTACCTATGAAGCCAGTATTTTTACGTACATTCATAAATCCATCCTTCATAGCATTTTCTGAAATCACGAAGCCTTGTTGGCGCAGTTCCTCCACAAGCGCGAGTACCACTTTTATATTTTTTTGTTGATACTGACCTTTCAAATCACTTTCAAAAGTGTTTTTAACCACAGAAGCATCTATAAAAGCCGAACCTTTTTCGTTCGCCGTGTCGGAGATTATTTTTTTTACGCTGAAATTTTCCTCTCCGGATACCACGGCAATTCCTGATTTTATAATTCCCGCTTTTTCCCTTGCGATTTCCTCTACCGTTTCACCGAGGATATTTTGGTGGTCCAGCGAGACATTCGTAATTGCCGAGACCAACGGCTGTATGATATTGGTGGAATCCAGCCGCCCGCCGAGACCAACCTCAATTATGGCGACATCCACCTTTTTCTGACGGAAATATTCAAAAGCCATCACCGTAGTAAACTCAAAAAAAGAAGGCCTTATCTCTTCCGGGATGCCTTTCAGCATTTGGATAAAGTCAAAAACAAATTCCTTGTCGCAGTATTGCCCGTTTATTTTTATGCGCTCGGTAAAATCCACCAAGTGCGGAGAATTATAAAGCCCCACGCTATATCCCGCTTCTTGCAACACCGAAGCCAGCATATTACTCGTCGAACCTTTGCCGTTTGTACCGCCGATGTGTACCATTTGCAATTTTTCTTGCGGATTCCCGAAAAACTCGCAGAGCTTCCGGATGTTATCCAGTCCCGGTTTGTACGCGCTTTGTCCGTCCCGCTGGTAGTTTGGCATCTGCACGAAGAGCCATTTCACGGCATTTTTATATTCTTCCTGTGTCATAGTGCAAAAATCATCAAAGAAATCCGAACCACGAAATAAATTTCAATTTTTTGGGCGGCTTGTGCGTGCTCCGCTCCCGCTGTTTTGTTCGTCGTTCCTCCTCGCAAAACGAGCTCCGCTCAGCCCGCGCCGCGCAGGATTCGCCTTCAGTCCTTTGTCTCCGCTGTGTAATTGTTATAAAATGAGGTCATGAAATGCAGAAATCTGAAGTTATAATGATAAAATAAACTATTTTTAGAAAATAAATAATGCTCATGACCAAATTGAAAATCACAGGCCTAAACCTCGATATTATTTGGAAGGATAAATCTGCCAATTTTAATTTAATCGAAAAAGAATTTGCGTCCGAGGAAGCCGATCTTTTCCTGCTTCCGGAGATGTTCCCCACGGGATTCTGTATGGACGCCGCAGAGATTGCCGACCGATCGAATGAGTGTTTGGAATGGATGAAGCGTTTTGCTAAAACTAAAAATGCCGCTGTGGCAGGAAGCGTTTCCGTGGAGGAGCAAGGGAAATTCTACAACCGGTTATATTTCGTAAAACCCGATGGCGGCTATGATTTTTATGATAAAAGACATCTATTTTCCTACTCCGGGGAGGATAAAATCTATGCTAAAGGCAAAGAGCGCAAAATTGTAGAATATAAAGGCGTTCGTTTCTTGTTGCAGGTGTGCTATGACCTGCGTTTCCCTGTGTTTTCCCGGAATAAAGATGACTATGATGCCATTCTGTATGTCGCCAACTGGCCGGCTTCGCGCGTCGAAGCATGGCGGCATTTGTTGAAAGCGCGAGCAATCGAAAATCTGGCGTATGTGTTTGGACTAAACCGAATAGGGAAGGACGGCAACGGATTAATTTACGAGGAAAGTTCGCTCGTATTTTTTGCCGATGGTAAAGAGATTTCAAACCGAAAAAGCAACCTTGTCTCCGCAGAATTGGATTTAAATCAATTGAAATCATTCCGCAAAAAGTTTGCTTTTCTAAATGACAGGGATAATTTTGAGATTTTGCCTTAATTCGTATGGTCGGAAATAATTTTCCAGCCATCCCGGAATTTTTGGAAAATCAAGGTATAAATTCCGTTTGGTTCGTCGGTCGTGCGCTTTAGTTTCCAGCGTCCCATAACCTGCGCATAGTTTTTGCCCAATGGTTTTACTTTTATATCTGAGAATTCCAAATTTCCCATTTTTTCTTTATTGGGATAGGATTTTTTGTAATTGTCCAAAATTTTCTGCCAGCCATAATTTGGACCCTTCGAGCCAATGAACAGCAGCGAATCACTCTTCCAATAGCCTTGCATAAAACCTTCTAAATCGCCGTTGTTCCAGGCAGCCTGTTGCTTTTGCATCACCTTTAGAATCTCTTTCTTTTGACCAAAACAAAGACTGGAAAAAAGTATCAGAAGTAAAACGAATTTTCTCATCATGCGAAGTTTTTTAAAAGTTGCGTAAGGGTGTTTACATCATGCACGCCGGATTCCTTCCAAAGCAGTTCGCCGTTTTTGAAGACCGCCAGCGTAGGCACGCCACGCACGCCGTTTTCCGCAGCGATGGCGGGGTACCGGTCCACATCTATTTTCACAATGCGCGCACTTTCGCCTACATTTTCTTTCACGGTGGTCAGCACCGAAGACTGCACCTTGCAAGGGCCACACCAGGTGGCAAAAAAATCAATGAGGACGGGCTTTTCCGACTGGATAAGTTCTTGAAATTTCTGTGACATTTTATTTAGATTTTAGTTTGCTCTTTAGTTTCATTGTTCGGGAGGTCGCATTCGCTGGATGCGCAGCCAAGCCCAAAAAATCCCATCGCGGCGAAATACAAGCCGGGCACAGGGGCGATCCACTATATGTGATCCTTTATGACAAGCGGGATGAACGCCACACCGCCGAATATGTAAACCACTTTGCAGATAATGAGTTTTACATCCGTTTTCATGAGGACAATTTTTCTTGCAAAGATTTCCAACCACCTCCATTGTAGGTTTCAAATCCCATCTCCTCCAGCATGGTTTTGGCAGATGCGCTGCGCATTCCGCTCGCACAGCAGGTAATCACGGGGCGGGATTTATCGAGTTTGTCCGCGGCATTGCTGAGGTTTTGCAGCGGAATGTTTTTAGAATTTCGGATATGCCCGTTGTCGTATTCCGCTTCGGTGCGTACATCCACGATTTGTGCTCCGCTTTTTACAAGCGCTTGGAAGTCGGTAGAGTTATTCCCGAATAGTTTTTTTATAAAATCAAACATTTTGTTTTTGTTTTGGTGGAATTTTCAAAAATTGTAAACAGCAATAGAAGCATGATCATCCCGTAGAGTGTGGATTTCATTGATTTTCAAGTGATGGCACAAGCCACGGAGGCGGCATCCTATGAAGTGGTAATAAGCATAATCCAGTGCTGCGCCTACAAAGTAGCCCACGATGCCCACTTTATGTTACGATATTAATTCTTGCATTATAATTCTTGGATTAGAGTAAATAGATTTTCGCCTTGTAGTCCCGTCACTTCGTGTTCTTCTTCGATCGGGATTTCAAAGGTGTCGAATGTTTTTAAAGTCAATTCGCGATCTGAAAAAGAGAAAAGCACTTCACCTTTTAGGACGGTAAGCGTAGTAGGCACCGGCGTTTTGTGTTTTTTCAAAACCACATTTTCGCCTAGAGCCACTGCGAAATATTTTACTTTTTCGGTTTTTACGATGGGTAAAATATTAGGCTTGTCCATTAGGAACTGTATATTATCTAGAATGTTCATTATAATATAATTTAGTTTATTTATTACTTTGACAGGCAAAAGCCGTTTTTGGAACTTCCGTTTCCTTTATTTTTCCGTAGCCACCATCTACTTCTGTAAAATTCCGGATGCCGCGGGCGTTGAAGATGCTGGATGCGATCATGCTTCGGTAGCCGCCGCCGCAATACACGAAGAAATGCTCATTTTTATCCACGCTTCCTACCCATTCGCTGATGTCTGCGAGAGGCTTGTTTTCGGCGTTTAAAACATGTTCAGCAATATATTCAGATGGTTTTCTTACATCAAAGATCTTAGCATTTTCGCTGTATTGTTTTTCAAATTCCTCCGGAGAAATGCGGTTTACCGTATCGGTTTCACCATTTTGATTTTTCCAAGCTTCAAAACCACCTTCGAGGTAACCCAGAACATTGTCGAAGCCTACGCGCGACAGTCTTGTAATCACCTCTTCCTCGGTCCCCGGGTCGCTCACCAGGAGAATTGGCTGCTTCACATCTACAATCATAGAGCCGGCCCACGGCGCAAAATCACCTTTCAATCCAACATTGATGGCGTTTGGGACATAACCTTTGTGGAAATCTGCGGCACTTCTGGTATCGATAATCAGTGCTCCAGTTTCTTCGGCAACTGCTTCGAAATCTTCGGTGGAGATGGCATGTTTTCCTTTCTCCAAAACGGTCTCAAAATTATCATAGCCCGTTTTATTCAGAGCGACATTCATCCCAAAATATTTTGGAGGTGCGGTGAGGCCGTCTAAAACTTCTTTTATGAAACTTTCTTTATTCGGCTGGTTCAGTGCGTAATTGGTTTTTTTTTGATTGCCGAGCGTGTCTACGGTTTCCTTTTGCATATTTTTTCCGCAAGCCGAACCTGCGCCGTGAGCAGGATATACAGTAATATCGTCTGGCAAAGGGAGAATTTTGTTTTGAAGACTGTCGTAGAGGATTCCCGCGAGTTCCTCCTGCGTCATATTCGTGGATTTTTGCGCCAAATCAGGGCGGCCTACATCGCCAAGGAATAGCGTGTCGCCGCTGAAAATAGCGGTTTCTTGCCCGTTTTCATCTATGAGGAGATAGGTAGTGCTTTCCATGGTGTGTCCCGGCGTATGTAGTACTTTGATCTTAATCTCGCCGATTTCAAAGATTTGACCGTCTTCCGCGATGATGGCTTCAAAATTTGGTTGTGCGGTAGGGCCATAGACGATTGGTGCGCCAGTTTTTTGGGAAAGATCCACATGCCCGGAAACAAAATCTGCATGGAAGTGGGTTTCAAAAATATATTTCAGCGTAACGCCGTCTTTTGAAAGGCGATCGGTGTAGGGTTTGGTCTCGCGAAGCGGATCGATGATGGCGGCTTCCTGCCCGGAGGTGATATAGTAAGCACCCTGCGCTAGGCAGCCGGTGTAAATTTGTTCTATATTCATTTTATTCTCTTTTTAAAATGTTGAGGTTGTTTTAATTAAAAAATGAGGGGTTTAAATTTAATTAAGACCTTAATCTCTTATATTCAAACTGAATTTATTGTTTTAAAAATATTTCTTTGATAATGATGAAGATACCCATGCATAGGACGATCCATCCGAACAAAGGTTTCAGTTTTTTGCCGTCTGTCTTTTTTGAAACACTTATGCCGATGAAGATTCCAACAATTGATAATGCAGTGAAAGTCAGTAAGAAATTCCAATCGTGCTTTACTATTTTCATGGTACTCAGGAATCCCAGAACAGAATTCATGGCAATGATGAACAGCGAAGTTGCCACGGCTCTTTTCATGCTTAATCCGAGAAGCATCACGAGGGCAGGAACAATCATAAATCCACCACCGGCACCTATGAGCCCCGTGACGATGCCCACCAGGAGGCCTTGTGAGACCAAAATCGTGTAGTTCGGGCGGTCGGATTGCCGTAATCCGGTGCGCTCGTTTTTCCGAATCATTTTCGAGGATGCAATGACCATCAAAATAGAAAAAAGCAACAGCAAAAACATGTCTTTAGTGAGCGTGATTCCCCAGCGATGGATAATGTAATGCGGCAAATTCGGTAAGACCAAACGCCTGGAAAATAACACGCCAAAAATGGATGGAATCCCAAAAAGCAACGCGGTTTTAAATTCCACCTGCTTCTGTCGGATAAACCCGATGGAACCTACCAAACTCGTCATCCCTACCACGAAGAGCGAGAGTGCTGTCGCAGTAACCGCATCAAACCCGAAGATATAAACGAAAACCGGAACACTAAGGATGCTGCCGCCGCCGCCGATCAGGCCCATAACGAGCCCGATGATGATTGCCGAAAGGTAGCCAATGATTTCCATCCTATCAGGTTATTTCACGGAAAGAATTTCGTGCTCCAATTCTCCGATTTTAACTTTATCGCCTGTTTTCACACCCTCAAGTTTAGCGGAAATAGGGGCGTCCGATGAGAAGGAGATAATGTCTTTATCACCCAATTTAAACGGTGGCACGGCAATTCCGGAGAAGAAATAGGCTTTATCGGTTTCGATGAGTGTTCCCGCGCCGGATTTTAGGGATTGCAGGTTGTTTTCGGCTTCGGCTAACATATTTTCATAGCGCAACTGCATGTCTTTGGCCTCGTCTTGGTGCGAAAGGTCTTCGGTATCGCGAGGCTCGCTCTCATCAAGGTCGGAGGCAGTTTTGTACTGGTTTACAGTATTTTCCAAATTTTCGATGTGTTTTTCTTGCTCTTCGATTATCTTATTGACGATATCTTCTCTTGTCATAATTCTTTGAATTTATTTTAACAAAATTACTAAAATAAAAAGTATCATCTTATAAATGATTCACTGTGTTTTTCTGTTATTGACTTTAAAATAAAAAATTAATATTTCCATCTTCGCTGTTTTTATTTTACCAAAAAAAATTATCTTTATCGATTATAATGAAATTTTTCAAAATGGCAGATAAAACAAAATTCATAGAGGAATTATCAGCAAGATACACTCCAAAAGGCGAGCAAATCATCATCGGAAAGGGGATGCTGGATGGTGAAGTGGTCCAGGAAGTGAATGTAACGCTCCCTCTTAAAACCATCAACCGTCACGGGCTGATTGCCGGCGCCACAGGAACTGGGAAAACCAAGACTATACAGGCGTTTGTAGAGCAACTTTCCAAAGCAGGTGTACCGTCTTTGGTGCTGGACATCAAGGGAGATTTCTCCGGAATTGCCGAGCCGGGTGTGCCAAATGATATAATTACTGAAAGGTATGGCAAAACAGGATTCTCGTTCAACCCTCAAGCATTTCCGGTAGAATTGATGAGTATTTCCGGTGAAAAGGGCGTGAAATTACGCTCTACTGTTACTGAGTTCGGACCTGTTTTGCTTTCTAAAATTTTGGAATTAAACGATACACAATCGAGCATCATGTCGATTGTTTTTAAATATTCCGATGATAAAGGTCTGCCACTCATCGACCTTGCTGATTTAAAGAAAGTATTACAATATGTAACCGACAACCCACAGGGAAAGGCCGATTTGGCAAATAATTATGGTTCTATTTCAGGGGCGTCTCTGGGGGCGATTCTCCGTTCTATCGTGGCGATGGAGCAACAAGGTGCCACAGAATTTTTCGGTGAGCCGAGTTTCGATGTGCAGGATTTATTGCAGCAGCGCGACGGAAAGGGCGTGGTGAACATCCTCCGCGTTTCCGATATACAGACCAAACCGCAACTGTTTTCAACTTTTATGCTTTCGCTTTTCGCGGAAATATATCTGACTTTCCCGGAAGAAGGGGATGCTGGAAAGCCAAAGTTAGTACTTTTCATCGATGAGGCGCATTTGATTTTTAACGAAGCAAGTAAAACGCTTCTCTCACAAATCGAAACAATGGTGAAACTGATTCGTTCCAAGGGTGTTGGGATTTACTTCATCACCCAAATTCCGGGCGATGTGCCAGAAAATGTGCTGTCACAATTGGGCTTGAAAATTCAGCACGCGCTAAGAGGTTTTACCGCTAAAGACAGAAAAGAAATCAATCAAGCAGTAGAAAATTATCCACTTACCGAATATTACGATGCCGGAAATTTAATTCAAAACCTCGGGATCGGGGAGGCGTTTGTAACGGCTTTGGATGAAAAAGGAATCCCGACGCCGCTTGTGCACACCTACCTTGTTTCGCCGGAATCCCGCATGGATGTTTTGAATCCCGCGGAAGTTGCCGATCTGACTTCGCGTTCTGCATTGGTGGCGAAATACGAGCAAACGGTGGACAAAGATTCTGCCTACGAGATGCTCACCAACCGCATGGAGCAAGCCGTTCAAAATGCCGCACCAGAACAAAAAGTAAAACCCGTAAAAGAAGAACCAAGCGTAGTAGAACAAGTACTCTCCAGCAGAGCCGGAAAAACCTTCACCAACACCCTGATGCGCGAAGGCGCGAAAGCGATTTTGGGAATGTTTGGATTGGGTGGTAGAAGGAGATAGAACAAATAGCTTTCCGCATTCAGTAAAATGCTTTCTGCTAAAAACTTTATTTATTAAATTTAATGCAAAAATATTCAGTAAATCAGCATTTAATCGAAACTATTTTAGTTTGGGTGAAGTCTGGTGAAATTGCCATTCCGGAAATCCAAAGACCATTCGTTTGGGATAGTTCGAAAGTCCGGGATTTGATGGATAGTTTATACCAAGGCTATCCAATTGGCTATATCATCGCATGGCGAAACCCCAATGTAAAACTGAAAGACGGAAGCCTCAGTGAAGGAAAAAAAGTTCTGATCGATGGGCAACAGAGAATAACAGCACTCACTGCGGCAATTCTCGGCGAATACGTCATCAACAAAAATTACCAACGCGTAAAAATTAAGATTGCCTTTAACCCAATTGAAGAACGGTTTGAGGTGCAGAATCCTGCAATTTTAAAGGATAAAATTTGGCTTCATGATATTACGGATGCATTTTCGGGGAAGATAAGTTTATTAAAATTGGTTAGAGATTATTTAGCATTGAATCCGGATGTAGATGAAGACTTAATTGAAAATTCATTTTCTCGACTCATCAGTATTGTAAAAAAGCCAATCGGGATGATTGAGCTTGCTCCAGAACTTGATATTGAGACGGTTACGGAGATTTTCATCAGAATAAACTCTAAAGGTGTTGTTTTAAGTCAAGCAGATTTTGCGATGAGTAAAATTGCCGCAGATACCGAAAATGGAGGCAACGAACTAAGGAAGGCAATAGATTATTTCTGCCATTTGGCGATATCACCTGATTTTTATAAACAGATTATTGACCATGACAAAGATTTTGCGAAGACAGAATATTTCCAAAAAATGTCATGGCTCAAAACAGAGAATGAGGATTTGTATGATCCAGGTTATAACGACTTGATTCGTGTTGCATTTACTACGCAGTTTAATAGAGGACGACTTTCAGATTTGGTCAGTTTACTCTCCGGTAGAAATTTTGAAACGCGTAGTTATGAAACAGAAATTGCCGAAAAGTCCTTCCTTAAATTAAAGCAAGGGGTTTATAATTTCATAAATGAAACTAATTTCAAAAGGTTTCTAATGATTGTAAAATCCGCCGGGTTTATTTCTCCTAAGCTAATCCGTTCTCAAAATGCACTCAACTTCGCTTATATTGTTTACTTAAAGCTCAGGGAATTAGGCGTAAATTCTGTTGATATTGAAAGCTATGTTCGTCGATGGCTAGTTTATTCTATCCTTACAGGACGATATTCAGGCTCACCTGAAAGCACATTTGATTATGATATTAAACAAATTTCTGAAAAACCTTTTGGTGAATATTTAAAGGAAAAGGAAGAAGGTGAGCTTTCGGACGCTTTTTGGAATGCTTCCTTGCCACAAAGTTTAGATACTTCTGTGGCGAGTAGTCCTTACTTCCATATATTTTTAGCCTCTCAAGTGAAAGCCAATGATCGAGGGTTTTTATCTAAGGATGTTACGGTGGGAGATTTGATTTCTTTGCGTGGCGACATTCACCATCTTTTCCCAAAAGATTATTTGAGCAAACTTGGTTTGGATAGAAGTAAATATAATCAGATTGCGAACTATGTGTATATGCAGTCGGAAGTCAATATAAAGGTAGGTAATAAACCTCCGAAAGATTATTTTGGACTTATAAAAAACCAAATGGTTGATTCCAGTAAATTGGTCAGTGGTATATCAAATGAAGAAGAACTTTTAGGAAATTTAAAAATGAACTGTGTTCCGTTAGAAATACAAGAAATGGATATAGAGCATTATCCAGAATTTTTGAATCTTCGCCGGAAGTTGATGGCTCAAAAAATCAAAGAATATTACCAATCGCTCTAAAAGCTAAGAGCATTTAGCAAGAATAAATGTACACCATTATAGATATAGAAAGCAACGGCGCGGGCTACCGCAAGGAAAGCGTGATAGAGGTTGCCATATACCGTTATGACGGGCATGAAATTACAGACCAATTCATCTCCCTCGTAAATCCCGACGCCGATATTACCCCGTTTGTCCAAAAACTTACGAGAATCACACCAAAAATGGTGAAAACCGCCCCAAAATTCCATGAAATAGCGAAAAGAATCGTGGAAATAACGGAGGGAACAACATTGGTAGGACATAATATAGAATTCGATTACCGTATGCTTCGCCAAGAGTTCCAACGATTGGGTTATGAGTTCAAAATCAATACGATAGATACCATTCCTTTAGCCAAAAAACTCATTCCCGAAGCGCCAAGTTATTCTTTGGCGAAATTGGTGAAATCCCTCGGTATTCCGCTCACTGATGCCCATCGCGCCTCCGGAGATGCCCGCGCGACTTTGGAATTGTTCAAACTATTGATGATTAAAGACAATAGCGCCGAAATCCTGCAGCAACATTATGAAGAGAGCAATGCCCAGACCTATCTGAACCGCGTAAAAGAAGTTACGAGAGATTTGCCGGGAGCGCGCGGCATAGTCTATTTTCAAAATGCGGAAGGCAAGATCCTGCTAAGTGATTATGTAGATGACATCAATAAATTCAGCAAAAAAATCTTTAATTCAAAATCAAAAAAACACGCTTCAATACAGGAAAGCACGGAACAAATCCACTATGAATTGGTGGGGAACGACCTAATTGCCGCGCTGATTTTGAAATCCAAAGGTATTCGGAAAAGCACATCCTTACCGTTCGGATTATCTATGAAAGATGGAAAGTTTTTAATTCAAAAAAATAATTCCACCGAAGAAGTTCCGGTTTTGAAATTCCGTTCCTACACCCAAGGCATGAAAGCGCTAAATTTCATTAAAAGTAATAATCAGTTTTCTGATCCCGAAGCGCTTTTAGCCACGCTGGATTTAAAAAATAATGATGGACTTTGGCTGATGCCGGGTCGCGTTTTAGGAGAAAAAGCCTTTGTACAGGTTGCGAAAGGGCGGCCGGTTGCGTTTGGGTTTTACGATCTGTATATCCAGATCCAATCCAGAAAGCATATTGACCAGTTGAAAATCCCCGTGCAAACCACAGCCACGGAAATCCTGAACGATATGAAAATGCTTTTGCTGAAACGCGAAGCAGAGGTAGTTCCCATCCCGGATTGAGAAAAATAATTCCTACTTTTGTTATTGAAATCTGCCTCCTTTGCAGATTTTCTAATTTTAAATTAACTAAAAATGACAGACCAAGATCTTTTGAATATAGCCAATGAATACAGTGCTCCCGTGTATGTGTATGACGCTGAAAGCATCCGCGGGCAGTACGAAAAACTCACGGTTTCGTTTTCGGAAAACACCAAGTTTTTTTACGCTGCAAAGGCACTTACCAACATCAATATCCTGAAATATGTGCGCAATCTGGGTGCGAATTTGGATTGTGTTTCCATAAATGAAGTGAAATTGGGTTTGAAGGCTGGCTTTGATCCGAAAAGTGTGCTTTTTACTCCGAACTGTGTGGATCTTGCTGAGATAGAGGAAGCAATGGCTCTCGGGGTGCACATCAACATCGACAATATTTCTATCTTGGAGCAGTTTGGTAACAAATATTCAGGCAGTTATCCGGTTTTTGTGCGTATCAATCCGCATATTTTTGCGGGAGGCAATTATAAAATTTCCACCGGGCATATTGATTCAAAATTTGGGATTTCCATCCACCAACTGCGCCATATCGAGCGCGTGGTAAAGTCCACGGGAATCCTCGTTGAAGGTTTACACATGCATACCGGCAGCGAAATAAAGGATACCGATGTCTTCATTCAAGGCTTGGAAATTATGTTTGAACTCGCCGAACATTTCCCGGATTTGAAATATCTGGATATGGGAAGCGGTTTCAAAGTGCCCTACCAAGAAGGCGATATGGAGACCGATGTGAAGGCACTTGGCGAGAAAGTAGAGCAGGCTCTGGCGCTTTATAAAAAAGAAAGCGGCCGCGAGTTTGAGTTGTGGTTCGAGCCGGGCAAGTTTTTGGTGAGTAAGTCGGGGCATCTTTTGGTGAAGGCCAATGTCATCAAACAAACTACGGCAACAGTGTTTGTGGGCGTGAATTCCGGCTTCAATCATTTAATTCGTCCGATGTTTTACGATTCTTACCACATCATCGAAAATATATCTAATCCCACGGGTTCCGAGCGGATTTATACCGTAGTAGGGAACATCTGCGAGACCGATACTTTTGCTTGGGACCGAAAAATAAACGAGGTGCATGAGGGCGATATTTTGGCATTCCGAAATGCGGGCGCTTATGGTTTTGAGATGAGTTCTAATTTTAATTCGAGATTAAAACCCGCTGAAGTGTTGTTTTTAAATGGAAAAGCCCACTTGATCCGCCAGCGAGATGAGTTCGAGGATTTATTGAGGAAGCAGGTGGAGGTAATTTAAGGGAAGGGACAAAACAAAAAAGCAGCGAATTTTTGCTGCTTTTTTTGACTTTTTTTTCGGGTTATCTATTTCCCGATAGTTTTTCTCCCAATCGATTTATAAAAGAATCCGTGTTGTTCGGGAAGTTCTACGGGATACATATTCCGGCCGTCGAAGATGGTTTTGTTTTTCATTTTTTCTGCCATCAGTGCGAAGTTAGGATTTTTAAATTCTGGCCATTCCGTGGCGATTAGTAAAGCATCTACACCATCTAGTGCCGAATACATATCTTTAGCATAGGAAATTTTGTCGCCTAAAATTTTGCGCACATTTTCTTCAGCGATGGCATCGTATGCTGTAATTTTTGCGCCTTTTGCCACGAGAATTTTGATATTGTCTAATGAGGAAGCCTCGCGGATGTCATCCGTATTGGCTTTGAAGGCCAGTCCCCAAAGTGCAATTTTTTTGTCTTTAAGGTTGCCAGAAAAATGTTTTTCTATTTCGTGAGAGAGAATAACTTTTTGTGCTTTGTTTACACTCTCTGTTGCTTCAAGTATTTGGAAGTCAAAGTTTTCCTGTTTTCCAGATTTGATTAATGCCTTCACATCTTTCGGGAAGCAACTGCCGCCATAGCCGATTCCCGGGAATAGGAAGCGGTGGCCGATTCTGTCGTCGCTGCCCATCCCGAGGCGAACTTTATCCACATCTGCGCCCACGAGTTCGCAGTAATTCGCAATCTCGTTCATGAAGGTGATTTTCACTGCGAGGAAAGAGTTGGCAGCGTATTTCGTAAGTTCGGAGGATTTTTCATCCATGAAAATAATAGGAATCCCCGTATTGGTAAATGGCTGGTAAATTTTTGCCATAATCTCCTTCGCGCGTTCCGAATTTGTACCCACCACTATGCGCGCCGGGTTCATGGAGTCTTCCACGGCGAAGCCTTCACGCAGGAATTCCGGGTTGGAAACCACATCAAATTCGATATCCGTTTTTGCGGAGATTGCGGCGCTTACTCTGTTAGCAGTACCTACCGGAACGGTGGATTTGTTTACAATCACTTTGTATTCTGTCATGATTTCCCCAATCTCATCAGCTACACCCAAAACATAGGAAAGATCGGCTCTACCGTCTTCACCCGGAGGCGTAGGTAGTGCAAGATAAATGACTTCGGATTTGTCCAGTGCTTCTTTCAAATCGGTAGTGAAGGAAAGGCGTTGCGCCTGTATATTCCGCAAGAACATTTCTTCCAGATGAGGTTCGTAGATAGGTACTTCGCCGTTCCTCATGCGCTCCACTTTATCAGCATCTATATCTACACAATATACGGAGTTTCCAAGTTCTGCGAGTGTTGTTCCGGTAACCAGGCCTACATAGCCGGTTCCTACGATTGTAATGTTCATCTGAAGTCTTATTTTGGCAAAAATACTAAAAATAACCACAACTGTAAATCATTTTCAATCAGAAAGAACGCTTGCATTTTGGATATATAATATTAAATCGTATATTTGCATCAGATTTACGGAAAAACAATGAAAAGGCCTTCGCAAGAAAGCCTTTTTTCGTAATCTTTTTTACAGCGCATCCAGGAAGTGTTCATTAAGAGTAGCGGCAAAGGAATAGAAGTCTTTGGTAATAGAAGTGGCTTAGCCATCTTAAAAACTGGAAAGCGAGATTTATTAAAAAGTTTGCGGTCCTTGCGTTTAACCAAAATCAGTTTGTTTAAACCAAACCTCATATTTGAAAAAAAGAATGAATTTAAAAACACAAATAGAAACACTTTTAGACGGCTTTTTAGCGGAGCGCCCAGATCTTTTTCTCATTGATTTGAAAATCTCTGCCACGGATGATGTGAAAGTTATTTTGGATGGCGATCACGGCGTTACACTTCAGGATTGTCTGGATGCAAGCCGCTCGATTGAGTTCAATATAGATCGTGATGAGCATGATTTCGCTTTGCAAGTGATGTCAGCGGGAGCTGGCGAGCCGTTAGTTTTTCCTAGGCAATATGCCAAGAACATCGGTCGGGATTTGGAGGTCATTACCAATGACGATCAAACCACCGAAGGCGAATTGATAAAAGTGGAGGATGAAGGCGTTACCCTAATGTTGAGGTATCGAAAGCCAAAAGAAATTGGTAAAGGAAAAATGGATGTAGAAGAAGAAAAATACATCCCTTTCACCGAAATAAAAAAAGCAACAGTAGTTATTAAATTTTGATTTTATATCAACAATAAAATATTATAAATGATAATTCGTATCGCGATCAATTATCATTCATCACTCATTAATTATATTATATGGACAGTTTAGCCTTGATTGAAGCCTTTGGCGATTTCAAAGACGAAAAAAGCATCAGTAAGATCGATCTCATGGCGATCATCGAAGAATCTTTGAAAACTCTTTTGAGAAAAAGATTCGATTCCGATGATCATTTCGATGTGATTGTGAACCCAGATAAAGGAGATTTTCAAATTTTCCTCAATAAAACCATCGTGGAAGACGAGATGTCCGAAGATGATGACCTTGAAATAGAAATTTCCGAAGCTAAGAAGATAGATGACTCGTTTGAAGTAGGCGAGGAGTACACCGTGGAAATCCCGATTGAAAAATTAGGAAGAAGAAGCATCCTGACTTTGAAGCAAATTCTTGCAACCAAACTGCAAGAGCACAACAATGCCTTGTTATACGAGCGATTCCGTGATCGAATTGGCGAAATCGTGATGGGAGAAGTTCACCATATTCGCAAGCAGCATGTTATCATTTTGGATGATGATGATAATGAGTTCATTTTACCAAAAGAAAACCAAATACCATCTGATTTCTTCAAAAAAGGAGAAAACATCCGTACAATTGTGGAGAGTGTAGACTTCAAAGGCTCTAAGCCTCAAATCATCGTGTCCCGTACGGCGCCGAAATTCTTGGAAAAACTTTTGGAATTGGAGATTCCAGAGATTCTGGACGGCACCATTATTTTGAAAAAAGTAGTCCGCATACCAGGCGAAAAAGCAAAAATCGCTGTAGATGCTTACGACGATAGAATAGATCCTGTAGGAGCCTGCGTAGGGGTGAAGGGATCCCGTATCCACGGTGTAGTTCGTGAACTTAAAAATGAAAACATCGATGTGATCCAATGGTCCAAAAATCCAGAGGTTTTCATTAAAAGAGCCCTCGGAAATATTGTAGTGAACAAGATTGAGGTGAAGGAAGATAGCAACTATGCGATGGTGTATACCCCCGTGGATGAGATTTCTAAAGTCATCGGTAAAGGTGGGCAGAACATCCGCTTAGCGTCTTGGCTTACAGGCTACGAGATAGATGTGTACCGCGAAACGGTGGAAGAAGATGATGTGGAATTGAAAGAATTCGAGGACGACATAGAAAAATGGATTATCGATATGTTTGTTAAAGCAGGCCTCACTACCGCGAAGAGCGTATTGGATAAAGATACCTCCGTGCTTCTCAAAATCGTAGATTTGGAGGAAGAAACCATCGAGGAAACCAAGCGTATCCTTAAAGAAGAATTTGAAGATTAAATATTTGCAAAACCAATCACAGAACTTAAAAAGCCTTTCGCATAAAGCGTAAAGCGTACAGCAAAAATATGCCAAAAATAAGATTAAATAAAGCCGTAAAGGAGTTTAACATTTCAATAGGACGCTTGGTCGAGTTTCTCGGTTCCAAGGGAATCGAAGTAGAAAGCAACCCGAACGCACAGCTGGGCGAGGCGGCGTACTCTGCCCTGCAATCCGAGTTTGCTAAAGACGGTGAGCAAAGGAAGGCATCCCACGAGGTGGTTATCGCCAAAGTTCCGGAAGAAAAACTGGAAATAGAGCCGCAAAAAGCGCCAGAAATCATCCGAGCAAAATCCACAACTAAGCCTGAAACAAAAATTTTAGGTAAGATAGATTTGGAGCGTGCCAAACCTGCTGAAACAAAACCGGAGCCAGCTGCGGAAACGCCTGCGAAAGAAGTGGAAGCCAAAAAAGATGAACCTGCAAAAGAAAAGCAGGAGTTCAAAATTTTGGATAAAATCGATCTTTCCCAAATGGAGCCATCGCGTTCCAAACCTTCCTCTAAATCCAAGCCGGAATCTCAAAAACTGAAACCTGCCGCTGCTGAACCAAAACAGGAGCCTACTGCACCAAAAGCAGAATCTGCTAAACCTGTGGAAAAACCGGTTGTACCTGCTGCGAAAACGCCAGTGGAAACTCCGGCTGAGCCTGTGAGCACAGAGCCGGAGAAAATTGAGACGGTTTATAAAAAATTGGATGGTCCAAAAATCCTGAAACAAACAGTTGATCTTTCTCAGTTTGCACCAAAACCAAAAGCACCAGGAGCTGGTAATAATGCTAATAAGAAGAAGAGAAAACGCATAGAAAAACCGGTAACAGGTGCTGCGGGTGCGCAAACCGGAAACCAACAAGGCAACAGACCTGCGGGTGGGCCTGGCGGAAATAATCAAAACCGTGGCGGTGCAAACCAACAGAACAATGCTCAGAAAAAAGGAGGCTCCAGAAGAGGCGCCCCTGCAAATATGCCGGTAGAACTTACCGATGAGCAAGTTAAAAACCAGATTAAAGAAACTTTGGAGAAACTTACCAATAAAGGTGGAAAATCCAAAGGATCAAAATATAGAAAAGAGAAAAGAACCTATCGCCGCGAGTTGGATGAAGCCCAGCAAGAAATGGACGCGGCAGACAGAACGCTGAAGGTTACGGAATACATTACCGTAGGGGAACTTGCCAGTTTGATGGATGTCCCGGCTACCGAGGTGATCTCTGCTTGTTTCGCCCTTGGCGTGATGGTGACTATGAACCAGCGTTTGGAGGCGGATACACTCATGCTCGTAGCAGATGAATTTAGTTATAAAATTGAATTCGCCGATGCCGATTTGGAAGAATCTGCAACTAGTGACGAACCGGATAGCGAAGAAAATCTATTGCCGCGCGCGCCTATTGTTACCGTTATGGGACATGTGGATCATGGTAAAACATCCCTTTTGGACTACATTCGTAAAACGAATGTGATCGCCGGGGAATCCGGTGGTATTACGCAGCACATTGGAGCATATAATGTGAAACTTGAGAACGGACAGCGTATTACCTTCCTGGATACTCCTGGTCACGAGGCCTTTACTGCGATGCGTGCGAGGGGTGCACAGGTGACGGATATCGCGATTATTGTGATCGCAGCCGATGATGATGTGATGCCACAAACCAAAGAAGCGATTTCCCACGCACAAGCTGCGGGTGTCCCGATGATTATCGCTTTAAACAAAGTAGATAAGCCGGGCGCAAATCCAGACAACATCCGTCAACAACTTTCCGGAATGAATATTTTGGTGGAAGAATGGGGTGGTAATATACAGGCGCAAGAGATTTCTGCAAAATTCGGTACCAATGTAGATGCTTTGTTAGAAAAAGTACTCCTACAGGCAGAAATGTTGGAATTAAAAGCCAATCCGAACAAAAATGCACAAGGTGTGGTGATAGAGGCGTCCTTGGATAAAGGTCGTGGCTATGTTTCCACAATATTGGTAGAATCTGGAACTTTGAAGGTTGGTGATTATATGCTTGCCGGAAGAAACCACGGTAAGGTAAAAGCCATGCTGGATGAAAGAGGACAACCGCTGAACGAAGCAGGTCCATCTATCCCGGTAACCATCCTCGGTTTGGATGGCGCGCCAACTGCAGGGGATAAATTCCGAGTGTTTGATGACGAAAGAGAAGCAAAATCCATCGCCAATAAGCGTGAACAGTTGCAACGCGAGCAATCGATCCGTACCAAGAAGCATCTTACTTTGGACGAAATCGGTCGACGTATCGCTCTTGGAGAGTTCAAGGAGCTCAACATTATCCTCAAGGGGGATGTGGATGGTTCCGTGGAGGCACTTTCCGATCAGTTACAAAAACTTTCCACAGAGGAAATCCAAGTCAATATCCTTCACAAAGGGGTTGGACAAATCACAGAATCCGATGTATTGTTGGCAGTAGCGTCGGATGCTATTATGATTGGCTTTAATGTAAGAGCCGGTGCGAACGCCAAGGAACTTGCTGATAAAGAAGAAATCGAAATCCGTACATACTCCGTAATCTACGCCGCTATCGACGATGTGAAAGAAGCGATGGAGGGTATGCTTTCTCCGGAAATCAAGGAGCAGGTTATCGGTAATGTAGAAATTCGTGAGATCTATAAAATTACCAAAGTGGGCACCATCGCAGGTTGTATGGTACTCTCTGGTAAGGTGACGCGCCAAAGCAAAATCCGATTACTTCGCGACGGCATCGTGAAATTCGATGGCGAACTCGAAAGTTTGAAACGCTTCAAAGACGATGTAAAAGAAGTAACGAAAGGCTACGAATGCGGCTTGAACCTAAAAGGATATAACGACATCGAAGTCGGTGACATTCTAGAAGTTTACGAAGAAGTAGCAGTCAAGAAGACGTTAAAGTAAAGAAAAATATAAACTAAAATTGAGAAACCCGCTGAAAAGTGGGTTTTTTTATTCACGGTGAATGATTGATAAAAAGTAGCTAAATATGTTGTGATTTTTCATCCATTATTCTTAAAATTTTAAGATTTTAAAAAAAAATATTTGCTAGTGTTAAATTTTATTAACATATTTGCATCCAATGATATTAAAATCTGTTAATATGAATATAAAATTAAAAGTATTAAGCGCAGGCGTAATCTTCTTTATGGGCGGCGTTGTAAGTGCACAAAAGACGAAGTCTGATTCGATTAAAGAAAGAAAAATCGATGAGGTAGTAGTTGTTGGGATGAGTATCAAGCGAGATGCTAAGGCACTCGGTTATCAAGTGACAACCATTGATAAAGAAGCTTTTGAATCAAAAGCAGCTTCAGATGTTTCTACTTTATTGACTGGAAAAACTCCAGGCCTAAACATTGTTTCTTCAGGGGGGCAAGCTGGTTCCTCTTCTACAATCAGTATTCGTAACCAAAAATCTTTTTCTGGTTCTTCGCAACCGTTGTTTGTAATTGATGGAGTTCCCATGATTTCTGATTCCAATGATCAGGGTAATTTTGCGGATGGAACTAATAACAGCACGAGCCGCTTTCAAGATATTGATCCCAATAGTATAGAGGATATGAAAGTCCTAAGTGGTCTTGCGGCAACTAACATCTACGGATCGCTTGGTAGAAATGGAGTTATTCTAATTACAACTAAGGGAAA